>JAFQQN010000002.1 GCA_017410605.1 Clostridia bacterium
ATTATAACACATTTCAAAGAGAAAAGAAAGAGGAAAATCCGCAGTGTTTAAGGCTTCTTTGAGGGTTTGGAAATTTCTAATGGATGTCGTCGGTAACACTCCCAAACCACCCGCGCTCCCAGCTGCGCCACACCCGGATATCTATTCGATTTTTCTTGTTTTTGCGTGGAAGTGGGACAAACTGTGGTCAAACTCAAAATCCACGCTTTTTTGAGTTATCTCAAAACCCCGAATGTCCGCACCGTTAAAGGGTTTTCGGGACTTTTGCTTTTTTACGGCACTTTTCGTCCGACACGCTCCCAAAGCAAGCGCGCTACCAATTGCGCCACACCTCGATAGTATGAAATTTTGAAAAATATAGGGTCAAAAATTAATGATTACTGTTGTGGTCAAATATAGGGTCAAAACCTAAAAATCGAAGTTTGAAACTCCCGAAAACCCAGTGTTTAAGCGGTTTTTCAAGGTGAGGGGGTTGACCCGTTCTCTTAGTCCCAAATGTCGCGCGCTACCAACTGCGCCACACCCCGATAACAGGTTGCTCTTAAAATTGCCATACTATTATAATCTAAAAAACTCATTATGTCAATGATTTTTTTATTTAAGGATTAAAATGTTTTTGACATTGCATTAAAATAAGTTTGATTTAGGGTTTACATCAGCAGATATACTGTGGACCCTATAAAGGTGGTAATTAAACACGAGTTTACCTACAGCGTTGAGGGTAGTAGACTTTATAAAAAGTTTTCTAATTATATTTTTGAGGACAGTGTGGCATTTAAAACTTGGCTTAAAGCCAATGGCTATTCTCAATGGGTAGAAGCGGTTCGAAACGAGCTGGACACCTTGACCAAGGTATGAGTGAGCGACAACAGAAAGAGCTTCCTAACGGTGCAATGTCTTACCAGGTTATTTCTGACAAAGAGGCTTTGGCTAAGGCCGATGCCGCTATTAAAGAAGATTTTCCCGCCGCCGTTTCCCACTGGCAAGATATAATTAATAGCGGAACGCTGAAAAATATTTTAAATTCTTTACTTTTGTTTTTTGGCATTTCTCTTGTAAAAATGGGGTATATATGTTATAATCTGTTCGTAAGAAAGTATATTTAAAAATGCTTTTTAACCTGTTTAAGGAGAGTGTGTTTAATGGAAAAAATGGTAATTACAATAGGTCGTCAGTTTGGTAGTGGCGGAAGAGCTATTGGCAAGTTGGTTGCCGAAAAGCTTGGAATTCCTTTTTATGATAAAGAGCTTATTAAAAAAATTGCTCAGGATAGCGGCCTCAGTCACGAAATTTTAGATGATTATGATGAAAAGCCAACAAACAGTTTTCTTTATTCTCTTTCACTTGGGGCTTATACATATGGCAACAGCTTTACCGGAATACCCGAAATGCCTATGAGCGATAAAATTTTTGTCATTCAAAGTGATACTATTAAAGAAATTGCAAAGCAGGGACCTTGCGTTATTATAGGACGTTGTGCTGAAAGTATTCTTAAAGATGAGGTTGAGCATTTAAGCGTATTTGTTCATGCTGATTTTGATTACAGAATCAAGCGTGTTTCTGAGTATGAGAAAATTCGTCACGACCAGGCAGCAGAGCTTATTCGTAAAACCGATAAAAAAAGGGCCAGTTATCATAATTATTATTCTGAGCTTAAATGGGGCGAAGCAACCTCTTATGATTTATGTCTTAACGGCTGTATTGGAATAGAAAATGCAGCTCAGCTTATTATTGACTGCGCTAAAATGAAATAGAATTAAACTTGCAATGCACCCCTTTTTTGGTAATGCGTAAAATGTATTGAATGGTCTTTTAAGTATATACTGAAAAGTGGGTGCATAGGTTTGAGGGTTTGTTGCAGTAAAGTTAGTGGGCGGCGCCGAGGTTTTATAGGACATGGCTCTAAGGTTAGGTTGCGCGGCCTTGGTTTTGGAATTGTTTTTTTATTGGTGGGCAGTATTATTTTATTGATGATTGCCGACAGCTACATAAGGCGTGTTATAAGAGAGTATCCAATGTCGGTTGCTACGGGTGTTGTTCAGAATCTTTTAGATTCCGCCATGGAAACTGTTCTTAGCGACAGCAATATGCCGAATATGTCTGAAATTGATAGGGTTATTTATGACGGTGGGCAAAATGTAATGTCCATTCAGGTTGATACTGCGGCTCTTAATCGGGTAAAAACAGCCTTTGTTTCAAAGCTAAAAAGGGTTATATATGATTATGGAGATTATATTACTATAAAGGTGCCTATTGGTACCCTTATAGGAAATGAATATACCTTAGGCAGAGGGCCTAAGGTTAGCTTTAAGCTTCAGTTTTCAACAACCTTTCATACATCACTTCAAAGCGAGTTTGCCGAAGCTAGTATTAACAGCACATTGCATACTATTTATATGAATGTTGTCTGTGATTTATTTTTAATAATACCCTGGGGTAATGTGTCTGAGAGGGTTAATACTAATTATATTGTGGCGCAAACTATTATTGCCGGCAAAATTCCCGAGGCCTTTACAAATGTTTTTGATGCTAACGGTGAGGTTACCGATGATTTGTTTAACTATGGCGCAGAGGTTGATTAAATTTTACTAAAGGAAGTAAAATATGGAACTTGAAAAAATAAAGGAACGAATTGAACAGTTAACAGGTAAGCTTAACTATTACAGCGACCGATATTATATGGATGATTCGCCCGAAATTTCCGACTATGAATATGATATGCTACAAAGAGAACTAAAGGGTCTTGAAGAGCAGTACCCTCAGTTTGTTTTACCGAATTCTCCTAATAACAGGGTGGGCGGCGGTGTGGCAGAGCGGCTTTTTTCGCCTGTAGAGCACACAGTCAAAATGGAAAGCTTACAGGATGCCTTTAGCTTTGAAGAATTAAGAGCATTTGAAGGCCGCATTAAAGAACTGGCAGATCCTGTTTTTTCTGTTGAACCTAAAATTGACGGTCTTTCGGTTTCTTTGGAATATGAGAAAGGTAGGTTTGTAAGGGGTTCTACCAGAGGTGACGGCCTTGTTGGTGAGGATGTTACTGCCAATTTGCTTACTATAAAGGATATTCCTAAAACTATTGACTTTGATGGAAGCTTAGAGGTAAGAGGCGAGGTTTATATGTCGCATAAGGGCTTTTTACAGCTTGTAAAAAGCCAAGAAAACCTTGGTTTGCCACCAGCCAAAAATCCGCGAAATGCGGCGGCTGGTTCTCTACGGCAAAAGGATTCTTCTGTAACGGCTTCAAGACAGCTTTCTATATTTATTTTTAATATTCAGCGCATAGAGGGTAGAGAATTTTCTTCACATATTGAATCCCTTGACTTTTTAAAAGAGCTTGGTTTTTCGGTGTTACCCTTTTATAATAGGGCTGTTGGAATTGAACAGGCTATAGATTTTATTGAGAAAATAGGAAACAAAAGGGGAGAGCTTGAGTTTGATATTGACGGCGCTGTAATTAAGCTTGATAATTTATCACAGCGCGGTGAATTTGGAAGTACAGCTAAATTCCCCAAATGGGCAGTAGCCTATAAATATCCACCTGAGGAAAAAGAAACGGTTTTAGAAAAAATTGAAATTAATGTTGGAAGAACCGGCGCTTTAACACCTACTGCACAGTTTACCCCTGTTACCTTGGCCGGAACCTCTGTTAGCCGTGCTGTTTTGCATAATGAAGATTTTATTAAAGAAAAGGGAATAAGAATCGGCGATACAATTATTGTAAGAAAAGCAGGAGATATTATTCCTGAAGTAGTGGGTGTTGCCAGGCATAAAGAGGGGTCCTTACCCTTTGAAATGCCTAAGTCTTGTCCCTCCTGCGGCGCAGAGGTAATAAGAGAAAAGGGCGAGGCGGTAACGCGGTGTACAAATGCAGAATGCCCGGCACAGCTTACCCGTCATATTATTCATTTTGCCAGTCGTGATGCTATGGATATTGAGGGGCTTGGCCCGGCAGTTGTTGAGCTATTGCTGGAAAAGGGCCTCGTTCACCATGCTTATGACCTTTATAGCCTTAAAAAAGAAGAAATTTCTTCTTTAGAACGAATGGGTGAAAAGTCGGCAAATAATTTGCTATTGGCCATTGAAAAATCTAAGGAAAATGATTTGTATAGGTTTATCTTTGGCCTTGGAATTAGGCACATTGGTGCAAAGGCGGCAAAGCTTGTTTCAGATAAAATGCAAAATATTGACAACATTTTGTCAGCATCTAAAGAAGATTTTGCGGCAATAGACGGCTTTGGTGAAATTATGGCCGACAGCCTGTTTGAGTTTTTATCAATGCCTCAAACCGTAGATTTAATTGAAAAATTTAAGGAATTTGGCCTTAATATGGAATCTCAAACGGTTATTACTGATACTCGTTTTGAGGGTAAAACCTTTGTTCTTACAGGAACTTTGCCCACGTATAAGCGAAGTGAGGCGGCTAAAATTATAGAGGGCTTTGGTGGTAAAGTTTCTTCCTCGGTTTCTAAAAAAACTGACTATGTTTTAGCAGGTGAAGAGGCGGGAAGTAAGCTTGATAAGGCCAACGCTCTTGGCGTTATGGTAATTGATGAAGAAACCTTCAAAGGTATGATTAATTAGATAGTGTAAAAAGGTGAAAATATGAAAAGATTTGTCTGTTTAGTTTTAAGTTTAATACTTTTGTTAAGCGTTACGGCTACTAAAATAAGCGCCCTGTCGGCAGATACACAGCAAACCAACATTGTTTGTGTGCCAACAGGTGAACCGGTTGCTATGGGCGAGGTAAATAATTTTGTGCCCAGCGGTTCTTCGTTTACCCCAAGCGCTGCTTCTGAACCGGAACCTGATTATCTTTACGGATTAACTGCTTCTCAGTTTGCTACGGTGAAGCAAATTATTAAAGAAGCGGTAAAGAACAATGTGGAGGTTGTAGACGTTACAAATTATAAAATTCCATATAATAGTCAAACCAATACTATGCTGTTTAACTTGGGTATGAACGACCTGGAGCATTTTAATCTTGAAACATATACATATAATTATTATACCGGAAGTCAAACTCTAGCAAATTTGTATTTTTGGTATTCTTTAGATAACGAAACATATAAGGCACAGCTTTCGGCCTGTGATATGGCGGCGGAGGAGATGCTAAAGGGCCTTAGAGATTCTTCAGTTTCTAATTATTCGAGAGCACTAATTCTACACGACCGACTTGCAACCTGGACAGAATATGATTATGAGGGTATTGAAATAAGTAAGGAATGGACATATCCTTGCTACACCATGTATGGTGCTTTTGTTAAGAAAAAATCGGTTTGTCAGGGTTATTCTATGGCATATAAATATATGCTGAATAAACTTGGTATTCCTAATTACTTTTGCCAGTCTGATGCCCTTAATCATGTGTGGAATATTATTTATTTATATGGCAAGAAATATCACGTTGACGTAACTTGGGATGACCCAAGCTATATAGATTCCAGTAGTGGAAAGCACGTGAGGGTAGAGGGAATGGTAAAGCACGATAATTTCCTTTTATCTTCTACGGGTATTTATAATAGCGGTCACAATGCTTATGATTATGATAGGTCGCCTAACGATACCTACTTTGATGATTTTTGGTGGAAAGCTTCTTATTCAGAATTTGTGCTTTTAAATGGAAACATATATTTCTTGTATAATAAAGATAAAAGGGGCAATACACAGCTTTACCGTTGCGATACAGCCTTAAATAATCATACATATATTAAAAAATATAACGAAACATGGTATGAGCCTTATTACTCTCCAACCTGGAGTTATTATGATTCCTTTTCCCGTTTAGACACCGACGGTACTAATCTTTTTGTTTCAGGTGACAAAGAAATTTATCAGTATAACCCTGCCACAGGCACTCAAAAAACCCTTATAAGCTATATGAGTGATAATATTCACGGATTTAAATATGAAAACGACCGTTTCTCGGTTACCACAATGAGAAAAAAGGTTCAAAACAACGGAGATTATAATAACACTTATGTTAGCAGTACAAAGGGGCTTGGAAGTGAGGGTTTAATTTACCGTGATGGCTATTGGAAATATTATAAAGACAATGCCTTTAAAAAGCATTGGGGCATTGTTTATCATAATGGAAATTGGTATTATGTAAATGCGGGAAATGTGGATTTTACTGTTACTTCTATTACACAGTATAACGGCAATCTGTTTTATCTTAGTAACGGAAAGGCTGATTTTACGCCCTATACCTGGTGGCCTGTTGGAACAACCTGGTGTTACGTGGGTAGATGGGGAAATGTTATTGCTAACGAATGGATTGAAGATTCCAAAGGTTGGTGTTATGCCGGTGCAGACGGCTTGTTACTGCAAAATAAATGGTTACCCGAAAACGGAACCTGGTATTATTTAGATTCAAGCTGTCATATGGCAGTTAACACCTGGGTTAAGGATTCTGCCGGTTGGGTATATCTTGGCTCTGATGGAAGTATGTTAACCAACTGTTGGGTTAGAGATTCTGTTGGTTGGTGTTATGTGGGGCCTAACGGATATGCCGTAACTAACTGTTGGATGAAGGATTCTTACGGTTGGTGTTATTTAGATTCAAACGGTTCAATGACCAAATCAAAGTGGGTTCTTGACGGTGGCCGATGGTTTTACCTTAATGCCAACGGTTATATGGTAGCAAATTCTTGGGTTAAAGATTCTCGCGGGTGGTGCTACCTTGGTTCAGACGGCGCAATGGTGACCAACACTTGGGTGAGAGATAGCAAAGGCTGGTGCTACGTTGGTGCCAACGGATATGCTGTAACCAATTGTTGGATGAAGGATTCTTACGGTTGGTGTTACATGGATTCACAAGGCTCTATGCTTAAATCTTCTTGGCTTCAACAAGGCGGCAAAAAATATTACCTTAACTCTAGCGGTTATATGGTAACAGGAAGAGTAAAAATAGGCGGAAGATATTATAGATTTAATTCAAACGGTGTTTTAATTTCATAAAACAATACGAGCAGATATAACCGCAAGGCTATATCTGCTCATTCTTTTTATCTATCGTATTTATCGCATAGGTCGTTAATTCTGTCGGTGAAACGGGCTATATCTTTATTAGAACCGTTTTTATAGGTTTTAATAATTCCCATAAGCCTTTGCCCTGCGGCAACAAGCTTTGCAAATATAGCTTCGTTTCGCAGTTTGGTATCACTCTTTTTAGTAACCTTTACAATGGGCGCCTTTTCTATACATTCGCCGCTTAAAAGGTCATAGGTGTCACCGCTGTAAGGGGCAATAGCCTCAAAGCCCAGCTTGTCGGTTACGGTTTCGGCAAATTGGTCGCATACGGTATCCTCACCGTGGTTTATGAAAACCTTTTGAGGAGCCGCCTCAAGGGTGGAAAGCCAGTTTATAAGCATATATTTATCGGCGTGACCGCTTATACCTGCAAGGTTTTCTATTTTGGCATTAACAACAATTTCTTCGCCAAACAGTTTAACCGATAAAGCTCCGTCAAGAAGCTTTCTTCCTATTGTGCCGTTAGACTGATAGCCAACAAAAAGAATAGTATTTTTTTCACTCCAAAGGTTGTGCTTTAGGTGGTGGCGTATACGACCTGCCTCGCACATTCCCGAAGCAGAAAGAATAACCTTAGGGCGTTTATCTTCATTAATAAGCTTAGAGTCTTCAGAGGTAAGTGAAAGGGAAAGGCCTTCGAAGTTAATTGGGTCAATTCCTTTTTCTAAAAGTTCAAGGGTTTCGCTGTCATAATAATCGGTCATACCGGAGCTATAAACGTTTGTGGCCTCTACAGCCATAGGACTGTCAACATAAACCGGAAAGCCTTCGTGACCTTTAATACAACCCTGTTGTTTAATATTTCTTATAAGATATAAAAGCTCTTGTGTTCGGCCTATGGCAAAAGAGGGAATGACAACGTTGCCGCCACGGTCAAAGGTTTCCTGTAAAATTTTGGAAAGCTGACTTATATAATCAGGTCTTTCACCGTGCAGTCTGTCACCATAGGTTGATTCTATAACCACATAATCTGCCTTAGTTGGAAACTGTGGGTCGCGTATTAAGGGGCGGTTAATGTTGCCTAAATCACCTGAAAACAGCAAGGTTTTAGTTACATTTTCTTCTGTATAGGTTATATAAACACTTGAAGAGCCTAAAAGGTGACCTGCATCTGAAAACCTAATTTTTATATCATCAAAAATGCTCAGATCTTTTTCATATCCGGTATATTTAAATTGGCAAAGGGCCTGTAGGGTGTCTGCCATTGTGTAAAGTGGGGTATATGGCTCGGCACCGGAGCGCTTGGCCTTTCTGTTTCGCCATTCGGCTTCAAACTCTTGAATATGGGCAGAATCTTTAAGCATAATATCACAAAGCCTAAAGGTTGCTTCGGTAGAATAAATTGGGCCCTTATATCCACCGGCAACCATTGCGGGAATTTTGCCTGAATGGTCAATATGTGCGTGGGTTAGCACAATAGCATCTATTTCTGTAGGGGAAATAGGCAGTTCACAGTTCTCGTAAATATCAGCGCCCTGTTCCATTCCGCAATCAACAAGTATGTTTTTTTCACAAAGCCTTAGTAATGTGCAAGACCCGGTAACTTCGTGGGCAGCTCCTAAAAATGTTATTTTCAATTTCAACACCTCTTTAAATTTATTTTAACACACATAGTTTTTATAATCAATAAAATGTTGAAAAATATACAGAATTTCTTTTTAAAAAACCTTGAAATATATGCAATTAAACAGAAGTTTATGTGTAAAGAATTTTGTTTTTACAGGTGTCTTGACAGATATAACTCTTGAAGCTATAATATTCTGGAGTTAATAAACATTGGAGGCTTTTATGTTGACTACTGCCGAAATGCAACAGGAAATTTTAAAACTTAAAAGGGAAAAAGATTTTTGCGTTTTAGTTCACGCCTATCAAACCCATGATATATTAGAAATTGCAGATTTTGTGGGCGATTCCTTTGGTCTTAGCAAACAAGCGGCTAAGGCGGCGCATAAAAATGTGCTTATGTGCGGTGTTCGTTTTATGGCTGAAACGGCTAAAATTCTTTCGCCTCAAAAAAATGTGTATCTTTCAAGCCCCTTTGCAGGTTGCCCAATGGCAGAGCAAATGACAGTAAATCAAATAAAAGCGCTTAAAAGGGAGCACCCCGAAGCGGCAGTTGTATGCTATATTAACACTACGGCACTTTTGAAAACAGTGTGTGATGTCTGTGTTACTTCTGCTTCGGCCCTTGAAATAGTTAAAAATATCCCTCAAAAGGAAATTATTTTTATACCCGATATTAACCTTGGCAGATGGGTAGAAAAACAGGTTCCCAATAAGAAGTTTTATTTTATAAACGGTGGTTGCCCAGTTCATATGTCTGTTACGGCAGATGATGTAAAAAGGGCTAAAAGCTTACATAAAAATGCATTGTTTTTAGTTCATCCCGAATGTAAAAAAGAGGTAACCGACCTTGCCGATTATGCCGGAAGTACAACCGGTATTATGAATTTTGTTGCTAACAGCCAAAATAATGAGTTTATTATAGGAACAGAAAACAGTATAGTTCAGCATCTTCAGTTTAAATACCCCGAAAAAAGGTTTTATCCCGTTTCTAAAAACTGCATTTGTACCGATATGAGGTTAACTACCTTGGCAGACGTATATGGTATCTTAAAGTTTGGAAACGGCGGAGAAGAAATTGTCTTAGACCAAGAGGTTATTAAGGAGGCCGGTCACTGTATAGACCAGATGTTAAAATACGGTGGATAATATGAAGAACTTTTTTAAGACTGATGTTTTAATAGCCGGTTCGGGTTGTGCAGGGCTTTATTTAGCTATTAATCTTCCAAGAAATAAAAAAATAACTGTTATTACAAAGGCCAAGGCAGAGGAATGTGATTCTTTTCTTGCCCAAGGCGGAATTTGTATGCTAAAGGACGAAGGGGACTTTGACAGTTTTTTTGAAGACACCTTAAAAGCAGGTCATTATGAAAACGACAGAAAAAGCGTAGAACTTATGATAAAGGGTTCAAGGGACGTGCTTTCAGACCTTTTGAACTGTGGTGTTGAATTTAATAAAGACCAAAACGGTAACTTTGCCTTTACAAAAGAGGGCGCTCACTCTAAAAGCAGAATACTCTTTCATAAAGATATTACCGGAAAGGAAATTACTTCTAAACTACTTAGCAAAGCCCGAAGTCTTTCAAATATAGAAATACTTGAAAGCACAACCCTTTTGGATATTTGGGAAGAAAATAACCGTTGCCTTGGTGGAGTAGTTAAAACTTCTAAGGGCGAACTTCTACTTATTGGCGCAAACCAAACAGTTCTTGCTACGGGGGGAATTGGAGGGCTTTATAAGCACTCTACAAACTATTCTCACCTCACAGGCGATGCTTTAGCCATAGCATTAAAGCATAATATACCCGTAAGGGATATAAGCTATGTTCAAATACACCCAACTACCCTTTATTCAGAGGATAAAGACAGAAGTTTTCTCATTTCTGAATCGGTAAGGGGTGAGGGCGCAAGGCTTTACGGCAAGAATAAAAAGCCATTCACAAATGAACTTTTACCCAGAGATTTGCTAACTAAAGAAATTACAGAGCAAATGAAAAAAGAGGGCAGCAACTTTGTGTGGGAGGACTTAAGCTGTATTCCGAAAAAAGAGCTTGAAAACCATTTTCCAAATATTATTGAGCATTGCTACCAAAAAGGCTATGATGTTTTTAAAGAGTGTATTCCTGTTGTTCCGGCCCAACATTATTTTATGGGCGGCGTTAAAATCGACTATGATGGGCAAACCTCTTTAAATAAGCTTTACGCAGTAGGGGAAACGGCCTGTAACGGTGTTCACGGTAAAAACAGACTGGCTAGTAATTCTCTTTTAGAAAGTCTTGTCTTTGCTAAAAGAGCGGCTTTAAAAATTGCAGAGGATACTGAGGAATTAGATATAGCAGGTCTAAGCTTACCCTGTTTGAAAAAATATGAAGATACAAAAGCCTTAGAAAATCACTATAAACAAATTGTACTTGAAAAAATAAAGGAGAATGAAAATGTTTGACCCGGTTACTTTAAAATTACAGGTAGAGCCGCTTATTTTAAGCGCTCTTAAAGAAGATATTACCAGTGAAGATGTGTCTACCAACAGCGTTATGCCTAATAGTGTACAGGGTACAGTAGACCTTATTTGCAAAGAAGACGGTGTTATTTGTGGTTTACAGGTGTTTGAAAGGGTTTTTACACTTTTAGACGAAAATGTTAAGGTAGAGTTTTTTGCAAATGATGGCGATGAGGTATCAAAGGGAGATTTGGTTGGCAAGCTTTACGGTGATATAAGAGTTTTGCTTTGCGGGGAAAGAACGGCTTTAAATTATCTTCAACGAATGAGCGGAATTGCCACCTATACAAGACAGGTTTCTGCTCTGCTTGAGGGTAGCAATACTACCTTGTTAGATACAAGAAAAACCACTCCAAATAACAGAATATTTGAAAAATACTCTGTGAGAGTTGGCGGCGGAAAAAATCATAGATATAACCTTTCTGACGGTGTACTTCTTAAGGATAACCATATTGGTGCCGCCGGTGGCGTAAAAGAGGCTGTTAAAATGGCTAAGGAATATGCCCCCTTTGTAAGAAAAATTGAGGTTGAGGTTGAAACCTTTGAAATGGTAAAAGATGCTATAGAGGCAGGGGCAGATATAATTATGCTTGATAATATGTCCCATAGCGAAATTAAAACTGCTATGGAATATATTAATAAAAGAGCAGAGGTAGAGGTTTCGGGTAATGTTACAAAAGAAAACATTGCCGCCCTTACCGATTTGGGTGTAGATTATATTTCCAGCGGAGCCCTAACTCATTCAGCACCAATTTTAGATTTATCTCTTAAGAATTTACACGCTATTTAATTTTTTATGAGTGAGGTTTAATTATGAATGGAGAACAGCGCCGAGAAAAGCTTATAAAAATGCTGTCCCAAAGCCAAAATGTTGTTTCTGCAACAGCTTTAGCTAATACTTTTGGGGTTAGTCGTCAGGTTATTGTTCAAGATGTTGCATTGCTCAGGGCCTCCGGCTTTGAAATTGCTTCCCTTGCGAGAGGCTATAAAATTGAAAAAAAGGCGGCGGCAAGACGTGCCTTTAAGGTAAAACATTCTGACAGTGATGTAGAAAAAGAGCTAAACCTTATTGTTGATATGGGCGGTAAGGTTATAGACGTTTTTGTTTTTCACAGAACCTATGGAACCGTTAGGGCAAAAATGGACATTAAATCCAGAGTAGAGGTTCAAAGATTTTTAAAGGAACTGACAACAGGAAAATCAAGCCTTTTAAAAAATGTTACAGAGGGTTATCATTATCATACTGTTGAGGCCGAAGACGAGGAAGTTTTAGATATGATTGAAGAGAAGCTTCGTGAAAACTCATTTTTGGCCCCCCTCACAGAATATGAACCGGAAGAAATAAATAAGAACCTATAGTTATTTCACCCTGTAAAAAGCCAAATTATTGTTGCTTTTTGCAGGGTGAAATTGTATAATAACTTTGTTAATATGTGTTTTTGTCGTCTTAAAACTTGTTAAAGAAAGGAAAATTTAAAGTGAAAATTCTAGACCAACTTAACAGCTGGCCGCTTTTTCTAATAAGCGGTGGAATTATTCTTTTTGTTGCCTTGCTTAGTATAGTTTTTATGGTTCGTGCTTACAAGGCCGGTGTGGCAATAGGAATGGACAAAACAAAACTTCGCCGCACAATAACCTCTAGTGCAACCTTCACCTTGCTTCCTAGTGTAAGTATTCTTTTAGGTGTTATTGCGCTTTCCGGTAGTTTGGGGCTTCCTCTTCCTTGGCTTAGACTTTCGGTTATAGGCGCCCTGCATTATGAAACCAGTGTGGCCGATATTGCCGCAAAAGAGGTTGGACTTACAGGTCTTAATATTTCAGAAATGTCACCTGAGGCTTTTACTACAATTGCCCTTTTAATGTCTGTAGGAATAATTTGGGGCGTTGTTTTAATGGCTGTATTCGGCAAGTCCTACAGTAAAAAGTTTCAAAGTAAGCCCAATGTTAAAAAAAGCGGTAGAAGCTTTGGCGATGACGCTATGACTGCAATGTTCATTGGTCTTATTACTGCATATATAGGAAGCTATATTGGTCAGTTTGTTCAGCTTCAAAAGGGCTCTTTGGTGTTTACAGGCGAATATCTTCAGCTTATAGCCTTAATCTTTTCGGCAATTGCTATGATAATTTTTGAATATTTCAGTAATAAGAAAAATATGTCCTGGCTTGAAAATTTTTCTATTGCAGGTAGTATGATTGTGGGAATGGCCGCCGCTGTTGTTTGCGGAATAATATTTTAAGGGGGTGTAGTAATGGATATTAACCGAAAGGATAAAATTTTTCATAAATATAACGAGGGTACTCACCTTATTGGAAGAATAGGCCTTGCTATTGGAATATTACTTTTAGTAGGTTCACCCTTTTTAATGGGCTTTGCTTTAGATGCTATGCCTAATCTTTCGGCCTTTGCTAAGGGGCTTGGCAAAATAGCTTTAGTTTACATTCCAAGCTGTATAGTAGAATTTTTAATTTACACACCAATGCTTGGTGCCGGTGGAGGCTATCTTGCCTTTATTACAGGAAATCTTATTAATATGAAAATACCCTGTGCTTTAAATGCAAAGGAAATTGCCGACACAAAAACCGGAACCCCCGAAAATGAAATTGTTTCAACCCTTTCCATTGCCACCTCTTCTTTGGTAACCACTTTGGTTATTGCTTTGGGTGTTATGCTTATTATTCCTCTGCGCCCAATTTTAGAGGCCGAGGTGCTGCAGCCTGCTTTTAACAATGTTGTTCCTGCTCTTTTTGGCGCAATGGCAACAAGATACTTCCGTAAAGGTAAACAAATTGTGGCAATACCCTTGGTTTTAATGTCCTTGCTTTTTGTTTTTGTTCCCTCAATGATAAGCAATGTTGCTATCTTAATGCTGGTAAGCGGTGCTATTGCAATTGCACATGCCTGGTTACGTTTTAAAAAGGAAAGCAAAAAAATAGATGTTAATAACCAAAATTCAAATGAGGAACAGTAAAAATGAAAACAATTTTATATATAATTTTAGTTTTGTTGTGCCTTATAGTACTGCTGTTGTTAGCGGCAGTCATAAGAACCCTGTTGCTTAGCCCAAAGAAAACAGAATATTCACTTTCAACCGATAAGAAAAGAGTAGACCTTTATTCCGAAAAACTTTCTAAAATGGTTGCAATGGAAACTGTTTCACGCAGAGGCGACGAAGATATCGCCAAATTCTTAAACTTTCATAAGCTTTTAGAAGAGCTTTTTCCTAAAACCTTTGCAGTGTGTGAAAAAATTAATATAGACGGCAACCTGGTTTTAAAATGGAAAGGTAAAAATAATATGGCACCTATATGGCTTATGAGTCATATGGATGTTGTAGAAGCTAACGGAGATTGGCAATATCCCCCTTTTTCGGGTGCTATTGCCGAGGATAAGGTGTGGGGAAGAGGCTCGGCCGATACTAAGTGCAGTCTTATGGCATTTTTACAGGCAACTGAAGAAATGATAGAAGAAGGCTATGAACCGGCCTGTGATGTTTATCTTGCAAGTAGCTGTACCGAAGAAATAGGTGGTAGCGGTGGGCCAAAACTTGCCGCTTGGCTTAAAAAACAGGGTATAAAACTTTTTATGCTTTGTGATGAGGGCGGAAGTATAGTAGAAGAACCGGTGGGCGGTGTTCCCGGTAATTTTGCCGCCGTTGGTATCTTTGAAAAGGGATATGGAGATATGCGATTTGTTGCCAAAAGCAACGGCGGTCATGCCAGTGCTCCTAAAAGGAATACACCCATTGTGCGCCTTGCTAAGTTTGTGGCTGACGTTGAAAAGCATTATCCCTTTAAATCTAAATACTCTCCGGCTGTTATTCAAATGTTTAAAACCTTGTCGCCATATACAACAAATTTTGGTCTTCGCTTTGTTTTTTCTAATATATGGCTTTTTAAACCTATTTTATTAAAAGTTTTACCCCTTTTAAGTGCCCAAGGTGCGGCAATGGTAAGAACAACAATTGCATTTACAATGCAAAGTGGCTCAGACGGTTATAATGTAATACCCCAAGAGGCAACTGTTTCGGCCAATTTACGTTTTATTCCTCATCAGGGCGCTGATGAAAGCATTAAGGTTATAAGCGAAAGGGCTGCTAAATTTGGTGTAGAGGCCGAGGTGGTATATAAGGGTAACCCTTCAAACTCTTTAAACCTTGACGGTGAGCAGTTTAAAATGGTTAAAGAGTGTATTTCTAAGGTTTTCCCCGGAATTGGAATTATGCCTTATGTAGTAACAGGTGCAACCGATTCAAGGTTTTATGATGAGGTTTGTGATAATTGTGTAAGATTCAGCCCTGTAAAGTATGGGCCTGAACAAATGGCAGGAATGCACGGGTTAAATGAAAATATTGAGGCTGGTACCTTGCCCGGAGCTGTTGATTATTATAAAGCAATTATTACCGCACAGGAAAGTAGAATAAAATAATATAATATAAGTTTTAAGGCCGCTTTGCGGCCTTTTGTGTTATTGACTATTTTAAGTAATAATGTTAAAATTAAATAAAGAAACAGTTTGGGGGAATTACTATGGATATAAATAATATTTTAGAGGCTGTAGACCACACTTTGCTTAGTCAGACTGCCACTTGGGAAGAGATTAAGTCTATTTGCGATGATGGAATTAAATACAAAACCGCTTCTGTTTGTATTCCACCAAGCTTTGTTAAACAGGCAAAAGAATATGTTGGTGACAAACTAAAAATTTGTACAGTAATTGGCTTTCCTAACGGCTACAATACCACGGCTGTTAAATGCTTTGAAACAGAAGAGGCCGTAAGCCTTGGGGCCGATGAAATAGATATGGTTATTAATTTGGGTTGGCTAAAAGATAAAAAATATGACCTTGTTTTAGAAGAAATCAAGTCTGTTAAAGCAGCCTGTAACGGAAAGCTTCTAAAGGTTATTATTGAAACCTGTCTGCTTAGTCGTGAAGAAAAAATTAAAATGTGCAAAATAGTATCAAGCTCGGGTGCTGATTATATTAAAACCTCTACAGGCTTTTCCACCGGCGGAGCAACAGTAGAAGATATAAAGCTTTTTAAAGAATTTTGTTCGGGAGATATTAAAATTAAAGCGGCGGGTGGAATTTCAAGTCTTGAAGATGCCGATGAGTTTTTAAAATTAGGCGCTAACCGTCTTGGCACAAGCCGAATTGTTAAACTAGTAAAAGAAAGTGAGGGTGAGGGTAATGGCAAACTATCCAACACCGCATATTAATGCAACACCAAGTGATTTTGCAAAAACTGTTTTAATGCCGGGTGACCCTTTGAGGGCAAAGTTTATTGCTGAAAACTTTTTAGAAGAGGCAAAGCTTGTTAATAACGTAAGGGGTATTCAAGGCTATACAGGCAAATACTGCTCAGTAGATGTTTCGGTTATGGCAAGTGGAATGGGTATGCCGTCAATGGGTATTTATTCTTACGAGCTTTATAACTTTTTTGGTGTAGAAAATATTATTCGTATTGGCTCTGCGGGTGCAATAAGCCCAAATATTAAGGTTAGAGATATAGTTATTGGTATGGGGGCTTGCACAAACTCTAACTTTGCAAATCAATATAATCTTCCCGGCACTTTCGCACCCGTTTGCAGTTATAAAATGCTTAAAACTGCTACTAAGATAGCCGAAGAAATGAAAGCTGTATACCACGTGGGTAATCTGCTTTCTTCTGATACATTTTATTCAGACGAAGAGGGTGTGCCTGACACCTTTAAATCGGCAAATGCTTGGGGTAAAATGGGGGTAATGGCGGTTGAAATGGAGGCCGCCGCCCTTTATATGAATGCCGCCCGTTTGGGTAAAAATGCCCTTGCTATTTGTACCGTTTCGGACCATATTTTAACAGGGGAGGCAACTACTGCTGAGGAAAGGCAAAATTCTTTTACACAGATGATGGAGCTTGCACTTAAAACGGCTGTAGCCTTGGCTGAGGAATAATTTATGAAAAGAGTTTTTCTTATTGTTTTAGATTCTTTCGGTATTGGCCAAATGCCTGACGCAGAAAATTTTGGCGATAAAAACTGTAATACCTTAAAAAGAATTTCGGTATCTAAAAATTTTAATATACCTAATCTTATTTCAATGGGTCTTGGTAATATAGATGGTGTTGATTGTCTAGACAAGGTTAATAAGCTGACCGCCGTCGTGGGTAGAATGGCAGAGGCTTCGGCCGGTAAAGATACAACCACCGGTCATTGGGAGATTGCAGGAATTATTTCAAAAACACCTATGCCCACATATCCAAATGGCTTTCCAAAAGAGATTATAGACGAATTTGTAAAGCAAACCGGAAGAGAGGTTTTATGTAATAAACCCTATTCGGGAACCCAGGTTATTGCAGATTACGGTGAAGAGCATTTAAAAACTGGAAAGCTTATTGTTTATACCTCGGCTGATAGTGTTTTTCAAATAGCGGCTCACGAAGACAAGGTACCTTTAGAAGAGCTTTATAAATACTGTGAAACAGCAAGAAAAATTTTAGTGGGCAAACACGCCGTGGGCAGAGTTATTGCAAGACCCTTTGTTGGTGAAAAGGGTGGTTTTACCCGTACGGCTAACAGAAGAGATTTTTCTGTTCTACCGCCAAAAACTACAATGCTTGACGCAATTATTAATAGTGGCAAAAGTGTTTTAGCAGTGGGAAAAATTTCCGATATATTTGCGGGGCAGGGTATTAGCGAAAAATTAATTTCTCACTCTAATGAAGAGGGTATGAGTATAACAAAAAATCTACTTTCAAGAGATTTTAACGGTCTTTGCTTTACTAACCTGGTGGATTTTGATATGCTTTACGGTCACAGACAGGACATTGACGGTTATGCTAAGGCAATAAGCGAGTTTGATAAATTTTTGCCGGGTTTTCTAAGCAATATGCAAAGCGATGACATTCTTATAATAACAGCCGACCACGGTTGTGACCCGGGAGATAGCCACACCGACCATACAAGAGAATATGTTCCTGTAATCGTTTGTGGCAAAAAAATTAAGCCAAATAATTTAAATACCTTAAAAACCTTTGCAGATATTTCTGCAACCGTTTGTGAGTATTTAGAGGTTAGTTTTAAAGGCGATGGCGAGAGCTTTTTAAAGGAGATTTTATGACAAATAAGGAACTTGTAGATTTAGCAATTAAGTCTATGAAAAATTCATATTCCCCTTATTCGGGGTGTACAGTAGGCGCAGCTTTAATTACAAAATCGGGTAAGGTTTTTACCGGATGTAATGTTGAAAATGCTTCATTTTCTGCCACAGTTTGCGCCGAGCGTACTGCGGTTTTTAAGGCGGTTAGCGAGGGCGAGAAAGAATTTTCTGCCATTGCTATAGCAGGTGGTAAAGAGGGTAAGGTGCAGGGCTTTATGCCCTGTGGTGTTTGCCGACAGGTTTTATCTGAATTTGGGGCCAAAGATATGAAAATTTTGGTTGCCAAGGAAGATGGCAACTTTAACACATTTACTTTAAACGAACTTCTTCCCAAAGCCTTTGAGGGTGATTTTATATGAAGATGTATGACATTATTCAGAAAAAGAAAAAGGGTCAAGCCCTTTCAGACCACGAAATAGAATTTTTTATAAAGGGCTATACCGATGGTAGTATTCCCGATTATCAGGCGTCTGCTCTTTTAATGGCAATCTGCTTTATGGGAATGACTGACGAAGAAACAGTAACCCTTACAAATGCTATGGCAGATTCAGGGGATAGGGTAGACCTTTCCTGTTTTGGAAACCTTTCGGCTGATAAGCACAGCACAGGTGGAGTGGGGGATAAAACCTCTTTAATTGTTGCGCCTATTGTTGCAAGTTTGGGTGGTAAGGTGACAAAAATGTCGGGCCGAGGTTTGGGACATACCGGCGGTACGGTTGACAAGCTAGAGTCTATTCCGGGGTATAGGGTTAACCTTACGCCTGAGGAATTTTTAAGTCAGGTAGAAAAGGTGGGAATGGCTGTAGTCGGACAAAGCGGTAATCTCACCCCTGCCGATAAAAAGCTTTATGCCTTAAGAGATGTAACTGCTACAGTTGACAACATTCCCCTTATAACCTCTAGTATTATGAGCAAAAAACTTGCAGCCGGTTCACATAATATTGTTTTAGATGTTAAGGTTGGAAGCGGAGCCTTTATGAAAACCCCCGACGAGGCCACTGAACTTGCCCAAAAAATGGTTAAAATAGGCAAGGACTGTAACCGTAATATGGCCGCACTTATAACTAATATGGATATTCCTTTAGGCAATAATGTGGGCAACTCTTTAGAGGTTGTTGAGGCTATACGAGTATTAAAAGGCGAACTTAAAAATGATTTATATGAGGTTTGTGTAGCTTTAGCAACAACAATGGTAGAACTTATTTTTTCTTTACAAAGAAATGAGGCCGAACAAAAGGTGAAAAACGCTATAGAAAGCGGAGATGCCTTTAGAAAGATGAAAGAATGGATTAATGCCCAGGGCGGCAACGCCGATTATATAGAAAATACTGACCTTTTTGAGCAAAGCAAATATTCACTTACGGTAAAGTCGGTCAAAGAGGGCTATATTTCTTCTATGAACGTAGAAAAAATAGGTATGACGGCTGTTACCCTTGGGGCAGGAAGACGTGTTGCGACAGACACTATTGACTATTCTGCCGGTATCATTATTCATAAAAAAACCGGGGAATATGTAAAAGAAAATCAAGACCTTTGTACTCTTTATTCTAACAATAATTCTTCCCTTAAAGAGGCGGAAAAACAGTATTTAGAGGCGGTTAGCATAAGTAGTAACCGCTCCGAAACAAATCCCCTTATTTATGATATTATTAAATAGCCGAAGAGAGTCGAACTTCGGATATAGAAAAACAGCTCTGTAATTTTTGTTACAGGGCTGTTTTAAATGTTTGTTTTTATAGGGGAATTAATTTCAATGGTGCTTGGGGTTACATTGCAGTCATAGGCTAAAATTTTAACCCCCGAGGCATATGCTCTTTTTAAAGCTTCGCCAAATTCTTTGTGGGTTTTATTATTGGGTTTAAATTCTTTTGCACCTTTCATTTGAATAACAAAAAGAACATACGCTTCATAACCCTCTTTAGCGGCTTCTATAAGCTCGTTAATGTGTTTTACACCTCTAATGGTCGGGGCATCGGGAAACATTGCAGTGCCGTTGTTTTCTAAAGTAACCCCCTTAACCTCAATAAAGGCTTTTCTACCATCATCTTCAATATAAAGGTCAAAACGGCTGTTTTTAAAAGTGACCTCTCTTTTAATTAAAGCCTCTTTTGAAAACAAAGTGCCTTTTTTTAGCCATTCCACGGCGGCAAGGTTTGGAATTTGTGAATCCATATTAATCAGAATTTCTTTGTTTTCTGTTTTTTTAATAACTGCAATAAGGTCAAATTTGGTTTTTCTATTTGGATTTTCGCTTGGCGCTAAAAAAACTTTACAACCGGGAATAAGCAGTTCTTTGCATCTTCCTGTATTTTTAACGTGAACTGTTTCTTCTTGGCCGTTAATATTAACCTTTGCAATAAAACGGTTCGGGCGAGAAATAAACCGCCCCGAAACAATGTTTTTATAGGTCATAACACCTGTCCTTTAGAAGAAGTTATAAGTCAGGGTAGAGCAAATAATCCGAACTACGTTTTGAAAAGGCGGATTTTCGCTCATCCTTTGTTAAAATACTCGTTAATCCGTTAGGATTAACTACGTTTTGTGCCTCGTCTGACCAAAAATCCGTTTCTTCAAAATCTTCGACCTCAAAGAGAGAAGATTTTGAGGGATTTTTATTAAATAAAGGCGCAGTAAGGCTAACGCCTTGAGGGAATGGATTGGGTAAAAAGCGCCGAAATAAGTCACTTTGAGGCGGGTTTGGATCATTTACTCTACCCTAATTATATTTAAATTGTTTGTACAAGTCAACAAAAACCTTATTTTTGCTTGTAAATGGCTTGTAGTTGTGATAAAATATTATATTATTTTTATAGTAATATAAAATATGTCTTGACTTTCTTTTGGTAAAGTGGTAAAGTAATAAAGTAAATTGCTTTTTGAGGTGTATTATATGCAAATAGACTCTACAATTTTAAAGTCAGATGAAAGTACAGCCTTAAGGCTTCGCTCTCTCTATAACAGTTTTGGTTACAGTCAATATAAAATGAGCAAGTTTGAAGAATATGCTCTTTATGTTAAAAATAAAGATTTTTTAGTATCTGACGGAATTATTTCTTTTACCGATACCAACGGCCGATTACTTGCCTTAAAGCCCGACGTTACTCTTTCAATAATTAACAACTCTAAAGATGTTGAGGGCCAGGTTCAAAAGCTTTATTATGATGAAAATGTTTATAGAATATCGGGAAGCACCCATAGCTATAAAGAAATAAAGCAAACCGGTCTTGAATGTATTGGTGATGTTGGCTTTGATGAAATATGTGAGGTTATTTTACTTGCTATAAGAAGCCTTGAAAGTATAAGCAGCAGCTTTGTGTTTGAGCTTTCTCACGTTGGAATTATGGAAACAATTTTTAATGAGCTTGAGCTTTCGGGCGAAACTAAAAAAACCGTCCTTTCCTGTATTAACTCGAAAAATGAGGACGATTTGTTTAAGCTTGTTAAAGAAGAAAAGCTTTCTTTAACAAATGCTAAAAAACTCTCAGTTTTCATGAAAAGTTTTATATCCTTCGAAGAGGCTGTTAGCAGTTTAAAAGATGTTTGCGGTGAAATTTGCACCGAGCAACTTAAAGAGTTTGAAGACATTTTAATGTTCTTAAAACAGTTTGGCTTTGAAACAAAAATTAAGGTTGATTTTTCTTCGGCTAACACAATGAGCTATTATTGCGGAGTGGCATTTAGTGGTTATGTTGAGGGAATTCCCACAAAGGTTGTTTCCGGCGGACGTTACGATAAACTTATGAAAAAAATGGGCCGAAGCTCGGGCGCTATTGGTTTTGCCGTTTATCTTGATAATTTGGAAAGATATAATTTTGAACAAAGAGAATTTGATGTTGATGTTTTATTGCTACATAGCGGCAATACAGTTATGGCACTTAAAACGGCAGAAAATCTTTCAAAAAACGGTGAAACAGTAAGGGTGTGCTCATTTGTACCAAATGGGTTAACATATCGCCGACTGATAAAGCTTGAAGAATTTTTAGAGAGTGAGGGTAAATAATGCTTGATATTGCGCTTCCAAAGGGCAGACTGGGTGAAAAGGTTTATGCAATGTTTGAGGCGGCCGGCTTCGAGTGTCCCTCTATTCGTGAAGAGAACCGCAAACTTATTTTTGAAAACCCTGAGCTTGGAATACGGTTTTTTTGGGTAAAGCCCTCTGACGTTGCTATTTATGTTGAACGCGGTGCCGCAGATATTGGTGTGGCAGGTAAGGATATTTTGCTTGAATACGAGCCGGATGTTTTTGAAATGCTTGACCTTAATATAGGCAAATGCAGAATGGCAGTAGCCGCAAAAAAAGGCTTTAAGGATAATACCGATACTACCCTTAGGGTAGCAACAAAGTTTTCTAATATAGCCGAGAGGTTTTATAGGGAAAAATGTCGCGATATTGATATTATTCACCTTAATGGCTCAATAGAAATTGCACCCATTTTAAATCTTTCAGACGTTATTGTTGATATTGTTGAAACGGGCAAAACCCTTTATGAAAACAATTTAGAGCCTATTGAAACTATTGTTCCCATAAGCGCAAGGCTTATTGCAAATAAAGCAAGTTACCAGTTTAAGTGGGAAATTATTGATAAAATTAAAGAAGGTCTTTCAAAGCAGGTGAGGGATTAATTATGATAAGTATATATAAATACGGCGAAGTTCCCAGTAGTGAGATTTTTGCAAGAGGCACCGCCGTTACAGATGTGTCAGCCATTGTTTCTGATATAATAGAGAATGTTAAAGTAAATAAGGACAAGGCCCTTTTTGAGTATGCCGCCAAGTTTGATAAGGCAGAGCTTTCTTCCTTAGAGGTAAGCGCAGAGGAAATAGAAGAAGCCTTCAGCGCCGTTGAACCTAAGTTTATTGAGGTACTTAAAGCCGCGGCAGAAAACATAAAGGCTTTTCACCAAAAACAGGTTAGAAACAGCTTTATTATAAGCGAAAACAACGGCGTTGTTGTAGGCCAAAAGGTTATTCCTATTGAAAGGGTAGGTCTTTATGTGCCCGGTGGCACAGCCGCCTATCCCTCTACTGTTTTAATGGACAGTATTCCTGCAAAAATTGCGGGATGCAAGGAAATTTGTATCACCACACCTCCCAATAAAGAGGGAAAGGTTAACCCCGTTATTCTTGCGGCGGCTAAAATAGCGGGTGTTGACAGAATTTTTAAGTGTGGCGGCGCTCAGGCTGTTGCCGCTTTGGCCTATGGCACAGAAACCGTGCCTAAGGTTGATAAAATTGTAGGCCCCGGTAATGCCTTTGTTGCAGAGGCTAAAAAACAGGTTTTCGGCCTTGTTTCTATTGATATGATTGCCGGACCAAGCGAAATTTTAGTTGTTGCCGACAAAAAGAGCAACCCTAAATTTGTTGCGGCTGATCTGCTTTCTCAGGCCGAACACGATAAAATGGCAAGTGCCGTTTTGGTTACTGATGATATGAACTTCGCTAAGGCAGTAAGTGACGAGCTTGAAAGACAAATACCTCTTCTTCCCAGAGAGGAGATTGCAAGGGTCTCTATTGATAACAACGGTAAAATTATTGTTGCAGACGACCTTTTAAAGGCTATTGATATTGCTAACGAGATAGCACCCGAGCATTTAGAGCTTTGCGTTGATAACCCCTTTGATTATCTTGATAAAATTAAACACGCAGGTTCTATTTTTATGGGTAGGTATTGCCCTGAAGCATTGGGCGACTATTTTGCGGGGCCAAACCACACACTTCCCACAACCGGCACAGCAAGGTTTTCAAGCCCCCTTTCGGTAGATGATTTTGTTAAAAAATCGCAATACACTTATTACACTAAAGAGGCCCTTTCGGCAGTAGCAGATGACATAGCATTCTTTGCAGAAAAAGAAGGACTTTCTGCCCACGCCAAAAGCGCAACAATTCGTTTTGAGGATGAAAAATGAGTAGTTTTTTAAACCCACAATATAAAGAGCTTGAGGTTTATACTCCCGGTGAACAACCGCAGGATATGAAATATATTAAGCTTAATACTAATGAATCTCCTTACCCACCGTCAAATGGGGTTTTAGAGGCGATAAATTCTAATCAAGCCGAGCTACTTCGCCTTTACTCTGACCCTGAATGTAAAGCTTTAAGGAAGGCTATAGCACAGCTTTATAAGGTTGAGACAGATAATATTTATCTTTCTAACGGCTCTGACGATATTTTAAACTTTGCTTTTATGGCCTATACCGGCAAAAACCGACCGGCAGTGTTCCCCGAAATTAGCTATGGCTTTTACAAGGTGTTTGCTGAACTTTACGGCACACCTTATGAGGCAATTCCCCTAAGGCAAGACTTTTCTATAGATTATAAAGACTATATGGGTCTTAATAAGTTTATTGTAATTGCTAACCCTAATGCCCCAACGGGGCTTTGCCTTTCGGTAAAAGAGGTTGAAGAAATTGTAAGCTCCAACCCTAAAAGCGTTGTTGTGATAGACGAGGCTTATGTTGATTTTGGGGGAGAGTCTTGCTACCCTCTTATAAATAAATATAACAATCTTTTGGTTGTACAAACCTTTTCTAAATCTCGCTCAATGGCGGGAGCCAGGCTTGGTTTTGCTATTGCCTCTAAAGAGATTATTGAAGATTTAAACAGAATTAAGTTTTCCACTAATCCATATAACGTTAACCGTCTTACCCTGGTTGCAGGGGAAATGGCAATCAAAGATAACGATTATTATATGGAAAACTGCCAAAAAATTATTGATACCAGAGAGTTTACAACAAAACAGCTAGAGGCTCTTGGTTTTTATGTTATCCCTTCAAAGTCCAACTTTGTCTTTGCTAAAAGTAACAAAATTTCGGGTGAAGAGCTATATAATCGCCTTAAAGCTCAGGGCGTTTTGGTGCGCCACTTTAACACTGAAAAAATTAAAGATTTTAACCGTATTACTATTGGTACTATGGACGATATGAAGACCTTTATAAGCACGGTTAAAAAAATATTGGAGGAAATATAATGAGAACTGCAGAGATTATGCGTAAAACGGCCGAGACCGATATTGAGCTTTATTTAAATCTAGACGGTGACGGTAAAAGCGTTATTGATACCGGATGTGGTTTTTTAGACCATATGCTTACTCTTTTTGCAAAGCACGGCAAATTCAGTCTTAACTGTTCTTGTAAGGGTGACACACAGGTTGATTATCACCACACAGTAGAGGATATTGGTATTGCTCTTGGTACTGCATTTGGCAAGGCTTTGGCCGAAAAAAAGGGTATTGTGCGCTATGGTCAGTGTGTTCTTCCAATGGACGAAAGCCTTATTCTTTCTGCGGTGGATATTTCGGGTAGGGGATACCTCGCTTTTGATTTAGAGGTTCCAACCCAAAGGGTGGGGGATTTTGATACCCAGCTTGTAGAAGAATTTTTTATTGCTTTTGCAAGAAAGGCCGAAATTACATTACATATTAAAAAAATGGCCGGTGTTAATTCACACCACATTATTGAAGGCACATTTAAATCGGTTGCACGAAGCCTTAGAATGGCAGCTTCTATAGATGAGGCCTTTAAAGACGAAATACCCTCCACTAAAGGAGTTTTGTAATGGTTGCAATAATTGATTATGGGGTTGGAAATTTGTTTTCACTTTCCAGCTCTTTGAAGGCAGTGGGTGTAGAGACGGTTGTAACCGGCGACCCAGATATTATAAAAAATGCCGATAAGCTTATTTTACCAGGGGTTGGGGCTTTTGGCGATGCGGCTAAAAAGCTTGAAGATAGCGGCCTTAAAGATTTAATTATAAAACTTGCAGATGAGGGTAAGCCCTTGCTTGGAATATGCCTTGGAATGCAGTTGTTATTTGAAAAAAGCTATGAGTATGGTGAACATAGCGGCTTAGGCCTTATAAAGGGCGAAATTGTTCCCATGGTTGGGAATATACCAAACGGTCTTAATATTCCTCATATTGGTTGGAACGGTCTTGTATTTAAAAAGAATACACCTATTTTTAAATATATAAATAACGGTGACCACGTTTATTTTGTTCATTCCTTTTATGCCGACCACTGCAGTGAAAGTGTAACCGCCACTGCAGAATATGGTGTTGAGGTTACCGCTTCTGTACAGAGTGGTAATGTCTTCGGTTGCCAGTTCCACCCGGAAAAAAGCGGCGAGGTTGGTCTTAAAATTCTTAAAGCATTTTGCGAAATAGGAGAGTAATAATGTATATTTTCCCGGCGATAGATATAGTAAAAGGTTCGGCTGTTCGCCTTTTTAAGGGTGATTATAACCAAATGACGGTTTACAGTGAACACCCTGAAGAAATAGCTAAGGATTTTGAAAATAGCGGTGCCAAGTTTTTACACCTTGTAGATTTAGAGGGAGCAAAGGACGGCACTACCCCTAATATTGAAACTGTTAAAAAAATTCGAAACGCCTGTGATATGTTTATAGAAATAGGTGGAGGAATTAGAAGCTTAGAAGTAATAGAAGCCTATTTTAAGGCCGGTGTTAACCGAGTTATTCTTGGCACTGCCGCCGTAAATGACGAAGCCTTTTTAAAACAGGCGGTTTCAAAATATGGCGACAAAATTGCCGTTGGAGTAGATATTAAAGATGGTTTTGTTGCCATAAAGGGTTGGACAGAAAAATCTGCCTTTTCAGGGTTGGAATTTTGCGAAAAAATGCAAAATATGGGGGTTAAAACCATTATTTGCACAGATATTTCAAAGGACGGCGCAATGAAAGGCACTAACCGTGAGCTTTACCGTCAGCTTTCTAAAAGGCTTAATATAAATATTGTGGCTTCGGGCGGTGTTTCTTCTTTAGAGGATATTAAAGCCTTGAAAGAGATGAATATTTACGGTGCAATTATAGGCAAGGCCTATTATACCGGGGCTGTAAAAATTGCAGATGCGTTGGAGGCTGCAAAATGATAACCAAAAGAATTATTCCTTGTCTTGATGTTAAAAACGGCAGGGTGGTAAAGGGTGTAAATTTTAAAGATTTAAATGATGTTTCTTGCCCTGTAGAACTTGCAAAATATTATAGCGATAACGGTGCAGACGAGCTTGTTTTTTATGACATTACTGCCTCTTTTGAAGAGCGAAAGCTTTTTACAGATATATTAAAAAGGGTTGCGTCGGGCATTTTTATACCTCTTACTGTGGGTGGTGGAATTAACACTCTGGAAGATTTTGAAAGGGTGCTTTCCTGTGGCGCAGACAAGGTTAGTGTAAATTCAGGTGCTATTAAAAATCCCTCGCTTATTGAAGATGCCGCAAAAAAATACGGCGACCAGTGTGTTGTTCTTTCGGCCGATATTAAGCGTGTTAACGGTGAGTTTCACGTTTTTGCCAAGGGCGGCAGAGAAGATACGGGAATGGAAGCCATTTCTTGGGTTAAAAGGTGTGTCGAAATGGGTGCCGGTGAGGTTGTTGTAAATTCAATCGATACCGACGGCGTTAAAAAAGGCTTCGATACCGAAATGCTTTGCGCGGTTTGTGATACAGTTTCGGTGCCGGTTATAGCATCGGGCGGCGCAGGTTCAATAAACGATTTTACAAAGCTTTTTAACACAGTTCCTGAAGTTTCGGCCGGTCTTGCCGCTTCAATTTTCCATTTTGGTGAGGTTGAAATTTTAGACCTTAAAAATGAACTTAAGAAAAACGCTATTAATGTGAGGTTATAATTTATGGTAAATATTAATGAACTTAAATTTGATGAAAAGGGTCTTATACCTGCAATAGTTGTTGACAGTCTTTCTAAAAAGGTTTTAACCCTTGCTTATATGAATAAAGAAAGCCTTGAAATTTCTTTGAAAAAGGGGCTTACCTGTTTTTACAGCCGTTCAAGAAACGAGCTTTGGCTCAAGGGTGAAACTAGCGGAAATTATCAGCATATAGTGTCTATTACTGCCGATTGTGATAAAGACGCATTAGTAGTTATGGTAGAAAAAGACGGCCCTGCCTGTCATACAGGTAGTGACAGTTGCTTTACCGCACCTGTTTTCCAAAGTGACGAGCTTAGTGAATTTTCATTAGACGGATTGTATGAGCTTTTAGAAGGACGCAAGGAAAATATGCCACAGGGCTCTTACACTACCTATCTTTTCGAAAAGGGTATAGATAAAATCCTTAAAAAAATTGGTGAGGAATCTACCGAGGTTATAATTGCAGGTAAGGCTGATGATAAAAAAGAAACTGTTTATGAGATTGCCGATTTGGCCTATCATATTATGGTTATGATGGTTGAAATGGGAATTTCTTTAGAGGACGTTAGAAAAGAATTAGCATCTCGCCATATTATTGACCATAAGGTTAAACAGGAAAAGATGGTAAGTGATAATGAAAACTGATTATCACATTCATACTAGCCTTTGTGACGGAAAAGACTTACCTGAGGATATAGTTAAAACCGCCATCGAAAAGGGCTTTGGCATTATTGGTTTTTCGGGTCACGGATATACCGCTTTTGATAATAGCTACTGTATGTCACTTAAAGATGAGGCAGAGTATTTTAACACCATTACGGCTCTAAAAAATAAGTATAAAGATAAAATTAAAATACTTTGCGGTATAGAGCAAGATTATTTTGAGCCTAAACCTATGAATAATTACGACTATGTAATAGGCTCTGTTCATTATGTAAAGGTAGACGGGGAATATATACCCATTGACGAGAGTAAAGAGGTTTTTAAGGCTCTTATAAGTGATAACTTTGGCGGCGACTTTGAAGCCTTGGCCAAGGTGTATTTTGAAAGTGTTGGTAATTTACTAAATGAGGTTGAGGCAGATATTATAGGCCATTTCGACCTTATAACCAAGTTTAATGAGGTTTTAAATATCTGTGAGACAGAAAAGTATTTAAACTATGCCTTTTCGGCTGTTCAAAAGCTTATACCCGCCCAAAAGCCTTTTGAAATTAATGTTGGCGCAATGACAAGAGGGTATAAAAAATCGCCCTACCCGTCTGAAAAAATATTAAAGGAAATAAACCGTCTTGGGGGAAAGATAATTATAACCGGTGACTGCCATAATAAAGAGTGGCTTGGCGCTTATTTTGAACAGGCAAAAGAACTTGCTAAAAAATGTGGCTTTAAGACCGCCCTTTATTTAACCGAAAACGGCTTTGAGGAATATTGTTTATAGATTTTTGTAACCGTCTGATAAATTTTTATTAGGCGGTTATTTTATACTTGAAAAATACCCCTTAGGGGTATATAATAATAATGGTGATTATATGAAAAATGAAGTTTATAAAATAAGTGGAATGCACTGCGCCGCCTGTTCGGCTGCCGTTGACCGTGTTATGAAACGGTTAGAGGGTGTCGACCAGTGTGAGGTAAACCTTATTACCGAAAAAATGACGGTGAGCTATGACCCTAAAAAGGTCAGCTTTGAAGATTTTAAAAGGGTTATAGAAAAAGCTGGGTTTGGTATAAGTAAGGCTGATAGTGAAAAGCCTGTTTCAAAGGCAGAAAAAAAGCCAATTTCCCTTATAATAGCCGGAGCGCTTTCTGCTATACTTCTTTATGTTTCAATGGGGCAGATGTTTTATAGTAATCTGCCGGTGTTTCCCTTTATGAGTATGAACCAAAATCCCATAGGTTTTGCTATTACCCAAATTGTTTTAACCGTTCCGGTAATGTTTATTGGCAAAAGGTTTTTTATTGTTGGTTTTTCTTCTTTATTTAAGGGCACACCTAATATGGATTCCTTGGTTGCCGTTGGTTCAACAGCCTCTTTTATTTACAGCCTTGTTACTACCTTTGGGTTAAAGGCAAATCCACACGGGGTTCATAACCTATATTTTGAATCAGTTGCGGTTGTTATTACCCTTGTAATGCTTGGAAAATATTTTGAGCAAAAAAGCAAGGAAAAAACCACAGATGCTATAAAAAAGCTTATGGCTCTCACCCCCGATATTTCTCACCTTTGTAAGGGGGAAGAGGTGGTTGATGCCCCTACTTCTAAAATAAAGGTGGGGGACACGGTTCTTGTAAAGCCGGGTGAAAAGATTCCCTTAGACGGCAAGGTTATTCGGGGGGAAAGCAGTGTAGATGAGTCTATGCTTACCGGAGAAAGTATGCCCATTATAAAAGTAAAGGGCGACAATGTTACCGGGGGAAGCCTTAATATTAACGGCGCTGTTTATGTTGAGGTTACGAAAGTTGGAAAGGATACAACCCTTTCTAAAATAATAGCCTTTGTAGAAAATGCTCAGGCAAAAAAAGCACCTATTTCTAAGGTGGCAGACAAGGTGGCTGGTGTTTTTGTACCTACGGTTATGGCAATTGCCGTTCTTTCTGCTTTAATTTGGCTGATTTTTACTAAAGACCTTTCCTTTGCGGTAAGAATTTTTACAAGCGTACTTGTTATTGCCTGTCCTTGCGCATTGGGTCTTGCAACACCTACGGCGGTTATGGTTGGCACAGGCCTTGGCGCCGCCAACGGAATTTTAATAAAAAATGGCGAGGCCTTAGAGCTAACCCATAAGGTTAAGGTGGCCGTTTTTGATAAAACCGGTACAGTAACTGCGGGAAAGCCCTCGGTTACAGATGTTATTTCAGATGATAAAATAAGGCTAATTTGCCTTGCGGCTGCCTGTGAAAGCGTGTCAGACCACCCAATTGCTTCGGCAATTTTAAGCTATGTAAAAGATAATAATATTTCCATTAAGGCACCAAGCAGTGCCGAAAATATACCCGGGAAGGGTATTAAATGTGAATTTGAGGGTCAAGAAATAATGGTAGGCAGTCTTCAGCTTTTTGAAGAGTGTCAGGTGGATTTTTCAATGTTTTCAGGTGAAATTTCTACCCTTTTGGGCTCAGGCAAAACTGTTATGCTGGTTGCAGAAAACAAAATTGCTATTGGTGTTATTGCTGTCGCCGATAGCCTAAAAGACGGGGTGGTTGCCACCTTTGAAAGGCTTAAAGGTATGGGTGTAAAAACCGTTTTACTTTCAGGTGATAATAAGGCGGCGGCTGAGCATATTGGTTCTCTTATAAAAGCAGATTTGGTTTATTCCTCGGTTTTGCCTAATGAAAAGGCCAAGAAAATAGCTGAGCTTAAAGAAAAGTTTGGAACCATTTTAATGGTTGGCGACGGAATTAACGATGCCCCCGCTCTAGCTACGGCAGATGTAGGCTGTGCCGTCGGTTCGGGAAGCGATATAGCTATAGAATCATCAGATATTGTTCTTATAAAGAATAAAATTGATGACATTCCCAAGGCAATAAAATTAAGCCGTTTAACCCTTCGCACAATAAAGCAGAACCTTTTTTGGGCCTTCTGTTATAATGTTATTTGTATTCCTATTGCGGCGGGTGTTTTGTTTGCCTTTGGCGGGCCAATGCTAAGCCCTATGATTGCCGGACTTGCAATGTCTTTTAGCTCTGTTTGTGTTGTTTCAAATGCTTTAAAATTGAGGTTTAAAAAGCTATGAATGAATGTTGCAATAAATTAAAACACCGTAGCGAGGCAGAAAAAAAGGGTCTTTTAAACCGCCTTAGCCGAATAGAGGGTCAACTTCGTGGAATAAAAAATATGCTAAATGAAGACAAATATTGTATTGATATTTTAACTCAGATTTCGGCCGTAAGGGCGGCTCTTGGGGCTTTAGGCGAGAAGCTTTTAGAAGACCATATTAACACTTGTGTTGTAAACGGAATTAAAAAGGGTGATGAACAAATTATATCCGAACTCACCGATAGTATAAAAAAATTAATTAAATAGGAGAATAGTTATGGAAAGAAAAATTTTAGTACCGGATATGCACTGTGAAAACTGTGTCAGAAGAATTAAGGAAGCTTTAAGTGAGCTTAAAATCGAAGCAAAAATTGACCTCGACAGTAAAACAGTGACTGTTTTAGGTTGCGAAAATTGCTTCGAAACTGCATTTAATGAAATTTATGATTTAGGCTTTACACCTAATAAAATGTGATTTAACTAAAAAACCTTGGATTTAAAAAATCCAAGGTTTGGCTATTATTTATTAGTTAACTCAATAAGTGTCGGCTCAATATGTTCGAAGAAGCGCTTTGCAATTTGCTCCATACCGAAGTCACCGGGGTGGTTGAATTTTCCGTGGGTTTCGGGAATATCCCTAATGCCTTCCATAGTAATAAACGGCTCGTTATATTTCTCAGCAATCGCTTTCTTTTCTGCATCCAGAACGGGGCGAATATAAAAGCCTTCAGAATGGAAAAATTTCACATTTCCGTTATCTAAATAGTTTCTGAGCTCTTCATAGGCGGCTCCAAATTTTTTTGGCGGATTTTCCATTAAATCGTAATCCTTGGAAACGTTGGCGCCATAGAACATAATTACAATGTTGGGCGAAAAATCACGCGCTTCGTAATAGGTTTCTTCAGGACCTTTATCAAAAAATGTTCTTGCATAATTTGCAACCTGCGCAATTCCAAAAGCCAGATTTTTATCGTACTTTTCAGAAATCCATTTTACTATAAGGTGAACATAGTCCTTATCAATACTGCTTGCAGCCATTCCGCAGTTGTTATTCCAGCCTACTTCAGGCTTGGGGGCATGTTTAGTAATGGAATTGCCGACAAAAAGTATTCTTACTTTGCTTTTTTCATTATCAAAAAGATAAACATTGTTAGGGTTTTGACCATAGGCAGGAATGATATTTTCTTGAAAATCTTTCATAGTACGAAGCTCCTTTATGAATGAGTATGTTAAAATGCGGATAACCTTTTTTATTATGCTTCATCGGATTTGAAAAATCAAGGACAATTTAGAAATTGTCCTATAAATTTTTGATATTTACAAATTTTAAAGGTTATGTTATAGTTATCTGGCTGTAAACTATTGATTGTTCGGTGATAATATGAATAATATTTTAAAAGAAAACTTTATATGGATTAAAAACTATTTTTTTGCCTTTTTAAAATGGCTGGCGTTAGGGCTTATTATGGGCATAATTGCAGGTGTTATAGGCGCCGCCTTTGCCCATAGTATAGAGCTAGTTACCCATTTTAGAGCCAATTATAGCCATATTATATATTTTCTTCCTATTGGTGGACTTGTTATAACTGCCATTTATAAATTGTGCAAAACATCGGGAATTGGCACTAACGATGTGTTTGAGGGGGTAAAAACAGAAAGACACGTCCCATTTTTACTTGCGCCCTCTGTGTTTTTAGGTACGGTAATTACCCACCTTTTAGGCGGTTCTGCAGGTAGAGAAGGTGCTGCCTTACAGCTTGGAGGCAGTATTGCCGGTTTTATTGGAAAGGCTTTTCGCCTTAAGGAGAATGCCAGACATATTCTTTTAATGTGTGGAATGGGCGCATTTTTTTCAGCCCTCTTCGGTACACCTATTGGTGCTTTTGTGTTTGCCATTGAGGTTGTAAGTGTTGGCAGTTTTTGTTCTGCGGCCCTTTTCCCCGGAATAGTTTCTTCATTAACTGCTTATTTTGTGGCCGGTATGTTGAATGTAAAGCCTGAACGGTTTTTAGTTTCGGCTATTCCAAAAGTGTCGGTTTTGGTTGTTCTTAAGGTTGTTTTAATAGCTGTTTTAGGGGCAACTTTAAGCATTGTGTTTTGCAAAGCACTGCACATTTTTGAAAAAGTCTTTAAAAAATATTTTAATAATGAATATCTTCGTATTTTTGTTGGCGGATGTATAATAATTATACTTTCTCTCTTGTTTGGAAAGGATTATACCGGAGGCGGAATAGATGTTATAAACAGAATTTTTGAAGAGGGGACGGTTAAGCCCGAGGCCTTTTTGCTTAAAATTTTGTTTACATCGGTGACTCTTGCGGCGGGGTTTAAAGGGGGAGAAATTGTTCCGACAATTTTTATTGGTGCAACCCTTGGGGGTGCGGCAAGTGGTTTTTTAGGGCTTGATACTGCCTTCAGTGCCGCAGTTTCTGTGGCGGCGCTTTTTAGTGGTGTTACCAACTGCCCCTTGGCTACGATTTTTCTTTGCTTAGAACTTTTCGGCCCCGAGGGTATAATCTTCTTTGCTTTGGGTTCTGTAATAAGTTTTCTTCTTTCAGGGTCTTGCAGTTTGTATTCTAGTCAGAGATTGGAGTTTTCTAAGGTTGATTAAAAAAGCGTTCTCGATAATTTCGAGAACGCTTTTTTATCTGAAAATTAGTATTCAGCCACACATAAAATAATTTTCATATTGCCTTTCCAGTTTAAATCCCCGCTGTTAGCCGAAATAAAGAAACAATCACTCTTTTTAAGGCTTATTTCTTTAGAGTCGGCTAATACACTGCCCTCGCCATCGGTAACAACGGCAACACAGTATTTATCTTTCATATTGAAAGAGCATTCTCCGTCAACCATAAGGGCACTCATTGAAAATTTATCTGTAAGGCTTTTGTCCACAATGGGGGAAAGTGAGTTTGGTGTAAACTTGGCGGTTCGCTTATAAAGGGCAGTAGTTTCTTCTGCAGACTTGCCCTCGAAAACAAAGCAATCAAACATTTTATCAAAACCAAGACCGCCGTGGAGTTTTACATCTGCAAGTTCAACACCCGAGGGGGTAACCCTTTCGGGAATAACCATTAAATCGCTGGGTTCTTGCAGTTCTATCATAAAACATCCGCCGCCAATAGCGTGGGGCACACCGCCATTAACAAACCATAAATCGCCGGGCTTTACCTCAAAACGGTGAAGGCAATCAAGCATACCGTCAACATCTTGTTTTTCAAAAAGTTCTACCCATTTTTCCTTAGTAATACCCGGCTTAAAGCCTAGATAAACTCCTGCGCCAGGCTCGGTATCTAAAAAGTACCAACACTCGGTTTTACCAAAATCGGAATGAAAATGCTCTTTAGCAAAGGGAATGGTGGGGTGGCACTGAATTACAAGTCGCTCAGCCGAATCTAAAAGTTTAACCAAAATAGACATTTTGTTGTCGTGCTTTTTGGCCAGTGCCTGTCCTAATATTGCGGTGGGGTCGGCCTCTAAAACCTCTTTAAATGTTTTACCGTCTTCACAAATGCTAAGCCCCTCACCTTTAATAGGTCTGTCTGGGTTAAAGGCTTCAACAGTAGATGCAAGCCATTCCTCGGGGTTTCGGCTATCCTCACATACCGTTTTGCCACCAAATTTGTCAATTCTTTTTCCGCCATAATAGGCCCTGTGTACTCTGTTTTCTTTGAATTTATAAATCATATTTATCAACCTCTCTTAGGATTTTTTGTTTTGCAGGGCAGTTTCTGTGTTGTATATTGCTTCAATTGCAGCTTTATCGGCATTGACAACAATATAAGTATAAATGGTATCAAAAATGGCTAATTGAGCAATACGAGAGCTCATAGCCAGTATTGAACGTTGGGTTTCTTCGGCTTTGGTGAAAAGCTTTATGTCAGATTCTTTTAAAATTGGTGGACTTCCATAGTTGGTAATGCAAATTGTTGTGGCACCGCTCATTTTGGCTAAACGAAGCGCCTCAATAATATCTGTAGAAGAGCCTGAGTGAGATACACCTATGGCAACATCCCCCGGCGCTAAATGTGAGGCAATAATGGCCTGAAGATGGTTGTCTGAACAGCTTTGTGAATTAAGCCCGAGCCTTAAAAATTTGTGGGCGGCATCCCTGGCTACAGCCGCAGAGTTACCAAGGCCGAAAATAATAATTCGTTTAGCTTTCATAATTGTTTGGGCGGCCTTTTGAAGCTCGTCTTCATCTAATACGGCCTCGGTGTTTTGAAGAGCAACAGAAATATCGTTAATTCGCTTTTGAAAAATATTAAAACAACTGTCTTCCTTTGTTATTTCAAGTGCAACGCCCGATGTATCGCCTATTTGACTTGCTATGCCTATTTTAAGGCCTTGGTACCCCTCAAACCCCAAACGGCGAGAAAAACGCACCACCGTTGCATCTCCGCAACCACAGTTGTTGGCTAGGTCGCTTATAGAGGTTCCTAAAATATCATGTGGGTGTCTAAGTATGTAATCGGCTATTTTTTTCTCACCCGGCCCCAGTTGATTGTAGAGAGAATATATTTTGTGAATAATAGATTCCATATTAACCCTCAAAATGAAAATTATTTTCATCATTATACCATACAAAAGACGGAAAATCAAGGAAAATGGAAGTTTTTTTCGAAAAATTGTTGAAAAAAATAATTATGTTTGATAAAATTTTATTGTAAGAAAAATACCATCGGAGGTAAAGGATGTTCGACTATAAAGTTAAAATAGGTCTGGCACCTATGCGACGTGACACAACCGATCGCCCCAGAGGAACCTTTTTAACCTGGTATTCTGCAGAAGAGCGCGGTCACCGTTTTGTTGACTATATTGAAAAGAATTTCAGTAGCGAAAACGTTGAATTTGTAGATATTAAGGGAATCGGAATAGAGGACCTTATGTTTAACGCAGAATCTGCCGAACAGGTTATAGAGCGCTTTAAGGCGGAAAAGGTTGATGCAGTTTTTATTATTAACTGTAATTTTGGTAATGAAGAAATTGCGGCAGATGTTGCCAAGGCTCTTGGTAAGCCTGTGCTTTTGTGGGCACCTTTAGATGATGAATATTATGTTGACGGAATGCGTCCTACCGATTCACAGTGCGGTCTTTTCGGCGTTTCAAGACAGATGCAACGCTTCCATATTCCTTTCTCTCATCTTCCTTGCTGTAGGGTAGAGTCAGAGGAATTTGCAAAGGGTTTTGATAGCTTTGTGCGTGTTGTATGCATGGTTAAAAACTTCACCGGAATGCGTGTAGGACAGGTTGGCGCCCGTCCGGCTCCCTTCTTCTCGGTTATCTGGAACGAGGGCGAGCTTATGGAGAAGTTTGGTATTAAGCTTATTCCTATTAATTTCGCTATGATTGAGCAAAGAATGAATGCGGTTTTACAGGAGTATCCCGACGAGGTTAAGGATATTGAAAATTATATCCTTGAAAATTACCGTTTAGACGAGCTTACACCACCTTACATTAACCGAATGGCATCTCTTGCTGTAATGTATAAACGCCTCTTTGAGGAATTTAACTTAGATATTATTTCGGCCGAATGTTGGACGGCAACCCCCGTTATGTTTGACGGTCTGGCTCCTTGTGCTGTTTACGGAATACTTAATGATATGGGTTATCTTATTTCTTGTGAGAGCGATATACACTGCGCCCTTACAATGGCACTTTTAAAATGTGCAACCCTTGGCAAAGGAAAACCCTTGTTTGGCGAGTTTACCGTGCGCCACCCTGAAAACAAAAATGCAGAGCTTCTCTGGCACTGTGGACCATTCCCGCTTTCCCAAAAGGCTCCCGACAGTGAAGCAAGGCTTGTTAATCAGCGTGAGTGGTTTAGGGCTAAGGACGGTACATATACCGTGGCCCGAATGGACCAAGAAAGCGGAAACTATATGCTTTTGCCCCTTGTTTGTCATACAACCCCCGGTCCTAAGACCCACGGTACATATATCTGGGGTGAGTTTGAAGACCTTCAGAAAATTGAGGACCGTCTTATTGATGGGCCTTACATCCACCACTTTGTTGAGATAGAGGGAGATTACCGTAAAGAACTTTCTGAGTTCACAAAGTATTTTCCCAATCTTAAAATAGATAAATCAATCGGTTAAACCGAAAGGAGAATAAATTATGAATTATCAGATGAACGAATTTCTTTTCGCAATGATTCTGACAGAGGTTGAAGATGCAGTTGGTATTGAAAACTGTTCAACCCGTCAAATCGACAAGGTTACCCATAGCGTGGACTATTATTGGCTTTCACGTATGTGGGCTGACCGTGGTTGCCGTATGCCTGAGGCAGATATTATTGTTTGCCCTAAGGATGCAACCGAGGTTTCCAAGGTAGTTAAGATTGCTAACTACTATAAGCTTCCCGTTACCACTTGGGGTGCCGGTGGCGGAACTCAGGGCGGTGCTATTCCTGTTTGCGGCGGTATTATTATTGATACCAAGCGCATGAACCAAATTTATGAAGTAAATACCGAGGGTATGTACATAGAGTGCGGTACCGGTGCTATTTATAAGCACATTGAGTATGCCGCAAACGAGGTTGGAAAGGCTACCATGCACTATCCTTCTTCTCTTACTTGTTCCACTGTTGGCGGCTTCTTGGCTCACAGAGGTATAGGTGTTGTTTCTACCAAATATGGTAAGATTGACGATATGGTTCTTCAAATGGAGGTTGTTCTTCCTAACGGCGATATTATCAATACTTCTTCTGCTCCCAAGCATGCTGCAGGACCTGACCTTAACCAGATTTTCATTGGTTCTGAGGGTACTCTTGGTATTATCACTAAGGCTCAGATTCGTATATTCGACCAGCCAGAAGAGCGCCGCTTCCGCGGATTCTTATTCCAGGATATGCACGGTGCTTTCCAGGCTTCAAGAGAACTTTTACAAAAATTTAAGCCCTCTGTTATGCGTCTTTATGACGAGGCTGAAACAGCTTCTCTTATTAAGAAGATTGTTGGCGTTGAGCGCAAGGGTGCTTTTATGAACGTTGCCATTGAAGGCGTTAAAGAAATGGTTGAGGTTGAAGAGAAAATTCTCCTTGAAACCTTTAAAAAGTATGGCGCAGAAGACCTTGGCAGCGAATACGGTGAAAAATGGTGGAAAGAAAAGATTACATTCTTCTATCCCGGTCATATGATGGATATTCCTCAGATGTTTGGTACTATGGATACAATTGCTCCTTACGGAAAGATTGAAGAAATCTATTGGGCTATGAAAGAAGCTATTGAAACCAACTTCCCTCAGGCTAAGTTTATTGCTCACTTCTCTCACTGGTATGAGTGGGGCGCAATGGTATACGACCGCTTTATTATTGAGGGTAAGGACGTACCCCAGGATCCTGTAGAGGCTCTTCGTTTGCACCAGGCAGTATGGACCTGCGGTGTTCGTGCAGCCTTAGCTCACGGCGGTGTTGTTAATGACCACCACGGTGTTGGTATTAAGCTTGGCCGTCTTATGAAAGAACAGTATGGTCCTGCTATGCAGGTATTTGAAGGTCTTAAAAAGCAGCTTGACCCCAACGGCATTATGAATCCGTTTAAGCTTGGCTTATAATTTGAGGGAGGTAGAATCTTATGATTATGTCTGATAAAGTTAAAAAGCATGTTGACTCCTGCCGTTTTTGCTGGATGTGTCACCACATTTGCCCCGTAGGTAATGCAACCGGTCAGGAAAGAAACACTGCAAGAGCAAGAGCTCTTGGAATTTCTCTTGTAAACCGCGAGGCTATTGACCTTAGCGAAATTATGGATAACATTTATGAGTGTGCTACCTGTGGTGCTTGCGTACACGATTGCATTACCGGTTGGGATCCCGTTATGTTTACCAAAGAAACCCGTTTACAGGCAGCTCTTGACGGTAAGCTTCCCGAATATATTGAAAAGCTTGTAGATAACTGCCTTAATATAGGTAATGCTTACGGAAAAACCGCAGTTTGTGATACACTTGCCGCTTCTAAGGCTAACCACAGTGCAAAAACCGATACACTTTTACTTCTTGGTACAGATGCTACATATATGGCTTGCGAACAGGGCAATAAGGCTATTAAGGTTCTTGAAAAGGCCGGCGTTAGCTTTACTGTTTTAGAAAATGAGCCTGATAGCGGTGCTCAGCTTGACTTCCTTATTGGTGCCGCTGATGAAACCAAGAAACAGATGGAAACCCTTAAAGACGCCGTTGCCGGTTACAAAACCGTTGTTGTTTATGACCCTGCAGATGCAAAGACTATTAAGCAAACCTATAAGGAATACGGCATTGAGGTTGATGCCGATGTTGTAACCTACACTTCTTTTGTGGCTGAACTAGTTGAAAGCGGTAAACTTGAGGCTAAAAACAGTGGCAAAGATGTTGTTTTCCAAGACCCCTTCCAGCTTGCAAGAGATCTTGAAGAAACCGAACCCGCAAGAACTGTTGTTTCTGCTTTTGCTTGTCTTACCGAGTTTCTTCTTAACAGAGGTGAAACTGTTTGGGCAGGTAACATTCTTATGGCACAGTATATGCCTAAGGTTATTGAAGAGGTTGCTAAGCGCAGAATTTTCAATGCTAAGAGCATTGGTCAGAGCGTTATTGTTACTGCAAGTGTTTCCGAATACACTGCACTTAAAGCGGTTGCAGGTGACGATGTTGAAATTCTTTCTCTCGAAGACTTGATTTTAGCATAAGGAGGTTTTAAAATGTTAGTATCCTTACAAGAAATTATAGGTCTTGCAGAAAAAGGCAATTTTTGTATTCCTGCTTTTAATGTTTATAATATTGAAACTGTTATGGGTGTTATTGATGCCGCTGAAGAGGCTAAGGCCCCTGTAATTATTCAGGTTTACCCCCGCCTTATTAACGAACAGGTTGGTTATTATCTGGCTCCTGTTATTCTGGCTGCTGCTAAGAAAGCATCTGTTCCGGTTTGCTTCCACTTAGACCACGGTCCCTCCGAAATGGAGGTTATTAAAACCCTTCGTCTTGGTGCATCGGGAATTATGATTGACGGCTCTGCCCATGACTATGAAGAGAATGTTAAGCTCACAAAACACATTGTAGATATTTGTTCTGCTATTGGTGTTGGTGTAGAGGGTGAGCTTGGTCACGTTGGCAGTGTTAACGACGATGCTATGGAGGAATATACTGACCCCGATGAGGCCGCAGAATTTGTTAAGGCTACAGGAGTAACCTGTCTTGCAGTGCTTATCGGCAATGCACACGGCCACTATAAAAAGACACCTAAGCTTGATATTGAAAGGGTAAAGGCTATCAGAGAAAAGACAGGCGGAATTCCTCTTGTTCTTCATGGTGGCTCGGGTATTCCCGACGAGCAGGTTAAGGCCGCTATTGCTGCAGGTGTTCGCAAAATGAACATTGGTACTGATGTTTGCTGTGCTTTTGCAGAGGGAACAAGCGGTTCACTTAATGACCCCAATCGCCATCCTGCCATTGATATGTATATGAAACCGGCTATTGAAACGGTTAAAAAACTTGCTCTTAATAAAATTGAGCTCGTTGGCGCAAAAGGGAAGGCTTAAACTATGAGTAAAATAGTAGGAATAGGCGCTAATGTTTTTGACACCTTATATAATATCCCTACTTACCCAACTGAAGATACTAAATGAGAGCCACCGCCAGTAAAACTGCTGGCGGAGGCCCTGTTGCTACAGGTCTTGTTGCGGCTCAAAAATTGGGTGAGGATACTGCTTATATCGGTGTTTTATCTGATGATAACGGCGGCAGGTTTTTAAAAGAAGATTTTGAAAAGTACGGTGTTAATACCGACCTCATAGAGGTTAAAAAAGGATACCGTTCCTTTGCTTCGGTTTTATGGCTTTGTGCTGACACAGCAACCCGTACCTGTGTTTTCGATAAGGGAGATTTACCGCCTCTTACACTGAATGATGCTCAAAAACAAGCAGTTAAAGATGCCGAAATGCTTATGGTAGACGGTAACGAAATGTCTGCGGCGGTTGAAGCGGCAAAAATAGCCAAAGAAAACGGTACGACAGTTTTGTATGATTGCGGCGGACTTTACGACGGAGTAGAAAAGCTTCTAGCCTTAACCGATATTATGATTCCCTCTGAAGAATTTGCTATGGGTCATACAGGCTGCAATAATGCCGAAGAGGCCGCAAAGGCTTTATTTGAAAAATATTCACCTAAGGTGGTTGTTGTTACACAGGGTAAAAGAGGCGGCTTGCTTTTTGACGGTAAGCAGTGTATTTCTTATCCCATTTATCCCGCCGAGGTGGTTGATTCTAACGGTTCGGGCGATGTTTTCCACGGTGCTTTTGCTGCCGCTGTTGTTAAAGGCTACGATTTTGAAAAGTGCTGTCATTTTTCCAGCGCTGTTTCGGCTATTAAATGTACCGGTGTGGGAGCAAGAGAAAGCGTTCCCAATTTTGAAATAGTTAAAAAATATTTAAAGGAGAATGGCTATGTCTTATAAAAAAGCCTATGTTCCTGCCAACGGATACACCCCTATTTGTAAAATAGGTGAGTGTAGCCTTAAGAAGCTTGAGTTTGGTATTATTGAGCTGGAAGCAGGTCAGTCATTAAAGTTTAATACAGAGGATAAAGAAACCGCTTTTATTATGCTTGAGGGCCATTGCGATGTTGCATTTGGTGATACAAAGTGGGAAAATATTGGTAACAGAAACACTGTTTTTGAAAACCGTAAAGCAGAAAGCTTTTATATGCCTAAGGAAATTGAGTTTGTAATTACTGCAATTGACCACATTAAAATTGCTGTTTGTGCAACACCTGTTGCAGAAAAAACCGAGCCTCAGGTTTTAAGGGAAGACCATGTTGTTTTGAAGCTTTTGGGTGAACAGCCTTATCAAAGAGAAACAAGCTTTATTATTGACGGTAATTCTAATGCTAAGGTCCTTACCATTGGTGAGGCCTATGTTACTGAGGGTAACTGGGCAGGATTTCCACCCCATAAGCACGATGAAAATAATATGCCTAAAGAGTGCATCGCCGAGGAAATTTATTATTTCCTTTTCGAGCCTAAGCAGGGCTTTGGTGTTCAGTGTCTTTATACCTCTGACGGCAAGGTTGATGAGGCTTATCGCGTTAAGAACGATGAACTTGTTGAGTTTCCCTTTGGTTATCACACAACCGTTGCAACTCCCGGTTATCAAACATATTTTCTGTGGTTGATGGCGGGGGATTATCAAGGCTTTAACAGAAGCAGTGACCCTGACCACGAATGGATTGAAAAGAGATAGTTTTCCGAAAAGCGATGCCTGAAAAGACATCGCTGTTTCGATTTAATAAGAGGTTATTTTATGATAAATAAACTTAAAAAACTTAACCCCGATTTGCCTTTTTATAGCGTTACAGATGAAGAATTTTCTAGCTTTGGAAGGGTTTTAAATAACCTTTCTACCGACGGATTTTTATACGAGGCCGAAAAGCTTGATTACCCGAAAGAGGGAAGTATATATTTACCCTCTGTTCGAAATCTTGAAAGTGTAGCAGAGGCAAAGAAAATTATTAACGAAATTTACGGTGAAATGCCGACCCAGATGGGTTGTTGTTATGGGTATAATAGCTTGATGAATGCCACAGAATGGCACACCTCAAGTGAAGTTAACATAGCTGCTACAGATTTAGTTCTTATTTTGGGCCACCTTTGGGATATAGAAAATAAGAAAATAGCTTCTTCCTGCTTTAAGGCTTTCTTTGTTCCAAAGGGAACCGCTATAGAGGTTTATGCTACTACACTTCATTTTTGCCCTTGTCAGGTAAGTGATGATGGGTTTAACTGTATTGTATGTCTTCCAAAGGAAACAAATACACCCTTGGAGGGAAAGCCTAACGAGCCACTGTTGTTTAGAAAAAACAAGTGGATTATAGCCCATAATGAAAACAAGGCGCTTATTGACCGTGGTGTTGTTGCGGGAATTAGCGGAGTAAACTTTAAGGTGAACTATTAAGGAGTATGTTATGAAATATTTACTTGGAATAGATTTTGGCGGAGGCGCTTCTAAGGCCACCCTGCTTTCGGTAGAGGGAAATATTGTGGCAGAAAATACAGTAGAGTACCCAACCTTTTATCCTCAGGTTGGCGCGGCAGAGCAAAACCCCACCGATTGGATAGAAGCTTTAAAAGAAAATTGTCATGCGTTGCTTCAAAAAAGCAAGGTTTCTGCAGAGGATATTTTAAACATTACGTTGGATTCTGCAACTCACACCTCTCTTGTTTGTGATAAAAACTTTAAACCTCTTAGAAATGCTATACATTGGACAGATACAAGAAGCCGCACTCAGGCAGATAGGCTTAGAAATAGCCTAGGTGAAGAAATTTTTAAAAAAACCTTTCATAAGCCGGATACTATTTGGACATTGCCGCAGCTTTTGTGGCTTAAGGAAAACGAACCCGAGGTTTTTGAGAAAATAGAGTACATTTTCTTTGAGAAGGATTATATTAGACATTATCTTACCGGGGTTTTCTGTACCGACTATATTGAGGCAGAGGGTAGTATGCTTTTTAACTGCAATACCTTTTCTTGGGATGAGGAGCTTTGCGCTCTTGCGGGTGTTAAGGCTTCGTCTTTGCCAACGGTTGTTAACCCTACCGATGTTATAGGTGCAGTTACTAGAAAGGCAGCCCAGGAAACGGGCCTTAAAGAAGGAACACCTGTTATTTGCGGAACCACTGACACCGTTATGGAGGTTTTTGCTTCGGGCGCTGTTGAAAAGGGAGATGTTACTGTAAAACTTGCAACGGCAGGAAGAATTTGCGTAATAACCGATAAAGCCTATCCCGACAGGCACCTTGTTAATTATTCCCATATTGCTAAGGGGCTTTGGTATCCCGGAACAGCTACTAAGGCGGCGGCCTCATCTTACCGCTGGTATAGAGATACCTTTGGTGGAGAATATAAGTCCTTAGACCAAGGTGCAGAAAAAATTGAAATTGGAGCAGAGGGGCTTATTTTTCACCCATATCTTAACGGTGAGCTTACCCCTTATGCCGACCCAATGCTTTGCGGAAGCTTTACAGGTATTCGTGCAACCCACACAAAGGCTCATTTTACAAGAGCTGTTTTAGAGGGTGTTTCACTTTCCCTTTTAGATAGTAAATTCTATTTAGATAGTCTTAATATTCCATATAAGTCGGTTGCTACTGCAATAGGTGGAGGAACCAAGGGCAAGCTGTGGCGACAAATTACAGCTGACGCTTTGGGCATAGCTTTAAAGGTTACCGAAAGCAGCGATTCTTCTTTTGGTTCGGCTATGCTTGGTGGTATTGCCGCCGGAGTCTTCTCTGACCCGGCAGATGCTGTTAAAAAATGTGTTAAAGAGGTTGATATAACTTATCCTAACTCTGAAAATACTGCGAAGTACCGTAAGCTTTTTGAAGACTATAAAAAAATTCACGATGCTTTAGCACCAATTTATCAGTCGAGGTAACTAAATGAAAATTGTTGTTTGTATAAGACAGGGACTTGACGGAGAGATTAACCCTTTTGATGCTTGTGCTTATGAGACGGCGCTAAATATCCCCGGTGCCGAGATTATATTACTTAGTATGGGACCTGACAGCGTTAAAAATTTTCTGTTGCCTCTTACTAGGTTAGGTGCTACTAAGGCTGTTTTACTCTCAAGCAAGGCTTTTGCCGGTGCTGATACCCTTGCAACTGCCTATACACTTTCAAGGGCAATTGAACGCTTAAAGCCGGACCTTATTTTTTGCGGAAGACAAACTCTGGTAGGCGATACCGCACAGGTTGGCCCAATGCTTTCGGTATATGCTAATACTAACCTTATAACCAATGTAATGTCGGTTGATGAGGTTTCTGATGAAATTGTTTGCACTACCCGAACAATGGGAGTTCAGTCGGCTAAGCTACCTGCACTTATTACGGTTGAAAGAATTAACACACTTCGCCGTCCCAGTATTCGCTCAAAAGTAGGTTCGGTCGAGGTTTGGTCGGCTGAGGATATTGGCGCAGATGCTACAAAGTGTGGTCTTGCAGGTTCACCCACAAGGGTGCTTAAAACATATGAAAACACTTCAGGTAAAAGGAAATGTAGGTTTATTTCTCTTGAAGAGTTAAAAGAAACTGTTTCGGCCTCTCTTGAAAAAGAAAGTCAAAAGGTTGCAGTTCAAACAGAAAATACCCACCGTCTTTCAAAGGTTGTTATAATGGGGGAGGCTCCCCGTATATTTGCTCAGCAGATTAGTGACGATATAACTGTTTTGCCACTCACAAATGAGGAAGATATTGTTTTAAGACTTAAAGAGCTTGAACCTAATGCAGTTCTTTGGGCAAGTGATTCAAAAAGTAAGGAACTAGCCGCAAGGGTCAGCGCAATAATGAACCTGGGCCTTTGCGCCGACTGTACAGCTCTTGAGACCGATGGAGAGCAAATGATAATGTATCGTCCTGCACTGTCGGGAAGTATAATTGCTAAAATAATTAGCCTTACCAAACCGGCAATGGCAACGGTGAGAACCGAAAGCAATAATATTAAAGATGTTGTTGTTGCTATGGGATATGGTGCAAAAGATAGCCTTAATGCTGTCAAAACCCTTGCAAAAAAACTCAATGCAATGACTGTTGCAACGCGTAAAATGGTTGATAATGGTTATCTGCCTTATGATATGCAGGTTGGTCTTACAGGAAAAACCGTTAGCCCACCGGTATATATTACCGTTGGAGTTTCGGGAGCTGTTCATCATATTGTTGGTATGGAAAGGTCGGGTACAGTTATAGCAATTAACCCCGATAAGGACGCACCAATTTTTGATTACGCCGATTATGGTATTTTGGCAACTGCCGAAGAATTAGATAAACTTTTATAAATAAAGAGCCGTCTTGTAGTAATTCTACAAAGACGGCTCTTTTTCATATTCGGTTATAATAAATTCAAGGCTAGTGGTTAGTGAACAAAGCTTTGTTAGTTTTTCTTGGTCTTCTGCCGATGTTTTGTAATAATAGGGTGTCATTTTAAAAAGGTTTATAATGTCTTCAGTATTATCTAATTTTATTTTGTATTTTACCTCATAGGTGTTTAAAACTTCAAATCCCTGTTTTTGAAGATTGGGCTTGGGGTTTGAATAAGGCTTATCATATACGGCAGTTTTAAGTTCAAAGAGGTGGTTTTCCATTGGTGTTGCGGTTATTAAGCGCCCTTCTGTTTTTAAAACTCTTGAAAACTCACTGGGTGCATCGGGTGAAAAAATAGCAACAACCTTGTCAATTGAGTTGTTTTCTATGGGCAGAGAAGAAATACTAGCTACTGCAAATTCGCTGTTTTTACAGCGAGAAGCGGCATATTTAATAGCATCCTTAGAAATATCAATACCTAAAACCTTGTTATTTTCACTAAATTTGGCTGTATAGTAGCCTTCGCCACAGCCCGAATCTAAAACCGTATATCCCTCGCCAATTATTTCGTTTATTTCATCTCTTAGTTTATCATAATATCCTTTTTCTAAAAAGCTTCGTCGTGCCATAACCATAAGCTTGTCATCACCGTGGCGCTTCCCAGAACCGCCTTGTAACAGAAGATTAACATAACCTTGTTTGGCTTTGTCAAAGCTGTGCCCTTTAAAACAGCGGTAGGTATTATCTAATATAAAGAGCCGTGAACCGCATATAGGACAAATAAAGCTTGAATAATTTAAAATCATAATACCACTCGTTTATAATGACAGCTTCTACTTCTGTCACTCAATATTAATGCTGACGCCGTTTACCTCAACGCCCTCGTTAGCCCTAATCATAATATACCTAACACCGTTTATAACCTGGGTGGAAACTAGGTCTTTACGCTCAGGATTAACCTTAATTGTAACATCGGGGGTGTTAAGCTCAAATTTTTTAACATTTACCACCGAACTGGGTGTCAGTTCTGTATTTTTGCCGAACTGTTCTTCAAACCTTTCTCCAAACTGTTCAACCTTATTGCTGTCTACTCCGCAATATTCTAAAACACCCTTAAGGGTTCTCTTTGAAAGGGTAAGAGGCTCTTCGTCTTTTGAGGCCTTATGCTCTTCAACCATTTCAGAAATTTGCTGGTGTACGGAGCGCAAAACCTCATAGTCACACTCATTGTCAAGGGTTTCTTTAAGACAGGACTCAAAGGTTTCCTTTTGCTCAGAGGCCGGCATAGGTGTAGGCGTATTAAATACACCCTCAATAAATTCTGTGTGAATGTTAGCAATATCCTTTGTGTAGTAAAGTGCATTATAAATATTTGCAGTGCGGTTATCAAAGGTGGGAAACATAAAGCCAATTTCGGGGTTGGAAAGCATTGAGTGGGCGGCAATACTGCGGAAGGAATGTTCGTCTTTATTGAAATAAAGCCCGGCCGAAAGTGGTTTAACAGGACAAACGGCGCAAATAAAATATGAAAAAAGCTCAGCAGAATCCTCTTCCTTTTCGCCGTCGGTGGAATATGTAAATACATCATATCTATCACTGGCAAGTAAAACTGCAAAATTTCCGTCAAGCTTTATGCTTTCGATGATTTTTTTGTAAAATCTGTTTACCGACTCTTCATCTCTTAAAGAACTATCCCTGAGGGCCATTAGCAGTGAGTGTTCTTCGCTGTTTGCAACCTGTTCGTTAGAAAATGCTATGTCTAAAAGGTTTGTGCCAAGACCACCGGAAAGAGATTTTTTCATAACACTTAAAAGCTTTTCGGTTTCTTCCATATTACAGGTTGCCATTGGTTGGTTAAAAGTGGCGATTATTTCTTTATTAACATTTACAAGACAGCCGTGTATACTTAAAATGCTGTTTTTCTCCGGTCTGAAACGGCGTTTAATTTCTCTTAACTCTTTTTCGTTCATAAAATACTACTCCTTTAAAAAATCACAAGTCGATTATATCATTTTTAAGACAAATAAATCAAGGCTTAATAGAATTAGTTTCGAAAAAAATAAATAATTAGTGTTTTTTATAAAAAACAGTTGTTATCTTTATTGTTATATATTAGTAAATAAGCTATAATTACTGTGAAAGTTAATAACTATTGAGGTGTTTTTATGAAGGTACAAAATTTAACAGTCAACAATAAAAAGGTTGTTAACTCTGCATTCAGAGGTATCAATTTTGTGCATCAGCTTTTCAACTATATGCAAGATACCGAAGGCAGAGAATATACCCCCGAAATGGTTAAGCGTGAGCTTGAAATGATTAAAAAGCTTCGCGTTAAAGTTATTCGTAGCTTTTATGGTAGTAGCCTTAGCTGGAATGAAGAAAAGCAAGTACACGATTTTGAAACCCCCGCTATGCAAGCCTTTTACAAAAACTGTAAAGATATGGAAGAACTTGGTGTAGAGGTTGGTATTACACCTTTGTGGTGTTTGAAAGGCCTTTCGGGTACCTGCAATTTACAATTTGTACAGAATAATCGCCCTAGTCTTTATTTTCTTGGTGGCGGTGAATACGGCGGAGATTTAGAGAAAAACGGAAAAGCTTTAGAAAAATTTGTTGAAGAAAGCGTTTTGGCCTTTGAAAGACACAATATTACTAATATTAAATATCTTTTCTGCTTTACCGAATGTAATAACACCTTTATGCCTTTAACCGATAAGAGTTTTGGTAATTTCCTCAAAAGAAGAGATTATGAGCGGCTTTATCCTATTTACGACCGTTACATAACTGCCGTTGATCAGGGTCTTAAAAATGCAGGGCTTAGAGATAAATATAAAATTGTTGGCCCTTGCGATAACTGGCGTGCCGATGACGGAAGCGAAGATGACGGTTCACGTCTGGTTGAATATACCTTAAAGCACCTTGCTGATAAGGTTGATATTATTGGTTCTCACCGCGGCTATGACAGATGTAAAGAATTTACAGACGACTTATATTACACAACTCCTTTTGAAAAGCTTGGCGGAGTTATGCAAAGGGCTGTTGATGAGGGCAAAGAATTTTGGATTGACGAATATAACGCCGCCATTTTCGCATGGAAAGCCCCCGAAAAGAAACTTGCTAATGCCAATCCTTACAAGGGTCTTGCCCTTGGTGCGCTTACAAACTCTATTTTAAATATGAAAGGCGTTTCTAACGTTCTGCTTTGGACCCTTTCTGACCAACAATGGCCTTGTTCTCACGCGGGTGGTGAATTTGAGGACGGTGTTCATAAGTGTGGTTATTACCCTTGTCTTTTAAAAGAAGATAAGCCCTTCCCAGCTTGGTATGCTGCAGCAATTATTTCACGCTATATTGGTAATGGCGAGGTTTATGAGTGTGAGATTGGTAATTCTCTTTATGTTTCGGCTATTAAAAGGGAAGACGGCGAAACCTCTGTTATTGTTACCAACTATAATGCCGAGGAAACAGATTTTAACATAAACTTCGCTGATGCATTTGATGGTAAAGATTTTTACCGCTATCATTATAATCCTGAAACCGTGGTTCCAACCAATGAAGATAAAATACCTGACCACGATAAGGTTTTTGAGAATGTGTCAGACATAATTGCTGATACATTACCGGGCTATTCATTTGCAATATACACCACAGAAAAGCCGGAATAAATTAATTAAATTATTCTAAGGCAGTTTTACTCCTATTCTGTCTTATGAATATAGTCCTAACCAATACCGAAAGGTGTCGGTTAGGACGCAACTTTAAGTATTGGAGAGAAATTTATGAAGAATCTAGGAAAAATAAAATTACTTACCTCTAACGAAATTAAAGACAATTTTGTATCAATTGGTTTTGAATGTGCCGACAGAGGTTTATTTAAGGTTGAAAAATGCCTTGAGCCTATAGGAAAATCCGGTGCTAAGCACACAAGACTTTCCAGTGGTTGGGCAAAAACAGAAAAGGAACCAGGAGTTTTCGATTTTACCTGGCTTGATGAAATTGTAGATACTATGCTCAAAAACGGCATTCAGCCTTGGTTTAATGTTGTTTATGGCAACCCCATTTATATGCCCGACGCACCTAATGAAACCGCCGCGGGTTGTACACCTTGGCGCTATGGCGAAGAGGTTATAGAAAAATGGCTTAGATATGCCGAAAAATTGGCCGAGCATTATAAGGGTAGAGTTACCCATTTTGAAATTTGGAACGAGGCTAATTCGGGACTTTTTTGGCACCCCGGTGATGGCCCCGATATGTTAGAATATGCCGATATGATTCAGCGCACAGGTAAGGCAATAAGAAACATTAACCCCGATGCAGTAATTGGTTGCGGTCTTGATGGACGCGGTTTTTACAGCGATGAGTGGTATAAGGTTCTTATTCCTGCTTTGAAGCCCGGTGATATTGATTTTTATTGTATACATTTCTATACCACAACCCCCGAATGGACCTATTTCCCGGGAATTAAAAGGCTTAGAAATCTTTTAGATGAATGTGGCCATACTAATACTGTTATTTGGCAGGGTGAAAGCGGCTTCCCCTCATGGTTCCCCGAGTCATTAGACCATAGTATGCAGCCTAAGAGTCAGAGCAACGAGCATAGACAGTGTGTGGGTCACCTTAGAAGATTTTTGTTAGATAAGGCTTCGGGATGTGAAATTTGTTCAATCTTCCACGCTACCGATTTGTGGGAAAAGACTTATAAGCTTCCCGGTCTTAACAATCCCAAGGGCGCCGCACACGGTATTTTAAACGGCCTCACATATACTCCTAAAAAATCTTTTGAAACCTTTAATCGTGTTGCAACCGTTTTAAGCGAAGATTTTGTTTGTATTAGCCACTCTACACCGGTTAATGAGGTTGAGCGTTATGCTCCTGCCACCGAAGCAGTTCGCTTTGTATTTAAGAGAAACGGTGAGCCGGTTTATGCTTATTATCTTCCTACCGATATTGAAGAAGAGGTTCCTGCAACCGATGGTTATACCTTTGTTGTAGATTCTGCAAACGGTGAGCAGTTTATTGAAAACCCTGTTCTTATTGATATGCTTGACGGTGATGTTTACGAGCTTACCGATGTTACCGTTGATGGTACAAAACAGATGTTTGGTAATCTTCCTTTAGCCGAGCACCCTTATATTATCTGTGACAAGAAAATTTACGAGATTATATAGTTCGTGAAATGATTGTTTTGTACAAAAAATGCGTAAATAAGGTATTGTTATAAACTACAGTTTTAATTACAATTTCTATAACACTAAAAGTCTGTTAATATAATGAGGTGTTGTTATGAAGTACACATTCGATAAGCAAAATAGGTTTGACCTTTTAGAAGGTCACCTTAAAATGGGTGAGGGTAACCCTGATGGCGACTATATAGATGTTAATAATCTTTATGTTACCAAAAACGGTAAGCCTTTTTACCCTGTTATGGCAGAAATGCATTTTGCCCGTGTTGAGCCTGACCAGTGGGAAGACAGAATTTTGAAGATGAAGGCTTGTGGCATTAATGTTGTTTCTTCTTACCTTTTTTGGTTAAAATGTGAGCCTATTCAGGGTCAGTTTGATTTTACAGGTGAGAATGATGTTCGACGTTTTGTTGGCCTTTGTAAGAAGCACGGAATGTACTGTGCCCTTCGTATTGGCCCCTGGATTACAGCCGAAAGCCGCAATGGTGGTCTGCCCGAATGGCTTTATTTAAAGGGTATTCCCCTTCGTCAGAATAATGAAGAATACCTTTCCTATGTTTATGAGTGGTATAAGGCAGTTTACTCTCAGGTTGAAGAGTTTATGTACCGCAAGGGTGGCAATATAATTTTAATTCAGTTTGAGAATGAAATTACTAATCGCCCCGAATATTTGCAGAAGCTTAAAGATATGGCTTTAGAAATTGGCTTTACAGCACCTATTTATACTGCAACAGGTTGGAACTTGGCAGGCGGCGCACAGCTTCCCAAGGACGAAATGATTCCTATGTGGGGCGGTTATGCCGCTAAGCCTTGGACCGAGCATATTGATCCTATTCCTTTTTACGGCCACTATAAGTTCACTCCTGCCAGAAACTCTACCGATATTGGTAACGACCAGATAACATCTGATGCTGAGGTTGTAAACCTCCCCGATGACCGTTACCCTTGTGCTTTCGCAGAGCTTGGCAACGGTATTCCCAACTCTAAGCACCGCCGACCTGTGATTACCGATATTGATAACTATTCATTTGTAATGGTTAAGCTTGGTTGCGGAAATAATATGCCGGGATATTATTTGTTTATCGGCGGTAAAAACAAGCTTGGTCCCGGTTACACCCTTAACTGGAATAATAATCTTGATAAAAACAGCAGAATTTACCCCATTTTGCATTATGATTTCCAGGCACCTGTTGATACATACGGCAACCTCAGAGGTTATTACCGCCTTTTAAGAATTATTAACCACTTTACAAATTCTTATGGTGAAGAGCTTGCACCTATGCAATCTGTTTACCAACCCGATAAGGTAGAAAAGGATGATGTTGTGAAGCTTCGCTACGCAATGCGTACCGAGGGCGGTAAGGGTTATATCTTTGTTAATAACCATATTCATAATCTAAATAAACAGGCAGTTAAAGATGTTCAGTTTGAACTTGCCGATGGTACAGTTCTTCCTAAAACCCCTATTGATGTTAAAGAAGATGTTTGCTTCTTCATTCCATACAACATTAATTATGGAACCTTAAAGGCAGAATACGCTACGGTTCAGCCACTTCTTAAAAAAGACAATATGTATTTCTTTATGGAAATTGAGGGTGTTGACCCTGTTTATAAGTTTGAGGGTTACGATGAAATCAAGCCTACCGTTGGCAAAGACAACGGCTTTGAGCTTGACGGCAACAAAATTATTACCCTTTCTTTCGAAGAGGCTCAGTATTTACACCAGTTTGGTGACAGAATTATCATAGGTGATAAAACCGACCTTGTTTTAAACGGTGATGTACTTTCAGCTTGTAACTTTGGTGACTATGCTTATTATGAGCTTGAAGACGGCAAATTTGTTCGTTATGAGAAAAAGGTTGCTACAAGCTTCCCCAAGGTTTCTTATGAAGAGGTTCAGTCTGCCCCTGTTGACCCAACATATTTCTATGAATTCCACCTTAAGCATCATAAAGATGGTGGCAGAAGAAAACTTCATTTTTATAACATTAACCTTACCGAGGGAAGTGACGGTTATCTTAATATTCGTTACTACGGTGATGTAGCCCAGCTTTATCTTGACGGCAAAATTTATGATGACCACTTCTATAACGGTACTAATTGGTATGTTCCTGTTAAAGATTTGGTTGGCAAAAAAATTGTTCTTATTATTGCCGAAGACTCTAAAGACCTCTATGTGGATATTCCTCTTAAAGAGCCTTACGGTATTATTGAAATGAAGATTTGCGATAGATAAATATAAACGGTCTGCTTAAAGCTTAAAGCAGACCGTTTATATTATAAAATTGGCTGTTATATTATTTTTACAATAGCAAATTTGCGGTGTAATATACTGTGAAATAGAAAGAAAGCTTTAAAAAATAGAGGAAATTTAAAGAAAAATAAAAAATCGGCAAATCCGCTTAATAACGCGAAATTGCCGATTTTTTCTGGTGGAGACGGAGAGGATCGAACTCTTGACCTCTTGAATGCCATTCAAGCGCTCTCCCAGCTGAGCTACGCCCCCAAATTTTAAATTTACTCTTGTTTTACAACATTGAATATGTTATCATAATATAGTTAAAAATGCAAGTGTTTTTTTAAAATTTCTTAAAATTTTTTTTAGAGGGACAAAATGAGCTTTAAAAGATGGGTTATTGAAGAATTTGACAGAGGGTTTATAAACAGTCTTGCCGATGAAAGCGGTATAGACCCTTTTGTTGCGCTTCTTTCCTTTAGCCGTGGGTATACCGACCCATTTTCTATTGATATGTTTCTTTCTAAAGAGGTTCCTGATATTGACCCATTTGTATTTCCCGATATGGAAAAGGCTGTTGAGCGTATAAACTTCGCTTTGAATAATAATCAGCCTATTACTGTTTTTGGCGACTATGATTGTGATGGTATTACTTCTACAGCTTTAATGTTTCGTTTTTTAAGTTCATTAGGCGCAAAAGTTGACTATTATATTCCAAACCGAAATGATGGTTATGGTATGAATATTGGGGCAGTTGAAAAAGCTGAAAAAAATGGTACAAAACTTATTATTACGGTTGATAATGGTATTACTTGTTTTGATGAGATAAAAAAAGCCACTGAGTTTGGAATAGATACAATTGTAACTGACCACCATTTGCCGCAAGACACCATACCGGAAGCTTTGGCTGTTATTAACCCGCACTGCGATGACTGTCCGTTAGATTTTAAAGATTTTTCAGGTGTTGGGGTTGCCTTTATGTTGGCGTTAGCTGTTTCAGGTCTTTCTCCCGAAATAATGCTTGAAAGATATGGTGATTTAGTAGCACTCGGTACTATAGCAGATGTAATGCCTCTTAAATTTGAAAATAGGGGAATAATTTTAGCAGGTATAAGAAAATTGCTTTCTTCACCAAATTTGGGGATAAAAGAGCTTCTTATTTCGGCCGGCGTAGATATTAAAAACATTAATTCCAGCAGCCTTGCCTTTTCGGCCGCTCCCAGAATAAATGCCGCCGGACGAATGGGTGATGCCTCCCGTGCTGTGGAGCTTTTAATAACCGACGATATTTTGAAGGCTCAGCGCCTTGCAGATGAGCTTAATGCCGAAAACCAAGCCCGTCAGACAGTAGAGAAAATAATAGCAGCAAGGGCTGTTGAAACGGTTTTTACCCAAGGATTGGAAAACGACAGGGTAATTGTTGTAATGGGCGAAGAGTGGAAAGATGGGGTACTGGGTATTGCCGCAGGAAGACTGGCTGAATTTTTTGGCAAACCGGTAATACTTTTAAGCAAGGAAAAAGGCGGCAATACTGCTAAGGGCTCTGCTCGTTCGGTAGGGAACTTTCCTTTATTTGAGGCTATTTCTGCTTGTGGGGATTTGTTGGTTAAATTCGGTGGTCATAATATGGCAGCCGGGCTTACTATTGAAGAAGATAATCTTGCAAAATTCAGAGGGGCTATTAATAAGTTTGCTTTTACAGTAAATTACCCAATGGCTGAGCTTAAAATTGACTGTAAACTTAACCCCGCGGCTGTTACACCCGACCTGGTTTGGGCTACCGAACCCTTAGAGCCTTATGGCGCCGGTAATCCTACTCCATTGTTTGGACTATTTGGTATGAAGCTTATAAAGATTTTTTCTATGGGCAACGGCAAACATTTAAGGCTTATTCTTTCTAAAAACAATACTACTGTTGCGGCGGTGGCCTTTAATAAATCGGCAGAAGATTTTCCATATAAGGTTGGCGCAACTATAGATTTAGCCGTTAATTTGCAAATGGGTGAATATCAGGGTGAGCCACAGCTTAATATTATAATTAAAGATATAAGAATTTCGGGCAGAGAAGATGCTAAAATACTTCAAGGCTTATTAGAGTATGAAGAATTTATTTCCGGTAAAATGAGGGTTGAAACTGCCAGGTCGCTTGCTTTTGAACGTCCCCAAATGGCAGATATTTACAAGGCTATAAAAAGCGGAGATAATACCCTGTTAAAGCTAATAGAAAATCATTTAAACTATTCTTTTTCTCAAATATGTGTTATTATTGACGCAATGGAGGAATTAGGGCTTCTAACAACAGAAGGGTATATGGATAGTAAAAAAATTTGTATTTGTCCTACAGATAAGGTTAATATAGAAAATTCTAAAATTTATAATTCACTCAAATGTTTGTCGATCGAGGGATAGTTATGACTGAATACGATAAAAATTTAAATTTACTGATAGACCAAATTGAAAAACAGGGTGATGGCTATGATATAGAGCTGATAAAAAAAGCCTATTGGTGTTGTGTAGACGCCCATAAGGGACAGCGTAGGCTCTCGGGTGAGGAATATTATATGCACCCTTTTTCGGTAGCAATGATACTTGTTTCCTTAGGAATGGATAGCGAGGCCATTTCTGCCGGTCTTTTGCATGATGTTATAGAGGATACTGAAATTTCAGCCGAAGGTATAGAAAAAGAATTTGGGCATACGGTGCTTAACCTGGTTGAGGGAGTAACCAAACTGGGTAAGCTTCCAATTTCTGCTAAGGAGCAACAATCTGAAAATATAAGAAAAATGCTCATAGCAATGGCTGAGGATATTCGCGTAATTATTATAAAACTTGCTGACCGTTTGCACAATATGCGCACTATTGATGCCAAGCCTGAACAAAAACAACGTGATATTTCTTTGGAAACTATTGAAGTTTTTGCGCCTATTGCCCACCGACTTGGTATCAGAGGTGTTAAAGAAGAGCTTGAAGATTTAGCAATTGCTCACCTGGACCCTGTGGGATATAAAGAAATTGAGTCGCAACTGGCTGTAGAAAAAGAAAACCGAGAGAAGCTTCTGAGTGATATTAAAGACAGAATTTCATCAAGGCTTAAAGAACATATGCCTAATGTTCACATTCAGATAGAGGGCAGGGTTAAATCTATTCACGGCATATACAGAAAAATGTTTGTTCAGGGCAAACAGTTTGAAGAAATTTATGATGTTTATGCTGTTAGAATTATAACCGATACCTTGGCAGACTGCTATAATATTTTGGGACTTATGCACGATATGTTCCGTCCTATTCCCGGCAGGTTTAAGGATTATATTTCAACCCCTAAACCTAACCTTTATCAATCTCTTCATACAACGGTTTTAGGCCGTGAAGGCATACCTTTCGAAATTCAAATAAGAACCTTTGAAATGCACCATACCGCAGAGTATGGTATTGCCGCTCATTGGAAATACAAAGAGGGCGTTCAAAAGGTTGATGCTAAAATTGAAGACCGACTGCTTTGGATTAGGCAGATTTTGGATACACAAAAGGACAGCGATAATCCCGACGATATTGTTCAAACAATTAAAACCGACCTTCCAATAGAAGATGTGTTTGCCGTTACCCCTAAGGGTGATGTTATTAATCTTCCCGCAGGGGGTACTGTTATTGACTTCGCGTTTGCTATACATTCTGCCGTTGGTACCAGAATGGTAGGGGCAAAGGTTAACGGAAGAATTGTTCCTATAAACCATCAAATTAAAACCGGTGAAATTGTTGAAATTTTAACCACTAATCAGCCCGGTCACGGTCCTAGCCGAGATTGGCTAAATATTGCTGTTACTGCACAGGCAAAAACAAAAATAAGAGGCTGGTTTAAAAAGGAAAAACGAGCAGAAAATATTGTTAACGGAAAGGCTCAGATTGTAAGAGATTTTGCAAGAAACGGAATTCGCCTTAGCGAAGAAGAACTAGAAGATTTTCTTAGCAATATTGCAAGAAGGCAAAAGTGCGCCTCTGTTGAAGAGTTTTATGCGGCGTTGGGGTATGGCGGAATTCTACTTTCCCGAATTATGCCTAGAATTAAAGACGATTACGCTAAAATGATGGAAGAAAAAAGGCCTGTTTCGGTTGAAAAGGTTGTTCAAAAGAATACCACCTCCCATGACGGAGTTGTTATTGAGGGCATTGACAACTGCCTTATTAAGCTTTCTAAATGTTGCACTCCTATTCCCGGTGATGATATTATTGGTTTTATAACAAGAGGGCATGGTGTTTCGGTACACAAAAGAGATTGTGTTAATGTTCCTAAGGATATTTCTTCCGCTTCAGAGCCTGAACGTTGGATAAGTGCCTACTGGGAGAGTGAGGTTCACGAAGCCTTTAAGGTATCGCTGCAAATTACAGGTGATTTACGCACCGGGCTTTTGGCTGATGTTACGGTTTCTCTTGCAAATGCCGGGGTTCCCATTCACAGCCTTAACGGCCGTGAGGTTAAGGATAGCTATAGTATAATTAATGTTACCCTAAGTGTTCAAAGTGCTGAACACCTCAAGGCTGTTTGTCAGCGACTTATGAAAATTAACGGTGTATTCAATATTGACAGAACGGGTATGTAATTATGAAAGCTGTAATTCAAAGATGTAAAAACGCTTCGGTTATTGTTTCCGGTAAAACTGTGGGTGAGATAGAACAGGGTATTGTTGTTTTGCTTGGCGTTTTCAATTATGATAGTAATGAAGATGTTGAAATTCTCTCAAAGAAAACAGCCACTCTTAGAATTTTCTCTGATGCACAGGATAAAATGAATTTGTCTGTTAAAGACATAGGCGGAAGTGTTTTGGTAGTTTCTAATTTTACTCTTTGCGCCGATACTAAAAAGGGCACACGCCCCTCTTATTCAGGCGCCAAGGCACCAGGTGAAGCTGAGAAAATGTATGAATATTATTGCGAACTTTTAAGGGCAGAGGGTCTTAAGGTGGAGCAAGGGGTGTTTGGAGCAGATATGCAGGTTAATATTTGTGGTGACGGCCCTGTTACAATAACACTTGATACTAATATTTGGGTTAAAAGGTGAACTATGAAAATTAATGTGTTTGTTTCACGCTCTATGGGCGAAAATTGTTATGCTGTAAGTTTAAATGACAGTGTTTTTTTGGTTGACCCGGGTGAGTTTGCCCCTGAACTAGAGCATTTTTTAACAGAAAACGGTCAAAAGGTAAAATACATTCTATTAACACATTGCCACTTTGACCATATTGGTTATTTAGACCGGGCGGCAAAATTATGTCCTGACGCTAAAATTGTTATATCAAAAGAGGAAGAAGCCGCCCTTAATAATCCACAGATTAATCTTTGCAATCTGTTTGCTGGTGAGAATGTTATAAAAAAATCCGACGTGACGGTAAAAGATGGAGATATATTACCCTTTGGCGAAAAAGATATAAAGGTTATAGCCACCCCTGGTCATACCGAGGGTTCGGTTTGTTATCTTTTAGATGATAATCTGTTTTGCGGAGATACCCTGTTTAAAGAAAGCTATGGCAGGACAGATTTGCCTACAGGCGATGTTTATAAGCTAATTTCTTCACTAAAAAAACTTTCACATTTAGACGAAAAAATTGCAATTTATCCCGGTCACGGTGAGTCCTCTACAATTAGAAGAGAAAAGCTTTATAACCCCGGAATGATGGAGTTTAATATTTAGTATGATTATTTATATTTACGGTCACCGGTTTAATTATGAGCTTGAAAAGCTAACAAGGCTGTTTTTCCCTTTTGAGAGGGTTGATTTTGCCCAAAAAGGTGAGGGGATACCCATAAACGACTTGTTTGCCACCGCCTTCGTTGAAGAGAAATCAAATAATTTTTATCTTAGCGCATCTGCGGGTATAGGTGGAAAAACCGTTGAAAAAAAGGTGAAATTCAGCCTTTGTGATATAACGGCCAACTTACCTGAAAAAGAATTAGAGCATAGACTTGCCGCCTTGCTTTTTGAATGTTATGTAGGTCTTACAGGATACCGTCCTGATTGGGGAATTTTAACCGGAATAAGACCTGCAAAGCTTTACAGACGATTTGAACAAGCCCTTGATACTGCGGGTGCCGACCAATATTTTAAAGACAGATTTTTAATTAGCAATAAAAAGCTTAAGCTTTTAAAGGCCACTGCTAAAAGCGAAGATGAAATAATTCTCAAATCTAGGCCGGGGTGTATAAGTGTTTATGTTTCTATACCCTTTTGCCCCTCAAGGTGTAGCTATTGCTCTTTTGTTTCCCATAGTATTGAAAACGCATCTCAGCTTATTCCACAGTATTTGAAGCTTCTTTGCAAAGAAATAGAATACACTGCCGAAATAATTAAGCGGCTTAATTTAAAGGTAATGACGGTTTATATTGGCGGAGGTACACCAACAACTCTCAGCGCCTCGCAACTAGAGGTTTTGCTTAAAAAAATACATAGCTGTTTTGGTGATAATTTTGAAGAACTAACCGTTGAGGCAGGTAGACCCGATACTATTACCAAAGAAAAGCTAGAGGTTATAAAAAATATGGGGGTTAGCCGAATAAGTATAAACCCCCAAACAATGAATGACGGTGTTTTAAAGGCAATCGGCAGAAGACATACGGCCGATGATACAATTAAAGCTTTCTATCTTGCAAGAGAAATAGGGTTTAATAATATTAATATGGACCTTATTGCAGGTCTTCCTACCGATACATTAGACAGCTTTAAACAAACGGTTAATAAAATTATAGACTTAAGCCCCGAAAATGTAACGGTTCATTCACTTTCGCTTAAACGCTCGGCTGCTATGGTTAACCAAGAGGGTCCTTTGTGCTTTGAGGAGGGCATTTCTGCAGGTAAAATGGTAGACTTTGCACTTGAAAGGTTAACTGAAAACAATATTTTGCCATATTATATGTATAGGCAGAGTAAAACTGTTGGTAATCTTGAAAATGTTGGCTATTCAAAACCGGGCTATGAGGGAATTTATAATGTTTATATTATGGATGAAACACATTCAATTTTGGCCTGTGGTGCCTCGGCTGTTACCAAGCTTAGGGCAGAAGACGACAATAAGATTGAACGAATTTTTAATTATAAATATCCTTATGAATATATAAATAAATTTGATGAAATTATAAAAAGAAAGGAGAAAATTGAAGAGTTTTATAATGAACACCCTATCAAGTATTAATTTTTCAGCCAAAAACGACCCTTTAGGTTTTATAACCTGTTCTGAAGAGCGGTACCATAATGAAATTAAGTCTTTAGCAGAAAAAATATTAAATAATGAAAAATATAAAATTGTGCTTTTGGCCGGGCCTTCCGGTTCGGGAAAAACTACCACTGCCCATATTTTAAAGGAATATCTTTTTAATATAGGGCTGAGCGCTCAGGTTGTTTCCCTAGATAATTTTTATCTAACAACCGATAAAATGCCACGCCTAAGTAACGGACAGCCCGATTTTGAAACAGTATATTCTTTAGATATTGCAGAAATTTATAGGTGCTTTTCTCAGATAATTAGTGTTGGTAAGACAGATATGCCAATATTCAATTTTTCTAAAAAAAGCCGAGAAGAAAAGCTTCATACAATTGATGTTTCTAAAGGCGGAATTATTATTGTAGAGGGGCTTCACGCTCTTAACCCTATTTTATATGAAAAGCTGCCGTCCGATAGCCTTTTAAAGGTATATATCAGCGTTAACGATTATGTTACCCATAACTCAATGAAACTTCTCAGCAGCCGAAAAATGCGTTTAGCAAGAAGACTCTCTCGTGATTATATTTACAGAAATACGACGCCAATGCAAACCCTAAAGCTGTGGACTTCTGTTGTTGAGGGAGAGGAAAAATATTTATATTGCTTTAAAGACACAGCCGATTTAGTAATAAAAACTTTTCATATGTATGAACCTTGTGTTTTTAGAGATGTAGTTTACACATTGCTAAAGGATTTACCCGAGACGGCTGAAAATTATAATTATGCCATAGAGCTAAGAGAGGCTCTTTTAAGGTTTGAAGCAATATCTGTTCAGCTTGTTCCTGAAAATTCCCTTTTAAGGGAGTTTATTTCGGGGGGCAGGTTTGAAAACTCAAAATAATAGTTGGCCCTTATTGAAAAAATGATAGTTATGTGATATAATTATTAAAAATTAAGTTAATTTTAAGGTGATTTTATGGATACTTTTGATGCAGCTTTGCAAAAAGCAAAAGGCCTTTTTGATTCTGCCTGTAAGAAAACCGATGAGGTTGTTAATGTTGGCAAACTCAAATTTGAACTTTCAAGCGCTGAAAGTAAGCTTGAAAAGGCTTTCTGCGCTTTGGGTAAGGCTCAGTATAATGTCTTGAAGGATAAAGAAGATTTAGAAATTGAGGCTAAAGCCTTAGTTTTAGATGTAAACGACAAGCTTAGTGATGTAGAAAATTTAAGAAATGAAATTACAAAACTAACCGGTAAGGGTGTATGCGGCGAGTGTGGTGCTGCACTTACTAACGGTGCCGCTTTTTGTAGCTCTTGCGGTAAAAAAGTTAAATAAATTAATATTAATTGGGTCGATTAAAGCTTATAATACAATCGGCCTTTTTAATTGTAAAACATAGGTGGTATAATGACAAAGAAGCTTAATGTTGGTTTAATTATTGCAGATGACAGCGAATATGCTGCCCTTTTAAATATTGAGGGTATTAATTTTAAAGAGCATAATTTTAATATACACCAGGGTCATAAATTTAAGTTTTGCCTTGGCCAAAAAACCATTGATGTTTGGGCAGTTTGCTGTAAAACAGGTATGGTTAATGCGGCTATTACCGCTCAGCATGTTATTGATATGGGTGCTCAGGTGTTAGTTAATTATGGACTTTCGGGTGGTCTACAAAATGTTGCCAGGGGCGAGGACGTTGTTGGCACCGCTTTTTTTGAACACGATTTTGATTTAACAGGTCTGGGCTATGAGCCTTGTGAAAAACCGGGACAGGAGTATATTTATTATGCGCAGCCCTCTTTGGTGGAATTAGCCTTAAAGGCGGCCGCACCGGCAAAGGCAGGTACGCTGGCCAGTGGTGACTGTTTTGTTTCTGATACAAAGCTGAGAGACCTTTTAAAGGAAAAATTTGGCGCTATGTGCTGTGATATGGAAACAGCAGCTATTGCAAGTGCGGCATATTTCAGTAATGTTCCCTTTATATCGTTAAGAAGGGTTTCTGACAGCGCAGGTGATGAGGCGGCCGAAGATTACCGTCAAATGAACGATGCACCGCAAGAAGCAGTGGCGGAAAAAGCCGTTAACATAATTCGCGCCTTGTTTAACCAAGAAAGCCTTTGGCTGTAATCTTTTTTGGAGAAAATCTATGAATAAAACAAAAGGACAAAAAGAACAAAGCTTTTTATATGCAACCCTGGTGCTTGGTGTTTCTACCGTTTTGGTTAAGGTGCTTGGGGCAATTTTTCGTATTCCTATTTCCAACCTCATAGGCCCCTCAGGTATGGGGTATTTTTCTACTGCATATGATATTTTTATGCCTATATATTCTTTGGCTATGGCCGGGCTTCCGGTGGCAGTTGCAAGAATTATTGCTGAGCAGGTTGCAAAGAAAAAATATAAGGATGCACGAAAAACCTTTAAAATAACCAATTATGCCTTTTTGGTAACCGGTGTAGTTGGCCTTGTATTAATGTTCATAATGGCATATGTAGTAACAGCTGTGGCCTCAAACCCCGGAGCCTTACCCGCAGCCTTTGTTATTGCGCCCTCAATACTCTTCTGTTGCATTATGTCGGCCTATCGAGGTTATTACGAAGGTCTTAGAAATATGTATCCTACCGCTATTTCTTCCCTTATTGAGGCGGTTTGTAAACTTGTGCTCGGTTATGGCTTTGCATGGATTATTATGAAAAATATGCAAGGCGAACCTTTGCAGGTGGCTTCATTTGCTGCTGCAGGTGCAATGCTTGGTATAACCCTAGGCTCGGTATTTGGTGCGTTGTATTTAGCTCTTGAGCATAAAATTAAGGGTGATGGCTTTGAAACTTTAGCTGTAGAAGCTTCCCCTGAACCCGAAACAGGCAAAAAGCTGCTTAAAACCCTTGTTGTTTTTGCTATTCCTGTTGCTATTGGTTCACTTGTGAATAATGTTGCAAGTCTTATTGATGTTGCTATGGTGCAAAGGCAGATAAAAAACGCTGTAGAAACTGCGCCGGAATTTTTTAACAACAACTTTGGACAATACCTTTTTGATGATAATGGTGTTGCTATAGCTACCGCTGATGTTCCGGGATTTCTTTCAAACTTTTTGTATGGCTGTTACAAAGGCTACGCCTATACTATTTTTAATTTGGTTCCGTCAATTACCTGTGTTGTTGGTGTAAGCGCACTTCCCATTCTTACCTCCGCTTGGACAAAGGGGGAGAAGAGTGCTATTAAGTCTAATATTGAGTCTATGCTTAAAACCATAACCCTTATTGCATTCCCTGCCGGTATTGGTATTTTTGCCCTAGCACCTCAAATTGTGTCACTCCTTTACAGCGACGAAAGTGCAGTAGTTGCTGTTAACCTGTTAAGGGTGCTTGGTATTGCCGCTTGTTTCGCCGGTATGACTACTCCTCTTACAAATATGCTTCAGGCTATTGGTAAGCCTTCTGCTCCGGTTAAAAATATTGCTGTTGGTGCTGTAATAAAAATAGTTATCAATTTTATTTTGGTGGGTATTCCTCAGATAAATATTTTGGGCGCACCTATCGGAACTCTTTGCTGTTATTTATATATTGCTATAGCCGATATTTATTGCCTTATAAAGTATTCTAAAGTTAGACCTAATTTTATTCCAACTGTTATTAAACCTTTCTTTGCGGCTCTTTGTTGCGGCCTTTCTGCCTTTGTGGTTAATTTGGCTTTGTCACAGTTTATATCCCACCAAAAGCTTGTAACCCTGGCTTCGGTTTTCTTTGCCGCAGTTATATATGTTGTGGCTATCGCAGTGCTTAAATGTATCTCTGCCGAAGATGTTACAACTTTGCCTAAGGGCGAAAAACTTGTAAAGATTTTAGGAAAATTTCATATCATTTAACTATTTTTACAAATATTTCTTAAAATTTTTTATATTTTTCACTATTTTTTAAAGAAAAACTCTTGATTTTAGGTGAATTTTATGGTAAAAGTAAATAGAGACTTTTTGAAAGAATCCTACAATATTGATGACCTGGTTAAAATCGTTGCAATTTTAAGGGGCGAAAACGGTTGTCCGTGGGATAGAGAACAAACCCATAAATCAATTAGAAACGATCTGCTTGAAGAAGCTTATGAGGTTGCCGATGCTATCGACCGGGGTGACAATACAGACCTTATCGAAGAGCTAGGCGATTTGCTTTTGCAGGTTGTTTTTCACAGTCAAATTGGTGTTGAAGAGAAAGCCTTTGACCTTAATGTTGTGGCAGACGGCATATGCAAGAAATTGGTTTATCGTCATCCTCATGTTTTTGCCAATGTTAAGGCCGAAACCTCTGAGGAGGTTTTAGATAATTGGGACAAGCTTAAAAAGACCGAAAAGCATATGTCTTCTTATACCGAAACCTTAAAGGCTGTGCCTTCGGCTTTTCCGGCTCTTATGCGCTCTCAAAAGGTTCAAAAACGGGCGGCTAAAAGCGGGTACGATTTTTTAAGTCTTGAAGATACCGTTTTAAAACTTGAAGAAGAACTTAAAGAACTTAAAGAGGCTATAATACAGGGCGACCGTGAAAATGCTGCCGAAGAGCTTGGCGATTTGATTTTTTCTGCTGTAAATACTGCAAGGTTTTTAAAGGTTGACAGTGAAGAACAGTTAAGCCTGGCTACAGAAAAATTTATCTCTCGTTTTGAAGAGGCCGAAGCTTTAGCAAATAAAGAGGGAAAACCCCTTAATACACTTAGTCCGGCTCAGTTAGATGACTTGTGGAAAAGGGTTAAAGAAAATTAATTGCTTTCAAACAGACATAGCTCTGTTGAAATAATATTATTAGAGAGGATATTTATTATGAACAAATCAGAACTCGTTGCATCAATTATGAAGAAGGCCGACCTTCAGAAAAAGGATGCTGCTAAGGCAGTAGACGCTTTTATTGAGAGCGTTGTTGAAGAGCTTAAGGCCGGCGGAAAGGTTCAGCTTGTTGGTTTTGGTACTTTCGAAGTTAAAGAAAGAGCTGCCAGAACCGGTATCAATCCCCAGACTAAAGAGCAGATTAAAATTGCTGCTTCTAAGGCTCCTGTTTTCAAGGCAGGTCAGAGCTTCAAAGCAGAAATTAAATAAGTTAGCTTTTAAAAATGGGCCACTTCTTTTGAAGAGGCCCTATTTTTTAAGAATAGGGAATGTTATGAGATTAGATAAATATTTAAAGGTTTCAAGAATAATAAAGCGCAGAACCATTGCTAATGAGGCTTGTGATGCGGGGAGAGTTACGGTAAACGATAAGGTGGCCCGTGCTTCTTATGATGTAAAAATAGGTGACAAGGTTCAAATAGAGTTTGGAACCAGAACATTAAAATTTAAAGTAGTTTCTATAACCGAGGCGGTACGCAAAGAAGATGCCGCCCTTATGTATGAACTTCTTTAATGGTTATAATATTTCTTAATACAGGTAATTTGAGCTTTAGGGCTTAAATTACTTGTATTTTTTTAACATTTGGTGTATAATAAAATGAATTAATTTATTTTAGAGGTTTTATAATGATAGATATTATAAGAAGTGCAAATAATATAAGTTTTTTTACTGTTATTACCTATTTACTTTCAACATTTGTAGTTATATTTATAGGTTCCCCTATTCATGAATATGCTCACGCAGTAACTGCTGTAAAGCTTGGTGACCCCACACCTAAAAATATGGGTCGCACAAGACTTAACCCAATTGCTCATATTGATTGGGTAGGTGCGCTTTTAATTTTACTTTTTGGCTTTGGTTATGCTAAGCCGGTACAGGTTAATATTTATAACTTTAGAAAACCTAAAAGAGATATGGCACTTGTTGGTATTGCAGGTCCCCTTTCAAATATAATTATGGCCTTTGTGTTTTATGTTGTAAGCTCGTTGCTTGTAACATTCATACCCACATTTTTTCAAACCAACCTTGGGTATTATGTGTTTTTGTTTTTAAATTATATAATTCAAATTAATATTTCTCTTGCTGTGTTTAATTTAATTCCCATACCGCCCCTAGACGGTTCGCGGCTTTTATCAGCTTTGCTCAGCGACAGAAATTATTTTAAAATTATGCAATATGAAAGGTATTTTTCTATTGCGCTTTTGCTTCTTATAGTTACCGGCGCTTTAGATTATCCTCTTTTGGGCATTAGAAGTGCAATTTTCAATCTTTTCGATTTTTTAGTATTTTGGAATTAGGGTGTTTGTTTTATGGAAGAAACGGGAATTATTTCCTATAAGCTTGAGGTTTTTGAAGGTCCTCTAGACCTACTCTTAAGCTTGTTATCTAAAAATAAACTAAATATTTATGATATTCCGTTGGCTACTCTTATTGACCAATATATGGCTCATATTGATGCGATGCGTGAAAACAATATGGATGTGGCAAGTGAGTTTTTAGAAATGGCTGCCCGTCTGGTTTATATGAAAACGGTCAGCCTTTTGCCTAAGCACGACGAGGTAGAGCAACTTAAGGACGAACTTGCAGGTGAGCTTTTGGAATATGAGCTTTGCCGTCAAATGGCTGGAAAACTTGGCACAATGACTAAAGGCTTCGATTATTGCGTAAGAGAGCCGGAGGAAATAGAACTTCCTAAACGCTATCAGCTTGTTCACGGTTCATCAATGCTGCTTGATGCTTATTTGTCTGCTGTAGGCAGAGGAATGAGAAAACAGCCTCCACCAACTACAGTATTTACAAAGCTTGTGGCAAAAAAGGTTGTGGCAGTTTCGACCAAAATAGTTTATGTTATGAGAAAGCTTTGGAACGGAAAAGCTATGAAGCTAAACCATGTTTTTAAAGAGTCTAAAAGCCGTTCAGAGCTTGTAGCAACCTTTTTGGCAGTGCTGGAGCTTTGTAAATCAAACCGTGTTAAAATTGATGGAAACGGTGACGAAATGACCGTAACACTTAATAAGGAGCGTAAAAGCCGTGAAAATTAAAGAAATGGTTGCCGCACTAGAGGCGGTTTTGTTTGCTGGGGGAGAGCCCGTTTCATCTGCCCGACTTTGTGAGGTATTTGAAATAGATGATGAAACTCTGGGAAAGCTTATAACACTTCTCACAAATAAGCTTGAAGACAGTAACAGCGGAATAAAGCTTCTTCGTTTAGGTGACAGCTACCAACTTGCAAGTCGCACAGAATATGTTGAATATGTGCGCCGAGCTTTTGATATTAAAAGAAAAACACCCCTTTCTCAGGCCGCATTAGAGGTTTTGGCTGTTATTGCCTATAATCAGCCGGTTACCAAGGCTTTTATTGAACAGGTAAGAGGTGTAGATTGTTCAGGCGTTGTCAGCACCTTAGTGGAAAAAGAACTTATAGAAGAAAGGGGAAGATTAGAGCTTCCCGGAAGACCGCTTCTTTATGGAACCACACCAAACTTTCTTAGGTCTTTTTCTTTGACATCACTTAAAAATTTGCCCGAGCTTCCTAAAAATCTTGCGGCTGATGCCGAGCAAATGACCATGGATGATGTTATTGAAGAAAATAAGGAAGCCGAAATCACAGAAACAAACCTTTAGACGAAGATAACCAAAGGTGATATAATTTTTTAAAAATGGGAGGTGCATATTACGGTCTGGGCTATTTTTGGTGTAATTTTGGCTGTAATTTGCCTTCTTTTGTTTTTAAAAATTAAGGTTAGACTTTTCATTTCAAAGGAAGGCATAATAACTGTAAAATATCTATTTATAAAATATTCGCATTATTTTATAAATTCTGATAAAAATAAATCAAAGGGCAAAAAGTCTAAAGAGAATGAAAACAGCATTTCTAAGCATTTTAAAGAAAAGGGATATGTAGAGGGAATTTCTCAACTGGCAGAAATAATTAAAGCTGTATTTGAAAAGATTTGGTCGATTTTAAAAAAGGGCCAGGTTTTAAAGTTAAGGCTTGTAACAAAATTTTCTGATGGCGAAGCCGCTTCAACGGCTATAACCTATGGGGCTGTTTCGGCTGTTCTTTACCCCTTGCTGGGGTGGGTAAACTCTTGTTTTAATATAAAAAAACAAGAGGTAGCAATTAATGCAGTTTATAAAGATGAATCCTTTTTAGATTTTGAATTTGAGCTTGAGGTTGCTTTAAGAGCTTTCGAGCTTTTATCCGCAGGTTGCGGTTTTATTTGGGAATTAATTATTAAAAATATTAAAGGGAAAGGTTGATAAATATGGCAGAACAAAAAATCTCCGAAATTATGGAAACAACAATGGAAAAAATTAAAACAATGGTAGATGCCGACACAATTATTGGTGAAAAAATCGAACTAGACGGAGTTACCATTATTCCAATTTCCAAAATGTCTTTTGGCTTTGCCAGTGGTGCTTCTGATATTGGAGGCAAGGGTGCCGACGGTTCTAAGGTTTTTGCCGGTGGTGGCGGAGCGGGGGCTACTATTACCCCAATTGGATTTTTGGCCGTTAAGAATGGCGATGTAAAAATGGTGCCCGTTACACCTATTTATGCCCCTGCGGCGGCCGCAATTGAGGCGCTTCCTCAGGCTTTTGAAAAAATTAAGGCACTCTTTAAAAAGGAAGATAAAACCCAAGAATCGGTTGTAGAATAATCATTTTAAATAACTCGCCGGAATAAGATTAATTAAAGCTTAATTTCGGGGTGTGCTATGAAAAAGGTTGTTTGTTTTGTTTTAAGTGTTATTTTGGCTTTCTGCTTTTGCGGTACAGTGTTAGCCCAACCACTTAATCTTTCGGCCAAGGCGGCAATTTTAATTAATGCTGAAACCGGAGAGGTTTTGTTTGAAAAAAGTGGGAATATGCGGCTTTCTATGGCAAGTACAACAAAAATTATGACGTCGCTTATTTTGGCTGAACAAAAAAACCTTTCAAAAACCATAACCGTCACCGAACAAATGGTTAGGGTAGAGGGGTCTTCAATGGGGCTTACGCCGGGCGATAAGGTGTCTTTTGAAGCACTTTTGTACGGTATGCTTTTGGCCTCGGGTAATGATGCCGCTAATACGGTAGCCTATGCCTTGGGCGGTAGCATAAACGGTTTTGCAAATATTATGAATAATAAGGCAAAACAGCTTGGTATGCATAATACAAACTTTGTAACCCCCTCTGGTTTAGATGATGATGCTCATTATACCACCGCCTATGATATGGCTGTTTTAACCGCTGAGGCTTTAAAAAACAAGGCTTTTGCTATGGCCTGCTCTACAAAAATTCAAAAGGTTTATTTGTGTGATGGCGAAAAACAGCTAACCCTTACAAATCATAATAAACTTTTAGGTACATACGAGGGTCTTATTGGTGTTAAAACGGGGTTCACCAAAAAATCTGGCAGATGCTTGGTTACGGCAGCCGAAAGAAATGGTGTGCGTCTTGTGGCTGTTACCCTTTGCGCTCCCAATGATTGGAACGACCATAAAATGCTTTTAGACTATGGTTTTGAGGTAACAAAGATTTTTGAAGAATGCGCATATAGTCTGCCCGACAGCCTTCCTGTGGTTGGTGGGGACTGTGATAGGGTTAGAATTTCTAGTAGCGAAATTTCATACGCTGTCAGCGAAGAAAATGCCTCTAAATTTTCTTATAAAGTTCTCTTGCCGGATTTTTTATATTCGGGTGTCAAGGCCGGTCAAAAAATTGGCTGCATTAACTATTATTATGATAATAAGCTTTTTAAAAGCACCGATATTGTTTGCCTTGCAGATGTTTATCACAGTAAGGCGAAAATGCCTTTTAAAAAGCAATTTACTGAAAAATTTAGTTTACTTTTAAGGTTGATAATATGAAGGATAATAGAATTAGATTACAAAAATATATGTCAGAAAACGGCATAGCCTCTAGAAGAAAGTCGGAAGAGCTTATAGCCGCCGGTAGGGTTAAGGTTAACGGCCATATTGCATCCCTTGGCGATAAGGTTGACCCAGTAAGAGATAAGATTATGGTTAGCGGTAAAAGGGTTGTTCGCAATAAGACTAAAAAATATATTATGCTTCATAAACCTCGCGGCTATGTTACAACTATGAGTGATGAGTTGGGCAGAAAATGTGTCAGTGAGCTTGTTGAAGATGTTGGGATAAGGCTGTTCCCTGTTGGAAGATTAGACCGAAATTCTGAAGGTCTGCTTTTAATGACCAACGATGGCGAGTTTTCCAATATGCTTACCCATCCTTCCCGCCATGTAAACAAGGTTTATAGGGTGACTGTCAGGGAAAAGGTAAGCGACGAACAGCTTGTAAATCTTTGCGAGGGTGTTGTTCTAGACGGAAGAAAAACTCTTCCTGCCGATGTTCATATTATTGATATTGGTGAAAACCGAACGGTCTTAAATTTTGTTATAGTTGAGGGTAGAAACAGGCAAATTCGCCGTATGTGTGAAGAGGTGGGACTTACTGTAATTCGACTTAAACGGACCGAAATTGCCGGTGTTAAGCTTGGAATGTTGCCACAGGGCAAATGGCGTGAGCTTAACGAAAAAGAAATGAAGCATTTAACTAACATTAGTGTAAACAAGGGTGAAAATTAATGGTCGAGGTTTTGGTTTGCAATGAAAAGGCTGTAACCGAACAGCTTTTTAATATTGCCGGTATTTTTATGAATGAAAACAGCATTTGTATAAGGGCAATGGATAAAGAGCAGTGTTTAGGTTTTTGCCTTTTTGAAATAGAAGAAAGCGCTGCAAGGGTGTTATATATATACCCCGAAGAGGACAGAATGTTGGCAGACGGTTTACTTAGAACTGCACTTCACGTAGGTAATGAACGTGGAATAGATGAGGCATTTTACGGTGATAAGGTGAGTGAAGCCCTTCTTGAAAAGATTAATTTTTTAGAGGAAAAATGTGAAAAACGCCTTAGGCTACAAAATCTTTTTACCGATTGCTGTTGCTGTGGTTCGGCCGAAAAATAAAAATCAGAAAAAATTAAAAAAGTTTTTTAAAAAAATTAAATTTACGGTTGACAAAAGCTGCCTTTTGTGGTAATATATCTCTTGTCGCCGATAAAGGCAAAACTTTGGCGGTAACGTGGGAGCATAGCTCAGCTGGGAGAGCATCTGCCTTACAAGCAGAGGGTCACAGGTTCGAGCCCTGTTGTTCCCACCATTATGGCCTGGTAGTTCAGCTGGTTAGAACGCTAGCCTGTCACGCTAGAGGTCG
>JAFQQN010000003.1 GCA_017410605.1 Clostridia bacterium
CACCAGAATAATCATTAAATAAGAAACCTTTATTTCCTTTTAATAATACAATTTTAGAATACTGTAATCTACTCATACCTGCAGAATTCAGATAGATTAAATCCTCTTTTGAGCATATTGATAATCTTTTATTTGCCTTGTACCATTCAAATGTCGCCAATAAACTTACCATCTTTCATAACGCAATTTATATTAAGCAATGTGTCGACTACAACTAAATCGGCTTTTTTACCGATTTCTATAGAACCATACATTTTATCAATTTTAAGTAATTTGGCAGGTGCTAAAGAAAGCATTATCGAAGCCTCTGTCAGTGGAATATCATACTGCTGTACTAATACTTTTAAGGCCTTTTGCATTGTACATATACTCCCTGCATACGAAGATAAATCTATTAATTTAGCTACACCATCATCTACAATAATATCAGTTCCGTTTTTGCGACCACCAAGCTTACCTTTCAGTAAATCAGTGCCTGAAAGAGCCGTACCGTCGGTAATAGCTAAAGTTTTTTCCACACCCTTAAGCTTTAAGGCTAACTGCAAAACGCCTTTCGGTATATGTTTGCCGTCACAAATCAATTCTACCGTAACATCATCAGTCAAATAAGTTGCTTCAACCACACCGTCTAATACCTTTTGACCTTCTTTGTGATATGTGGTAGTTGCATTATAAAAATGTGTAATATGCGAAAAACCTTTTTCGAATGCACGCAAAGTTTCTTCTGTTGTAGCCGCTGTATGAGCTACCGAAGGAATGATATTGTACATTTGGCAAAACTCAGCAAATTTATCATAGTTTTCAAGTTCAGGTGCTGCATCCCAACGAACAATGGCGTTTGGATATAAATTCCAAAGTCGTTGCATTTCTTCTATATCAATTTTTCTTAACAAATCACCTGATTGTGCGCCTTTACTCTTACTGTTTGCACCCGAAAAATATGGACCTTCTAAGTGGATTCCTGCCGTAAAATTACTGAAGCTACTGTTTTCCTTGAAATCCTTATATGCTAATATAAAATTTTTTAAGTTTTCCTCGGTAGCTGTCATAGCGGTAGGTGTAAGCAAGGTTGTACCATATTTTAAATGAGTTTTTACAACTGTTTCAAAATCCTCTTTGGTAGCATCCATAAAATCAGATTTACCACCGCCATGAACATGAACATCAATAAAGCCGGGCATAACATAAGCACCGTTTGCGTCATAAACGTCAACGTCTTCGGTTATTTCACCTTTATAGTCTATATCGGCTATTTTATCATTTTCTATTAGGATGTTGTTGGCAAGAATTTTTCTGCCGACAATTTTTCCGTTAGTAATTAGCGTTTTCATTACTTGTTGTATATCCTAATTTCAGGAATTACTGAATTATACATTGCTTCTCTGCCTGCGTATAATTTTGCATCAGGATGGTTTTGGAATAATGAGCAAGGAACTGCACAGGTAATAGGTCCGTGTAATATCTTTCGAAGCGCACCTGCATTCCAATCTCTTGGCTGAAGCATACGCACCTTCTTTGCTTGGAACATTTCCTTCATGCCTACTGTAATGCAAAGCTCAGGAATACCCTCTAAATCACCACCACAATTCATATAGCAGTTAATTGTCTTTGTTTCTCTCGAAATCGGTAAAACACGAGTGGGGAGATTTACAAATTCATCGTCAGTCATAGGGGCATCCTTTTCGGGTGGCTCATTAAATGCAAAATGACCATTAATTCCTACTCCACCCCAAGCCATATCAAGTTTTCCTTTCATATCAATAATTTCTTGAACCTTTTCGGGACAATTGGGGTCTGGGAAGAAACGTTGTGACTCCGGAACATTCAGCTCATCATCGATAAGACTATAGAAAATACGGTTCATACCGCCTCTAAAGGAAAGAGGGTCGCTTTCATCTATATATTTACCATCTTCATTAATATACTCATCCATATTAATAAACCAACAGTTTTTAAGACTTATACGATATTTATTCACCAAGTAAACTATTTTGCTGTAACAACCGAGAGGGCCGTAAGGAACCACCATTACAGTATCTTCACCTTTTCTATTGTTTTCGCCAATAACTTCTAAAACCTCAATAGCCATTTTCCAATACATATCGTGTTCGTTTTCACAAGCTTCTAACTTAATATTACTGCCCTTTCCTAAATCCTCAGGCTTAATTAAATTGTATTCTTTTATCATAAAATCAGTCCCTTTCTTATAACTTTTACATATTTGACTATTTTTTATTGTTAATACTTATCTATCTTTAATTGTCAATTTTTCTATGCCGATTAAATAGAGCTGAGCACTACCGACCGAATAATCAATAATCAAGAAACTCTCATTTCCTTTTGATAATTCCATTTGAAAATAATGTTACCTTCTCTTCCCTGCAGAATTAGGATGCATAGTATATGAAATTTCGGTTCAATTACTGCTGACTTTACTTTCTTGAATTTTGCATTTTAGGAACGTTACATTTTTTATATCATTGTAAAAATAACCGTTTTTAAAATAATTATAATAAGCAAGTATCTTTTTTACTGTAAGACAGTTAATCATATATTATCAGTTATTAAATAAACGGTTTAGTATAGATATACACGCTTGCTAATCGATCACCCGCACCAATAGCAACTTTTTCTCCGTTCTCAGAAATAGCTATGGCGTTTTGAATAAAGTTAGCACATACACCGACATTGTCATCGGCTTTATCACATGTAGTAACACCTAAATAGCGTATACCTTGACTTTCGTTATATGAAAACAGATTTCCAATATCCTCAACATCACCGCCGACACCATAAGCTATTTTCTTTTCGAGATTTGAGCACAAATCTCTTACAGGACCTTGACAAATTGCAGGACCTAAAGAATATACACTCTTATCTGCCTTTACAACTGCTAAAAATCCATCCTCGGTACCAATAAGCTTACTTCCATCAATCCAATCGCATTCTGCGGTAACATTAGCACGCCATTGTCTACCAGGGTAATAAGGTAGATTGTCTATCTTTTCATATTCTTTCTTTTTCATTTTGCTTATAAACTCAGCGTTTGCCTCATTAAATTCTGCAAGTTTACCGTTTTTAATAACGAATCGATAAAATTTATTTAAACCGCAAAGACCTTCTATGGTATCTTCATCTGTAAATTTAAGACCGATTACTTTAGTATCTAAAATTTCGTCAATTTCAACCTCACGCCAAAGTCTTACTGCCTCAATTTTTTCGCCCTTAATGTTAGGTGAATACTCTGCAATTAAATCCTTTACATTTTCCCAATGGTCCGCAAACGGTTTATACTCATCGTATCCCGGCTCGAAAACGAGCATATCACGGCAAACTTCGCCTCTTTCATACATATTTTTTCTATACTCTTTAAGGTCGATGGCGATAATATCGGGTGAGCCGTACGAATGGTTAGTAGATGCCGAATAAAGAATATCCTTTTCCTTGTCGATGTATAAACTGTCAGTATAGGTTTGAACACGTTCTGCAGTACCAAAAAGTCCTAAGAATTCAGGCTCTTTTCCGTGCAGAAAATCCCAACGGAAAAGTCCGGAAGGAACCTTGAAATGTTCGTCCTCTTTAACTCTAAAAGACATAGAAGAATACCAAAGAACCCCATCTTTGTCGAAGTCCATACCTGCACTGAAGGTGTTTTGGTCACGCACATATGTATAATCCTCTGCAGGGAATAGGTCACCTATTACTTCTATTTCTCCTGTCTTAACATCCAAAGCACTCAAAAAGCTTGTGTTATTACCTGTAAGATAAAGTCTACCGTCCGGGCCTGTTACACACGGTCCCAAATAGCAAAACGGGCGCTTTCTTCCTTTCAAAACCTTATCGGACGGAATTCTGGCATTTAGATCTTCAAGCTTTTGTGTTTCGACATTGTAACGCATCATAAAACCGCTCTTTGTTGAAAAATAAACATTTCCATCAGGACCTAAGACAATTCTGTAAGAACGGTATTCACTTACCTGTCCTTTATCCTCGCATTTTCTTGTTTTACAATCAAAACGATACAAATGACCGCGCATCCAGCCAAGCATATAATAAGCATCGTCTTTAGGTGAATATACACCGCCATAGATGGTTTCTCTGGGAGCGGGTATGCCAAACAATTCTATTTTCCCTGTTTTAGGGTCATACTCCATAAGTTCTCCTCCGGGGAAGCCCTCAAAAGGATTGGATACAAACTGTAACGGTAGCCAAACAGGATGACAAGGTGATTTATCGGTACTATGTGTACACATAATAAGCTTTCCATCTGTTTTCTCGCTTATCGAAGTATGGAATTTACTATCTCTTAAATATCTTTCTGACTTAAGCAAAAAATCTCTCGTATAAAAGCACTGAGTTGCAGTATTAGTATCAAAGTCGTACTTATATAGTTTTGCAAATTCGTGATTTGTGTGTTCTGAACAGGCCGAAAAATAAAAAGTTCCATCTTTTGCAAGAAAACCGTCCCAAGCCGCATTGTGGTTCGGTTCATCAATAATTGTTTGCTTTACACCATTTTGATTGATAATACGATAATCGTCCATATTATCCTCGTTAAGTATGTATTTTTTATTGTTCGTCATAATAATTACCTTCTTTCTATTTGATGTCTAATTAGACAGCCAAATATATAATACGTAATTTTATTAGAAAGGACAATAGAAAATAAACGCAAAAAATTGCAAAATTAACTCATAAAATATTGAAATCTCAATGTTTTTATGTTAAAATTAGTAAAAAAGTATCAAAGGACTGATTTGTTATCGAACTGTTAAATATTTATGATTTTGATCCCTCGTTATTCTCTGTAAAATTTATAGGTAAAAAGAAAATTGAAATGAGAGAATTAAGCAACCAATTTACAGACCGACCTTTTTGCAGTTTGATTTATGTTGAAAAAGGGCAGCTTTCTTATATGCATAAAAATAAAACATTTTACATAAATGAAAACCATTTTTGTTATATACCTTCCGAAATTACATATTCTTACAAAAATACCTCTAAAAGCAAAATATCACAAATAGATTTTTCACTATATTACAACCTTTGTAATGTAGTATTATTTGATAAACCAACTGATTTGGGTGAAATTTCAATTACTCAGCAAAACATCATAAACAACATTATTGCTACCGATAAATCCGAAAAACTTTTGATAACTGGATTGATATTAATTCTTCTTGCAAATACATTTTCAAAGCCTGAACATAAAATAGATAAAAGAATTATACCTGCGATAAATCATATCAACCAAAATTTCAACCAAAAGATATATATTGTTGATTTGGCTGAAATGTGCCATTTAAGTCGTGCTCAATTTGAAAGAATTTTTAAAAGTAACTTAGGTACTACTCCCATAAAATATAAAAACAATTTAATAATAGCCGAAGCGAAGAAATTATTAAAATACAGCAGCCTATCCATAAATGAAATATCATCTCAGCTTGGCTTTAACGACAGCTATTCATTTTGTCATCTATTTAAAAACACCGTTTCAAAAACTCCAAAAAATTATCGTAAATTCTTTATGGATAAAAAAATAATTATTTAAAAGAACTATCCAAAATTGCAATGAACCTGAAAATGTATGCAATTCATAGATGTAAAAAATGTTGCGCCAATACAACTCATTTGCTTACACTTACTTTCAGTTATCTAAGTCAGTGACCGTTTCGGCGGATTAATTATACGCGAAGAAAAAACGAATCAAATCATAACCACCCGTTTGACGGGTGGTTATGATTTATCAACATAAAAAAGGTGTTGCCCTACCAAAAAAATAAGGCAACACCTTTAATGAATTTGATAAAACATAAATTAGTTTTTAAGACTTTGAATGGGTGCGGGAATACGGCCGCCGCGTGAAATGAATTTAAGAGGAGAGGCTGTATTTACTTTCATTACCGGGCCGCTTCCAAGCAGACCTCCAAATTCAAGCTCATCACCAACTGTTTTGCCAATAGCGGGAATAACACGAACAGCGGTGGTTTTAGAGTTAATCATACCAATGGCGGCTTCGTCAGCAATAATAGCCGAAATAACCTCGGCCGGTGTGTCGCCGGGAATGTTTATCATATCAAGGCCAACCGAACAAACGGCTGTCATAGCCTCTAACTTTTCAATGGTAAGGGCACCGCTTCTGGCGGCGGCTATCATACCGGCATCCTCGGTTACGGGAATAAATGCTCCCGAAAGACCGCCAACGTGTGAAGAGGCCATTACGCCACCCTTTTTAACGGCATCATTAAGAAGGGCAAGAGCTGCGGTAGTTCCACAGGCACCGCAGGTTTCAAGCCCCATTTCCTCTAAAATATGGGCTACGGAGTCGCCAACGGCAGGGGTGGGTGCCAAAGAAAGGTCAACAATACCAAAGGGAACACCTAAAGCATTTGCGGCTTCTTTGGCCACCAGTTGGCCTACTCTGGTAATTTTAAAGGCCGTCTTTTTAACTATATCTGCAACACCTGTGAGGTCAACATCGGGGGATTTTGCAAGGGCAGAGCGAACAACACCGGGGCCGGAAACACCAACATTAATAACACAGTCGGGCTCGCCAACACCAAGGAAAGCACCGGCCATAAAGGGGTTATCTTCGGGGGCGTTACAAAAAACAACCAACTTGGCGGCACCAATGCAATTTCTGTCCGCGGTAAGCTCTGCTGTCTTTTTAACTGTTTCACCCATAATTTTAACAGCGTCCATATTAATACCGGTTTTAGTAGAACCAATGTTTACTGAAGAACAAATGTGGTCGGTAAGACTTAGTGCTTCGGGAATACTTTCAATAAGCTCTCTGTCACCGGCGGCAAATCCCTTGCCTACAAGTGCGCTGTAGCCACCTATAAAGTTTACCCCAACAGCTTTTGCCGCTTTTTCAAGGGTAAGGGCAAACTTAACAGTTTCTTTGCTTTTTGAGGCGGCTGCTATTATTGCAATAGGGGTTACCGAAATGCGCTTGTTTATGATGGGGATACCGTATTTTTTCTCAATGCTTTCACATACCGGAACCAAATTTTTTGCGACCGTTGTTATTTTTTTATAAACCTTTTCACAGGCTTTGTCTATATCTTCATCAATACAGTTTAAAAGAGAAATACCCATTGTAACGGTTCTAATATCCAGGTGTTCCTCTTCTATCATTCTTATGGTTTCAAGAATATCGTGAGTAGTATACATTTCGGTCAGCTCCTAAATGGTGTGCATTGAGTTAAAAATGTCTTCGTGCATAACATGAATAGACATACCCATATCAGTACCAATTTTTTTCATATGGTCGGCAAAATTCCCAAACTCACCCTTAAGACCGTCAATGTCGCCCATCATTATCATACAAAACATATCTGCTAAAATGGTTTGTGAAACCTCTGCAATATTAACATTAAACTCTGAACAGGCGTTAGAAACCTTGGCTAAAATACCAACAGCGTCTTTACCTACAACTGTGATAACTGCTTTCATTTTAAATCCTCCTTATAATATGTAACATTTTAACATATTTCAACGCCGTTGTAAAGGTTATAAAGGGCGAAAAAACATTAAATAAATACTGTACTTTTTATTGAAAATGTAGTATAATTGTAAACGAATTAAATTATTACAAGGTAGTGAGAGATATTATGAATAAAAAATTGCTTAAGCTGTTAGAGCGAGATGCCCGTACTACGGTTGCAGAGTTGGCTACAATGTTGGGTATAACCGAAGGGGAAGTGTCAGCAGAGCTTGCAGAAATGCAAAAAAACGGTCTTATCAGGGGCTATAAAACAGTAATAGATTGGGAAAGACTGGATAGCTCTTATGTTTCTGCCCTTATAGAAATTAATGTTACTCCTCAGCCTGATGCCGGTTTTGAAGAAATTGCCAAAACTATTATGAAGTTTAAAGAGGTTGAAAGCGTCTACCTTATGTCGGGCGGTTATGACCTTTGTGTTATAGTTAAGGGAAAAACCTTTCAAGAGGTTGCTATGTTTGTCGGCAAGGTGTTGGCACCAATGAAAAATGTTATTTCAACTGCCACACATTTTGTTCTTCGCCGTTATAAAGAAATGGATATTATACTTTGTGATGACGAAAAGGATGACAGGGGGAACTTCTCGCTGTGATAGATTACGGTAAACTGTTAAACCCCTTAGCTAGCGGAATTAAGCCGTCGGGTATTAGAAAATTTTTCGATATAACCGAGCAAATGGATCACGTTATATCTCTTGGTGTTGGCGAACCCGATTTTCAAACCCCGTGGCATATAAGAAGAGCGGGTATTGACTCCTTAGAGCAAGGAAGAACCCGATATACTGCAAACCGCGGTATGGCTGAGCTAAGGCAAGAGATAAGCGCATATATGAAGCGTAAATATAATTTAGAGTATTCCTCAAATGAAGTTTTGGTGACTGTGGGCGGAAGCGAGGCAATCGACGGAGCCGTAAGAGCAATTGTTTCTCCCGGGGAAGAGGTTTTAATTCCTCAGCCCAGCTTTGTTTGTTATGAACCTATAGTTCAACTTGCCGGAGGTGTTTCGGTTCCTATAGAGCTTGAGGCAGAAAATAATTTTGTTTTAACGCCTGAACAAATCGAACAAAAGGTGACCCCCAAAACCAAGGCAATTGTTTTGCCGTACCCTTGTAACCCCACCGGCGCAATTATGACAAGGGAAGACCTTGAAAAAATTGCAAAGGTTATAATAAGACATAACCTTGTTGTTATTTCAGATGAAATTTATGCAGAGCTAACCTACTCGGGTCAGCGCCATGTTTCTGTTGCCGAGATTGAGGGAATGTGGGAAAGAACGGTTATTGTTTCGGGCTTTTCTAAAACCTATTCAATGACAGGCTGGCGCCTTGGCTTTGCTTTAGCCCCCACACCTATTATTGAAATTATGACAAAAATACATCAGTTTGCCATAATGTCGGCACCTACAACCTCACAGTATGCCGCCATAGAGGCTCTTAAAAACGGTGATAAGGATATAGAGGCAATGGTAGAGGAATATGATTCTCGCCGCCGTCTTATTGTTGACGGGTTTAGAAAAATAGGCCTTGAATGTTTTGAACCTCTTGGTGCTTTTTATGTTTTCCCTTGTATTAAATCCAGCGGTCTTTCCAGTGAAGAATTTTGTGAAAAACTGCTTTATTCCAAAAAGGTTGCATTAGTGCCCGGCTCTGCCTTCGGAGAATGTGGTGAGGGCTTTGTAAGAGCATCTTACTGTTACAGTGTTGATCATATAAAAGAGGCTTTGCGCCGCATAGATGAGTTTTTAAAAGAGTGTAGGGCTGATAATGAAAAATAACAGCTGTAGGGTTTTTGCCAACGCAAAAATTAATCTTCATTTACAGGTTACCGGCAAAAGACCGGACGGTTATCATAATATTTCCAGCGTAATGCAGTCGGTGGACCTTTGTGATGAAATTTTAATAACGCTTAATAACAGCGGCACCGTCACAACCTTCACCGAAAATAAAATTATTGACGGTGAAAACCTTGTCACCTTGGCGGCAATAGCACTTTTAAAAGAAAGCGGTTCAATTTTGGGTGCAGATATTGTTTTAAAAAAGCACATCCCTTTGTCTGCCGGGGTTGGTGGAGGAAGCGCTGACGCGGCGGCAGTGCTAACGGCTCTTAATAAAATGCTGGGCGAACCTATTAGTAAAGAGCGGCTTTTTGAAATTGCACTTTCCCTTGGGGCAGATGTGCCTTTTTGCCTTGAGGGGGGTACCCAAAAATGTGAGGGATTGGGCGAGGTTTTAACCAATGTAAAGCTATCTCACAGTTATTATGTAGTTTTGGTAAAGCATCACCAAAAGCGTTCTACAGGTCATATGTACAGCCTTATTGATAAAAATTTGTGCGGTCAAATCACCACCCAAAGGGTAGTTCAGCTTTTAGAAAAGGGCGACCTTTGCGGCCTTAAAGAATGTTCGGTAAATGATTTTTTAAAGGTTTCAAACGACAAAAATGAGCAACTGGAAATTTGCAACAAGCTTTATGAGGGCGGTGCGGCGTTCTCGGGCCTTTCGGGAAGTGGGCCAACCCTTTTTGCCCTTTTTGAAAGGCAACCTGAAGAGGATTTCTTAAAGTCCCTTAGGGAAGAATATAAAGAGGTTTATTTGTGTAAGACCACAAATATAGGTTGTAAAATAGCTGATGACAATTGAATAAATATTGTAAACACTCCAATAATGAAATTAAGTTTCATTAAAGGAGTGTTTTTTGTGGCGAAATATTTTTATAAGCTTATGAGCAAGGAGTTTTTTAAAAAGGATATAACTATAGCGTTGGTACTTGCTTTAATTTTTTCCATTTTTGCTAGTCTTGCCGGGTTTGATGTTAAGTGCGAAGAACTAAGGCAAAACATACTAAGACTTCATATAGTCGCGAATTCTGACAGCCAAGAGGATCAGGCCTTGAAGCTTTTGGTGAGAGACGAAATTTTAAAGCAGTCTGAGGGGATTTTCCATAATGCTTCTAGCAAAGAAGAAATTGAATTAATAACCACCCAAAATTTAGAAAGGTTTCAAAGCACGGCTGAAAGTGTCATTGCTCAAAACGGAAAAACCTACCCCGTTAAGGTGTTTTTGGGTAAGGCTTATTTTGGTACCAGAGTGTATGAAGATTTTACTTTACCGGCAGGTGAATATGAAGCTCTTCGTGTTTTAATAGGAGAGGCTAAGGGTAAAAATTGGTGGTGTGTTATGTTTCCTGCTATGTGCATACCGGCCGCCGGTAAGGAACATTCCTTAAGCGAAGCGGTAGATAGCTCGGCTGCAGAAATTGCTGAAAATCCAAAAAGGTATAAAATTAAATTTAAAACGGTAGAAATTTTTAGTCAAATCAAAGAAAAAATAGACAAAATCCGTAATGAAAAAACTTGAAAATTGCCGTTTTATTATATAATCCAACGTTTTTGCTCTATTTTGCTAATAATGGCTGTTGTTGTCATTCCTTAATGATGTTAAAATTATGGTGTAATAGCTGTGGTTTAGAAATGTCCATAGCGAAAAAAATTAAGGAGTGTATGTTATGATAAGATGGGAGTATTATACAATGCCGGCGGCCGATATGGGAGAGGAAAATCCCCTTTCAGATATTGGCAGCATTGAGTATATTCACGCAGGTTATGAGGTTACCGAGAATGTAGAGCCCGAGGCAAGAGAAAACCTAGGTAAGGGTATGATTAACACAATTTTGCCCTATACCATTCAGGATCAATATAACCGCGTTCGCAAGGAAAGAAAATTCCGCGCCGCCGTTTTAGAAAACGAATATCTTAAGGCCACCTTTTTGCCGGAGCTTGGCGGCCGTCTTTGGTCTTTGATAGATAAAGAGAAAAACCGTGAGCTTTTATATGTTAACCCTGTTTATCAGCCGGCCAATCTTGCGATTAGAAACGCTTGGTTTAGCGGCGGTGTTGAGTTTAATGTTGGCATTAAGGGTCATAATATGCTCACCTGCGATAATATGTTTGCACGTATTGCAACCACTAAAGATGGGGAAGAGGTTCTTCAAATTTATGAATGGGAGCGTGTTCGCGGTGCCGTTTTCGGCATTAATGCTTATCTCCCCGCAGGTTCTAAGGTGCTTTATCTTAAGGATACCGTTGAAAACATCGGCGGCGGTGACAAATATACCTATTGGTGGTCTAACATAGCCGTTCCTGAAACACCCGGCACCCGTGTTATAGTTCCGGCAGAAAAATCCTTCTTAAGTTTTTATAATGACGGACACTATGTAATGGATAAAACCAGTATCCCCGTAAGAAACGGTGTTGATGAAAGCTATCCCACCCATGTTAACCGTTCTTTAGACTTTTTCTATCAAATTCCAAAAGATAGCGATGAGCGTTGGGTTGCTGCTGTTGCGGAAGACGGTGTGGGCTTGGTTCAAATGTCTACAATGGAAATGAAGGGCAGAAAGCTGTTTGTTTGGGGTCAGGGTACCGGCGGAAAGCATTGGGGTAATTGGCTTAGTGACGGAAGCGGAAGCTATATTGAAATTCAGGCAGGTCTTGCCTATACACAGCTAGAGCATGTTCCTATGAAGGCCGGTGAAAAGCTTTCTTGGACCGAAGGTTATACAAGTGTTACCTGCGATACCGACGACGCATTTTCGACCGATTTGAGCCGCGCTATAGGTGCAGTTTCTAAGGATCTTCACTCTAAGCTTGATAAGGCTACTATTGATGAGTCTTTAAGATATGTAGTTCCCGAAGAGTTTGTGTCCTTTAAGGTGCTAATGAATGGCTCCGGCTTTGGCGCACTTGAAGAAATTTCCCGTGGCTCTAAGGTTAGTGAACGCTACGATTTTTATACCGATTCTTTAGACAATAAGCAAGAGCAGTGGCTTACCCTTTTAAAAGAGGGTTATCTGCCTGAAATTAATGTAACAGATTGCCCTGTTAGTTATGTTTCAGGTAAAGAGTGGGCTGAAAGGTTAGAAGCTTCTCTTAACACCGAAAAGGGCAACCATTGGTACACCTATTATCAGCTTGGCAATGTTTATTATGCATTGGGCGACGAAGATGCCGCTATTAAGGCTTTCGAAAAGTCTAACGAAATGAAAGCCAATCCTTTCAGTCTTCGTAACCTTGCTATGTTAAATAAAAAGGCCGGTAATAAGAAGTTGGCCGCACAGCTTATGTTAGAGGCAATTGCCCTTAAGCCTAATCATATTCCCCTTACTGTTGATTGTGTTTCTTGCCTTATTGGTGCCGAAATGTATGATAAAATGAAGGAGATTTATGAGGGTCTTACAGATGAGCTTAAGGCAAGAGGAAGAATAAGACTTTTCCTTGCTCTGGCACATATGGGTCTTGGTGAATATTATAAGGCTACAGAAATAGTTAATAAAGACTTTGTAATGGACGATATTCGTGAAGGTGAGGTTTCTATTGCTCATATCTGGTTAGAACTTTATCTTGAAATTGCAAGGCTCGAAAATCCCGGAAAAACCGAGGAAGAACTCGTTAAAATTCGCGATGAAAAATATCCTATCCCGGCTGAGGTAGATTTCAGAATGCACGAATAATTAAAAAACGGTGGGTTTATTGCCCACCGTTTTTAAGACTAATTATGTTGCACAAGACAAAAAAATAGCATTTGAGTAAAAAATCTTTAGTAATTTTTTGAAAAAATAAAAATAACTCTTGCAATTTAGATTGATTTGTGATATTATTCTAATGTTGACTAATTTTGAAAGGGGTGACAGTATGAAACAAGGTATTCATCCGAAGTACGAAACAACCACTATCAGATGTGCTTGTGGTGCAGAATTTGAAACTCGCTCGACCAAGAATAATATCCGTTTGGATATTTGTTCAAAATGTCATCCGTTCTTTACTGGAAAGCAGAAGCTGGTTGATACCGGCGGACGTGTAGACAGATTTAAGAAGCGTTTCGGTATTGAATAAGAGCAAGTAATTATTTTGTAGGATTTTAAGCCCCGTCTGAATATCAGGCGGGGTTTTTCCGTTATTTTCAAGTCTTATTCGGTTGACTAATAGGCTTTAATATTATATAATGGTTTTCAACGACCTGGTTGTAACCGTGACTAGGTCTTTGAATATGTTTAATGCTTTGGTTTAATTTTTTCTAAACCAAATATGGAGGACACTATGGCTCTTAAAGATAAAATCGTCACATTTGAAGACGATATGTATAATGTTGAGGGAATAACCACGCTGCCCTGTATTGCACTTAGAGGGTTAGTTGTTTTTCCTCACGATGTTATTAATTTTGATGTGGGTAGAAAAACTTCCCTTGCCGCGGTAGAAATGGCAATGAATGAAGACCGCACAGTTTTTCTTGTAACACAAACCGACCCAGAAGATGAAAACCCAGGAGAAAAAGAAATTTATAAAATCGGCGTAATAGGGAAAATACGTCAAATGCTCCGTTTGCCAGATAACTGCATTCGCGTTTTGGTAGAGGGTATTGCTCGTGCTAAAATTATAAAATATGAGTTTGGCGGTAAGGTCGCTTTTGCCACAGTTAATGTGCTTAATGATAAACAGCCCAGGGTAAAGGCGTCTTATACCGAAGCTCTGGTTCGCCGTGTTCACGAAGCGTTTGAAAAATTTGCCGCATTTACACCTAAAATGCCTAAGGATATTAAAGAAGCTGTTAAAACAACTGTCGAACCAGCCTTTTTGGCAGATTATGTTGCCGCAAATATGCCTGTTCCAATTGACGATAAGCAGTATGTTTTAGAGCAAACCAACCCCATTAAACGCTTGGAGGTTGTTTTAGATATTCTTTTGCGTGAACTTGAAATATGCCGGATTGATGCAAAGATAAACGAAAAAACCAGAAAGCAAATAGATGAAAACCAACGGGATTTTTATTTAAGAGAACAACTTAGAGCAATTAATACTGAGCTTTACGGCGAAGAAGACCCCGACAAGGAAACAACGGAGTATTTTAATAAAATTGAAAAGCTTAATGCCCCTGATGCGGTTAAAACTTTGCTTAAAAAAGAGGTAGAAAAACTTGCTAAAATGCCTCACGGTTCTCACGAGGCTACAGTTGTAAGGGTTTATCTTGATACCTGCCTTGCTTTGCCCTTTGGAAGGTTCGATAAGCTTGAACTCGATATAGCCAAGGCACAGAATCTTTTAGATAAAGAGCACTATGGCCTAGATAAGGTAAAAGAGCAAATTCTCGAAACAATTGCAGTTTACTCTTTAAAGCCCGACACAAAGGGAAGAATACTTTGCCTTGCAGGGCCTCCAGGTGTGGGCAAAACTTCCATTGCCAAGTCACTTGCTAAGTGCATGGGACGAAGCTTTGAAAGGGTTTCTCTTGGCGGTATACACGATGAGGCCGAAATAAGAGGTCATAGAAAAACCTATATTGGCGCAATGCCGGGTAAAATTATGAAGGCTGTTACAACAGCCGGAAGCTGCAATGCCTTAATTTTGCTTGATGAGATAGATAAGCTGGGCTCCGACTATAAGGGCGACCCTGCATCTGCCCTTTTAGAGGCCTTGGATAGTGAACAAAACTCCACTTTTGTAGACCATTATATTGATTTCCCCTTTGATTTAAGCAACATTTTCTTTGTTACAACGGCTAATAATGTTGAAAATATTCCCGGCCCCCTTTTAGACAGAATGGACCTTATAGAGCTTCCGGGTTATACCCGAGAGGATAAGTTTCAAATAGCCAAGCGCCATTTGGTAAAAAAACAAATGGCGGCCAACGGTCTTAATGCCAGAAATATGAAGATAGATGATGCTACAATTTTTGATTTAATTGATTACTATACCAGAGAAGCAGGTGTTCGCCGACTAGAGCGAAGCCTTAGTTCTCTTTGCCGCAAGGCCGCCCGTCAAATAGCAGAGGGAACGGTGTCAAAAGTTAAAATAACACCAAAAAATATTGAAGATTTTTTGGGCGTTAAAAAATACCGTGCAGATGAAATTCTTCCCGAAAATGAGGTTGGCATTGTAAATGGTCTTGCATGGACCTCGGTTGGGGGAGAAATTATGCAGTTAGAGGTACTCACCGTACCGGGAAGCGGTAAAACAGAGTTTACCGGTTCTTTAGGTGATGTTATGAAAGAATCTTGCCAGGCGGCGGTAACATGGGTTAGGGCCAACTGTGAAAAATATAATATCTCAGAGGACTTTTATAAGCAAAGGGATATTCATATTCACGCAACCGAGGCGGCTGTGCCGAAAGACGGCCCCTCTGCAGGTGTTACAATAACAACCGGTCTTGTATCGGCTCTTACGGGTATTCCTATTAAAAATACCGTAGCAATGACAGGTGAAATAACAATAAGAGGCCGTGTTTTGCCCATTGGCGGACTTAAAGAAAAAACCATGGCCGCCTACCGCGCCGGGGTTAAAACCGTTATTATTCCTAAGGCTAATGAGCCCGACCTTCAAAATATTGACCCTGTGGTTAAAAACACCTTAGAGTTTGTTCCGGTGGAAAGAATCGAAAGAGTTTTAGAAATTGCTTTAGCGGATAATGTTAAAGAGCCCAAACTCGCATCATCAATTTATTCTAATGACTCTGCAAAAAGGTCCCACAGCGGAGCTACAATATAATTGGCAAGGAGAAGCTTATGAACTACAATAAGGTTGAATTTGAGGCTGCTTTCGGTGACCCGAAACAATTTTTTCCCAGCGATTTGGCCGAGCTTTGCTTTGCAGGTCGTTCAAATGTTGGAAAATCAAGCCTTATAAATAAGGTTTTGGGAAGAAAATCCTTCGCAAGGGTAAGTACAAAGCCGGGAAAAACTATCACCATAAATTTCTATCGCTTAGAAAATATTCGCCTTGCAGACCTGCCGGGATACGGCTATGCTAAAATATCTGCTGGGGAAAAAATGCGTTTTGCACAGCTAATGGAAACCTATTTTTCCAGTGGCAGAAATATTAAAATGGTTTTCTCGCTTATAGATATGCGCCACAGCCCCACTAAAGACGATGTTGATATGCTTCGGTTTTTAATGGAAAGCGGTTATCCCTTTACAGTTGTTTTCACCAAGTGTGATAAGCTTAATAAAGGTGAAAGGCTAAAAAGGGAAGAGGCTCTTAAAAGTGAGCTTAGCTTTCTGCCAAATGACATTAAAAAAATTTATTTTTCTTCTGTCAGCGGTGAGGGCGTAGATGAGCTCAGAGCAGTTTTAGAAGAAATTTCAAATAATTAAAAATTAAGCCCTCTCTTTCAACATTTAAAGAGAGGGCTTATTGTATAAAGAGTTATTTTTCAAAAGGAATAAAAAGTCCGTCTTCGTTTTGAACAAAAATTTTTATCGGCACATTTTTTTCCTTACATTTTCTTATTACAAAGGCGGTACCACGGCTTTGTCTGTCCCAAAAGGCTAATACAATATCGCTGTTTTCAATTATTTCAATATTGCGCTTAAGGGGCGCGGAGCGTCCAAACACCTCATAATTTGGTTTGAATACAATCAACTTTATGCCAGAAAGTCTTGCGAAAGTAGCGGCCGAGCTGTCAATACCTCTCGCGCCTCCCGAAACAATGGCTGTTGTATTTTTGGGAAGATAGTCTTCTAAATTGTTAATGGTAAGTCCCCTTGAACCTATAACACCAACCTGCATTTTAACACATCCTTTAAATATTGAACTCAAAATAGGTTCGTTTTGACATTATATCACATTTATTTCATAAAATAAACCTATATAGCAAATTTAGTTTTTAGGAGAGATTTTATGAAAAACAGTAACTATAAGCATCTGTCACTAAGAATAGACGAAGAGCTTCTTAAAAAATTCCACTATGTATGTGAGTATGACGGCCGTTCTGCAAATGGTCAGCTTTTATATTTGGTAAGAAAGTGTGTTGCTGAATATGAAAAAGAATTCGGCACCATTACAAAAGAAGCTTAAATTGGAGAAATAGCTTTTTCTATAGATTTTTTCAGTTTGTCTATTATTCTTTTTTCAAGACGTGATATATAAGACTGCGATATGCCTAAACAGTCGGCTATTTGCTTTTGGGTATATTCTTCGTAGCCAAACATCCCAAATCTCATAGCCATAATCTGCCTTTCTCTGGGTGGAAGGGATAGAACAAGCCGTTTTAAAATTTTGTGCTCGTCTTCGGTTTCTATCCCTCGGGATATTTCATCATTTTCGGTGCCCAGAACATCGCTAAGTAACAGTTCGTTTCCGTCCCAATCAACATTAAGTGGCTCATCTAAGGATATTTCACTTTTTAAATTCGTTGTTTTTCTTAAATACATTAAAATTTCATTTTCAATGCAACGCGAAGCATATGTGGCAAGTTTAATTCCCCTGTCGGGGCAAAAGCTACCCACTGCTTTAATAAGACCTATAGTACCAATAGAAATAAGGTCTTCTATTCCGGCACCGGTGGCATCAAATTTTTTTGCAATGTATACTACTAATCGCAGATTGTGGGTAATAAGCTCATTTTTGGCTTCTTCCGGTTTGGTTTCGAGCATTTTAAATAAAGCTTCCTCTTCTGCAGAGGTTAATGGCTCAGGCAAAATATCCGGACCGTTTATATAGTGTACCGGGCTTACGGCTCTAAAAACTGAAAGAGCCTTTAAATATATAGTTTTGGCGAAAATTAATACATTCATCAACCATTATCCTTTCGTAAGATTAATTTAACATTGCCGGGTCAATTATAGCCTTGTAATCCTCTCCCAAGGGCTCGGCAGTTACTGCTGTTAAAATATTTTCAAAATTAATAAGCCGCCCGTTGGCGGTTATTTTTATGTTAGAGGTTTTGAAGGCAGGAAGCAAGCTGTGACCTCCTACAAAAGAGTAAGGAATCATTCGAAAGCCGCTTTCGTGAGGAACAACCCCGGCGGTAACTGCTTCGGGGGAGGGAATATATTCAACAAGCTGTGAGGCGAGTGCCTGTTCAATTATTACAATAGGTTTGCCCGTTACGGCGTCTTTAAGAGAGTTTCCTGTGTCGGCTAAGGCTGTTGTCGTTACCGATTTTCCGTTTAAGGTTATTTCTATTTCAAAGCGCTCTCCCATAATGGCCTGTTTGGTAGAAATTCTTCTTATAAGAGATATAATTATGTAGCTTAAAGCTGTTGCGGTTATAAGAACAGTGGGGGAAATATCTAAATATATTATTCCGTTATTTATTGCCATATTGGCCGGTTTTAAAACTTGCCAAATTCCGAGCATTAAACCGGCATACAAAAAGGTGGCACCGAAAAAAACAGCCACTCTACGAAAAAGGCTTTTTATGCTGTCAAAGCCAAAGCAAACTAACACCATTACTGCCGAAAGGCTAAGTTTTAAAAGTGTTTCGCTAAAAAAACCGGCAGGTGGCAAAAATATGTAGAGTGAAAAAAGTGCACCAATGAGCGATGAAATTATCATTCGGTATAGCCTGTAACCATCTTTACAAAGCTTAGAGGTAAGCTGTAGTATAAAAAAGTTGATAAACAGGTTTAAAATTATAAGTACATCTGCGTAAACAGTCATTTCCTCACCGCCTGCTATTTATTATACAGCTAACAGACGGCGAAATTTGTCGCAATTGGTCGGCGGATAAAAATATTTTTAAGTGCTTTTAAATATAGACTTAATTTTAGTTATGTGTTATTATATTGTTTGATAAGATAACTGTAGGGAATGTTGTTATGAAAAAAAATGACCGTATAGAGCTTAATATTACCGCAATGTCATCAGAGGGAGTGGGCCTTGGAAGAAGTGATGGTATGGCTGTTTTTGTTTCGGGCACAGCAGTGGGTGATGTGGTTTTGGCCCATATAATTAAGGTTAAAAGCCGTTATGCTATAGGAAAGCTGGTTCAGGTTTTAAAGCCGTCTGAAGACCGCAAAGATGTTGATTGCCCGGCCTTTAAAAGCTGTGGCGGTTGTGCTTTCAGACATATTACATATGAGAGTGAACTTGCTGTTAAGCAAAAAACGGTTGAAGATGCAATTAACCGAATAGGTGGTATTCCACTAAAAAGCCAAAAAATTATACCCTCACCAAAATATGAGGGGTATAGGAATAAAGCTCAATACCCTATAACAATGGGCGAAAACGGAATTTCATACGGTTTTTTTGCCAGACATAGCCATAGGGTAATCCAGAGCAATAACTGTTTTTTACAACCAAGGGTTTTTGAAGATATAATGCAAACCATAAAGGCTTGGGCAGATAAAAACGGGGTTATCGCCTATAATGAAGAAACAAAAACAGGTTTGCTTCGCCACGTTTTAATTCGCAGGGGTGAAAAAACAGGCGAAATAATGGTGGTGCCGGTGATAAACGGCGATAAACTCCCAAATTCGAATGAGCTTATTCAAATGTTAAAAGAGGCGGTTGGTGAGAATTTTAAAAGTCTATGCTATAACATAAACACAAGTGACTCTAATGTGGTGTTGGGTGATAAAAATGTTTTTGTATATGGTAATCATACTATAAAAGATGTTCTTTGCGGTGTTTGTTTAGAAATTTCACCTCATTCCTTTTATCAGGTTAACCGCGATGCTGCCGAGCTTCTTTATAAAAAGGCGGCAGAGTATATTAAGCCTGAGCATCGCGTTATTGTAGATTTATACTGTGGTATTGGTTCAATCGGGCTTAGTCTTTTAAAGTTGTGCGGGAGTGAGGGAAGACGGCTTTACGGTGTAGAAATAGTGCCCCAAGCGGTGGAAAACGCAAAGAAAAATGCAGTAGCCAACGGCTTTGCAGAGTGTGAATTTATTTGCGGTGATGCATCAAAGGCGGCCCTTGAACTAAAGGTCAAAAAAATAAGTCCCGATGTGGTTGTTCTTGACCCTCCTAGAAAGGGCTGTAACGCTGAACTTCTTAATACTGTGGCTTTTGATTTTGCCCCTGAAAGAATTGTCTACATCTCTTGTGACCCGTCAACATTGGCTAGGGATAGCAAAATTTTAGTCGAAAATGGTTATAAATTAGAACGATATACGCCTGTAGACCTTTTCCCCGGCACCGCACACGTTGAAACTGTTGCATTATTTACCAAATAACGATACCGCTTAAAATTAAGGAGTTTTTTATGAATAAAAAACCTATAAAGCCTAAAGGCAAAACACCTATACCCAAAAAAGAAATTTCTGTGGGCAAGGGTAACGGCTGTCCTCATTTTAAAAAGTGTGGCGGTTGTCATTTGCAAAATATGACATATAAAGAACAGCTACAGTATAAACAGGTTAAGGTAATTAAGCTTTTGGGCAAATTTTGTCATATTAAAGAAATAATGGGTATGGAAAACCCCGTACACTACCGATGTAAGGTTCAAGCCGCCTTTGGTAAAGATAAGAGCGGAATTATTTCGGGGGTTTATCAGTCCTCAACCCACAAAATTGTTCCTATAGATTCTTGTATGATAGAGGACGAAAAGGCCGATGAGATTATTGTTACAATTAGAAAGCTTTTAAAATCTTTCAAGCTAAAGCCTTTTGATGAAAATAATATGACCGGTTTTTTGCGCCACGTTTTGGTTAGAAAGGGTTATTATACAGGTCAAATTATGGTAGTGCTTGTTACGGGTACACCTGTTTTTCCGTCATCTAGGTCTTTCATTAATGCCCTTTTAGAGCGTCACCCTGAAATAACTACAATAGTGCAAAACATAAATAACAAATTTACAAGCCTTGTTTTAGGTGATAAAAATATCACACTTTATGGTGACGGATATATTGAAGATTCTATTTTAGATTGCACATTTCGTATTTCTCCCCGTTCTTTTTATCAGGTAAACCCGGTTATGACAACAAAGCTTTATAGTAAGGCTATAGAATATATGGGTCTTACAGGAAAAGAAACGGTAATTGATACCTATTGCGGTACGGGAACTATTGGTATTCTTGCCTCCAAAAAGGCGGCAAGGGTTATTGGTGTTGAATTAAATGCCGATGCAGTAAGGGATGCAAAGTTTAACGCTAAGAGAAATAATATAAAAAACATTGAGTTTTATACTGCAGATGCTAGTGATTTTATGGTAGAAATGGCGAAGGCAGGGAAAAAGGCAGACGTGGTTATTATGGACCCACCAAGAGCAGGAAGCGACCGCCGTTTTATAAATGCGGTGGCAACTTTGGCTCCAGAAAAAATTGTTTATATTTCCTGCAACCCCGAAACTCTGGAAAGCGATTTAACCTATTTTGCAAGAAAAGGCTATTATGCACACCGCATTCAACCCGTCGATATGTTTCCACACACTAATCACGTAGAGGCAGTAGCGTTGTTGAGCAGAAAAGAAATTAGTAAGTTTTATGGAGGTAAAGTAAAATGAAAGAAGAGAAAAACATATTTATAATGGGTGACAGTTATTCAACATATAAGGGTTATATTCCGTCAGGGTATCACTTTTATTATAGCGATGAAAGAGAAAAAGCTCCCATCGTTAAGGGTGTGGAAAAAACCTGGTGGAATATTTTGTCCAACGAAAAGAATTTCAAAATAATACTTAATGATAGCTTTTCGGGTTCAACAATTTGTAATACGGTAAGAGAGGCTCTTACGGTTGAATCATCCTTTGTTAGCAGAATTGATAAATATATAGCAGAAAACCTTTTTGCTGAAAACAAAATTGACAAAGTGTTTATATTCGGAGGAACAAACGATTCTTGGATAGGTTCTCCCATCGGGGAACTCAAGTATTCAGATTGGACTGCCGAGGATTTAAAGTATGTGTTGCCTGCATTTTGTTATCTGATAGACAGAGTAAAAAAAGTTGTTGAAGATATAACGGTTATCATAAATACCGGTTTAAAAGAAGAAATTTCCAATGGTTTTATAAAGGCTTGTAAAGAGTTCGAAGTTAAATATTTATGTCTTAAAGAAATAGATAAAGAAAACGGGCATCCTACCGAGATAGGAATGAGTCAAATTTCTGAACAAGTTATGGAGTTTTTAAGACAATAATAGATTATATACAAAGTAATATAAAAAACCACCGCCGAATATAATTTTTATAATATTCGGGAGGTGGCTTTTTTGTCCGGGGCAATTATAGGCTTTATCAGCTGGTTACAGGAATTTGTTTGGGGCGTACCGCTTATAGCATCGCTGTATGGCACAGGGTTGTATTTTTCGTTTAAAAGCGGATTTTTTCAAATAACACATATAGGAACTATTTTAAAAAGCACAGTGTTTTCTGTGTTTAAGAAAAAGCAGTTAGATAAAGGGGGACTTACGCCTTTTCAAAGCTTTGCAACAAGTCTTGCCGCCACCTTGGGTAACGGAAATATAGCAGGTGTGGCAACCGCAATAACCTTGGGTGGTCCGGGCGCGGTATTTTGGATGTGGGTTTCGGCCATAATAGGCTCTATGACCGCCTTTGCCGAAAACGCTTTGGGAGTTTTTTACAGGCATAAAAAGCAAGATGGCAGTTTAAGGGGCGGCACAATGTACATGGTCTATAATGCTGTAAAAAGCAAAAGAATAGCCGATGTGTTTTCAACCTCCTTTGCGTTCTTTTGTCTTCTTGCTTCCTTTGGAATGGGGAACACCGTTCAGACCAACACAATAACCTCCGCCATAAATGCTACGGCGGTTTATGTTGATCCAAAAATAATAGGATTGGCGGTGTCGGTGTTGCTTTTTATAGCAATTATGGGCGGAACAAAAAGAATTGCCCGTATAAATGAGGTTTTTTTGCCGCTAATTTCTATCTTTTATATTGTGGGTGCGCTTAGCATTGTATTTAAAAATATAGCCCTTTTGCCCGGAGCATTTAGGGCGATTTTTAATGGAGCCTTTGGCCTTGGTGCCTTTGGCGGCGGAGCGGTGGGATATACAGTCAAAAATGCCTTTTCGGTAGGGGTGCGCCGCGGAGTTTTTTCTAACGAGGCAGGAATGGGGTCGCTGGTTATAATTAATTCAGAAACTATGGGAACTACTCCAAAACAGCAAGGAATGTGGGGTATTTTTGAGGTTCAGTTTGATACAATTATTATGTGTAGCCTCACAGCTTTGGCAATACTTTGCAGCGGTGAAGTTGACCTTTATACCGGGGTTGTAACTTCAGACAGTGATGGAGCCGCCCTGGTGAGCCGTGCCTTTTCGCAGTCTTTGGGGGAATTTTCAGGTGTTTTTATTGCTGTATCTACTGTGTTTTTTGCCTTTTCAACCCTTTTGGGGTGGTCTTTCTACGGAATAAGGTGTACAGAATATCTTTTTGGGGAAAAAGCGGTTTTAATATATAAAGTAGTCTTTTCGGTAGCATCATACTTTGGTGCAGTGGCAGATTTAAGGTTTATTTGGATGCTTTCAGATGTTTTTAACGGACTTATGGCCGTACCTAATATTATTTGTATTATGTTTCTTTCTAAAACGGCTGTAAAGCTTTTAAAATGTGAAAACAACCTTGAGCTATCATCTTGAAATAACAAATATATTGTGTATAATATATAATGTATAAAATTAATGGTATGTTAACATTTTGTAATAGATATGGAAATAAAATGATTATATAATGGGTGCATAAAGTAAAGGAGAATATATATGGACGAGCAAAATAAAAACACTGAAACAGGTCAAAACATGCCTACCGGGTTTGATTCGGTTTCAAACATTACCCCTCAAAATAACGAAGGTCAGTTTAACCCTACAGAAATGTTTGAAAGGTTAAATAAGGGCGAAAACAACGGCTATACCTTAAGTGGTGATGGCGGATTTTTTGAGCAGGAAGAAAAGGTGGCAGAACAGACTAAAGAAGCCACTGACGAAAAGGGTAATGAGAGGGAGCAAACGCCCGATGCAGATACACTTAAATCAAACGAGGCTGATAGCGTTAAGTTAAATAAAGACTTTTTGCCTAGCGGTACCTACAGCTATTCTGCCGCCAAGGGTAATCTGCCCGACAGCGCAGTGAATGAGCCGGTGGCACAGCCCGAGCCAAAGGTGGAACCCGCTGTTCAAAACACACCTCCTACCGAGGAGAGGGTTTACCGTCAGGCTTATAAATCTCACTTTGAAGATGAGCCGGTTGGTCGTAATAACAGAAAAAATAAGAAGAAATACGGCGGCGGTGTGGTTGTCGTCTCGGTTATTCTTGCTTTGGTTTTGGGTCTTGGCGGCGGCTTTGCCGGAGCATTTCTTTTTAATAAGTTTATGCCCACAAATAATAAGACTTCTACCCCCGTTAAGCAAAATGTTACTAATATTGTTGTAGACGAAACAGTAGGTTCTACTATTGAGGCGGTGGCTAAAAAGGCGGGACCTAGTGTAATTGGCATTCGTACTACAGCCGCTGTAACAAACTTCTTCTTTGGTACAAGTGAAGCCACCGAAGAGGGTTCGGGTATTGTTTACACTGCAGACGGTTATATTATTACAAACTATCACGTTATTTCCAGCGCAGTTGAATCTTCAAATTCTAAGGTTGAGGTTTTTCTTCCTGATGACACAGAAAACTCTATGACTGCAACAGTTGTAGGCTATAATATTTCTTATGACCTTGCGGTTGTTAAGGTTGATGCCACAAACCTTACCCCTATTGAACTTGCCGATTCAGATAAGCTTGCCGTAGGTCAGTCGGTTATTGCTATTGGAAACCCAGGTGGACTTGAATTTATTGGTTCGGTAAGCACAGGTGTCGTAAGCGGTCTTAACCGCTCAATAACGGTCGATAACGGTTCTACAATGTCCCTCATTCAAACCGATGCCGCAATTAACCCCGGCAACTCGGGTGGCGCCCTTGTGAACACCGAGGGCAAGCTTGTGGGTGTAAACAGTGTTAAGCTTGTTAGTACCGGCTATGAGGGAATGGGTTTTGCAATCCCCTCTAACAAGGTTAAAGAAATTTGCGACAAAATTATTTCTAAACAAAACGACCCCACTCCTTATATTGGTATACAAATAAGTCAAACCTATACAGCTGACCAGCTGAAGGCTTTGGGTTACCCTGCCGGTGCAGTTGTTTCAAGCGTTGTGGATGGGGCACCTGCTGCCTCTGCCGGTATTCAGCGTGGCGATATTATAACCGAGTTTAACGGTGTAGCAATTAATAATTATACCGATTTAGACGGTGCCCTTGCTGATTGTAAGCCGGGAGATTCTGCTACAGTTAAAATATATCGCGCCGGAAGATTTTATTCTACTAATGTTAATATAGGCGCAAATAACGCACAGTAAATTTAAAATGCTTGTGGTACCTTAAATGAGGTGCCACAATTTTTTTAAAAAAAATTTAAAAAAGTTCTTGACAAAACGCACACCGTCGTGTATTATAATATCAGTAACAGTAATTGTTACTGATAAGGAAGTAAAAAGAGGTGAGGCAGTGAAGCGTTATTCAAAGCAGAGAGAAACAATTTTAAACATTCTTCATAATACAAAAAGCCACCCAACAGCGGCATCAATTTATGAAGAGGCACGAAAAACCATTCCGAATATAAGCCTTGGCACAGTTTACCGCAACCTTGCAGAGCTCGATTCTGAGGGAACCATAATTTCTTTAAAGGTTAAAGATGGAAGCGACCATTTCGACGGTAATAATTTTCCACACCCTCATCTTTACTGCCGTGCTTGTAAAAAAATAATTGATTTAGAGCTTCCCTTTGCAGAGGATTTTATAAATCAATGCGCGACAATGTCGGGTAGTGAGATAGACTCTCACAGCTTAATGTTTTTTGGAAAATGTTCCGGTTGTAAGGCCTTGGGTTAGCGCACAGCACCTTACACCGTACAGATATAATTAATAATTATTATTTTGGAGGATTTAAAATGAAAAAATATGTTTGCTTAATTTGCGGTTATGTTCACGAAGGCGATTCTGCACCTGATGAGTGCCCAATATGCCATGCACCTGCTGCTAAATTCCAAGAGCAGGCAGGAGAGAAAACTTGGGCTGCTGAGCACGTTGTAGGAATTGCAAAGGGCGTTGATGAGAGAATTCTTTCCGGTCTTCGTGAGAACTTTAATGGTGAGTGCACCGAAGTTGGTATGTATCTTGCAATGTCACGCGTAGCACACAGAGAGGGTTATCCCGAAATTGGCCTTTATTGGGAAAAGGCAGCTCTTGAAGAGGCAGAACACGCTGCTAAGTTTGCCGAGCTTTTGGGCGAGGTTGTAACCGACAGCACCAAGAAAAATCTTGAAATGAGAGTAGATGCTGAAAACGGCGCAACCTTAGGCAAATTTGAACTTGCTAAACTTGCTAAGGAGCTTGGCTTAGATGCTATTCACGATACCGTTCACGAAATGGCTCGTGATGAAGCTCGACATGGCAAGGCATTTGAGGGACTTCTTGCTCGTTACTTTAAATAATAACAAAATGCTAAAAACCGCCTTTCTAGGCGGTTTTTTATTGCATTATTGGTAGTATCTATGCTATACTATCATTAAAAATAAACCTTTACAAAACTCTACTGTAGGTAGAAATCACCTCACTCAACCGTTGGTATGTAGATTTTTTAAAGTATTCCGCTTAGAATATTATCGAAAGGAGACAGAGTATGAACCAAGCAAAAATAGGGAAATTTATTGCCCTGCGCAGAAAAAAGTTGGGGCTGACACAAATGCAGTTGGCAGAAAAATTAAACATTACCGACAGAGCGGTGTCTAAGTGGGAAACGGGAAGAGCGCTGCCCGACTCAGCTATTATGCTTGAGTTATGCGCCCTTCTTGAAATTACGGTAAACGATTTATTAAGCGGAGAGGTGATTGTTATGGATAATTATAACAAGGAAATGGAAAATAAATTATTGGAGCTGGTCAAGGAAAAAGAACAAAAAGATAAACAATTACTTACCCTAGAATGGGTGATAGGTGGACTCTCATTGATTATACTAATGGTGCCGGTGTTTATTGGCGCATATGTTCCAATGAAAGAATGGGAAAAACTATTGATTGTTTTCTCCGGCTTTATTCCTGCGATTATCGGTTTCAGTTTTACAATGAAAATTGAACAAGCAGCAGGATACTATGAATGTCAGCATTGTGAGCATAGGTATGTTCCTAAATTAGGAACAGTATATCTTGCGCCACATATGGGCAGAACAAGGTATATGCGTTGCCCCAAGTGTAACAGAAAATCCTGGCAAAAAAAGGTTATAAGTAAATAACAATAACCGTGGCTATATAAAGTAGCCACGGTTATTATCATTCCTCTTCGGGCAATATTACAGTTTTAAATTCTCGGTTTAAGTGTGGTAGAATTTTTCCTGTCAGGTCTTGGGTTTTAATCTTAACACTAGAGGTATTTATGTTTGGGTGAAAGCCAACATATTCTTTATCTAAAACATCTTGGTCAATAATAAGCTGAACCTTTTTGTCGGTGTCGAACATAAGCCCAAAAACACTTGCCGAGCCGGGAGTGAGGTTTAAATATTCTTTCATTTTTTCTTCCGATGCAAAGGAAAGGCGTGAGGACCCTATTTGGCTTGAAAGGTTTTTGGTTTTAAACCGCTTTTCGCCGGGGGTGAGTAAGAGAAAAAACTCTGTTTGCTGACGGTTGCAAAGAAAAAGGTTTTTGCAAATATCGGCCGAAAGCTCATCGCTTATTTGAGAGCATATTTCCATTGTCATTGCGGCCGGGTGGTCGGCTCTTATAAATTCAATATTAAGCTCTTCTAAAAGGGAATAAACCACCTGTTCTTTTTCCAAGCGATTAAATATATCGTCAGGTTTTTTGTTTTCTATAATCATCTTTTTACTCCAAATATAAATTCATTAAGTCGAAATCAATTTTTTGTTCCCTAACAATGAAAAAGTCTTTAAATTGCCCGATTTTTACAAAACCAAATTTTTCGTAAAGTGATATGGCTCTTTGGTTATCACTTCTAACCTCTAAGGAAATAACATTTATTTTAGCGGTGTTTTTTGCAAAATTAATAATTTTTTCCGTGAGAAGACTGCCTACGCCTTTCCCCCAGTAATCTTTCCGTACAGAAATTGCATAGCTTCCTCTGTGAGCCATTCGGGGGCTGTTAATACAGTCTAAACTAGAGCAACCAATAATTTTGCCGTCAGCTTTTGCTAAAAACAAAACCGAACGATTAGAGCTTTCTAACCCTTTTAGGTAATTCTCTTCTTGCTCTACAGAAAAGGGAAGACCCTCACTGCCGAAAGACAAATTATCTGTTTCGCCACCAATAGTTTTAAAATAGTCAAGCAGCTCTTTTGCATCATTGGGTGTTGCCCTGCTAATAGTAATACTCATACATAACATTCCTTATAAAGATATAAGTATATTTTCTACTATTTGACTGCTGTTGTCAAGTAAAAAATAAAGCCGGAGTAAATCTCCGGCTTTACTGCATAATAAATATTAATAGTTCTCTTTGTGAATTTCAAAGTAGCTTTGAGGATGGTTACAAACAGGGCAAACAACAGGGGCTTTGGTTCCAACAACCATATGACCGCAGTTGCGACACTCCCAAAGCTGAACATCGCATTTTTCGAAAACCTTTTGTGTTTCTACATTCTTTAGCAGTGCACGGTAGCGTTCTTCGTGGGTCTTTTCAATTGCGGCAACACCGCGAAACTTAGCGGCTAATTCGTGAAAGCCTTCTTCTTCGGCTTCTTTAGCCATACGGTCGTACATATCGGTCCACTCATAATTTTCGCCCTCTGCACCGCTAACAAGGTTTTCGGCAGTGCTTCCAAGGCCTCCAAGCTCTTTAAACCAAAGCTTTGCGTGTTCTTTTTCGTTTTCTGCAGTCTTTAAAAACAGCTCTGCAATCTGCTCAAAGCCTTGCTTTTTAGCAACAGAAGCAAAATATGTGTATTTATTTCTTGCCTCAGATTCGCCTGAAAAGGCTTCTCTTAAATTTTGTTCGGTTTTAGTACCGGCGTATTTGTTAAGTGCCATAACTCATCAAACTCCTTTAAATATAATATATCCTGTCAGACAGTATATATGCTCTTAAATGCCTGACATAAAAATTTTTTCTACTGATATTATAAAGCTTATAAAAAGATAAGTCAACCACAAAAGTTGAATTTCGATTGTTTTTTTAGCATTTTATTCCAATTATAAAAGCCGTAAAGGTCGTTTACCAAAAACATTATAAAGCAAAAAACCATAGGCAAATAAGAGGGGGTTGTTACACTAGCCATTATCCATAACACAATAAGAACAATATCGTTAGCTCCATAGGCAAGAGCATAGTAGGGGCTTCTTACAAAGGTTAGGTACGAGGCTAAAAAGCTGGTAGTTACAGATATGGTGCTGGTAAAAAGATTTGCATTCCCCAGTGCCCTTAAAACAAAAAAGAAAACCATAGTCACAATTAGCGATAAAGTTATACCCAGAATGAATGACCTTTTAGAAAGGCGGTTAACCTCTACCTCGTTGCTGTTTTTAAAGGGGTGCCGTACCCAAGAAATAATGGCCATAACCGCCATAGGCGCTGTCATTAAAAGATAGGTTATCATTTCTCCGTAATATTTAAACTTAAAAGAAATTATGCCATAAAAAAGAGCAAAAATTACAGTAAGAACCTGGCCTAAAACATAGCCTTTAGCTACAAAAATAAGGGCAGTAACCCCTGTTAGCGATGCAACAAGGGTCAGATAGTCGGGATCCTTTAATGCTAAAAAAGAAATACTGACCGTTATTAAAGATAATATCCATAGCAGTAACTCGAACCTTGAAAGGGCCTTTAAACTTTTAAATAAATTCATTTTAAATTACCTCAAAAAAACAAGCACCCCCTTTTACACATCTTCAAAGACCTAACGATGTGCAAAGCAAGTGCTTTATCTACCCGGTGGCAGTAATTATTAATTTTTTACATTGTAATATAATTATTGCTTTTTGTCAAGCGTATTACCTTAGATTTGTTTCTACGATGAGGTTAAACTGTCTTGCTTTTTTCACGGTATTCCATTGGCGTAGTGCCGCAATGCTTTTTAAACAAACGGGAAAAATAGTGAACATCTAAAATGCCGCAGTGCTGAGCCACCGTTTGAATTTGCAAATTAGTAGTTTTGAGCAGTTTCTTCGCGGTGTCGATTCTTTTTTTATTTATATATTCGGTAATGGTGGTGCCGGTTTCCCTTTTAAAAAGGGTAGAAACGTAGCTTGGATTAAGTTTTTGGGTGTCGGCTAATGTACTTAGGTTAAGGTTGGCGCTTAAATCAGCATTAATAATATTAATAATTTGTTTAACAGGTTCGGAAAAGTTTTTTGTTGAGTGTTGCCTTACAAGAAGGCAATAGCTTCGAAACATATTTTTCATAAGCTCGGTAGCGCTTTTTGTAGAAGTTACAAGCTCAATTTTAACAGCAAAATCAGAGGATATTCCGTTAAGATAAATAGGGTGTACGCCGCCTGTTTCGGCGGCTTTTCTAAGAAGAGTGTTCATAATAATACAATAGTTTTTAATGTTCCTTACTGTGTCAGCAGTGCGGGATTCAAAATTTTTAGGGTCTAGATTATTAGCCAAAAGCTCTATTTTGGCTATCTGTCCTTTTGTAACAGCCTCCATAAACTGTTTTTCATAGTTATAGCGCTTTTCCATTATACGCATATTAACGGCGGTGGTTTGCGGCTCTACGTGTTGGCCGATTTTTGGTGTAGTTGTTAAATCCTCAACCAGTTTAAGGTTTATCTCTGATACAGTAAAATTGTCTTCACCCTGCCAAATTTTTTCTGCAAAGCTATAAATAAGGGCAAATATGCTATTAGACTCTGAAACAATCGGAATTTCTTTGAAATATTCTTCGAGTCCCCTTGCCGTAGTAGGGTTAAGGCCCATAGTTTCAGATATTTCGAGAACATTTATGGATGAAGGCTCGTCTGAAAAATAGGGCCCTATGACAAGGGCTTGTTCAGGCACAGAAAAGGGTAAGAGCATAAAAACAAATCGTCTTGAAAGCCTGTCGCATAGGTTGTAAAGAGTGTTTGATGAAATTTCCGGAGCTACTTCGGTTAAAGTTTCTTTAGAAACCGTTTGTAGTCCTATAAGGCGAAGAGGGTCAGAATTAAATATCTTATAAAAGTTGTCATCGAGGCTAAAAATTTCAGTACCTAGTCTAATTTTTTGACAGGTGTTAATTAAAAGGTTAAGTTCCGGTTTGTAAAACAAGATTCCACCTCCCGTGTTTGTTGGCTTAAACCAAAATTTGTTATATTTTTTATAAACTATAAACATTATATTATATTTTTTAAAGACTTTCAACAAAAAAATATTTCTAAATATAAAAATTATGCAAAAATATATAAAAATTTTCCTAACACTGCGGGTGGATTTTGGTTTATTATATATACGTAAAATTTCGTGGTTTGGGCGCGGAAGCTTTATAAAATTTTTTATATATTTTAAGAGAGGAATGTTTTTTATGCAGGAAAACAAATTTCGCCGTTTTGGCATACGTGACAGCGTTGCTTATGCGGCAGGCGACCTCGGCTGTAACATGAGCTTTGCCCTAAAGGGCACAATGGCAATTTTCTGGACCCAGTTTATGGGGCTGGAGCTTTGGTATTCTTTACTTTTGATTGTTGTTCAGGTTTGGGATGCCATTAATGACCCCCTTATTGGTTCAATGATTGACGCAGACCGTCATCAGTACAAGCGTAATAAGTTTTTGGCTTATATTTTCGGTGGTTCAATAGGCCTTATTGTAGCGGGAGCGTTATGCTTTGTTCCTTTCCCGTCGGCTCCCCTTTGGGCACAGATGGTTATTTTTATAGCAGGATATGTTATTTGGGATGCTTTCTATACCGTAGCCAATGTTCCTTACGGTTCATTGCTGTCCCTTATTTCTAAGGAACCGGCTGACCGTGCTTCTCTCTCAGCTTGGCGTTCGGTTGGCTCTATGGTAGGAAATATGATTCCTATGGCAATTCTTCCTATGATAATTTATGATGAGAACGATAACCTTATTGGTAACCGTGTGTTTATAGCTGCTCTTATTATGGGTGTTTTAGGTTTCATTTGCTTCCAGTTTATGATTAAAAACACCGAGATTCGCGTTGAAGAGCAGGTTAAAATTAATGAAGAACAGCCTAAGTTTAATGTTTTTAAGGCATTTGGAAACTTTATGAAAAACAGGCCTGCCGTAGGTGCTACTTTAGCCGCTATGGGTATGTTCCTTGGAATGCAGGGCGGCGCTACAGCGGTTACGGTTCTGTTCCAGTCTTACTTTAATAATGCAAAGATTTCCGGCTTGGTTCAGGTATTCTCTATGATTCCTATTATTGCTTTTACACCCCTTGCCCGTAAAATGGTTGTTAAATACGGTAAAAAAGAGCTATGCGTTTTCGGTTCTGTTTGCAGCATTGTAGCCTGTGTACTTATGCTTGTTTTACCTATAACCCCAAATGCAACCGGTATGATAATTTATATTCTTTGTCAGCTTATTAACAGCCTTGGTATAGGTATTTATTCAACCGTTTCTTGGGCTCTTATGGGTGATGCAATTGACTATAACCAGTGGAAAAACGGCACCAGAGAAGAGGGTGTGGTTTATTCGCTACATTCTTTTTTCCGCAAACTGGCTCAGGGCGCAGGTCCTTCTTTAGTGCTTGTTGTAATGTATGCTTTGGGTTATATTGGCGCAAACGGCGGACAGCAGACTCTTGAAGTTGCCACAAATATGCGCTACCTTGTTGCGGCACTTTATCTCTTCAGCGCTGTTATGATGTTTATAGGTCTTGGACTTATTTATAATCTTGATAAAAAGACCCTTGAGCGAATGAATGATGAGCTTGGTCTTAAAAGCGATGAAGAATAACTTATAAACTTTGAGGGCTATGAAGAGGCTAATAAATAAGTTTTAAATGCCCGGGAGAACTTGAACTTCCGGGTATTTTGATATAAAATATTTGTGATAAACCAAATATATAAAAGGAGAAAGATAATGAGAACCGTTGTTAATCTAAACAGAAAATGGGCCTTTACAAAACAGGCTACCCAAGCTCCGGAAAGTATGCCCACAAATTGGGATTTTGTTAACATTCCCCATTCCTGGAATGCCATTGACGGGCAAGATGGTGATAACGACTATTTCCGCGGAACGGCCTATTATGTTAAGTCTTTAAATAAAATGGACCTGCCGGAGGCTGATGAGTATTACTTGGAGCTACAAGGTGCTAATTCTTCGGCAGATGTTTATATTAACGGCAAACATCTTGCTCACCACGATGGCGGTTATTCCACATGGAGAGTTAATGTTACCGAGGCTCTAGAGGGTGCAAATCTTTTAGTTATTGCAGTGGATAATGCCGCTAATGACAGGGTTTATCCCCAAATGGCTGACTTTACCTTTTATGGCGGTATCTACCGTGATGTAAACCTTATTTGTGTTAATGCAACTCACTTTGATTTAGATTATTACGGTGGTCCCGGAATTAAAATCACCCCCGAAATTGAGGGTGATAAAGCCAAGGTTGAGGTTGAAGTTTACCTTACCAACAGTAAAATGGGTCAGACCGTTCGCTATACCTTGTTTGATAGAGAGGGTAAAGAGATTGCCTCTTGTGATAGCGATGATACTAAGGTAGAGCTTGAGATTGAAAATGTTCACCTGTGGCAGGGAAGACGGGACCCCTATCTTTATACCGCAAAAGCCGAGATTTTAGATGACGGCGAGGTTTTGGACTGTGTAACCTCCAGATTTGGTTGCCGTAGCTTTAAAATTGACCCCGAAAACGGTTTCATTCTTAACGGTGAAGAATATCCTCTTCGCGGTGTTTCCCGCCATCAGGACAGATGGGGTGTGGGTAATGCTCTTCTACCTGAGCATCACGAGGAAGATATTGGCCTTATTATGGAAATGGGCGCCACTACAATCCGCCTTGCCCACTATCAGCATAGCCAGTATTTTTACGATTTGTGTGACGAAAAGGGACTTGTTATCTGGGCAGAAATTCCTTATATTTCTAAGCATATGCCAACAGGCAGAGAAAACACTATTTCTCAAATGAAAGAGCTTATTACCCAAAACTATAACCACCCCTCTATTGTGGTTTGGGGACTTTCTAATGAAATTGGCATTGGCGGTTCAGATGATGACCTTTTAGAAAATCACCGTATTCTTAACGATATGTGTCACGAGATGGACAAAACCCGTCTTACCACTATTGCCGCAGTTTCTATGTGTAAAATAGATGACCCATATCTTCAAATTCCCGATGTAGTTTCCTACAACCATTATTTTGGTTGGTACGGTGGCGAAACTTCAATGAACGGACCTTGGTTTGACAACTTCCATAAGACCCACCCCAACATTCCTATTGGTTGTAGCGAATATGGTTGCGAGGCCTTAAATTGGCATACCTCAACACCAATGCAGGGCGATTATACAGAGGAATACCAGGCCTATTATCACGAAGAGCTTATTAAACAGTTCTTCAGCCGTAAATATTTGTGGGCTACCCATGTTTGGAATATGTTTGACTTTGGCGCAGATGCCCGTAATGAGGGCGGCGAGAACGGACAAAACCATAAAGGTCTTGTTACATTTGACCGTAAATATAAAAAGGATTCTTTCTATGCCTATAAGGCTTGGCTTTCAGATGAGCCCTTTGTTCACCTTTGCGGCAAGCGTTATGTAGACCGTGTTGAAGAGGTTACCAAGGTTACGGTATATTCCAACCTTCCCGAGGTAGAGCTTTTTGCTAACGGTGTTAGCATTGGCAAAAAGACCGCAGAGGACCATTTCTTCTATTTTGAGGTTCCTAATAAGGGTGAAACTGTACTCACTGCCGTTGCAGGGGAATTTAAGGATGAGGGGAAAATTCGCAAGGTTGAAACCTTTAATGAGGATTATAGACTTGTTGAAAAGGGTGCAATACTAAACTGGTTTGATATTGATGCTCCTGAGGGCTATCTATCTCTTAACGACAAGATGTGTGATGTAATTTCTACAATGAAGGGCAAGTTGCTCTTTATGTCCCTTATGGGTAAGTTTATGGGCGGCAAAGACGGTAAAATGGAAGCAGCCGGTTTTGAGGTTGGCCCCGAAATGATGAGTATGATGGGCGGATTTACCGTGCTTAGACTGTTTACTTTGATGGGCGGTATGATGGATGTTAAGTTTACTAAGGAACAGCTATTAGACCTTAATGCAAAGCTTAATAAAATCAAACGCCCCAAAGAAAAGAAGAAATAAAAATTAGTTGTGTAAAGAGTAAACGCATTATAGAGTTATAGTTTGACTCTATAATGCGTTTTTTTGTGGGTAAAAATCTATAAGATGAATTAGCACAAGCAAATGTACCTCTCTTGTCGATGGGAGGCGAAAGGGGCTGCACTTTTTATGGTTTCGGGGTATAAACCGAGCTATAATTGAAAACTATAGACGGAATTGGATAAAACGCCACGCGTTTTTATAGATATTTTCTAATATCAATGGCAAGTCGTTCTTCAAGGTTTATAAGGCGTTTGGCAATATCCTTTGAAAACTCGTCTGCCGCCTTATATTCGTTTAAATATTTGTTAAGTGATTTAACACCCATATTACATCCGTCGGTCATAAGGTCGGCCACTGTGTTGTCAGAGCTGTCTACTGAAAGCTTAATATTTGTCTTCATCCAAGACATACCCTTGGCAATGGGGTTAGGTTCTTTGCCCTCGTCGGAATATTTGTTAAGTTCTTCTCTAATTTCGTCTTCTAATTTATCGTGTTCTCGTTTACATTCAACCAGGTACTTTTTAAAATCTTCGGATTTAACATAGTCCCTTACATCTTCAATAGAGGCAATACCCATTTTAACACCGGCATCACATTCCCTCAAAAGCTTAATTGTATCTTGTTCTATCATAAAAACGCTCCTTTTATTTATTATTTAAAAATATGATTACCAAATAATTAAAAATTATTATTGAACGGCTCACTAAAATTTGATATAATTTATCAAAATAAAAATAAATTAAGGAAGAATAAAATGAAAGTTTTAATGATTAACGGTAGTCCCAGAGAAAACGGCAATACTGCGTTAGCGCTTAAAGAGATGGAAAATGTGTTTCACACCCAAGGAATTGAGGTTAAAACTGTGCAAATCGGCAAAGAGGCTATAAGAGGTTGTATGGCCTGTTACAGCTGTAAAAAAACAGGCAAATGTGTAATTGACGATATTGTGAATGTTATAGCCAAAGATTTTGAAGAATGTGATGGAATAGTTGTTGGCAGTCCTGTTTATTACGCTTCGGCTAACGGAACACTTATTTCTTTTTTAGACAGGCTTTTTTACAGTACCTCGTTTAGTAAAACAATGAAGGTAGGGGCAAGTGTAGCAGTAGCCCGAAGAGGGGGATGCTCAAGCACCTTTGATGAACTGAATAAGTATTTCACGATTTGTGGAATGGCGGTTGCCTCCAGCCAGTACTGGAACAGTGTTCACGGCAGAAATATCGGTGATGTTGCGAAGGACGAAGAGGGTCTTCAAACAATGCGAACACTTGCAAATAATATGGTCTTTTTAATGAAGAGTATTGCTTTAGGCAAAGAAAAATTTGGTCTGCCTGAGAAAGAAAAGCCTATTGCCACAAATTTTGTTAAATAAAACTTGCAAAATAAAATTTAATGTGATATAATAACCCAGTAAATTTAATATAAATTTCTAATTAAATGCGTTGACAAAGAAAAGTAAGCGGTTTTGTTTTTGAACAGAGAGGGGTGCCCGTTGGCTGTGAGGCCCCCACAAAGGCTTCCGCCCAAGTTCCCTTTAGAGCAGTGTTGTTGAACGGGCAACCTATTAGACAGCAACGGTAGGCACCGTTAACGGCCGGAAGAGTGTTTGCTCTTTTATTTCAGAGCAAAAATTTGGGTGGTACCGCGGAGTTATTGGCTTCGTCCCTTTTGGGACGAGGTTTTTTTATTTTTCTATTAAAAAATTGTCCCTTTAAAAATGAAAAGTGGTACGAAAGGATGTTTTTTATGAAGCAAAAGCTTGAAGAAATTAAGGTTCAGGCCAAGGCCGCACTTGAGGCGGCAGACAGCACCCAGGCTGTTGATGAAATTCGTGTTAAGTTTTTGGGTAAAAAGGGTGAGCTTACTGCTATTTTAAAGCAAATGGGTTCTCTTTCTCCTGAAGAAAGACCGGTTATGGGTCAACTTGCCAATGAGGTAAGGGGTGAAATAGAAGAGGCTATAGCTGTTTCTCTTAAAGAAATGAAAGCCAAGGCTCAGACAGCAAGGCTCGAAAAAGAGGCTGTAGATATTTCTATCTCAGGCAAAAGAAAAGAAAACGGTTCTTTGCACCCAATAAATTCTGCATTAGAGGACCTTATTGATATTTTCCGTTCAATGGGCTTTGACGTTGTAGACGGCCCCGAGGTTGAAACAGAGTATTATAACTTTGAAGCACTTAATGTTCCGGCAGACCACCCGGCGAGGGATATGCAGGACACATTCTATCTTACCGATAGTATGCTTCTTCGCACCCAAACCTCTGCCACACAAATAAGAACAATGGAAAGCCGTAAGCCCCCCATTAGAATGATTGCACCCGGAAGAGTTTATCGCTCTGACGATGTTGATGCAACCCATTCTCCCGTTTTCCACCAGGTTGAGGGTCTTGTTGTTGATAAGGGAATTACAATGTGCGACCTCAAAGGTACACTAGAGCAAATGGCAAGAGAGATTTATGGTAAAGATACCAAGGTTAAGTTCCGCCCCTCTTTCTTCCCGTTTACTGAACCTAGTGTTGAGGTTGACGTTTCTTGTAGCGAATGTGGCGGCAAGGGCTGTCGCGTTTGCAAGGGCTCCGGTTGGATTGAAATTTTAGGCGCAGGTATGGTTCATCCAAGAGTTTTGGCCGGTTGCGGCATTGACCCTGAGGTATATTCAGGTTTTGCTTTTGGTATTGGTCTTGACCGTCTTACAACCACACGCCATAAGATAAGCGATATTCGTCTTCTTTTTGAAAACGATATGCGTTTTCTTAAGCAATTTTAAGAAAGGGAGGTTATAATAATGAAGGTTTCACTTGAACAGTTAAAACGCTATGTTGAAATTAATGTAGAACCCTTAGAGCTTTGCGACCGTATGGTTATGGCAGGTTTTGAGGTTGAAGAGGCAATAAACACCGCCGACACAATGGATAGAGTTGTTGTTGGTAAAATTTTAAAAATAACCCCCCACGAAAATTCAGACCACTTGGTTATATGCCAGTTAGATGTTGGTGAGGGTGAGCCGGTTCAAATTGTTACCGGTGCAAATAATGTTTTTGAGGGCGCTTTTGTTCCCGCTGCTCTTCACAATTCACACCTCCCTAACGGTATGAACATTAAAAGTGGTAAGCTTAGGGGCGTTATTTCTAACGGTATGCTTTGCAGTGGCGAAGAGCTTAAAATTACCGAGGAAGAATATGAGGGTGCTTCGGTAAACGGTATTCTTATTCTTAAAGGAGAACCTAAGCCCGGTACAGATATGCGTGAGGTTTTAGGCCTTAATGATTGGATAATAGATTTTAAAATTACCGCCAATCGCCCTGATTGTCAGAGCGTTTTGGGAATTGCAAGAGAAATTGGTGTGGTGCTTGGAACCAAGTTTGTTCCTCCTGTTCCTACCTATAAAACCATCAAGGGCGATATAAACGAGAAAATTAGCGTAGAGGTTAAAAACTTTGAGCTTTGCCCAAGATATATTGGACGTTATGTTAAAAATATTAAACTTGCCCCATCACCCGATTGGATGAAGAGAAGCCTTATTGCTTCGGGTATGCGCCCAATAAATAACATTGTTGATATTACTAACTTTGTTATGCTTGAAACAGGCCAACCTCTTCACGCTTTTGATTACCGCGATATTAAGGGTGGAAAAATTATTGTTCGAACAGCCCAAAACGGCGAGAAAATGACCACCCTTGATGGTAAAGAGCACACCTTAAACGACAGTATGTTGGTTATTGCCGATGCAAACGAGCCCTCTTGTATGGCCGGTATAATGGGTGGCCTTAACAGCGAAATTAAAGAGGATACTAGTGAACTTTTCTTAGAGTCTGCTAAGTTTAAAAGAGACAGTGTTCGCCGTACTGCAAGAGCCTTGGGTATTAGAACCGAGTCTAGCGCGAGGTATGAGCGCGGAACCGATATTATGAATACTAAGTATGCCTCTGACCGTGCTTTACAGCTTATTGACGAGCTTGGCGCCGGTGAGATATATGAGGGTGTTATTGATTGTAATAACGGTCTGCCGGAGGAAAGAAACCTTTCAACCAGCGTTCAGAAAATTAATGGACTTTTAGGTCTTGAAATTTCTGGTCAAAAGATGTGTGATATTCTTAACAGTCTTCACATTCCTACAACCCTTGAGGGCGATACCCTTAATTCAAAAATCCCCTCGTTTAGAGATGATATTGAGTTTATGGCTGATATAGCCGAAGAGGTTATGAGAATTTACGGCTACGACCATATTAAGGGTTCGCCAATGAACGCTCAGGTTTTAAGAGGTACCATTACCCCCGAAAGAGCTCTTGATAACAAAATTAAAAGTGTGCTTTGCGCCGACGGAATGTATGAGATAACCACATATTCTTTTATTTCTAACCACGCTATTGATGTTTTAGGTCTGCCTGAAGAGGATAAGAGGAATCAGATAATTTATATCCGCAATCCCTTGGGTGATGAATATTCTGCAATGCGTACCCAGCTTACCACTTCAATGCTTACGGTTCTTGCTACCAATATTAACCGCAAAATTCCCTCTGCAAGGCTATTTGAGGTTTCTAAACGTTTTATGCCTAAGGCATTGCCCCTTACCGAGCAACCCGACGAGCTGAAAACCCTTTCCCTTGGTCTTTATGGCGAGGGCGAAGACTTCTTTACCCTTAAGGGTGAGGTTGAACAGGTGCTTGAAACTTGTGGCGTAACTGCAAAATATGTAAGAGCAGAGGAACCTTATCTCCATCCCGGTCGTAGTGCAAAGGCTATGGTAGGGGAAAAGGTTGTAGCAGTGTTTGGTGAGCTTCACCCCGAAACGGCTGAAAAGTTTGGTATAGATACAAGGGTTTATGTTGCCGAGGTTTATTTAGATATGCTTTTAAATACTGAAAAGCCTCTTGTTATTTATCAGCCTCTACCCAAGTTCCCGGCCGTTAACCGCGACCTTGCATTGCTTTGCGACCGCCAGATGCCGGTTGGTGATTTAATTGAAATCATCACAAAAGCCGCGGGAAAATCATTAGAAAATGTTGCGCTTTTCGATATTTACGAGGGTGCGCAGATTCCCGATGGCAAAAAGAGTGTTGCTTTTAACATTACACTTCGCTCTAAGGAAGCAACCCTTACCGACGAACAGGTTGAAAGCATTATGAACAAGGTTATTTCCAAGCTTTCTGCCGCCGGTGCCGAGCTAAGAAGATAAATTCAGTCTTTATTTTGCGGGCAAGAATTTTCTTGTCCGCAAAATTGAGTTTTACAGGTTCTTTGAACGGAACAATAGTTAAAATTTTAAAAGTTTTTTAAAAATCATATATAACACTTGAAAATTAGCGAAATCTGGTATAAAATAATATAAAACCTAAACAAGGGAGCTGTGATAATAATGGATAAGACTATGACCTTCTCTTTAGGCAACGACCGTGAACGAGAAATACGCGAAATTCTTTTAACCGTGTATTCCTCTTTGAAAGAAAAAGGCTATAACCCTATCAATCAAATAGTGGGCTATATTTTGTCAGAAGACCCCACCTATATCACTACACACAATAATGCCCGAAATTTAATTAGAAAAATAGATAGGGATACTTTGCTTCAAACCCTTGTTAAATATTATATGACAAAATAATTTTGTCGGAAAGACGGTGTATTATGGCAGAAAAGTTTCTGACCTATAAAGGCCGCCCGTTGGTTAGGGGCGGCAATACAATGTATTACGGAAATATGTCTGACGAATATGTTTGTATGCTTCAAATTTTAACCACTAAAGAACAGGACGGCGAACAGGTACCTGATAAAATTCAAATTCAGCTTATGAGAACCGACCCCAAGGTTCCCATTTTAGAAAGAATTGAGAAAAACAGTGAAAAACGCGGCCTTTATAACGCTATGGACGTTGCCTCTATCTGGCTTGACCGCGCACTTAAGGGCTAAAATTTAAAATATATTTTGCAAGTAAAAACCTCCCGAAGCGTAATAGCTTTGGGAGGTTTTGCTATATGATTTATACGATAATAACGGAAATATCTTTTTTTATTTTCTGACAAGTTTTAATAACATTTTCGGTACCTTTTGATTTTCCATCCCAAAATGCCAATACTTTGTCTGCGTACTTAATAATTTGCAAATTTCTTTTTATAGGTGCAGCTCGGCCATATTTAGAATATTCAGGAAGAAACAAAGTTAGTTTTAAATTTTTTTCTTCGGCTAATTTTTCGGCACATTTATCTACACCAAAAGCCCCACCAGAAACAATCTCTGTAACACTGTCGGGTAGAGATGTTTCTAGATTTTAAATTTCAATACATCTAGAACCAATTATAGCAATTTTCATATATTCACCTCTCGTCTTGCTGATAGGACAATATTTACTCAAATATAGTATACACTATTTTTGTCCAATTTCAAGACATATGGTGATATAAATGAAAAGAATTGTAGATATAAATCAATTTAATATTACGGGAACTAAAATAAAATCAGCCAGAATTTCTGCTGGATTAAGCCAACAACAGCTTTCTAATAAATTAGAGCTTATGGCAGTGTATATTTGCCGAGGTTCAATTTCCAGAATTGAAAATGGTGAACGAACTGTAACAGATATAGAGCTTGATGCAATATCTAAAACATTAAATGTTTCTTTGAATTACTTGTTTGGAAGAGAATAGTTAAACCTCCCAAAGCGGTTGCTTTGGGAGGTTTTTATAATTATATATCCGAATTAAGTTCCATAGCCATCTTTATAATTTGCGCCACGTCGTCTATGGAGCTAATTTCGGCACATTTTTTTCTAAGTGTGGCGGCACCCCTAAGTCCGTACATATACCAAGCGGTGTGCTTTCTTGATTCTAAAATAGCATTGTGGGGGTCTTTATATTCCATCATAAGGGTTATTTGCTTTAAAAGCGTCTCCATTCTTTTTGAAAGGGGAGGGTCGGGAAGTACTGCTTCGCTTCCAAGGTAGGCATTTATCTGGCTGAAAAGCCAAGGCCTTCCCATAGCGGCTCGGCCAACCATAACAAGGTCGCACCCGGTCTGCTCATACATTAATGCGGCCTCTTTTGTTGTGGTAATATCGCCGTTGCCTATAACCGGAATATTTACTGCTTTTTTTACATTACGAATAACATTCCAATCGGCCGAGGGGGCATACATTTGCTCTCTTGTTCGTCCGTGTACTGTTATTGCAGAGGCTCCGTTCGCTTCAACAATTTTTGCTACCTCAACTGCATTAACAGAGTTTTTATCCCACCCTGAGCGTATTTTTACTGTAACAGGCAAGTTAGTAGCTTCTACAACCGCTTTGGTTATTTCCCCTGCAAGTTTGGGATTTTTTAAAATTGCCGAGCCACCGCCTGAGCTAATAACCTTGGGTGCAGGGCAACCCATATTAATATCTATAAAATCGGGATTATAGCTTTGGGCTATTTTAGCGGCTTCGGCCATTGTTTCGGGGTCGCCCCCAAAAATTTGACTGGCCATAGGTCTTTGCCCGTCGGTTACGCTAAGTAAAGTCTTAGACTTTTTGTCCCCCATACTTACCCCCTTTGCACTTGTAAGCTCACCCACGCAAAAGGCGGCACCGTAGCCCATACATATTTCTCTCATTGCACGGTCGGCCACACCGGCCATTGGGGCCAGGGCGGCAAACCCGTCAAAGGTTATGTTTCCTATCTTCATTAAATCAATCCTCAGTAAAGCTTTAAAATATTAAGAAGCCCTAAAAGTGGCTTTTGCTAGCGTTTATAAAACAATTTAACAAATAGAATATAGCATATTAAAATGCATACTGTCAAGGCTTTTATGCATATATATTCGGTTGTTGCTTTCGTGTTTTAATGTAATAATGTGTCAAAAACCATCTTATTTTTCGTACTTTTTGTGCAGATTGCTAAAAGTGATTGAATTTAAGGATTTTTATTCACTTTTTCCTTGACTTTATGGGGTAAAATGAATATAATATGCATATACCGAGCATAAAACTTGCATATTTCGTGAATAAATGAATAGGAGAATATAAAATGAATAAGAAGGATATTAAAAAAGTTGTTTTAGCATATTCCGGTGGTCTTGATACATCAATTATAATTCCTTGGCTTAAGGAAAATTACAATAACTGTGAGGTTATTGCTGTGTCTGGCGACGTAGGTCAGGGCACCGAGTTAGACGGCTTAGAGGAAAAGGCTTTGGCTACAGGTGCATCAAAGCTTTATGTTCTCGACCTTAAGAAAGAATATGTTGAAGAATATATTTGGCCTTGCCTTAAAGCAGGTGCTGATTATGAAGAATATTTACTTGGTACCTCTCATGCACGTCCTTGCATTGCAAAGGGCTTGGCAGAAATAGCCATTAAAGAGGGAGCCGATGCTATTTGCCACGGCTGTACCGGTAAGGGTAATGACCAGGTTCGTTTTGAGCTTACCTTAAAGGCCTTTGCCCCAGAAATGGCTATTATCGCCCCCTGGAGAGAGTGGGATATTAAGTCCAGAGAAGAAGAAATAGAATATGCTGAGGCACATAACATTCCTCTTAAAATTAATAGAGAAACAAACTATTCTAAGGACAAAAACGTATGGCACCTTTCTCACGAGGGTCTTGATTTAGAGAACCCCGCAAACGAACCTCTTTATAACAAAGAGGGCTTCCTTGAAATGGGTGTTTCACCTGAAATGGCTCCCGATAAGCCCACCTATGTTACAATTCATTTTGAACAGGGTGTTCCTACTGCCGTTGACGGTGTTGAGATGAACGGCCTTGAAATTGTTGAAAAGCTTAATGAATTGGGCGGTGCCAACGGTGTAGGTCTTTTAGATATTGTTGAAAACAGGCTTGTAGGTATGAAGTCCAGAGGCGTTTATGAAACTCCCGGTGGAGAGATACTCTATAAGGCTCATGCAATGCTTGAAACAATTACATTAGATAGAGAAACCTCTCATTATAAGAGACTTGTAGCTCAGAAGTTTGGTGAGCTTGTTTATAACGGTCTTTGGTTTACACCATTAAGAGAAGCGCTTTCTGCTTTTGTTGACGAAACACAAAAAACTGTTACTGGCGATGTAAAGGTTAAGCTTTATAAGGGCAATGTAATTAACGCCGGTGTTACTTCCGATTATACACTTTATGACGAAAATGTTGCTTCTTTCGGTGATGACGGCGGTGCTTATGACCAGAAGGATTCAGCAGGATTTATCAATCTGTTTGGTCTTTCTATTAAGGTTAAAGCTCTTTTAGACAAGCAAAGAAAGTCTAAGTAATGTTTAAATAATATATAACTTAAGGCGCGTTTGCAATAGGTTTTCCCTTTGCCGACGTGCCGAAAAATTGTTTATTGAGGTTTTGTAATTATGAAAAAAATGTGGGCAGGCAGAACTGACGGCGTTACCGATAAAATTGCCGACGATTTTAACTCTTCCATTCATTTTGACTGTAAAATGTTCCGACAAGATATTAGGGGAAGTATGGCTCACGCGGCTATGCTGGGAGCACAGAATATTATAACTAAAAATGAGGCTGATACCCTTATTGACGGTTTAGATACTATTCTAAGCGACCTTGAAAATGGTAGTTTGCAGTTTGATATGGAATGTGAAGATATTCATATGTTTGTTGAGCAAGAGCTAACAAAACGCCTTGGGGCAGTTGGTAAAAAGCTTCACACTGCCCGTAGCCGTAACGACCAGGTAGCATTAGACCTTAGAATGTATTTAAGGGACGAGGCAGAGGAAATAATAGACCTGGTTCGCGATTTAATCTATGCCATAACCGAACAGGCAGAAAAAAATAAAGCTACCGTTTTACCCGGTTATACCCATCTTCAAAGGGCGCAGCCCATTACCTTCGGGCACCACCTTATGGCTTATGCTATGATGCTTTTAAGGGATACTGCACGGCTTACCGATGCTAAGAAAAGAATGAACATTTCTCCTTTAGGAAGTTGCGCCTTGGCCGGAACCACCTATAATATAGACCGTAGGTTTGAGGCTAAAGAGCTTGGCTTTGACGGTGTTACTGCCAACAGTATTGACGGCGTATCTGATAGAGATTTTTGTCTAGAGCTGCTTAGCGCACTTTCAATTTTAATGATGCACCTTTCCCGCCTTTCTGAGGAGATTATTTTATGGTCAAGCTGGGAGTTTCACTTTGTTGAACTTTCTAATGCTTATACCACAGGCTCTTCAATAATGCCACAGAAGAAAAATTCAGATATGGCCGAGCTTGTTAGGGGAAAAACAGGTAGGGTATACGGCGACTTAATGGCTCTGCTTACCACACTTAAAGGTCTTCCACTTGCTTATAATAAAGATATGCAAGAGGATAAGGAAAGCATTTTCGATGCTGTTGATACGGTAAAAATGTGCCTTAAGGTTTTTGCCCCTATGGTAGCCACAATGACCGTTTGCAGTGAAAATATGAAAAAGGCGGCACAAACAGGCTTTATAAATGCAACCGACCTTGCCGATTACCTTGTTAAAAAGGGAATGCCCTTTAGAAGCGCTTATAAGGTTTCGGGTCAGATAGTAGCATACTGTATAGATAACAATAAGGTTTTAGAAACTCTTACCTTAGAGGAATATAAAGGCTTTGACCCCTCTTTTGAAGATGACGTTTTTGAGGCTATTGACCTTATAAACTGTGTTGAGAAGCGAACAAGCGAGGGCGGAACAGCTATTTCCTCGGTTGAAAAACAGATAGAATATGTAAAGGGTATTTTAAGTAATGACTAAGGTTTTTATTGACGGAAGTGCCGGAACTACCGGGCTTCGTATTTTTGACAGAATTAAGAATTTTGAAGATATAAACTTAATAACACTTCCCGAAGAGCTTCGCAAAAATGACAGCGCAAGGGCTGAGGCAATTAACAGCGCAGACGTTGTTTTTCTTTGTCTTCCCGACGATGCCGCAAGACAGGCGGTTTCCTTTGTTACGAATAAAAACACCGCCGTTATTGATACTTCAACCGCCCATCGCACCTGTGAAGGTTGGGTTTACGGTTTTCCCGAGCTTAGTGGAAAAAGGGAGCAGATAAAAAATTCAAAGTTTATTGCAAACCCGGGTTGTCACGCCAGTGGCTTTATAGCCTTGGTGTCACCCCTAATAGAGGCGGGTGTTTTAAGCCCGGATGAAGCGATTTCTTGCTTTTCTCTCACGGGTTATTCGGGCGGCGGCAAGAAGATGATTGCCGAATATGAAGAGGGCAAAACTCCTTTGCTTTCCGCACCAAGACAGTACGGTCTTACCCAACAGCATAAGCATTTAAAAGAAATGCAAATTATAAGCAACATAAACTGCCCACCTGTTTTTTGTCCTATTGTGGGCGATTTCTATAGCGGTATGGAGGTTACAGTACCTCTTCATATGAAAAATATTAAGGCAACCGTTAGTGATATTAAAAATATTTATAAGGAATATTATACCGGAAAACTAGTTCATTTTGAGGAAAACAATGACGAGAACGGCTTCCTTTCGGCCGCCGCACTTTCAGGAAGAGATGATATGGAAATTTCTCTTTCGGGTAATGAGGAAAGGGTTATTCTGGTTGCAAGATATGATAATTTAGGTAAGGGCGCTTCGGGTGCCGCTATTCAGAATATGAATATTTTGCTTGGATCAGATGAAGGAAAAGGCCTGATTTTTAGCTAAAAAAATGTTTATATAAATAGTTTCAGGTTTCTAGGAGGAAACAAATATGAAGGTTATTACCGGCGGTGTTTGTGCCGCAAAAGGTTTTAAAGCATACGGTGTTCATTGCGGTATTAGAAAAAACCGCACAAAGAGAGATTTGGCTTTAATAGTAAGCGATAAAAGGGCTACTGCGGCGGCGGTTTATACCACCAACCTTGTAAAAGGCGCACCTCTTACCGTTACAAAGGAACATATTTCTGACGGCTATGCTCAGGCCGTTATTTGCAACAGCGGAAATGCCAATACCTGTAATGCAAACGGCATAGAAATTGCCTGTCAAATGAGTGAGCTTGTTTCGAAAACCACAGGGGTTAAGGCAGAGGATGTTGTTGTTGCCTCTACGGGAGTTATTGGACAGCCCTTGGATATTACACCTATTGAAAGCGGTTTGCCACAGCTTGTAAACGGTCTTTCCTATGAGGGAAGCGGCGAGGCGGCCGAAGCTATTATGACCACCGATACTATAAAAAAAGAGGTTGCAGTTGAGTTTCAGATAGGCGGTAAGGTTTGTAAAATCGGCGGTATTGCCAAGGGTAGCGGAATGATACACCCCAATATGGCAACAATGCTTGTTTTTATAACCACCGATACAGCCATTTCTTCCAAAATGCTTCAAAAGGCCCTTTCGGGGGATATTCAAAACACCTTTAATATGCTTAGTATTGACGGTGATACATCAACTAACGATATGGTTACTGTTTTAGCAAACGGTTTGGCAGAAAATGAAGAGATTTGTGACGAGGGCGAGGACTTTAATACCTTTATGAAAGCTCTTAATACCGTTACAGTTACTCTTTGCCGAATGATTGCAGGTGACGGTGAGGGTGCCACAAAGCTTTTAGAATGTAAGGTGAGCGGCGCCGAAGATTTAAACACCGCAAAAACTGTAGCCAAAAGTGTTGTTTGTTCAAGCCTTTTAAAGGCTGCAATGTTTGGGGCAGACGCCAACTGGGGCAGAGTGCTTTGTGCTATAGGCTATAGCGGTGCTGATGTTGACGTTAATAAAATAGATGTTTCCTTTGTTTCAAATAAGGGCGAAATTCTTGTTTGTAAAGATGGCGCCGGTGTAGAATTTTCTGAGGAAAAGGCAAAAGAAATTTTGCTTGAAAAGGAAATTGAAATTAAGGTTTCTTTGGGCGAGGGTGAATACTGCTCTACAGCATGGGGCTGTGACCTCACCTACGATTATGTTAAAATAAACGGTGATTACCGCACCTAAAAATTGGAGGCAGTTATGCATAACCATTTTTCTAATGCAGAAAGGGCAGAGGTTTTAACCCAGGCCTTGCCTTATATCAAAAGATATAACGGCGAGATTGTTGTTATAAAATACGGCGGAAACGCTATGATAAATGAACAACTTAAACAACAGGTTATGGAGGATATTGTTCTTTTGTGGCTTATTGGTGTTAAGGTTGTTTTAGTTCACGGCGGCGGCCCCGAAATTAACGACCTTATGGACAGGCTTGGCAAAAAGCCTCAGTTTGTAGACGGTCTTCGTGTTACCGATAAAGAAACTGTAGATATTGTTCAAATGGTTTTGGCCGGCAAGGTTAATAAAACCCTTGTAAACCTTTTGGAGAAAAAGGGCGGCAAGGCTATGGGTATTTCTGGTATGGACGGCAGACTTATAGAGGCCAAAATGAAAAACGAGAAGCTTGGTTTTGTTGGTGCTGTTACCAATGTTAATATTGAGCCTATTACCGACCTGTTAGAAAAGGGATATATTCCCGTTGTTTCTACCATTGGTTGCGATGCTGACGGTAATGCATATAACATTAACGGCGACACTGCCGCCGCTTATATTGCAGGTGCTTTGGGCGCTGAAAGGCTTATTATGATGACCGATATTGACGGTATTTTAAGGGATAAAAATGACCCTACCACCCTTATTCCCGAGGTTACTATTGCCGATATAGAAAAGCTTTGTGATGAGGGTGTTATTTCGGGCGGAATGATTCCCAAGGTGGACTGCTGTGTAGAGGCAATTCACAAGGGCGTTAAAAATGTTATTATAATGGACGGCCGTGTGCCCCATTCAATTCTTATGGAAATTCTTACCGACGAGGGTGCCGGTACAATGGTTAGAGGCGAATAAAATGCAGGGCAATATTATAAGTACAGATAAAGAATATGTTGCAAATACATATAACAGATTTCCTCTTGAAATAGTAAGGGGAGAGGGCTCTTACCTTTTCGACAGTGAGGGTAAAAAATATATTGATATGGGTTCGGGCATAGGCGTTACCGCTTTCGGCTTTGACGATGAAGAGTGGAAAACGGCTATAATAGACCAAATAAACAAGGTTCAGCACACATCTAACCTTTATTATACCGAGCCTTGCGCTAATCTCGCAAAGCTTCTTTGTGAGAAAACAGGCCTTAAAAAGGTGTTCTTTTCAAACTCTGGTGCCGAGGCTAATGAGTGCGCTATTAAGGTTGCAAGAAAGTGGGCGTGTGACACAAAGGGTGAAGAATATAATACCATTATTACCCTTGAAAACAGCTTTCACGGAAGAACGGTTACAACACTTGCCGCCACAGGGCAAGAGCATTACCATCAGCTTTTTAAACCTTTGACAGACGGTTTTGTTCATACCCCTGCAAACAATCTTGAAGCCCTTGAAGAAGTGGTAGGCAAAAACAAGGTTGCCGCCGTTATGATCGAGTGTGTTCAGGGCGAGGGAGGGGTTATACCTCTTGAAAAAAACTTTGTAGCAGGTCTTGAAAAGCTTTCGAAAGAACACAATTTTCTAATAATTGTAGACGAGGTTCAAACCGGAAACGGGCGAACAGGTAAGCTTTACGGTTATATGAATTTCGGCATTACCCCTGATATTGTTTCAACTGCTAAGGGCCTTGGCGGAGGACTTCCTATAGGTGCCGCAATTTTAGGCGAAAGGGTAGAAAATGTTTTAGGGTTTGGTGACCACGGCTCAACCTACGGCGGAAACCCTGTTTGTGCCGCCGCCGCGTTGACAGTAATAAACAGACTGAGCGACGAGTTTTTAAATGAGGTTGCCGAAAAAAGCAAGTACGTATTCTCACAGTTCGAAAATGCCGTAGGCGTCCAGTCGGTTAGCGGAATGGGTCTTATGATAGGCATAAAAACAGTAAAACCTGCTGCCGAGGTTGTTAAAATGGCAATGGAAAAGGGTGTTTTGTGTCTAACCGCTAAAGATAAGGTTAGGCTTTTACCGGCACTTAATATACCGTTTTCTGATTTGAAAGCCGCAGTGGAAGTAATTAAAGCTTGTTGTAAATAAAAGGGAGATATATTTATGAACTTAAAAGGAAAGAGCTTTTTAAAGCTTTTAGATTTTACACCCGAAGAAATAAACGGTTTGCTAGACCTTTCTGCAAAGCTTAAGGCCGAAAAAAAGGCAGGTATACCCCACCGCCTTTGCCAGGGTAAAAATATTGCATTAGTTTTTGAAAAAACAAGCACCAGAACCCGTTGCGCTTTTGAGGTTGCCGCCGCAGATTTAGGTATGCACCCAGTGTACTTAGACCCCACAGGCTCACAGATTGGTAAAAAAGAAAGCATTGCCGATACTGCCCGTGTGCTCGGCCGTATGTTTGATGCTATTGAATACCGTGGCTTTGGGCAAGAGGTGGTTGAAGAGCTATCTGCATTTGCCGGTGTTCCGGTTTATAACGGACTTACTAACGAGTTTCATCCTACCCAAATTTTGGCCGACTTTTTAACAATAAAAGAGCATTTTGGCTCTTTAAAGGGCGTTAAACTTGTTTATATGGGTGATGCCAGATATAATATGGGAAATTCTCTAATGGTTGGCTGTGCAAAAATGGGTATGCATTTTGTGGCTTGCGCACCTGAGAAATATTTCCCCGAAAAGAATTTGGTTGATACCTGTTTAGAAATAGCCAAGGAAACAGGTGCGAAGCTAGAGTTTATTAGCGACCCTGCCACCGCTGTTGAGGGGGCAAGTGTTATTTATACCGATGTTTGGGTTTCTATGGGTGAGCCTACCGAGGTTTGGGAGGAAAGAATAAAAGAGCTATCCCCCTACCGTGTTGATAGAGCTTTAATGGAAAAAGCCGGTAAACAGTGCCGTTTTATGCACTGTCTCCCCGCCTTCCACGACCTTAAAACCACCACCGGTAAGGAAATTTATGAAAAGTTCGGCCTTACCTCAATGGAGGTTACCGATGAGGTGTTTGAAAGTGAGCAGTCAATAGTTTTCGACGAGGCCGAAAACAGAATGCACACCATTAAGGCAGTAATGGCCGCAACCTTAGGTGAAAACCAGTAATATATTGCAGACAGCGCCCTTAGAAAATTTTCTAAGGGCGCTAAATTTCACTTGAATTAATTTTTAGGTGTTGTATAATAAATAGGTAATCTATTTGAAAGGAAGCTTTGAATGGGTGTTTTAAGAGGTGTAAAACCCGAAAGAGTTTTTTATTTTTTTGAAGAAATGTGTGCTATTCCCCACGGTTCGGGAAACACAAAGGCAATAAGCGATTATTGTGTTAAATTTGCTAAGGAACAGGGGCTTTGGTATAACCAAGATAATCTTAACAATATTATAATTAAAAAATCGGCATCAAAAGGTTATGAAGACCACCCTGCAGTTATAATTCAAGGCCATTTAGATATGGTTTGTGAAAAGGAACCCGGTCTTGATTTTGATTTTGAAAAAGACGGCTTAAAGCTTAAATTAGAGGGGGATATTCTTTCGGCATCGGGCACTACCCTTGGCGGTGACGACGGTATTGCAATTGCCTTTGCCCTTGCAGTTTTAGAGGATAAAACCCTTTTTCACCCTAAAATAGAGGCCCTTTTTACGGTAGATGAAGAAACGGGTATGTTTGGCGCAGAGGGGTTTGACCAAACTCTTCTTGAGGGTAAAAGTCTTATTAATATTGACTCAGGTGATGAGGGTGTTTTTACCGTTGGTTGCGCCGGTGGTGCCAGAGCAGATATTTCTTTAAAGCTTGAAAAATGCAAGATAACCTCGCCGGTATATGAGGTTAAAATAGGCGGTCTTAGAGGCGGTCATTCAGGTGTAGAGATTGATAAGGGTCGCCTTAATGCAAACAAGCATATGGGTGAGCTTTTAAGCAAAATACCCGGTGAGCTTAATTTAATTTCACTTTCAGGCGGCGAAAAGGATAATGTTATTCCAAGCAGTTGTAAAGCTCTTGTGGCCACTAGTGCAAATCTTACAGAGATTGCCGAAAGCTTTAAAACAAAGGCAGTTATAAGTACCGACCCCGACCTTTGGGTTGAGGTAACACCTACCACCGCAACAGCAGGCTATAGCTATGAAACATCTAAGAAAGCTATAGAACTTATAACCTCTCTTCCTAACGGAATTATTGCAATGAGTGAAGAAATTGAAGGTCTTGTGCAAACCTCTTTAAATCTTGGTGTTATGGAAGTTAATAATGATGTGCTAAACCTTTCATTTGCCGTTAGAAGCAGTGTTAATGCCGAAAAATTAGAGCTTTTAGAAAGGCTTCATAACATTGCAAATGAATTTGGTGCAAAATATAATTCTCATTCACATTACCCCGCTTGGGAATATAAAAAAGATTCTCCCCTTAGAGAAAAAATGATAAAGGCTTTTAAAAAGTGTTACGGCAAAGAGCCTGTAATAGAGGCCATTCATGCAGGTCTGGAGTGTGGGCTTTTCTGCGATAAAATTCCCGGACTTGACGCAGTTTCTTTTGGCCCCAACCTTTTTGAAATTCACACCTGCCGAGAGCATCTATCTGTTTCTTCGGTAGAAAGAAGTTATGACCTTTTGGTGGAAGTTTTAAAATCGCTTTAAGTTGAAAGGATAATATTATGATAAACAAACGCGTTGAAACCATTCAAAATAATTTAGAAAAAGACTCTGCTTTGCTTATAACAAGCGGCCCTAACCGTTTTTACTTTACAGGCTTTGAGTCAAGTGCCGGTAATGTGCTTATTACAAAAAATGAAGCCTATTTTCTTATAGATTTCAGGTATATTGAAAAGGCAAAAAGCGTTGTAAAGCATATGGAGGTAAAGCTTTCTACTAAGCCCTTAGACGAGGTAAAGCTCCTTTTAGAGAAAAACGGAGTTAAAAACCTTTTTGTTGAAACCTACTCTATGAGTGTTGAAAGCTTTGGCAAATTTGAAAAGGGCCTTTCAGGGGTTAAGGTTTTAACCGACAGTAAAATGGATAAGCTTATTGAAGAAATGAGGGCTATTAAAACATTAGATGAGCTTGAGGCTATAAAAAAGGCGCAAAAGCTTACCGATGACACTTTTAGCTATATTCTAGAGCGCATTGAACCCGGCAGAAGCGAGATAGACGTTATGCTTGATATGGAGTTTTATATGCGAAAGCTTGGAAGCGAGGGTGTTTCTTTCGATTTTATTGTAGTTTCGGGCAAAAACTCTTCTCTTCCTCACGGTGTGCCCTCAAATAAGAAAATTGAAAAGGGCGATTTTGTTACAATGGACTTTGGTGCCGTTATAGACGGCTACCGTTCAGATATGACCCGTACCGTTGCCGTAGGTTCGGTAAGCGATAAACAAAGACATGTTTATGATACCGTATTAAAGGCTCAGCTTGAGGCCTTTAAGGCAATTAAACCGGGTGTTGTTTGTAAAGAGGTTGACAAGGTTGCAAGAGATATTATCTACTCAGCAGGATATGAGGGCTGCTTCGGTCACGGTTTGGGGCATAGCGTAGGTATTGAAATTCATGAAACACCCTGCTTTAATACAGTGTGTGAAACTATAGCCAAGCCGGGAATGATTATTACCGTAGAGCCGGGAATTTATATTGAGAACCGGTTTGGTGTAAGAATTGAAGATATGGCCTATATTACCGAGAATGGGGCAGAAAGCCTTACCTTTAGTGAGAAAAAGTTAATAGTGCTTTAATAAACAAACCTCCCGAAGCTATCACTTCAGGAGGTTTGAATTTTACAAAAGCTTTTCGAGCTCTTCAATATCTTTTTCGGTGGTTGCCCAACTGGTAGTAAACCTTACTGCAGTATGGTCTTGGTCGGGCTTTTCCCAAACTGTGAAGAGAACCTTTTCTTTTAGCCTTTCGAGGGTCTTGTTATCTAAAAGAATAAACTGTTGGTTGGTGGGCGAATTTTTATAAAAGGTATAGCCCTTTCTCACAAAGACCTCTTTTAAAAGATTAGCCATTTCTATAGCATGACGGCTTATGTTAAAATATAAATCGTCGGTAAAAAGGGTGTCAAACTGAATACCCAAAAGTCTTCCCTTGGCCAAAAGGGCGCCGTGCTGTTTTATAGAGGTGAAAAAGTGCTTGGGCGCGGTGTTTTCTTTAAAAACCACCGCTTCGCCACATAGGGCACCAACCTTTGTTCCGCCAATATAAAAAATATCGCAAAGTCGGGCAATATCTTTAATAGAAAGGTCGGTTTCGTCACTCATAAGACCGTAGCCTAGTCTAGCTCCGTCTAAAAACAGGGGAAGATTATATTTTTTGCAGACATTACTTATATGTTCTAGCTCTGATTTAGAATAAAGAGTGCCGTACTCGGTGGGGTGAGAAATATAAACCATACCGGGGAAAACCATATGGTCGTGACTATCATCACCAAAAAAGCTTTCAATATAGGCTGCTAGATCATCAGCTGATATTTTTCCGTCATATTGAGGTAAGCACAGCACCTTGTGTCCGCTATATTCAATAGCACCGGCTTCGTGGCCGTTAATATGACCGGTAACCGCCGAAATAACACCTTCATAGGGCTTAAGAACAGAAGAAATAACAAGCTGATTGGTTTGGGTTCCGCCTACGGTAAAATAAACCTCTGCGTTGGGGTTACCAATAACCTTTTTGATTTTTTCTTTCGCTCTGTCACAGTAAATGTCGTTACCGTAGCCCGAAAGCTTTTCTAGGTTGGTTTTTATCAGCGCATCAAGAATTTTTTGGTGTGCACCCTCAATATAATCACTTTCAAAGGATAACATTAAGCTCACTCCAACAAATTATTCGTCATAGCCGTTGGGGTTGTTTTTCTGCCAACGCCAACTGTCTTCGCACATACGCTTAACGTCAAATTTTGCTTCCCAACCGAGCATATTCTTAGCCTTAGAAGCATCGGCATAAACTTCGCCTAAATCACCGGGACGGCGTGGGTCAATAACAAAGGGAACGGTAACACCTGAGGCAGCCTCAAAAGCGTTTTTAAGCTCTAAAACGCTAACACCGTTGCCGGTACCAAGGTTAATAGCCTCACAGCCCTTGTTTTTAAGGGCCCAATCAATAGCCTTAACGTGACCCTCAGCAAGGTCAACAACGTGAATATAGTCGCGAACACCTGTGCCGTCTGGGGTGTCATAATCGTCACCAAAAACGTGAAGCTTTTCGAGTTTTCCAACTGCAACCTGTGCAATATAGGGCATAAGGTTGTTTGGAATACCCTTAGGGTCTTCACCAATGGTTCCGCTTTCATGGGCTCCAATGGGGTTGAAGTAACGAAGAAGAACAATACTCCAATCATTATCGCTAACAAAAATATCGCTTAAAATATGTTCAATAAAAAGCTTGGTTTTGCCATAGGGGTTGGTAGCGCCTGTAGGCATATCTTCAGTAAGGGGAACCTCGGTTGCGGCACCGTAAACAGTGGCTGAGCTGGAAAATACAATCTTTTTAACATTGTGTTTTCTCATAGCGTTGCAAAGCACAAGAGTGCTTAAAATATTGTTGTTATAATATTCAATAGGCATAGCAACCGATTCACCAACCGCTTTAAGACCGGCAAAGTGAATAACACAGTCAATGTCTTTATTCTCTTCAAAAATTTTATCCATTGCGGCGGCGTCGCAAACGTCGTTTTCATAGAATTTAATTGTTTTGCCAACAATGGCCTCAACCCTTTGTAAAGAGGTTTTTTTGCTGTTGCAAAGGTTGTCAACAACAATCGGCTCATAACCTGCGTTGATGAGTGAAATAAGTGTGTGGCTGCCAATAAAACCGGCACCGCCTGTAACTAAAACTGACATAATAAATTACTCCTTTATTTTATTAATTACCAAGCCTGTTATAAGCTTTGGATAAAAATAGGTTGATTTTTGGGGCATTTTCTCACCTGCGTTACCCACCTTAGCAATTTGCGACACCTTAGTGGGGTTTAAAAAGAAAGCGCAGTTAGCACCGCCGTCAACCTCGCTTACCGCCTCATTAATATCTCTGGTATATTTTAAATTAGTCTGGTTTGCAAGGTTTTCTTTATTAATACCAAGAATATTTTCAAGAACTAGGCTATGTAACACAGTAACATCTAACTCTTTTAGAGAGGGGTCAATATCTTTAAGGCAAGGGTCTGCCAAAGCAGAATTTTTAAGGGTTAACAAATAAAATCTGCCCTCGCAGTAAAGACCGAAGCAAATTTTACCCCTTTCAAATTCTTGCTTCATATTACGCTCTAAAGAAGCCGAGGAAGACATTTCACCTACATGAAAATATTCACGGCAGTTTAAAATAAGTGAGCGAAGCTCAAAATCTTTCAGTGAATGAACAATGCGATGGGTTGGGAAAACCACAAGCCCCTCACATTCTAGCGGCACAAGCATCATCATAATATATTCGCTGTTGCTGTTTTCATCGGCACCTTTTTTTCGCATTTCGTTGCGGTAGCGAAGGCCTGTTTCATACCTGTGGTGGCCGTCTGCAATATAAAGGCATTTATCCTTAAAAAGCTCTTGTAATTTTTCTGTATCAGAGGTTTTCCAAAGGGTGTGGGTAACACCGTCACTATCTTTAAAGCTGTGAAGCGGTGCCGAGGAAGAAATACTTTCCATTTTCTCGGTTACCTGTTTGTCCCCGTCGGGGAAGAGGCAATAAACCTGAGAAAAGTTGCAGCCTGTGGCACACATAAGATTAAAACGGTCTTCCTTAGCGGCAGAAAGGGTGTTTTCGTGGGGAATAACCACTCCCTCATCAAAATCGGTTAGCTTTACTCTGCCTATTACACCTTTAAGGCTGTAATCTATGCCGTCTATATTAAACTGTTCTTCATAAATATAAAAGCAGTTTTCTTTTTCGGGAATAAGAATACCTTCTTCTTCCCAAGCCTTCAGTGTGTCACCTGCAGTCTTATAAATATTCTCGCCCTCTCGCGGAAGCTCTAGTCTTATGACGTTATAGGGATTGTTGCTTAAAAAATTTTTACGCTGGGTCTCGCTTATAATATCATAAGGTGGGCAGACCAACTTTTCAATGCTTCCGGCTTTTTTGCTGTAACGCATACCTTTAAAAGGTTTAACAATGGCCATAAAAGTCCACTCCTTACTACATTAATATTACTACTATTTTACAACGAATACAAAAAATAGTCAATGGATTTGGATATATTTTATGTGTTAATAGCATAGAATTATGGTGAGAAGTGCATTAGTGTTTGTGTTTTTGCAATATGGAGGTAAAAAATGAAACAAGGATATTTTATAATTATAGGAGTTCTCACCCTCTCTTTTTTGCTTATGCCCCTTTTGGCGGTGGGGGACAAGCCCTCAAAAAATCTTCCGACGTCGGCCGAGGTAACCTCTTCAGCTGACAATGATAAAGAAGAAATGGTAAAGCTATATATTTCTGAGGAAGAAAAAACAATAGAAATAACGGTAACAGAATATATAACCGGTGTGGTTGCGGCCGAAATGCCGGCTGAATATGACCCAGAGGCTCTTAAGGCACAGGCTTTAGCCTCTTATACATATTTATGCCGAAAGAAAAGCGAAAATTCTGATAAGGATTATGAAATTACCAACGATACCGCAACAGACCAAGGATACATTTCTTTAGAAAAACGGAAAGAAAAATGGGGAGATAAAGCGGCTGAATATGAAGAAAAAATATTACAGGCTGTGCAATCGGTAGGGGGCAAAAAAATTGTTTATGAAAACTCACCCATATTGGCGGTATACCATGCAATTTCCCCGGGAAAAACCGAAAGCGCTTTAAATGTTTGGGGTGTAGATGAGGCATATTTACAGCCTGTGGCAAGTGTGGGAGATTTGCTGTCTACAGAATATTTAAGCGAAGCAGTTTTTTCTGCTTCAGATTTTTCTAATATTATTAAATCTTTGGGTGCCGCACCAACCGAAGACCCGGCCACTTTTTTAGGTGAGGCACAAAAAAGTGAATCGGGAACGGTACTTAAGATAAGTATATGCCAAACAGAATTCACCGGTGCTATTATAAGAGATGCCTTTTCTCTTCGTTCGACCGCCTTTGACCTTTCATATAATGCCGAAAAAGGTTTTGTTTTTTCGGTTAAGGGATATGGTCACGGTGTTGGTATGAGCCAGTTCGGCGCAAACTATATGGCAAAGCAGGGAAGCACCTTTGAGGAAATAATATATACCTTTTATAAAGGTGTAAAAATAGTCTGATTTAAAGAGAAAATAGCAAAAAATAGTTATATGGGATATTGAAAAATGCCTGAACCTGTGTTACACTATACACAAAATAGGTAAGGTGGTTTTTATGGATATAGCAGTAAAGCAAATGGAACAAACAGATGTTATTGTTGTTGGCGGAGGTGTGTCCGGTGTTGCTGCGGCGGTTGCCTCTGCAAGACAGGGGGCTAAAACCCTGCTTATTGAAAAAACTGTTTGTCTTGGCGGCCTTGCCACTATTGGGCTTATAAACTGGTATGAACCCCTTTGCGACGGCGAGGGTGAACAGCTTATTACCGGTATTAGCGAAGAGCTTATTCGTTTGTCAGTAAAATACAGCTACGAAAATCTTCCTGCAAAATGGGGCGGAGAGGGTAAAAACCCTATTCGTTATGACCGCTTTGCCACAAGTTTTTCTCCTACAATATTTGCTCTTGCCCTTATTGAATACTTGGAAGAGAACAATGTAAAGCTAAGGCTTGACACCCTTGCTACATACCCCGAGATGGAGGGTTCGCTATGTAAGGGACTGTTGGTTGAAACAGTAAGCGGAAGAGAATTTTTCCCCGCAAAAATGATAATTGACGCTACGGGTGATGCTACCGTTTGCCACCGCGCTGGTATCCCCACCGAGCTTGGCGAAAACTATTTCTCTTATGTTACCCATGAGCTAAGCGCCGGGCTGTCGAAAAAACTTTTTGAAACAGAGGATTTTTATAATCTTAGACATTGGCGCAATGTAGGAAGTAGCCTGGGAGGAAAAGGTCACCCCGAGGGTATGGGTATGATTAAGGTTACCTCGGCAGATGTTATTACCGATTATATGACTTTGGGTGCCAAGAGGGTATTAGCACATCACAAACAAATGGACAAGAATAAAAAGGATATTCTAACCCTACCCACAATGCCCCAGTTTAGAAAAATAAGAAGAATTATAGGCGATGGAACCTTTATGGGAACAGAAGACGGTGTTATTTTAGAAGATTCTGTTGGCAGATTTGGCGATTTCAGAAAGAGCGGCAAACGCTTCTGCCTTGCATACAACACCCTCTATAATAGCTGTGTTGATAACGTTTTTGGCGCCGGCAGAATAATAAGTGCTAAAGATGAGGGTTGGGAAATAACCCGAGTTATTCCTGTAGCTGCCCTTACCGGTCAGGTAGCTGGAACAGCCGCTGCCCTTTGTATAAATAACGGTTGCTCTGCCGCAAAGCTTGAGGTTAAAGAGCTTCAAAAGGTTCTCGAAGCAAACGGAGTTAAAATTAAATAATCTTCCAAGAGGTATCACGGTCGGCACAGTTTGTTGTGCCGACTGAATTTTTATATTTGTTTGTCAAAAAGTGAGGAAAAGTCTACTTTTTTGTTGACTAAAGTGTGTGTTTAGTGGTAAAATAATATGAATAGTTATATATAGGTGGTGGTATAGTGGAGGGTTATAAAACAATAAAAGCTAAAACTAGCGCACAAATAGAAATTAAGCGGTCTAGATTTATTGCAACAGTTTGTCCTTGCACTACCGAGGAAGAGGCCACCGCATTTATCTCGGCTATGAGAAAAAAATATTGGGATGCAAGGCATAATGTTTATGCGTTTACCTTGCGAAACAACGGTATAAAGCGTTTTTCAGACGATGGTGAACCACATTCCACCGCCGGTCTTCCTGTTATGGAGGCTATAGAACATTTTGGCGTTGTAGATGTTGCTGTGGTGGTTACACGGTATTTTGGTGGAATACTTCTTGGAACCGGCGGTTTGGTGAGAGCCTATTCAGAGGCTACCGAATTTGCTTTAAAAAGTGCAGAGGTTGTGACTGTTCTTCCTGCAAAGCAGTTTAAGGTTGTTTGCGACTATTCAGATTACGATGTGTTTGTAAAACAGGCCGTCAAGGCGGGGGCCAGAATAGAAGACACCGTTTATGCCGAAAAAATTGAAATTACAGTTGCTATTCCTTTAGAAGATTATTCTGATTTTGAGGTCAAATGTACCGATGTTTTTTGTGGAAAAATGCCTTTTATTGCCCCGGAGGACATATTTTTGGGCTTTTAGTAAAAAAATAAAGGTATTTCGCTGTTTTGGTCTAATAATATAATATATAAAATAATTATTATTTTATGTAAGGCGGTGACTTTTTGGATAACATTCGTAAAATAACTGAAGAAATAGAAAGAAATACTCTAAGCCCCAAAGCGGTGCTGAGCTGTGAAACAAAAGGCAGAAGAGAACCAGAGGAAGAATGTTCTATAAGAACAGCCTTTCAAAGGGATAGGGACCGTATAATTCATTGCAAGGCCTTTAGACGGCTTAAGCATAAAACACAGGTTTTTCTTTCCCCCGAATCTGACCATTACCGAACCCGTCTTACACACACCCTAGAGGTTTCACAAATAGCCAGAACTATTGCCCGTGCGCTGCGGCTTAATGAAGACCTTACCGAGGCCATTGCTTTAGGACACGATTTAGGTCATACACCATTTGGACATGCCGGCGAAAGAGCCCTTAACGAAATTTATAGCGAGGGCTTTCACCACTATGAGCAGAGCGCCCGTGTGTGTGAGGCTCTTGAAAAGGATTTCACAGGCCTCAATCTTACCGCAGAGGTTTTAGACGGAATAAAAAATCATACCAAGGGCCAATTACCCTTTACCCTTGAGGGGCAGATTGTAAGAATTTCTGATAAAATTGCTTATATGAATCACGATATTGACGATGCTTTAAGGGCAGGGATTATAAGTGAATCAGATATTGATAAAAATATTACCGACATATTGGGCAGCACAAAAAGTGAGCGCATAAACACAATGGTTAAGTCGGTAATATTAAACAGTGATGAGGAAATTAAAATGGATAACTGTTGTAGTGAACAGTTTGACCGTTTACACCAATTTATGTTTGACAAGGTTTACACTAACCCACTCGCCAAGGGTGAGGAAAGCAAGGTTTATGGCATTGTAAAGGGTATATATGACTATATTGTAAAAAATCCTGAGGCTTTACCGGCAGAATACCGCATAGTTGCCTGGCGAGAGGGGCTTGAAAGAGCCATAGTTGATTACATAGCGGGAATGACCGACCGATATGCAGTAGAGGTTTACCGCAGGTTTTATATACCCCGTTCCTGGGCGGCGGAGATTTAAATAATAAAAGAAAGGGAGTGAGCGTTTGAGAATTTCTGAAGATATTATTATGGAAATTAAATATAAAAATCCTATAGAAGAGGTAATTTCTCCTTATGTTACCCTTAAAAGGGCAGGAAGAAACTTAAACGGTCTTTGTCCCTTTCACAATGAAAAAACACCGTCTTTTACCGTTTACCCCGATACAGCGTCTTTTTATTGTTTTGGCTGCGGTGCCGGGGGAGATGCCTTTACCTTTATCAAACGAATAGAAAATTTAGATTATGTTGAAGCGGTGAAAAAACTAGCAGAGCAAAGCGGTATTACTATCCCCGAGGGGGATTATGACGATTCTTACCTAAAACTTAAAAACCGTATTTATGAGGTTAATAGAGAGACGGCAAGGTATTTTAATAAATATCTTTTCACACCAAACGGAAAATGGGCTTTAGATTATCTTATACAAAGAGGGCTAAGCGTTGATACAATTAACCATTTTGGCCTTGGTTGTGCCCCCGATGGGTGGGATAATCTTTTAAAGCACCTTAAGAGCAAAGGCTTTTCCTTAAACGAAATGGAACAGGCTAATGTTATAACAAAAAACAGCCGCGGTGGGTACTATGACAGGTTCAGAAACCGAACTATGTTTCCAATAATTGAAATAAACGGCAAGGTTATAGGCTTTAGCGGAAGAAGACACCCCGACGAAGACAGGGGCGGAAAATATATTAACACATCAGACACTCCCGTTTATAAAAAAAGCAAATCACTTTTTGGCTTTAACTTTGCTAAAAACTGTTGTAGTGAGCGGCTTTTAATAGTTGAGGGAAATATGGACGTTGTTTCTCTTCATCAGGCGGGGTTTGAAAATACAATAGGAACTTTAGGTACAGCATTTACTGACGAACAAGCAAGACTTCTTGCCAGGTATACTAAAGAGGTTGTGCTAAGCTTCGATAGCGATGCGGCCGGTCAAAAAGCGGCATCAAGAGCAATAGCAACCCTTTCGGGTAGCGGGCTTTCGGTAAGAGTGCTGTCCATTCCTGACGGAAAGGACCCTGACGAGTTTATTAAGAAAAACGGCCGTGAGCGTTTTGAGGGTCTTTTAAAGGGAGCAACAAACGAAATTGAATACCGTTTGCTCAGGGCTGCTGAGGGCCTTAATATGGAAACCAATGACGGTAAAGCAAGGTATTTAAATAGGGTGGCCACAGAACTTTCTTTGGTTAAGGATGCTATTGCAGTAGACCTGTACGCCGGAAGAGTGGCAGATAAATACGGTGTTTCAAAAGAAATACTTATAAAAAAGGCAGAAGAGCTAAGAAAAAAAAGCTTCAAAGCTGAGAGAAAAAAAGAGGTTAGGGAAATATTAAGACCCTCATATAAATCGGGTGAGCTGGTTCCCGAAGAGAGAACAAATTTAAGAGGCGTTAAGGCAGAAAAAGAAATTATTTCGGTACTTATGGCCCATCCGGATTTATTCTCAAGGCTTAGAACATTTACAGCAGAAGAATTTATTTCTGCTTTGAATAAAAGGGTTTTTATTAGTTTAAAGGAAGTTGTCGAAAAATACGGTAGGTTTGATATTTCTTTTTTGGGAGATGAATTTTCTCCCGAAGAAACAGGTTATATAGCCTCGCTTCAAAACAGGGAAGTAACCTTTGCAAACCCAGTACAGAGTTTAACCGAGTCTATTACCACTCTTAGAGAAGAAAAAAATAATCATGATGTATCACAGGGTGAAAGCACTGTAAGCTGGGAAGAACAAATGAGAAGAATTATTGAAAAGAAAAAGGAGAGTTCAAAATGAGCAGAAAAGAAATTAACGAAGTACAAAAGGAAGCAGAAAAGCAAATAGCAAATGAATTTGATAAGGAAAGGGAAATTCACGAGGATGAATTTGCCGAAAACGTGGCAGAGCCGGAAGATTTAGAGGCTCTTTCTGCTGAACCTCCTGTATTAGATTTAGATTTTGCAGAACCAACTTTAGATGATTTGGCAATAGAAGAGTTGGATGCCGAAAATTTAGATGAGGATATTTCTAATATAGACAATATTTCTCTTGACGACCCGGTTAAGGTTTATCTTAAAGAGATAGGTCGGGTTCCTCTTCTCAGTAGTAATGAAGAAATCGAACTTGCCCTTAAGATAACCCAGGGTGACGATGCCGCTAAAAAAAGACTTACTGAAGCTAACCTTCGTCTGGTGGTTAGTATTGCTAAAAAATATGTTGGTCGAGGAATGCACTTTTTAGACCTTATTCAAGAGGGTAATGTAGGTCTTATTAAGGCTGTTGAAAAGTTTGACCATACTAAAGGCTTTAAGTTTTCAACATATGCAACCTGGTGGATTCGTCAGGCCATAACCCGTGCAATTGCCGACCAAGCAAGAACTATCAGAATTCCGGTGCATATGGTAGAAACCATTAACCGACTTAAAAAGGTTCAAAGTCAGCTTCTGCACGAAAACGGTCAGGAACCCACAGAAGATATGATAGCAGAGCGTATGGAACTATCGGTTGAAAGGGTAAGAGAAATTATGCGAGTAGCTCAGGAGCCGGTTTCAATGGAAACCCCCATAGGCCCTGAGGAGGATAGCCGACTTATGGATTTTATTCGCGATGAAGATGCTCTTGCCCCTGACGATGCTGCTCTTAAAACAATTACTAATGAAGATATTGATGCTGTTCTACACTCGCTTAACGACCGTGAAGAACAGGTTATCAGACTGCGCTTTGGCCTTAAGGATGGAAGATGTCATACCCTAGAAGAGGTTGGCAGTGAGTTCAATGTTACGAGAGAACGTATCAGACAGATTGAAGCAAAGGCACTTCGTAAACTTCGTCATCCTGTTAGAAGTAACAAATTTAAGGATAGGTAATTGGACTTATGTTTTTAAATAACGAAACCGATTATGCGATAAGAATAGTTTCTTGCCTTGCAGAACAAAGCGGGCGGTTAGATGCCGCATCTATAGCACAGCATACCGGTGTTACCCAACGCTTTACACTTAAAATATTGCATCGCTTGGTTTTGGGTGGAATAGTTCGTTCCTTTAAGGGAAATAAGGGTGGCTATGTTTTAGCCAGACCCGCAAAGGAAATAACCCTTTTAGAGGTTGTTGAGGAAATTTACGGGCCGCTCACCCTTAACAGATGCCTTGATAACGGCGAATGTGGCTGCACACATCCTAATGGCTTTTGCGATTTTAAGGATGTTTTCTCAGATGTAACAACATATATTCGTTGTAAGCTTTCTCATGTAACGTTTGAACATAGATCAGCAAAGGAGATTAAAGATTAATGCAGTTTACTTATAAAACCTCGGGTGTTTGCTCAAGGGCAATTGAAATTGAAGTTGAAAATGGTACAGTTATTTCAGCTAAATTCATTGGCGGCTGTAATGGTAATACCCAGGGTATATCTAAATTAGTTGCAGGAATGAAGGTTGATGATGTTATTGATAGACTCTCTTCTATTTCTTGTAACGGAAGACCATCCTCCTGCCCGGACCAATTGGCACAGGCATTAAAACAAGCAAAAGAAACAGTATAAGACCGAAATGGGTGATTAATTTGTCACAGGATTTTGATATGAAAATTTACGGTGCGGAAATCGGCACCAAAAAAGAAGATACTACACTTTTTAGTGACGAAAGTGAGTATAAAAAAGAAAAAAGCAATGGAAATCTTACAAGAGCCACCAATTTAGGATATAGTGTGGCAGAAGAGTTTGTTAAGGTTTGCCGCCGAGATGAGCTGACCTTAAATGAGGGTGATAACGAGCAGATTGCTTTGCAGAGAATTTTGCTGTTATCTTTCACGGTTATGGCTGGTTTTGAAGAGTTTTGCCCAAACATGACCTTGGCTAATTCTGCCAGAAGCGCATTTTTTGATAAGCTTTCTGTTTTAGACAAGGAGCTTTTCGAAAAATCCTCCGACACAGGTGCGTTTTCTTTTTACTATCTTTCATTCCGCCGCGGTAATGATGTTGAGCGTCGTATAGGTCAAACCTTTGCAATGCTGTGTCTTCACGATGGCGACCCAATTTATCAAGAACTTGGAGAGGCTCTTTACTGTTGGTTTTTCTCTACGGTGGATAATATGGTTAAAAATGCAGATTTTGTGGAAACGTTAGAAAAGAATTAAGGAGCAATAATGAAGATTATAGTTGTTGGTGCAGGTAAAACCGGAATGGGCCTTGTAAAAAATCTTACTGATGAGGGCCATGAGGTTGTTATGTTAGACTATGATGCCCAAAAAGTAACAGAGGTTTGCAACTGCCACGATGTTATGGGTGTTGTAGGTAACGGTATGAGTTTTTCTCTCCTTGAAGAGGCAGGGCTCAGCGAGGCAGACGTTCTTATTACCGTCACCGGTTCTGATGAGCAGAATCTTTTGTGCAGTCTGTTTGCTAAAAAGGTTGAAAACTGCTCTACCATTGCGAGGGTCAGGAATCCTATTTATATCAGGGAAACAGAGTTTTTAAGGAACCGTATAGGCCTTTCTTTAATAATTAATCCCGAATATTCTGCCGCGGCAGAAATTTACCGTCTTCTCAAATTCCCTTCGGCTATTGATATTAACACCTTTGCCAAGGGTAAGGCCGAGATGCTAACCTTTAAAATAGTTAAAAACTCAGTTTTAGACGGAAAAAATCTTACATTTGTACGTTCCAAAATTGAAAGTGACATTCTTGTTTGTTGTGTTGAAAGGGGCGGTGAATACCACATACCCTCAGGTGACTTTGTGCTATGCGCAGGCGATAAGGCTACTATAATTATTCCTCCAAGAAAATCACTTTCGTTTTTCAAAAAAATAAAGGTTGAAACCCATAGTGTTAAAGAGGTACTGATAGCGGGGGGAGGTACTGTTTCTCAGTACCTTGCAAGGCAGCTTCTTGCCGACAACATTTCGGTTAAAATTATTGAAGCCAACGCCGAGCGATGTGACCAATTGGCCGATGCATTGCCGGGTGCCATTATTATTAATGGTGATGCCTCAGATAAAGATTTGCTTTTAGAGGAGGGACTTTTAACTGCCGGAGCATTTTTGGCTCTTACCGGATTTGATGAAGAGAATATAATTCTCTCGCTATATGCAAAAGAAATGACTGATGCCAAGGTTGTTACAAAGGTAGATAAAATAGAGTTTAACGAGGTTATAAACAAGCTCAATTTAGACAGTGTTGTTTATCCAGGGGATATTACTGCCGAAAATATTTTAAAATATGTACGCTCTAAGCAGAACGCAATGGGAAATAATGTTGAAAATCTATATAAATTGGTTGAAGATAAGGTTGAGGCTCTAGAGTTTAAAATAAGCGATAATGCGCCTGTTATCGGCCACCCAATTAAAGAACTTAATCTTAAAAGCAATCTTATTATTTGCGGTATAATTCATAAGGGTAAGCTTATCCTTCCTGCCGGTGATAGCATTATTGAGGCAGGTGACAGCATTATTGTTGTTACCAGTCAAAAAAAACTAAGCGATGTAGGAGATATTCTTAGATAACTATGAACTACTCAATTATTTTTTACATTATTTCATATGTTCTCAAAATAGAGGGTTTTTTTCTCATAGCACCGGCCATGGTTGGTGTAATTTATAAAGAGCAGGAGTATCTTTCTTTTCTTATCTGCGCGTTAATCTACATTCTTGTAGGTGTTCTTACTACACTTAAAAGGCCAAAAAACCAAGTTTTTTATGCCAAAGAGGGTCTTGTATCGGTTGCTCTCAGCTGGTTTGTGCTTAGTATTTTTGGCTCTGTTCCTTTTGTGCTTAATGGTGATATTCCAAATTTTGTAGATGCTTTTTTTGAAACTGTTTCAGGCTTTACCACAACGGGTTCAAGCATTTTAGGTGATGTTGAAGCTTTATCTCACTGTTCACTGTTTTGGAGAAGCTTTTCCCACTGGATAGGTGGAATGGGTGTGCTGGTTTTTATTCTTTCTGTTTTGCCCCTTACAGGTGGCTCTACAATACACCTTATGAGGGCTGAAAGCCCCGGCCCTCAAGTAGGAAAGGTTATGCCTAAAATAAGGGATACTGCAACCATTTTATATTTAATTTATACGGTTATGACATTGGTACAGATAGTTATTTTGTGTGTGGGAAAAATGCCCTTGTTTGACGCTGTTACCCTAACCTTTGGCAGTGCCGGAACAGGCGGATTTGCAATTAAAAACAGCGGCCTTGCCGAATATAATCCTTTCTGCCAATATGTTATTGCTATATTTATGCTACTTTTTGGTGTTAATTTTAATGTTTATTTCCTTGCCTATAAAAGGCATTTTAAACAGGCTCTTAGCGTAGAAGAAATGCGGTGGTATTTTGTTATAGTGGGAGCCTCGGTGCTATTTATAACATATAATATAAGGTCTATGTTTCCAACCCTTGAAGAGGCCTTTAGACAGTCATTATTCCAGGTTAGCTCTATAATAACTACAACGGGATTTTCTACCACCGATTTTAACCTTTGGCCGTTATTTTCTAAGTGCATTATTGTAGGTCTTATGTTTTGCGGTGCCTGTGCAGGTAGCACAGGAGGTGGCATTAAGGTTTCGAGAATAGCAGTACTCATAAAGTCGGTAAAAGACGAGTTACAGGTTATTATTCACCCAAAGGCGGTTCGCCACGTTCGTTTTGAAAATAAGGCTATTGACGGTGCTACCTTGCGTTCAATATTTATGTTTTTGGGTGCATATGTGCTAGTATTTTCAGGTTCGTTATTACTGCTTTGCCTTGATAAATATGATTTTACTACAAACTTTACTGCTGTTGCAGCTACTATAAACAACATCGGTCCAGGCTTTTCAGAGGTGGGCCCGGTTAAAAATTTTGGTGACTATACTCAGCTTTCTAAGCTTTTGTTAAGCTTTAATATGTTGGCCGGCCGTTTAGAAATTTTTCCGGTTTTGGTGCTAATTAACCCCAAAACCTGGCGCAGCTCAGCACTAATTAGATTTAAGCATAAATCAAACATATAAATTAATAATAAGCCCCTGTGCAGTTTTAATGCATAGGGGTATTTTTTATAGTTCAGATAACGCAGAACTGCAAAAAACTAATAATGTAAAACCCTTTGTGGTTGTAGGCTCTTGGAATATTGCCTTTATATTTTGAGGTTTTAATATTATATTTGCCAAAACCCTTGACTTTAAAGATTTGTTGTGGTATCATATTATCACTTTAGCATAATAAAGAAAGAAGAGGAAACTATTATGAAAAAAATATTAGCACTTGTTATGGCTTTAATTATGGTTCTTACCGTTTTTGTTGGCTGTTCGGGCAAAGATGATGTTGCAGACAGCAAGTATGTTGCTGAGAAGGGCAAGCTTGTTGTTGGTATTACCGATTTTGCACCTATGGATTATAAAGATGCCAACGGAAATTGGATTGGTTTTGATGCAGATTTAGCAAAGGCTTTTGCTGAAAGCCTCGATGTTGATGTTGAGTTTGTTGAAATCAACTGGGACAATAAGGTGATGGAGCTTGATGCTAAAAACATTGACTGCGTTTGGAACGGTATGACCCTTACCGACGAGGTTAAAGCTGCAATGTCCACCTCTAATCCTTATTTCAATAACGCTCAGGTTGTTATTGTTAAAAAGGACGAGGCCGATAAATATAAGACCGCTGACGATTGTAAAAATCTTTCCTTCGCTGTTGAGGCCGGTTCGGCCGGTAAAGACCAGGCAGAGGCAAACGGCTTTACATATACCGAGGTGGTTGACCAGGCTACAACCTTAAGCGAGGTTAAATCGGGAACAAGCGACGCCGCTATTATTGACTTCCTTATGGCAATATCAATGACCGGAGAAGGCACCGGTTATGCAGACCTTACATATACCGCAAAGCTTAACAGTGAAGAATACGGTGTAGGCTTTAGAAAGAACTCTGACCTTACTGAAAAGCTTAATGATTTCTTCAAAACAGCTTACGCAGACGGAACAATGAAAGAAATTGCTCAGACCTATGGTATTGCGGAGCAGCTTATTGCTCAGTAATAGCCGAAGAGAGTTGAACCACATAGGGTTTTAAATAAGGCGCAAAACAAAAACAGAGAGTGCGGTTTACGCGCCCTCTGTTTTAGTGTGATTAGCCAAATTTGATGAGGAGTTTATTATGTTTTCTGAGGAATTTTTAAATCAGTTTCCTATAGTTTTTAATTCTTTGAATGTAGGTTTTTTGCAAACCCTAAAGTTGTTTTTTGTAACTCTTGTGGGCGCTTTACCCTTAGGGCTTATTATTGCTTTTGGCTCAATGTCAAAATTCAAGCCACTTAGCGGTTTGGTTAAAACTGTTGTTTGGATAGTTCGAGGTTCTCCCCTTATGATTCAGCTTCTTATTATTTATTATTTTCCCGGAATGGTTTTTGAAAATATTTGGGGAAGCGGCGAGAAGGGAAGATTTTTGGCAGCCGCGGTTGCTTTTGTTTTTAATTATGCTTGTTATTTCTCCGAAATATTCAGAGGTGGAATACAGGGCGTTCCACAAGGCCAGTTTGAGGCCGGGCAGGTTTTGGGTCTTACAAAATCGCAAATTTTCTTTAAGGTTACATTACTGCAAATGATAAAAAGAATTATGCCACCTGTTGCTAACGAAATTATAACCTTGGTTAAGGACACATCTTTAGCAAGAATAATAGCGCTGCAAGAAATTATTTGGGCAGGTCAATCTTTTATGAAAGGCTCACAGGGTATTTCGGGTCAAATATGGCCCCTTTTCTTCACGGCGGTTTATTACCTTGTTTTCAGCGGACTTCTTACGGTTTTGTTTGGTAAAATTGAGAAAAAGTTAAGCTATTTTAAATAAGGAGGGAACATAATGCCTTTATTAGAAGTAAAAAATATTGAAAAGAGCTTCGGAAAAACATCGGTGCTGAAAGATATAAGCTTTAATTTGGAAAAAGGGCAGGTTCTTTCTATTTTAGGCTCTTCGGGTAGCGGGAAAACCACCCTGCTTCGTTGTCTGAATTTTCTTGAAAAACCCGAAAAGGGTATAATTAAGGTAAATGGCGAAACGGTATTCGATGCCAATGTTAAAAAGGTTGACGATAAGACCCTAAGACAGAGCCGGCTTCGCTTTGGTATGGTGTTTCAGCAGTTTAATCTTTTTCCCCAATACAATGTGCTTAAAAATGTTACTTTGGCACCAAGTCTTCAAGGTAAAGGCTCGGCAGAAGAAATTGAACATAAGGCAAAAAGTCTTATTGAAAAGGTTGGACTTAGCGACAGAATAGAACATTTTCCCTGTCAGCTTTCGGGCGGTCAGCAACAGCGCGTTGCTATTGCAAGAGCGTTAGCCCTAGAACCAGATATTCTTTGTTTTGATGAGCCTACCAGCGCCCTTGACCCCGAGCTTACAGGTGAGGTTTTAAAGGTTATAAGAGGCCTTGCCTCGGCCGACAGCACAATGATAGTTGTTACCCACGAAATTGAATTTGCCCGTGAGGTTTCTGACAGAATAATTTTTATGGATGACGGCTATATTGTTGAAGAGGGAACACCAGAAGAGGTTATAGATAACCCCAAGCACCAACGAACAAAGGCGTTTTTGGCTAAGTATTAAGAAAGTATAATATAAACTGTTATGACACTTTGACTTTTGTCAAGGTGTCTTTTTATTAAAAAACTAATAATAATTTTATTTCAGTTACAAATTGTGACATAATTCGATAGACTATATATAGTATAATTAAACAGCAGGGGGGTGATGTTGTGAAATATTCAGATGTTTTAAATGAGATTGCCGAAAAAGAAAAAATTTCGGCAAAAGAGGTTAGAGAAGAAATAGAGTCGGTTTTAAAATTGACCAAAATAGATTGCAGTGTTGAAGAGTTTTTATCCATAGTTACAGACGAAATTGCAAAAAGACTATATATAGTACAATAGTATAATATATAGTCTAAAATAACCTAACGGAAGTTATAGAATGCTTTTGTTAGGAGTGATAAACAATGACTGTCACTACAGCGGTAAAGAAAAGATTTGAAGAGCTTTGTTTTGAAAGAGATTTGAACTACTGTAAATTAGCAAGTATTTCGGGAGTACCGTACACAACGGTAAAGTCTATCTTTTATGGGCAGAGTAATAATCCCGGAATCGCAACCATTAAAAAACTTTGTGATGGGCTTGAAATATCCATAACTGAGTTTTTTGATACCGATTATTTTAAAGACTTAGAACAAGAAATCAGATAAAGAAGTGCCATTGGACCTTACAAGTTCCAATGGCGCTTTTTTCCTTATTAATTACAAATATTTGATGGCTATAATTGATAAAGAATTAATGATATAATTTTCTTGTCGTTTCTTAGCAAACGGCGGAAAGGAAGGTGAAAAAATGAAAAAAATTATATCGTTTTTAACGGTTATGACCGTAATGGCTATTGTGTTTATAGCACCAATTAAGACCTCAGCGGCCGAAATTTCTTCAAAGGTTGGCGTTGTTTCCACCCAAAATACAGGGCTTATTGTAAGAAGCAGTCCGTCTACCTCCGGCACAGTTTTGGCATCGCTTCCAAAGGGCGGTTATGTAACCCTTATTTCTAATTCTAACGGTTGGTGGTATGTAGAATATGGTAAAGGCAGATTTGGATATTGCAGTGACAGATATATTTCTGTAACCTCTGCAACGGCTAAAACTGTTAACATAACCTCAGGCAGTCTTAATATCAGAAGTGGCGCAGGAACAGGTTATAGCATTATTGGTAGTCTAAAAAAAGGCGAGGTGGTGCTAGAGCTTTCCTCTTCTTCGGGGTGGAGTAAGATAGTCTACTTTGGTACAAAGGTTGGTTATGTTAGCAGCAGCTATCTTGCAGGTGCATCAGGATATAAGAAAATATCACTGAATGTGCCGAGTTTTAAGCAAAATGATTCCCGTTGGGCAAACATTAAGGTGGCTTCTTCAGGAAAAACAATTGCTCAAATAGGCTGTGCTACAACAGCAATATCAATGATGGAATCTTATCGTCAAGGCAAAACCCTTACCCCGGCAGATATGGTAAAGACCTTAAAATATACCTCCTCGGGAAATGTGTATTGGCCGTCACACTATTATGTTACCACTAATACAAGCGGCTATTTAACTAAAATTTATAACCTTTTATCGGCAGGCAAGCCGGTGCTTTTCGGCGCTAAAAATTCTTACGGAAAGCAACATTGGGTGGTAATTACCGGGTATAACGGTTCTAGTGGCCTTTCAGCCGCCGGATTTTCCATAAATGACCCGGGAACAAACACCCGAACAAATTTAGCCCAATTTTTAAGCGCATATCCTACCATTTATAAATTCTTCAATTATTGAAATACAATCCCTTGAACTGAGTGTTAGCTTGGTTCAAGGGTTCTTTTTTATGTAAAGGGTGGGGGGATTTTTAATTTGAAAAAATTTATTATGTAGGTATTCTTAAAAGGAGGTGATAATATGAGCGAAATAATTGTGGCTTTAATTGCTTTTTGCGGAACGGCGGTAGGAACCTTTGGCGGAATTCTTTCAGGTGCCAAACTCACAAATTACAGATTAAAACAGCTTGAAAGCAAGGTAGATAAGCACAATAATTTTGCAAGTAGAATACCCTTGCTTGAAAAGGATATTAAGGTTTTAAATCACAGGGTCAGCGATTTAGAAACCTCACAACAAAACTATATTTAGGAGGATAAAAAATGAAAAACTTTTTAAACAGATTTAAGTCTTGGGCCTTGTGGCTCTCCATTGGTGCGCTTATTGTCTTTTGCGTTAAGGAATTTGGCGGAATAGACATATCAGAAACGGTAGATGGGCTTTTAAATGCTCTGCTACCTGTTCTGGTGGCCTTTGGCATTGTCAATAACCCTGCAGACAAAAAGCATTTTTAAGGGGTGAAAATATGTCAGTTAAAACATATTCATATTCTAAAGACGGTAATAAGCTTTGTTCGGTACATACCACTGTAAAAGAAATGGCTAGTAAAAAAGGCCTTAAGCTCTATAGTGATGTAGTACTCATTGATACCGAGCTTTTAGCAATGGTAGAAAAGCTTTTTTCTAAGCTTGGTTGCAGTAAGTATATTATCTCTAGCGGTTACAGAACCCCCGAACACGACAGAGCGGTTGGTGGCAACGGCTACGGTCAGCATACCAAGGGCAAGGCTATGGACTGTTGCTTCTATGATAAAAACGGCAAGGTCATTTCGGCAAAGATTGTCTGCTGTGTTGCTCAGGATTTAGGTTTTAAGGGTATTGCCAATATCTCTAAAAAATATCAGTATGTTCACCTTGATATGAGGGATAGCGGTGTTTACAGAGGTGACGAAATAAAGGGTACAAACTCTGTAACCTCTGACTTTTATAATTATTTCGGCATAAGCAAAGCCGATGTTTCAAAGTACACCGGTGAAGCAGTTCCTACTGCGCTTAAGATAAACTGTTGGGTAAAGGACAATAAGGGTTGGTATTATCTTGACATAACTGGAAGAAAAGCCATTAACTGTTGGGCGAAAGACAGTGTGGGATGGTGCTATCTTGGTGCAGACGGCTATGCGCTGACCAACTGTTGGAAACAAATCGACGGGCGTTGGTATTATTTTAACGGCACTATGGCGGTGAAAGGTTACCAAAAGATAAGTGGTAAGCTGTTCTACTTTGCAGAGCAGGACGTAAGCGGCCTTAAAGAATGTCAGTTAATCATAACTAACGATAACGGCGAAATAAAGCTATAAATTTACCGCCCTGTCCTTGGTAGGATAGGGCGGTTAGGCATTTATTATGCGTTGTTATGAATAAGCATTGAAAGAACATTTGGTGAGACAATATCTCGCCACCATCTATGGCCTTGTGAGAAATCGTCTGTGCCGTGAGGGTTGAGGTAGGGATAAAGCAGCTCTTCCTCCAATTCTTCAATTTTGTCTATGTTGCCGTTAAGGTAAGCGGTTATTTTATTTTTGGTGTTTTCCATACGCTGTTTTATTGTGCCAAAACGAATATCCTGAATATCAAATCCTCCAGGGTGGTTTTCAGTATCCCACTGAATTTGAAAAGCCTTATACAGGATATTGATTTTTTGCGTAATAAGGTCACATTCATTAACTAATTCTTTGAGAGCTTTTTTATTTTTTGTTTTATATGCCGTTCTTAAGCGAACGCCAAAGTCAGCTTTTACGGAGTCTACTTCACATAGACGTTGAAGAGTACGGAAAAGATAAGAAAACTCTCCACCTTTATCAGCAACCGCTTTAAGCTTTGCGGCACAGTTTAAATATTGTTCTTTTTCGTCCCCTTTAATTATGGGGTCGAAAATTCCCATTAGGGGGTCATTGAAGAGGTGGATTTTATCATAGTTTAGGTGAAGACCTTCAATGTCACTAGGAGTACCGGGTAGGTTGAGTAGCATAAATTCATCGTAGGAAATATCAAAGGTTTTTTGAAATTTTTCTTTAATATTTGCCTCGTTTTTATTGCCTTTAATATATTCAGAAACATAAAACAATGTAGGAAGAAGGGAAAAACGGGAGGTTTCTCCACCATCATCACCCCAAAGGGTAAATATTATGTTTTTAACGTTTCTTTCTCTACAGGCTTCAATGGCCTGAATTGAAGCTGAGATGCTATATCGGTTATCAGGCGAAAATCCTGTCCAACTCCAAAAACCGCCTGCAAACCAGTTCATATCACAAAACTTGCTGTATGTATCAAATATATTAAGATAGGTTTCTTTTGTTTCGGAATAATAGCTGTGAGAACAAGGCATTACCTTTTGGGGTATTTTTGCTCTAATTTCTTCTGCAGAAGTATTATCGAGAAGTGAGGTAAAAACATCACCCCACAAAATTAGCTCGAAACCATATTTTTCGGCGATTTTTGTAACACGTTTAATGTGTTCAAGAACTACTTGAGGACGGCTGACATAACCGTTCTTTTCCATATATTTGCCGCGGCCAACAAGAAAAGCCTCATCCATACCGGCGTGTAATAAATTTGTTCTAAAGCACTTTCTCAGACTCCTAAACATATCTTCGATAAGCTTGTAGGTTTCTTCTTCCCCTGCCATAAGTATATCGTCAGCATCTCTTAAGGGTTTGTAAACAGGCCAACGAAAAATAGCATTTAGATGCGCCAATGCTTGAACGCAAGGGATAAGCTCAACACCCTTCTCAGAGGCATAGTTATCTAGTTCTTTCAATTCTTCTAAGGTGTATCGGCCCCTTAAATAACCAAAATACGGCTGATTTTCCACCTCATATGTGTCTTCAGTATAAAGCATAAGGGTGTTGTATCCAAGGGAAGAAGTAATATCTATCCATTTTTTTACCATACCCTTTTTCATAACTGCGTTCCTAGAGCAGTCAACCATGGTTCCTATTTTTTCAAACATTTAAATCCTCCTTATGGCAAGAAAAGATGGGTATTTTACCCTTAAATACTTTATACACTATAAAGAGTAAAAAATCAATGTTTTTTATAAAATATGAAGGTTTTTTATAAATTTTTTAATACTAGGGTAGAGCGAATAATCCGAAACCACACATTTTTAGTGAAATCGCTCACGGCGAAATAAAGCTATAAATTTACCGCCCTGTCCTAAAATTGCCGGGGCGGTTGGCGTAAATCACGGCAGAGCCGTGGATGTAATCAACACGAAGTGTTGTATGTAATTGCAACAGTAGTTGCGTATGTAATCAAGCCGAAGATATAAATACAAGGCTTTCGCTTTGATGCCATACAGTTCGCTTTGCGAACCGATTACATTCCGCTATCGCGGATTACATACCAATCCTTCGGCTTGGATAAAAATAAGACAGTCCGAAGACTGTCTTATTTTTTGGCTGGGGTGGCAGGATTCGAACCTACGAATGCAGCAGTCAAAGTGCTGTGTCTTACCGCTTGACGACACCCCAATATTAAATTTTAAAAATAAAAGCCCCGATTTATCGGGGCTTTTAAGTGTGGGGTGGATAATCGGGTTCGAACCGACGACCTCCAGGGCCACAACCTGGCACTCTAACCAGCTGAGCTATATCCACCATATGCCCTACAAACGCAATAAACATTATATCACAAAAAAACCATTTGTCAAGTGTTTGCAGGTACTTTTTTATTTATTTTACAATTGCTTTATGTGCTGTAAAAACAGCCTCTTCACTTATATTACAATGTAACTCAAAAAGGTCTACAGAGGTTAGCAGGTCATCGGCAAGGGCAAGCATAGCAACCGTTCTTTCATAGGTGTAGGGTTTGGCGGTTTGCTCCATAAACATTGGGGCTACAATATCCCCGGGTGGGGTTAGCTTTCTTATTTTATTTTCCTCGCCACGGTTTAAAAACACAATAGCACCTACAGGGGCACTTATATTAGTGTTAAGGTCGGTTTTACCACTCCAAGGGTTGCCAAAGGCTGTCCATACCCCATCAACCTTTCTAAGCAGAGGTTTATCGTCGTTTATATAGGTTACCTTATCGCCAAAAATCTTTTTCCAAAGCCCTGTGTGGGTTGATTTACCTGTACCGCTATGAGCGGTAAACAAATATGCCTTGCCTTCATACATAATGCAAGAGGAATGAAGCATAAGTGCGTCAAAGGGAGGTACTTTTTTAAAAAACATAGTTCCAGAAGCAAGAAAAGCTAACTCATCTTTAGATAGCTGAGGGTTTTGGGTTTGAAGTTTATCTAAATCCGAATCTGAAATTTTAATAGAAATATGGGCGCTCTCGTCAAGATTGGTTTCATAGGGCTTACCCAAACGCTCAAGCCTTTGGCAGTTTACATCAATTTCTGTAATTAAGTTTCCTATAAGATATTTTTTCATTTAATTACCCCATCAGAAGCTTGTTATTATTTCTACCCTATTTTAACTCAGTAGAAGATATTTTGCAATAGAAAAATCATATTTTACATTTTTATGGAAAAGATATGTTAGAAAAACACGAAAGGTTGTGAGTGGATTGAAAAAAATAGCGGACGTTAAAGCTTTAGAGGTATTAGATAGCAGAGGAAATCCTACGGTTTGCGCTCAGGTTACACTAAATGATGGTGCAAGAGGTGTAGCAATAGCTCCGTCGGGTGCTTCTACAGGTGCCTATGAGGCTATAGAGCTTAGGGACAATGACAGCACTCGCTTTGGCGGCAAGGGTGTGAAAAAGGCTGTTGAGAACATTAACGGCCCCATTGCCAAGGCTCTTATTGGTCTTGAAACGGTAGAACAGCATATTGCAGACAGTATAATGTTAGAGTTAGACGGAACCGAAAACAAAGAAAATCTTGGTGCGAATAGTATTTTAGCGGTTTCTATGGCTTTGTCAAGGGCGGCCGCCGAAAGCTATAAATTACCCCTTTTCCGTTATCTTGGAGGAATATCCCTAAGAAAAATGCCGGTGCCTATGATGAATATTCTTAACGGCGGCGCCCACGCCTCTAACAATGTTGATATTCAGGAATTTATGATTGTTCCAAAGGGGGCAGAAAGCTTTGGTGAGGCCCTCAGAATAGGAAGCGAAATTTATCACTGTTTAGGAAAAATACTATCAGAAAGGGGTATGTCTACAGGTGTTGGTGACGAGGGTGGCTTTGCGCCCAATATTTCCTCCGACCGCGAGGCTTTAGAGCTTATTTGCCAGTCTATTCAGTCTGCGGGTTATGACGAAAAAACTGTTTCCTTGGCTTTAGATGTTGCCTCAAGCGAGTGGTATCAAGAGGATAAATATTTTATGCCTAAAAGGGGCAAGTATTTAAATAGTGGGGAGCTTATAGCCATAATGGAAGAATATATTAATGATTTTCCTATAATATCTATAGAGGACCCACTTTCAGAAGACGATTGGGAGGGTTGGTGTGCCATCACAAAGCGCCTTGGAGATAGGGTTCGTCTTGTAGGCGACGATTTATTTGTAACTAATAGGCGAAGACTGAAAAAAGGAATTAAGCTTAAGGCCGGAAACTCTATTCTTATAAAGCCTAATCAAATTGGAACGGTAAGTGAAACATTAGAAGTAATAGAGCTTGGAAGAAAAAACGGTTATACGCCTATAATTTCTCACCGCTCGGGGGAGAGCGAGGACACATTTATAGCCGATTTGTCGGTGGCAGTGGGGGCAGAGTTTATAAAAAGCGGCGCACCCTGCAGAAGTGAAAGAACCTCGAAATATAACCGCCTTATAGCAATAGAAAACAGTTTAATTTTTTAGCGATTTTCGGGAAAATCCGGTGCCATTAAAGGCATCGGATTTTTTTGGTGCTTGTTTATAAGGTACAATTGCAAAAATAACAGCTTTATGATATAATTAATGTAGAGATTTTGGGGAGTGATAGGCTTGAAAAAATACATAATCGCTTTAGATGAGGGGACAACAAGTGCGCGTACAATTATTTTTGATAAAGAGGGGAATATTGTGTCACTAGCCCAAAAAGAGGTTACACAAATTTTCCCAAAACCGGGTTATGTTGAGCAAGATGCATTAGAGATTTATGCAAGTCAGTATGCAACAATGACCGAGGCTGTTTTTAAAGCCGGTATTTCGGTAGAAGATATTGCGGGAATTGGTATAACAAACCAAAGGGAAACCACCATAGTGTGGGATAAGACCAGCGGAAAACCTGTGTATAATGCCATTGTATGGCAATGCCGCCGAACGGCCGATATTTGTGAAGAGCTAAAAAACAAAGGCCTGTCTGATTATATTGCTAAAACCACCGGGCTTATTGTTGATGCATATTTTTCTGCTACTAAAATAAAATGGATATTAGATAATGTTCCCGGCGCTAGGGAGAAGGCCGAAAAAGGCGAATTACTTTTCGGTACAGTGGACACCTGGCTTTTATGGAAGCTTTCGGGTGGAAGAGTTCATATTACAGATTATACTAACGCTTCACGAACAATGCTTTACAATATAAACAAGCTTTGTTGGGATGAAAAGCTTTTAAATGAGCTTAATATACCAATTTCTATGATGCCAAAGGTTACTTCGTCAAGCGAAATTTATGATTATGTTGATGTTTTGGGCGAGAAAATTCCTGTATGCGGCATTGCAGGTGACCAACAGGCCGCTTTGTTTGGCCAATGCTGTTTTGAAAAGGGTCAGGCGAAGAATACATACGGAACGGGTTGTTTTTTACTTATGAATACGGGGAATAAACCGTTCCAAAGTAAAAATGGCCTTGTTACTACAATGGCTGCAAGTATCAAGGGTGAAAAACCCGGTTATGCCTTAGAGGGAAGCGTTTTTGTAGGTGGCGCAGTCATTCAGTGGCTTAGAGATGAGCTTGGTCTTATAAGAGAATCTTCAGACAGTGAATATTTTGCTTCAAAGGTTAAAGATAACGGAGGGGTTTACGTTGTACCAGCCTTTGCCGGTCTTGGGGCACCTTATTGGGATATGTATGCCAGAGGAACCATAACCGGACTGACAAGGGGTAGCGGCAGAAACCATATTATAAGAGCGGCTTTAGAGTCTATTGCTTATCAGACCAACGATATTTTAACGGCTATGCAAAATGATACAGGTTTAGAGTTTTCTTCACTTTATGCCGATGGCGGTGCAAGTGCAAATAATCTTTTAATGCAGTTTCAGGCAGATGTTTCAAATACAGAGGTAATTTGCCCTGCAAGTGCCGAGGCTACAGCTTTGGGTGCCGCTTATCTTGCCGGCCTTGCCTGTGGATTTTATAACAGCAAAAACGAGCTTAAGAGCCTTAAAAAAGAGGGTAAACGCTTTACGCCTGAAATGGAACCCGAAAGGCGTTCGGCCTTACTTTCGGGTTGGGCAACCGCAGTAAAACAAACAAGAAATTTATAATAAATATTTACCTGCTATTAAAAAGGAATAAGGGGGTATTATAGTGAAAATAGTTGAAAGAAGATTGCCTTCAAGTGACGGCATACATAACCTTTACGTTATGGAATATATACCCGACGGCAAGGTTAAGGGCATAGTTCAGTTTGTTCACGGTATGACCGAGCATATTGAACGCTATAACCCTATAATGGAAGAACTGTGCAGTTTGGGTTTTGTAGCAGTGGGGCATAACCACTTAGGTCACAAGGTCTCAAGTGACGATAAAGACTTGGGCTTTATTGCAGAAGATAGGGGCTATGAATTATTAATTAAGGATGTTGTAGCTGTAGGGGATAATATAATGTCTAAATACCCCGGTGCAAAGCAATTTCTTTTTGGGCACAGTATGGGTTCTTTTGTTGTTCGCCTTGCGGCTTTAGAAATGGAAAACACCCTTTCGGGTCTTATAATTTGCGGAACAGGGGGGTATAACCCCGCCTCTGGGCTGGGAATTGAAATTTGTAAGGCGGTTAAAAAAGTTAAGGGTGAACGTTATGTGTCAAAGCTTGTTTATGATTTAGCCTTTTCGACATATAATAAGAGATTTGACGGCGGCGAAGGATACGCTTGGCTTAGTCAAAACAGTGAAAATATTGAAAACTATAAAAAGGATAAATATTGCACCTTTAAATTTACTGTAAGTGCTATGCAAGACCTTATAACACTTAATAAGCTTTCCAACCAAAAGGTTTGGTATAAAAATATAAGAAAAGACCTTCCTATATTCATTATATCCGGGGAAATGGACCCTGTTGGAAACTATTCCAAGGGAGTAAAAGAGGTATATGAAAAGCTTACAAAGGTTGGGGCTAATGCAAGATTAAAGCTATACCCCAAAATGAGGCACGAGGTTTTAATGGACGACTGTCGAGCTGAGGTTATAACAGATGTAACACGATTTATCAGTGAAAACCTTTGATTTTTCGTTAAAACTGTCAAAAACTAAAAAATGTGAAAAAAAGACTTGATTTTCAATCTTTATTGTGGTAATATAATCTAGCATTTGATTACACCTAATCCTTATAGGTGGGAGTCACTGCCGTCAAAGTACGACAATGAAGCTGACGGTCCTCTGTTCTGTTGAAGTATGAACGTCTGATATTTTAAGGAGGAAATAAAATGGATTTTGTTAAGGAATTAACCACCGGCATGCTTAAGGAAAATGCCCCCGAAATTAAAATCGGTTCTACCGTAAAGGTTCACGTTAAGATTCGTGAAGGCGAAAGAGAAAGAATTCAGGTTTTTGAGGGTACTGTTATTGCAAGAAATAACAGCGGAATTTCTGAAACCTTTACAGTTCGCCGCATTTCTTACGGTGTTGGCGTTGAGCGTGTGTTCCCGGTACATTCTCCCAACGTTGATAAGGTTGAGATTGTTCGCGAGGGTCGCGTTCGCAGAGCTAAGCTTTATTATCTTCGTGATCGCGTTGGTAAGGCCGCTAAGGTTAAAGAGCAAATCTAAATGGCGCTTTGAAGGGGACAGGTTATGTCCCCTTTTTTGCATTTTAAGGGAGTGTGTTAAGTGTCAGATAAAAATGAAAATAGTGGCTTTTCCTTTGAAGACGAGGGCGAATTTTTTCAAAATTATCAGCCGGAAGAATTTATGTCTAATGGGTTTGAATCTGCTGACCCTGGTGTTAAATCAGACCGTAAAAAAATAAATACCAAACAAATAGTTAAAAGTGTTTTCGAATGGCTTGATGTTGTTGTTGCCTCGTTAGTAGTTGTTGTATTGGTATTCACCTTTGTTTTTAGAATTGTGGCAATAGACGGGGATTCTATGCTTCCAACCTTACATGAAGCCGAAAGGGTAATAATATCTGACCTGTTTTATGAGCCTAAAAGAGGGGATATAGTTGTTGTTTCCCGAAATATGAACAACTCTGCCGATTCAAAAAGCTATCAACAGCCAATAATAAAAAGGGTTATTGCCACCGAAGGGCAAACTGTGGATATTGATTTTAATAAGGGAGTAGTTTTTGTTGACGGCGTAGCCTTAGAGGAAAACTATACCTTAGAGCCAACCTACCGTAAGCTTGATTTTGACGGCCCCGTAAGGGTTAAGGAAAACTGTGTTTTCGTTTTGGGCGATAACCGTAATGACTCTTTAGACAGCCGTTCATCTTCTATAGGCGATAACGGAATGATTGACGAAAAATATATTTTGGGACGCGCGGTTCTTCGTGTTTTCCCTTTAAACAAGTTCGGAGGACTTAACTGATATGAGCGATCAGGTGATTCAATGGTTTCCCGGCCATATGGCCAAAACCCGAAGAAAAATAACCGAAAGCCTTAATATGGTTGATGCTGTTGTAGAAATAGTAGACGCCAGAATACCTGTCAGCAGCCGAAATCCGGAACTGGCGGGTATAATTGTAAAAAAGCCCCTTTTGGTTTTGCTTAACAAGTGTGATGTTGCCGACCCAACCGCTACCTCTAAATGGGTTAAGTGGTTTGAGGCACAGGGTATAAAAGCCCTTGCCGTTGATTGCCGTTCAGGTAAGGGTGTTAATATGGTGGTTCCAACTATTAAAGAACTGCTTAAAGAAAAAATCGAACAGAATATATCTAAGGGAATGGTTGGAAAAGCACTTCGGGTTATGGTTGCCGGTATACCTAATGTTGGGAAATCGTCTTTCATTAACCGTTTGGCCAAGGGCAACCGTGCTAAGGTTGAAGATCGACCCGGTGTTACAAGGGGTAACCAGTGGTTTTCGGTTGATAGGGGGTTAGAGCTTTTAGATACTCCCGGGGTTCTTTGGCCTAAGTTTGAAGACCCCTCGGTAGGCCTTAAACTTGCCTTTACTGGTGCCGTTAAGGACACGGTTTTAGATATTGAAACCTTAGCCGTAGAGTTTTTAAAGGCAACGGCCAAAGAGTATAAGGGTCTTTTAGATGCCAGATATAAAACCGATATTGATATAGAACAAGAGCCTTATGATATTCTTTGCGCTATAGGTAAAAAAAGGGGTATGGTTATAAGAGGCGGAGAGATAGATACAGAACGTGCGGCAGTTATGCTTATGGATGAATACCGCGCCGGTACCATAGGAAAAATGACCCTTGAATTACCCATAGAGGAAATGACCTTAGAAGAAGGTGTGGCAGATGCCTGATTATATTTATGAAAAAGAGCTTTCTGAAAATGGTTATAAATTTATTTGCGGTGTTGACGAAGCGGGTAGGGGCCCATTGGCAGGGCCGGTCTGTGCGGCCGCGGTTATTCTGCCAATAGATGCCGAAATACCCGGCCTTAATGACTCTAAAAAGCTTTCCGAGAAGAAACGAGAGGCCTTGTTCCCTGTTGTTATAGAAAAGGCTGTAGCTTACAGCATAGCCTATGCAACGGTAGAAGAAATTGAAGAGCACAATATTTTAAATGCAACCTTTATTGCAATGAACAGGGCAGTTGAGGGCTTGAGCGTCAGGGCGGATTATGCCTTAGTAGACGGCAACCGTGTTCCTAAAGACTGCCCGGTGCCGGTTACCACTGTTGTTAAGGGTGACTCTCTTTCAATGTCTATTGCGGCGGCTTCTATCCTCGCTAAGGTTTCAAGGGATAGGCTTATGACTGAAATAGATAAAAAATATCCCCAGTATAACTTTAAAAAGCACAAGGGCTATGGCACAGCAGAGCATATGGACTGTATAAGAGCTTTCGGTCCCTGCCCTGAGCACCGTCCTTCATTTCTTAAAAAGCTATGACCTATTCACCGAAAGAAAGCTATAATTTAGGCCGCAGGGGCGAAATGTTGGCGGCACAGTATATTAAAGAAAAAGGCTTTTTTATTTCTGCTAAAAATTATAAATCTGCTCACGGTGAAATAGATATTATAGCTGAGAACAGAAAGTTTGTGGTTTTTGTAGAGGTAAAGCTAAGAAGAGAAAATTCAGGCTACTTTCCCAGAGAGGCAATTACTAAGGATAAAAAACAAAGGCTTATTTTTACTGCCCGGAATTATATTTTCAGAAGCCGCACAGTTTTAATCCCCAGGTTTGATATTATAGAAATTATAGTTCCCGAAGATGGGGATTTATCGCAGCCGGTTTTAAATCACATTGAAAATGCCTTTGAGGTGAGCAGTGATGACTTTTATTGACCTACATACAGACACCCCCTTAAAAATATATAAAGGGCAAGAATGTGCCGCCGATTATACTAAACAAAGCTTTGATTTTTATTTGCAAAATATGGCTATATGGCTCAGCGATAGCGACCCTGAGCCGAAAAGAACGTATGAAAACACCTTAACAGCCTTTAAAAATTATGCTCAGGAAAATAACATTAACATCACAAAGAATTTTAAAAGCTCAGGTGCCTTTTTGTCGGTTGAAAATGCCGGTTTTCTTGCAAATGACCCATGGTATCTTGAAAAAATGTATAACGATGGGGTTAGAATAATAAGCCTTGCCTGGAACGGCCAAAGCCCTCTGGCCGGTGGGTGCCAGTCTAAAGCTTCACTTTCTAATAAAGCAATAAAAATTATAGAAAGAATGAATGCCTACCGAATAGCGTTAGACATTTCTCATTTAAATGAAGAATCGGCATTAAGCGCTATTGAATTATCAAAATTCCCCTTAGCAACCCACTCAAACTGTAAAGAGGTTTCAAATCATCCCAGGAACCTTTCAGACAGGGTTTTACTTGCTCTTAAGGAAAAAGGTGGAATAGTAGGCCTCTGCCTTTATCCCGAATTTTTAGGGGGAGATGTTTTTTCAAGGCTTTATGAAAATATATGCCGATTAATTTATTTAGGTATGGAGAAAAACATTGCAATAGGCAGTGATTTTGACGGTGCTGAGATGGACAGACGCCTTTCTAAGACTGAGGATATAAAAACACTTCACAGCTTTTTAAAGGATAAAGGTCTTGAAAAAAGTATAATAGATGGCATTTTCTTTGAAAATGCTCTTGCTTTTTTTGATAAAATATGTAACAATTAATATTAATATTGTTAAATTTATATTTAACTTTGGAGGATAAGAAAAATGAATTATATAAGCACAAGAGATTTAAAGCAGCAGGTTACCGCCGCCCAAGCTATTGCCCGTGGCATTTCTGCCGAGGGTGGACTTTTTGTTCCCGAAATAATACCAACCCTTACCGATGAAGATTTTGCTAACCTGTGCAAAATGAATTATCCCCAAAGAGCAAGTTTTGTTCTTGGAAAATTTTTAGGTGATTTTACTGCTGAAGAGGTTGATTATTGTACAAAAGGCGCTTATGTTGGCACCTTTGATGAAGATAAACCGGCCCCCTTACATACCCTTTGCGATGGTACAGAAATTTTAGAGCTTTGGCACGGTCCCACCTGTGCGTTCAAGGATTTGGCACTACAAATTTTACCCTTTTTACTTACCACTTCCGCGAAAAAGGTAAATGGTGGTAAGAAAACGGTTATTCTTGTTGCCACCTCAGGTGACACAGGCAAGGCCGCACTTGAAGGGTTCAAAGATGTTCCCGGAACCGAAATAATGGTGTTTTACCCCAGCGATGGTGTTAGCGCAATGCAGAAGCTTCAAATGGATACACAGGTTGGAGAAAATGTTTGTGTATATGCCATTAAGGGTAATTTTGATGATGCTCAGTCTGGTGTTAAGAAAATTTTTACCGATCCCGATGTTGCTAAAAAGCTTGAAGAAAACAATATGCTGTTTTCCAGCGCCAATTCTATAAACTGGGGACGCCTTGCGCCTCAAATAGTTTATTATGTTTCGGCATACTGCGACCTTTTAAACCGCGGCGAAAAGCTTGATAATGGTTTTAACGTAGCCGTTCCTACCGGCAATTTCGGAAATATTCTTGCCGCTTATTATGCTAAGAAAATGGGTGTTCCCGTAGGTAAGCTCATTTGCGCCTCTAATGCTAACAAGGTGCTTACAGACTTTCTTGCTACCGGTGTTTACGACAGAAACAGAAGCTTCTTCACAACAATTTCACCTTCAATGGATATTCTTATTTCAAGCAACCTGGAAAGAATGCTTTTTGAATTATCAGACCGCGATGCATCTAAAACCGTAGAGTGGCAAAACGCCCTTAAAAATAACGGAAGCTATAAGGTTGATGCTGAGGTTAAGGCAAAGCTTGACGACCTTTTCTATGGCGGTTATTGTGACGATGCGAAAACCAAAGAAACCATTAAAACAGTATTTGATAAATTTGGTTATCTTTGTGATACCCATACTGCCGTTGCCGTAAATGTTGCTGAAGAGTATAAGGAAAAAACAGGTGATACCCGTCCTATGGTTATTGCTTCAACAGCAAGTCCTTACAAATTTGCTAACAGTGTACTTTCTGCTTTAGGTAAAAATGCAAGTGATGATGAGTTTGATGCTGTTGAACAGCTTAAGGCTGTAAGTGGTACAGTTGCCCCAACTCCTTTAGCAGAGCTTAAGGGCAAAAAGCCTCGCTTTAACAATTTGTGTGAGGCCGACCAAATGGAACAGGTAGTATTGGAATACCTTAAAATTAAATAAGTAATGGGTTAAAAAACGGCTGCCTTGAAGCTTCAAGGCAGCCATTTGTAGGTAGCCAAAAGCTACCTTAAATCAGACCTTTAAGGCTGGTTCGAGTTTGAATGCTTTGGCTAGTTTTTTGGTGCGAAGGTTTTACAAGCGGTTTCGTTTGAGCTACAGCAGTTATCACTACAGGGTGTAACCTCAATTGAGCCTGCTTCGCAGCAGTTGTTCATTGTGTGATACTTGCAGTTGGTTACTACGCACTTAACGTCAGCGGCCATTTTGTTGTTTTCCATAATTCAAATTCCTTTCGAAAAAATTAGGGATAAAATTGTCCCGTATTATTATGTCCGCAAAAAACAAATTTATTTAAAAGGCGGTGAACTTGGTTGTCGGTTTACGGTATTTCGGATTTGCATTTATCTATTGCTCTTGATAAATCTATGCATATTTTCAAAGGCTGGGATAATTATGTTCAGCGTATTGAAAGCAATTGGAAAAGAATTGTAAAGAATGAAGACACTGTTATTTTGCCGGGAGATTTTTCTTGGGGTTTAAAGCTTGAAGAAACCGTTAAGGATTTCGAATTTTTAAATTCACTGCCGGGCAAAAAAATTCTTTTAAAAGGAAATCACGATTTGTGGTGGAACACCGCCGCCAAGGTTAATAAATTTTTAGAAGAAAATAAATTTGAAACAATTTCAATTTTATTTAATAGTGCGGTAAAGGTTGAAAATAAGGTTATATGTGGAACAAGAGGTTGGATGTATGACGAAAGCGCAGATAGTAAAATAAGAAAAAGAGAGGTTGGAAGACTTCGCCTGTCTCTAAATGCTGCCGCAGAGTTAGAGGGCGAAATTACATTGTTTTTACACTATCCTCCCGTTTATGGTGATTTTGTGTGTGAAGACATTTTAGAGGTTTTAAGGGAATTTAATATATCTACTGTTTATCACGGTCATATTCACGGAAGTGGATATAATAAGGCAGTTTCCCATTTTGAGGAATTTCAGCTTAAATTAATTTCGGCTGATTGCATAGATTTTACCCCGGTTTTGATACCATAACTGCGTAAAACATAAAATTTTTCCATTTTTAAGACTTTTTTGAAAATAAGTGTGGAAAATTTTGTTCATATATGTTATATTATATCAGTACAATTGTGTGGAGGTTTGAAATACAATGAGTTTAAAATCATCAAAAAAAGTAGACACTAACCGTTATGAGCTTGAAATTACTATCGACAGTGAAAAATTTTGCAATGCTATTAACACTGTTTACAAGAGAGAGCGCAAAAACATAAGCGTTCCCGGTTTCCGTAAGGGCAAGGCTCCTCTCGGTATTATTGAAAAATATTATGGTGAGGGCGTATTCTTTGAAGATGCACTTAATCTTCTTTATGTTGAGTCTATCGAGGGCGCAGCAGCCGAAGCAGGTGTTTCTATTGTAGACGACGAAATGAAATTCGACCTTGTTTCTATCAGCAAGGCTGAGGGTGCTCACTTTAAGGTAACTCTTACTACCAAGCCTGAGGTTAAGGTTGGCGAGTATAAGGGTCTTGAAGCAGAAAAGCTTATTTGCGAGGTTTCTGAAGATGAGATTAAGGCAGAGCTTGAGCGTATGGCTGACCGCAACTCACGTATGGTTGAGGTTACCGACCGTGCCGCCGCTTTAGGCGATACTGCCGTTATTGATTTTGAAGGCTTTGTTGACGGCGAAGCTTTTGAGGGAGGCAAGGGTGAAAGCTATTCTTTAGCTCTTGGTTCAGGTCAGTTTATCCCCGGTTTTGAAGACCAAATTGTTGGTCATAACTCCGGTGAAGAGTTTGACGTTGATGTTAAGTTCCCCGAAGAATATGGCGCAAAAGAACTTGCAGGTAAGGACGCCACCTTTAAGGTTAAGCTTCACGAGCTTAAAGTTAAAGAGCTTCCCGAAATTGATGACGAGTTTGCTAAGGACGTAAGCGAGTTTGATACCCTTAATGCTCTTAAGGAAGATATTAAGGCTAAGGCTTTAGAAAGAAAGAATAAGGCCGCTGAAGACGAGGTTGAAAATCAGCTTATCGATAAGATTATTGACGGTATGGAGGCTGAAATTCCTGAGGCTATGTTCAAAAATCGTGTTGAGCAAAGCTACCGCGATTTTGAATACCGTTTACAGATGCAGGGTATGCCTATAGATATGTATATGCAGTACACCGGTTCTAATGAAACTGAGATGAAAAAATCTCTTCGTCCTCAGGCAGAGCGTCAGGTTAAAATTCGTCTTGCTCTTGAAAAGATTGTTGAACTTGAAAAACTTACTGCTTCTGAAGAAGACCTTGTTAAAGAGTTCGCTACCCTTGCAGAAACCTATTCTATGCCTGTTGACCAGGTTAAGGCCGCAATTCCTGAGAAGGATATTGCAGATGACCTTGCTGTAAGAAAGGCTATTGACCTTGTTAAGGAAAATGCAAAGCTTAAAGAGGTTAAGGAATATACCAAGGTAGAAAAGGAAGAAAAGGCCGAGAAGAAGCCTGCCGCAAAGAAAACTACCACCAAGAAGGCAACCGCTTCTAAGAGTGCAGATGGTGAAAAGAAGCCTGCTGAAAAAAAGACAACTGCTTCTAAAACCACAACCACTAAGAAGACTGCCACAAAAAAGGCTGAAACTGAAGAGAAGTAATCTATCGGCTTTTCGGTAGAAGGAAAAATTATTACCGTATGGGACTTTCTGCCGTGTGTAGTAAAGTGCTATACGGTTTTTCCTTAGGTAAACGCTAATAATATATGCTAAAAATAAATTTTGCTTATTAGTGTTTGCCGGAAATTGATTAAATTTTTTATATTTGTCAATAATTTAGTTACAATTTTGTGTTACAATTAATATAATTGAAACGGAGGTTATATTTATGGAAAACAAAATGAATTTAGTTCCTTATGTTGTTGAGCAAACAAGCAGGGGAGAGCGTTCTTACGATATTTTTTCCCGCCTTCTTAACGACCGTATTATTATGCTTTCAGACCAGGTTGATAATGCCTCGGCAAGTATTATAATTGCTCAGCTTTTATATCTTGAGGGTCAGGACCCTAATAAGGATATTAATTTTTACATCAACAGCCCCGGCGGTTCTGTTTCGGCCGGTATGGCTATTTATGACACAATGCAGTATATTAAGTGCGATGTTAGTACAATCTGCCTTGGCATGGCCGCAAGTATGGGTGCATTCCTCTTGGCCGCCGGCACAAAGGGTAAGCGTTATGCTTTGCCAAATAGCGAAATTATGATTCATCAGCCATTAGGTGCCGCAGAGGGTCAGGCAAGTGATATTCTTATTCACGCACGTCATATTGAAAAGACCCGTGCTACCATTAATAAAATTCTGGCCGAGAAAACAGGCCGCCCCTTAGAGGAAATAGAAAGAGATACCGAAAGGGATAACTTTATGTCTGCCGCTCAGGCCGCAGAATACGGCCTTATTGATAAGGTAATTGAAAAAAGATAATTTTTAGGCGGTGTCATTACCGACACCGCCTTTTTAGAAAATAGGAGGGAAATTCCCTTGGCAGGAAAAGATAAGGAAAATGTTGTTTGTTCCTTTTGTGGCAAAACCCAAGACGAGGTTATGCAGCTTATTGCTGGTCCCGGTGTTTTTATTTGTGACGAATGTATTGATGTTTGCTATAGCCTTTTAGGGCACGAAACAGAGCCGGAGAACGTGCCATATACCACTAAAAAAGAAACAAAAAGCAATACTAAAGAAGAAAAGCCTTTGCCCACCCCTGTTGAGATTAAGCAAAAGCTTGACGAATATGTTATAGGCCAGGATAAGGCGAAGAAAACGCTTGCTGTTGCGGTGTATAATCATTATAAGAAAATAAAGGCACTTAAAACTTCTAATAATGAGGTTGAGTTAGCTAAAAGCAATGTGTTGCTTTTGGGCCCTACAGGTGTGGGAAAAACCCTTTTGGCTACAACTCTGGCTCGTTTTTTAGATGTGCCCATAGCTATTACCGACGCCACCACTCTTACTGAAGCCGGTTATGTTGGTGAAGATGTTGAAAACATTCTTTTAAGGCTTATTCAGGCGGCGGACTACGATATTGAAAGAGCCCAGCACGGTATTATTTATATTGATGAGATTGATAAAATAAGCCGTAAGTCAGAAAATACATCTATTACAAGAGATGTCAGCGGCGAGGGTGTTCAACAGGCTCTTCTAAAAATTTTAGAGGGTACTGTTGCTAATGTTCCACCCCAGGGAGGAAGAAAGCACCCCCAACAAGAATTTATTAAAATTGATACAACCAATATACTCTTCATTTGTGCCGGTGCCTTTGACGGCATTGAAAAAATCATAGAGCACAGAATGAACAAAAAGAGCCTTGGCTTTGGTGCAGAAATAAAATCTACTACCGAAGAAAAGGGTGAGCTTATTAAACTCGCCACTCATAAAGACCTTGTAAAGTTTGGTCTTATACCGGAACTCGTTGGACGACTTCCGGTAGTAACACCCTTAGAAGCTTTAAATGAAGAGGCTATGGTTAGAATTATGACCGAGCCTAAGAACTCTGTTTTAAAGCAGTATGAAGAGCTGTTTAATATTGACGGTGTTAAGCTAACCTTTGAGCCGGAGGCGCTTAAGGCAATTGCCAAGCTGACGGTTGAAAGAAAAACCGGTGCCAGAGGTCTTCGCTCAATTTTTGAGGATGTTCTTATTGATACAATGTATAAGGTTCCGGGTGACAAAACGGTAACCGAAGCAATAGTTACTAAGGAATGTGTTGAAAACAGTGCCGAGATAACCCTTGTAAAAAAAGAAAAATAAAGTAACAGCCCACCATACCAAAAAAAGTATGGTGGGCTGTTTTTAGTTCCATTCAATTTCTAAAACAATCGGCTCAGAAATAAGTTCGTCAATAGGTATTCCTGAAATATGCAGAAAAACAGTTTCGCTTTTTCCGTTGTCAGGGTTGAAGAACTCGGGAAGAAGTTCTTCCTTAAATTTAAGAGCTTCGCCTGTGTTCATAAGGCAAACACTTTTTGGGGCTGAGGGATATTTTTCAAGGCAAACTGCCGAAGAAATAAGACCCTCGTAAAAATGCAGATAAGTTTTGCCGTTTTTCTTGTTGGCAATGCATTTATTGTTTTTAACTTTATAATCAAAGCTGTCATATTCTGCCAACTCAAGGCATCCGTTCATACGGTTGTACCAATCGCCCACGGCTTTTAAACGGGCGGTGTATTCTGCGGAAAATTCACCCTCGGGGGTAGGACCTACATTTAAAAGATAGCTTCCACCCATACTCATAATGCGGTCTATTGAGGTGGTAAGGTGCCTTATAGAATAAAAATCCTCGTCGGTGCGGTAGCCCCAGCTTTGCTCTCCAAAAGAGTTGCAGGCTTCGGTCATTCGGGTGAAATAATCGCCCTCGGTGGCACTATATTCACGCTCGGGTGTTGAAAAATCACCCTTGTCCCAACCACGGTCGTTAATATGAATGCCGGGCTGAAGCTTTCTTACCAGTTCGTTTAAAGAGGGGTCTTCAATTCTCGGCGGTATATCCCAAAAGAGTGTATAAATGGGACCATAGTTGGTAAGTAATTCGGTTATTTGGTTTTTAATATATTCTCTGTATTTTAAAGTATCCGGCTTTTCGGTATATAAACATTTCCATTGGTGAGAAGCAGAGGGATTGTAGCCATAAGGGTGATGCCAGTCAGGGTTAGAATAATAAAGAGATAAAAGCATACCGTGTTTTTTGCAAGCATCTGCCAACATTTTTAAAATGTCCTTGCCATAGGGGGTATTCATAATATTATAGTCTGAATACTTTGTGTCCCACATACAAAAACCGTCGTGGTGTTTGGTGGTAAAGCAAATATATTTCATTCCGGCAGATTTAGCGGCAATAACCCATTTTTCCGGATCGTATTTTACAGGATTGAATTTATGCATAAGTGCTTCATACTCTTTATTGTCCATATCCCAGCGGGCCAAGGCCTGCTCCTGAATGCCGGTAAGAGCATAAAGCCCCCAATGAATAAACATTCCGAATTTATTTTCGTGTGTCATGGTATCTCCCCCCTTTAAGTGCTATCACAATAATATCATATACAGTATAAAAAATCAATAATTAAACCCTATAAATATCACATGTTTTTGAACAAAGTTGATTTAAAAAATTTAAACTTCCCGTAAAAAATTTCATTACGGGAAGTTGTTTGGTTAACCGTTTACTTGTTTAATTTTTGAACCTTTGTGGTTTGCTATGCATACTCCAAGTGAAATGAGCACAAAGGCTAAAGCATATTGCCATTTAAAAATATCTTCACCTATAATAAGCCAACTGAAAAGTGCCGAAAAAAGCGGCTCAGTAAACTTTATAATAAAAAGCTTTGAAAGGTTTTCTTTTTTTACTGTTATGAACCATAAACAGTAGCTGATTATTGAGGCAAGAATAATAACTGAAAGTACAATCAACTTAAGGAAAGAGTTAGGAATAAAAATTGAAATATCCCCACCCATTAAAACTCCAAATAAAAGTAATACTCCGCCACCGAAAACTTGAGAAACGCCTGTTGAAACAATAGGTTCAACAAAGGCGAAGACTTTTTTACTGGTTATGTTGGCGAAAACAGTACAGAATGAGGCGGCAATAATAAGTATGTCGCCCAGCCCAAATGAAAAAGAACCGGAATTAAAATTTATGGCAAAAATTCCGCCTATTCCAAGAACGAGGCCTAATAGTTTTTTGGGCGTTAGCTTATCATCGGGGAAAAATACTGCCGCGAAGCAAATGTAAAACACTGCACCCAATTGTTTTAAGATAGCGGTTTTAGAACCACCCGTAATATTTAGCCCAATATAAGTACAGGCGTAGTGTAAAATTATAGCGAATAAGCCTGAGATTAAAATGGGGAATAGGTGGGATTTAACAGGTTTAAAGGAGGAACGGTTTTTAATGGCCGCATAAATACAGATTATTACTCCGCAAACTAAAAATCTTATTCCGGCAAAGGTTAAAATATCTCCTACTGCAGATATACCTGTGCCTACACCAAAAACCTTATACCCGGTTTTAACCATAGGAAAAAGCAGACCCCAAAGCAGCATAACCAACAGGCTAGTGTAAATACCTTTATTTTTCATGGCTAACAGTCAAAACAACCTTTCCAATACTTTTACCTTCTAGCAAAAGGTTGTGTGCCTCTTCGGTTTTTTCAATAGGTAAAACCTTATAGACAGTAGGCTTAATGGCTCCGTCTTCAATTTTTGGCCAAACATTTTCAACAAGCATTGAAAGTAACTTGGCTTTAAATTCGGGGGTGCGATTTCTAAGCATACTGCCAACGAGGTGAAGTCCTTTTGTAAGCAATGGGCGAAGTTCTATATTTGTTTCTATACCGGCTAGGGTGGAAATTACTATCCAATAACCGCCCCTTGCCATAAACGAAAAGCTTTTTCCAAGCATTTCTCCCGAGAGGCAGTCCATAGCAACATTTACTGCATAACCCTTTTCGGCTTGGTCAGCAAGTACTTTGGCTGTGTTTTGGGTGGTAGAGTTTATAATCAAATCTGCACCAAGGTGCTTAATATTCTCGGCAATTTCGTCTGAAAGAACAGAGGTTATTACCCTAGCACCAAAGGCCTTAGCCATAGGAATAGCTACACTTGCAAGGCCACTTGCACCCGCAGGGATAAATGCGGTTTGACCCTTTTCTAAATGGCCCTCAATAAAGAGGTTCAGATAAGAAGTTGCGTATGCTTCGGGAAGAGCGGCGGCCTGTTCTAGGGAAAGCCCTTTTGGAATAGGCATAAGCATATCGTATTTCACGGCGACATATTCTGCATAACCACCTCCGCCCAAAAGTGCACAAACCGTATCACCAATTTTAAAGGTAGATTTTTCTTTGGCTTTACTTCCAATCTGGACAACCTCACCGGCTATTTCCAACCCCATCCAAGGGGGGCAACCCTCAGGTGAGGGGTATTTGCCTTGTCTTTGCAGAAGGTCGGCGCGGTTAACACCCACCGCATAAATTTTAATAAGAAGCTCATCGGGTTTTATAATTGGATCATCTACCTTTGACCAAATAGGTTTTCCGTTTGAATTAACTAGCATAGCCTTCATAAACTATTCACCGTCCGTTCCTTTAAGTGCAAGGGTTCTTCCGCCGTCTATTATGTATGTTTGGCCTGTAATAAAGCGGTTCTTTTCGCTAACTAAAAATGCAATAAGGTCTGAAATATCGGTGGCGGTGCACATTTGATTTAAAAAGTTAGTACCATATTTATATTTGTCGGACAAAAAGGTGTCGGCGGGTCTGGCAACACAGCCGGGGGCAACACAAACTACCTGAATGTTGTGGGGACCAAGTTCCTTGGCAAGGCCCTTGGTAAGTGACATAATTCCGCCTTTTGCGGCACCGTAATCGGTGCTGCAACACATTCCGTTTACACCGACAGTAGAGGCAAGGTTAATAATTTTTCCGCCCTCGCCCTGTTCTATCATGATTCTTGCGGCGGCACGACTGGCCCAGAAAGCACCGTAAAGATTAACCTTCAAAACCTTGTCAATAACATAATCCTCTTGCTCTACCAAGTGAACCCATTTTGCGTTGGGTCCGGCAATACGGGTGCTTCCTCCGGCAGAATGAATCATAATATCAAGCCTGCCAAAATCCTTAGCGCACTGTTCAATAGCTTCGGTTATTTCTTTAGAATCTGAAACATCAGCAACATAAGCCTTTGCGCGACCACCGAGAGAAATTATTTTCTCTACAATTTTTTCTACATTTTCTTTCTTTATATCGCAAACACCTACGGCTACACCCTCTTTTGCAAGGGTAATAGCGGTTTCACCGCCAAGATAACCGCCGCCACCTGTAATAAACGCTACTCTTTCTTTATTCATAATACTCTTCCTTTCAAATTGATTTTGTTATTTTGTTAGCTTTTCAACGCCATCTAAAACTTGTTTTATAGTTTGAAGGTCCATTTGTGTGAAGTTGCTTCGTGCATTAAAACCATCAGAAGTAAATACCATATATCCACCAAGCATAGGATTAATAATTCGGGTGAGGGGACTGGTAGGTCCGTTGCAAAACAGTGTAACGGGGGTTTTAATTTCTTTTTTGATTGTGAGCATAGATTTGAAAGATTCTAACATGTCTTCATCGGTTTCACAATTGGTAACAATTTTTATAATATCGGGTTTGCGCTCTTCAAGGAATAAGCAAAGGTCTACGAGCATCTGTGTGTCGGCCACAACATGAAGATGGTTAGAAAGCAAAACCTCGGCGCCTTTAAAGTGAACCCTTTCAATGAGGTCGCACTGCTTTTCAATAATCTTGGGGTCAACTACTACCTCGTGGGGACGGGGCTTTATAAACGAATAATCCAGGTGTGAAAACTCTTCTCTGAAAGCCGCCTTGGAGGGCTTATCAAAGGTGTAGCCTTGAATATCTATTCCGGCGGCACCCGCATCAATGGCCATCATAAGCAGAGCAACGCGCTCTTCTTCAGAGGTGTCAGTAATCGCCCAATCCAAGCCCTCGTTATAGTTAAGTCCTAAAATTGGCAGAGGAGCTTGCTTAATAATGGTACCAATGCTCTCAACATTTTTATACTCATCATCAAGGCAAGAAAGGTGTAGGTCGGCACCATTTGCCCCGTGTAAAGCATAGTTCTTAATTGTTGCTATTGCTTCTCTTGGAGTGCGTTCTCTTATAACTCCGGCAAGAAGGGGGGCGGGGTTAGAGGCGAATGATTTTCTTTTAAATTCCATTTTTTAATACTCCTATCGTTTAAATTAATATTTTAATTCTGTGGTCGAGGTTCTTTTCCTTGTAAACTATTTGTCCGTCACATAGGGTGAGTTTGCAGTTATAACTGTAATTTCCTTTAATTTTATTTCCTGGGTCAATGTTAAAATTAAAGGGGTGAAAACCATAATCTAATACAGCAAGGTCTGCCCTTGAGCCTATTTTAATATATCCAAGGTTTGATTCTTTTCCAATGGCCGCCGCAGCATTGGTTGTAACGGCCTTAAAAATCTCTGTTTCGGGCATACCCATAGCCCTCATAACACCCATACAAAGGGTAAGACCATAATTTCCTCCTCTTTGGAAGACACTTAAATTGGTAAGGTCACTGCTTATGGTATTAGGGTAAAGACCGGCCGAAATACACTTTTTCATTATTTCAAAATTGGTGTGGATATGTCCGGCCATACCGGTGTCTATTATTACACCCTTTTCTTTTGCCTTTTTAAGTGCAGAAAAATCATTTAAAAGAGCATTGTTATCTCCGCCGTGGTAAGGGTGGGTTAAAATATCACCAGGTCTTAGCAGGTCTATAATCTCTTCCATTTTAATAGACGAATTAGAACAGTGTACCATTACTTTAAGGCCTTTACCACCAGCAAAAGCAATAACCTTTTTAAGTGGTTGTGAGCTTAGAACATCACCGTTTGAAGAATCTATATATGTTTTTATACCAACAACTCTGTCACCGAATGTATGTAGCATTTTCTCAATCTTGTAAAATTCTACACAATCATTTTTAATTTGCACCGAGGGGAAAGTATAGGCGCCAAGCTTCATATTTTCTAAAAGAAATTTATTACCCTTAACGCTACCGGCGTCTACTGCCGTCGTAACACCAAAAGGAAAAAACGAAGAGGGCGCAGGGGTTCCAAAGCAGTCATCACTTATGCCATAAATGTGTGTATGAATGTCTATAAGCCCCGGGGCCACAATAAACCCTTTAGCGTTATAAACCACATGAGCTTTTAGGTTAATTTTGTTTTCTATTTTAGATATTTTGCCGTCTGCAATATAAATATCCTTACGGATAAAATTTTCACCGTTAAAAACAAGGCCATTCTTTATGATGATTTTTTTGTATCCCATTATAGGCACCCCTGTTTATTAATAACTAAATTTTACATTCGCATTATATAATTGTAAATGTGCTATGTGATACTTTTATCAAAAATGATACTAAATATTATAAGTGATATTTACTTTTGTATTTTAATATGTTAATATTTTTATAAAGGAGGGGAAATATGGTTAACAGTGATTTATCAAATTTAGTTATAACAAGGGTTATAGCGGTTCACCGTCTTTACAGCAACAGCGGTAATTTTATTTCAGGAAGAACTAACCGTGAGCATTGGGCTTTAATTTTAAAATATAAAGGAAAAACTGTTTACCAAAGCGGTGGAAAGCAGTATTTTTCAGACGCATTACACCCTGTCGTTTTACCGAGAGGAAGCTCTTACACCTGGCAATGCACAGAGCAAGGAGATTTTTATGTTATATAATTTGATGCAAATTTGAGCTTTACAGAAATTTTTTCCTTTGAAATTGCAGACAACAATATTTTTTTAAAAAACCTTGCCAAAATTGAGAAAGCCTTAGCTTTAAGGCCGGAAACTTCGGGTGTTCAAACCATTTTGGCAGTTTATAGCATCCTTTGTTTTTTGTTGGACAGCGAAGAGAAGTATTATTCACCTGAAAAAACAAAAAATACTATTAAACCGGCAATAGATTATATGGTTATGAATTATAATAACCCGGATATTACTAATGAACAATTAGCCAAGCTCTGCAATATCAGTACTGTTTATTTTCGAAAGACCTTCTATAATATTTATAAAGTTCCACCAATGAAATATCTTCAAGGCTTACGTATTGAAAAAGCAAAGCGACTTTTAGAAAGTGATTATGAATCTATAGGTCAGATAGCTGAGAGTGTAGGCTTTAACAGTATTTATCATTTTTCTAAAACCTTTAAGCTTTGCACCGGTGTTGCTCCTACTAAATATTCTTAAGCAGGGTATAAAATAAATACTAACAGGTATTTGTTGACATTGAACTTTTTTTGTGATATACTTATTCTGCTTTCAAAGAGGGAGTAGCTTGCGCAACAAATATAAACGCGTAGCAAAGGCGTCAATACGGCTTTTAGCCCGCCATTGTTTTAAAAAGCGAGACTCTGGTGGCGCATTCAGGCGTTACCAGAGTTTATTTTTTGTTTGAAGCGACTACCCCCAAAAAATATTTTTAAGGAGAGTTTTTTATGCAGGCTTTTTCATCTTGGCTTGGCACCTGGGCTTCCCGCGTGGCTGATATGACAGTTACCGACTGGGTTTCCATGGTAGCAATGTGGGTTATTGGCGGAATTTTAATTTTTCTTGCCATAAAAAAAGATATGGAACCCACCTTACTTCTTCCTATGGGCTTCGGTGCTATTATAGTTAACCTTCCCGGTGTTGCGGCACCCGGCTCAGAGCATGGTATGTTTGGCCCACTTTCAACCCTTTTCGATGCTGGTATAGCTAATGAACTGTTCCCCCTTATTCTTTTCATTGGTATAGGCGCAATGATAGACTTTGGACCATTGCTTTCCAACCCTAAACTTATGATATTCGGTGCCGCCGCACAGTTTGGTATATTCTTCACCTTCTGTATGGCTTCAATGTTCTTTGATTTTAACGATGCACTTTCCATTGGTGTTATCGGTGCCGCTGACGGCCCCACCTCTATTGTTGTTGCACAACAGCTGGGTTCTAAATATGTTGGTGCAATTATGGTTGCCGCATATTCTTATATGGCTCTTGTTCCCATTATTCAACCCCCCGTTATTAAGCTTCTTACAACCAAAAAAGAACGCCTTATCCGTATGCCTTACGAGCCTAAATCTGTTTCCAAGCTCACTAAAATTTTGTTCCCCATCATTATCACTGCAGTTGTTGGTATTGTAGCTCCCGACTCAGTTTACCTCGTTGGTTTCTTAATGTTCGGTAACCTTATTCGCGAGTGCGGTGTGCTAAACTCTCTTTCTGAAACAGCACAGAAGGTTCTTGCAAACCTTATTACCATCTTCCTTGGTATCACAATTGCCACAAAAATGTATTATAAAGACTTCTTGGCTGTTAACACCCTGCTCATTTTAGGTCTTGGTCTTGTTGCATTTATCATTGATACCGCCGGTGGAGTTCTTTTTGCTAAGTTTCTCAACCTCTTTATGAAGAAAAAGGTTAATCCTATGATTGGTGCCGCCGGTATTTCTGCATTCCCCATGTCCGGCCGTGTTGTTCATAAATTAGGCCTTGAAGCCGATAATCAAAACTTCCTGCTTATGCATTCAATGGCGGTTAACGTTTCCGGTCAGATTGCTTCTGTTATTGCAGGCGGTATTATACTCAGTTTCGGCCTTGGCGCTCTTTAATATTGGGAGGAAATATTATGATGTCTTTTTTAAACCTTGCATTTAATCCCTCAAATTTTGTTAATAACCTGGGTTATATGGGCGTTGGTATGGTTATTATAATTGCCGTTATTGGTGTTATAATTGCCGCCACCAGCATTCTAAACGCAGTTACAGGTAAGAAAAAATAATTAAAAGCACTGTAAAATAAGTCTAAAAAATTAACCACTCTGCCTTTTGAGACAGAGTGGTTTTTGAATTTGTATTAGGTTTTAATTTCTGTTTTATTTTTTGAAAAATTCTTCTTCTACCGCGGCGCAAATAGCGTGATAAATGGGAAGATGAGCTTCTTGCACAAGGTAGGTTTCGGTTTCGGGTGCCTTGATGCAAATATCAGAATTTTCAGCAAGGGCACCGCCGCCATTTCCGGTCATACCAATAACGGTTATACCAAGGGCTTTGGCCACTTTTGCGGCATGGTTAATGTTTTTTGCGTTACCCGAGGTGCTAAGACCAATAAAAACATCACCTTTTTTGCCAAGCCCGAAAACCTGTTGGGCAAATATATAGTCGGGGTCAACATCGTTACAGTAAGCAGTAAGAAGAGAGGAAGATTCACAAAGGTTTACAGCCGGAAGACCGCACTGAAGCTTGGAAAGAAGAAGGTCATCTACCTTTGGGTTGGCAGTTTTTAAAGCCTCGGCTTTTTCACCTTCAACAGGGCGGCGCTTTAAAAAGCCCTTCATAAGTTCGCCAACAATGTGTGTGCTGTCGGCTGCGCTTCCGCCGTTTCCACAAAGAAGAAGCTTTCCGTCGTTTTTATAGCAATCAACTATTGCGTTTATTGCTTTATTAATATCATCTGCGCAGCAGCTTAGCTTCTCGTTTTTTGATATAAGAAGAGAAACATAATCCATAAAAATAACCACCTATATAAAATTAATTTTTTGTTTGATTTAACCCGTAAACACCAACGGTGAGGGCGGCATAGTCGCCTATACCCTCTAAAAGCTGAGCGGGAACAACTTCACAGCATTTCCAAGAAACCTCAAGGGCTTCTTTTTCTATAATCTCTTTACAGGATTCCCAAAGACCGTTTCTTGAACGGGTGAAAATGCTTCCAATAACAATTTTTTCGGGGTTAAGAAGGTCAATAAGTATTGAAAGGCCACGGCCTAAATATTCACCGCAAAGTCGGTAAACCTCAATAGCTGTTGGGTCACCGTGCTGTTCAGCCGCAATAGCTATAGATTTAGCAGTAATATCTTTTGGCGCGGTTTCGGGGTGAAAATAAAGGGGAGTTTCGCCTCTTTGGTAGGCCGCAAGACCTAAAGTGTAGCCTAATTGAGCAATACCTCCGCCGCTGCAAAATCCCTCAAACGAGCCAAATTTTCCAAAACCTACAGGTCCGTTTTCGCTAAGCCTTACGTGACCTACCTCACCTGCATTTCCGTTTGTGCCCTCGTAAAGCTTACCGTCTAAAATAAGCCCGGCGCCAAGACCGGTTCCAAAGGTTAAAAACACCATATTCTGACAATGTTCACCTGCGCCGTAAAGCCATTCGGCAAGGGCACAGGCATTAGCATCGTTTTGTAAAAAGGCCGGAACATTATACCGTTCTTTAAATGTTTTTACAATTTCAAAGCCGTGTAGGTTAGGTAGGTTGGGAGGGCAAACAATAACCCCCTTTTTAGAATCCAACGGTCCACCGCAAGAAATTCCTATTGCATCACAGCCGTATTTTGGAATAAATTCATCTAATATTTCAAAAAACTGTGCCATCATTTCGTCGGCAGATTTTGAAACATCGGTTGCAAACCCCTTTTTATCCAAAACTTTCAGTTCTTTTTCTGTTGCACAGCCGGCGGTAACGGCACATTTTGTACCGCCTACATCAATGCCAATAACATTTAACATAACGTCATTCTCCTTTTTTCTCTTTAAGACCGTCTGTAAGGGTTTTTATAAATGAATCATAATAATACTTGGGGTCTTCTAAAATTTGGGTTTTGAGAGCCTGAGCTTGGGGAACACCCGGAAGAAGAAGCTGAAAAGAAAAAAGCGTCTGACCGGAATTTTCAACCTTACAGGTAAGCAAGGCACCGCCCTCGGTTTTCTCAATAGTAATGTTGGTGTCACGCTCGGTTTTATAACGCAAAAGCATTTTCAAAACAGCATTATAAACTTTGGTTCTAAGGGCAGTAGAAACTGTATCTTTAAGTGTGTTGCTAAGGGAAATGCCCTTAGGGGTAATTTCATACATATCCTTAGCTTTTTCTGACACAGTTATATACCCGTCACGCTCAAGCTCTGCAATTGCGGTTTGGGTATCAAAATAGTTTGAAATGCCCTCATAGTGAAAAAGCTGTGCAGTCTCGGTAGCTGGTACGGCCTCGGAAAGTGAGGCTAATAAATAGCATATTAAAATTTTAAGGTCGCCGCTGTCAAACATATTCTCCGGCGTTATTTTTTCAAATTGAGCGTTCATTTTATCTCCTCCTTATTGTGGGTTATATATTGTCGGTGCCCTTTATTAAATAATATTCTTTAAGATGACAACCGCTTATTGTAAACATAGGGGTAAGCTGTTTTAAAACCGATTCGGCTTGGTCTTGCTCGCTTCCACAGGTCATAAGAACAAAAACTTCTCGTTCTCCCTTAACAGGCGGACGTTTATTTAAAACAAACCTAGCATTATAAAACCTTTGAAAACGGTCTACAAGGGCTTTAAGCGGTGCGGGAAGACCGCAGTTGTAAATTGGGAAGGCAAAAATAACCCTATTTGCCTTTTCAAATTTTTCATAAAACTTATCAAGGTCAGAGAAAGCACAGCCCTCTTTTGTTTTGCAAAAGCCACAGTCAAAACAGGGGTGGGGTAACGCCTTAAAGCAGTTGTAAAAATATGCCCCTTTACAGTCACCAAACTTTTCTTTTAAAAGCTTAGCGGTGAAAGAATCTGCTTTAGGCGAGGCATAAATGATAACTGTTTTTTCGTCCATAAAATTCACTCCCCGCCTTTTTGAAAATATTATACTATTTTAAAATATAAACTGCAATAGCAATTTAAAACTAAACTAAAATTTATGTGAAATTCAAACCTGAGATTGCCATTAAACTGCTTTAAAATCCTTGACACAGGGGTGCTGTTGTGGTACACTTAAAAAGTGTATAGATTAACATATTTTCGGAGGAAGAAAAAATGAAAAACAGCGAAAAAAATATGGAAACAGTAGTTGCTCTTGCAAAGGGAAGAGGCTTTGTATATTCCGGCTCTGAAATATACGGTGGCCTTTCTAACACTTGGGATTACGGCCCCTTAGGTGTAGAGCTTAAAAATAATGTAAAAAAGGCTTGGTGGAAAAAGTTTGTTCAGGAAAACCCTTATAATGTAGGTTTAGATAGTGCAATTCTTATGAACCCTCAGGTTTGGGTTGCTTCGGGTCACGTAGGTGGTTTTTCTGACCCCCTTATGGACTGTAAGGATTGTAAAACCCGTCACCGCGCCGATAAGCTTATTGAAGATACAGGTGTTAACCCCGCCAGTTGGAGCTTTGATGAAATGGCCAACTATATTAAAGAAAATAATATTGTTTGCCCCGATTGTGGCTCTTGCAATTTTACCGATATTCGTAAGTTTAACCTTATGTTCAAAACTTTCCAGGGTGTAACAGAGGACGCAAAGAACGAAATTTATCTTCGCCCCGAAACCGCTCAGGGTATTTTTGTAAACTTTGCAAACATTCAGCGTACCACACGCAGAAAGCTTCCCTTTGGTGTTTGCCAGGTAGGTAAGTCTTTCCGTAACGAAATTACCCCCGGTAACTTCATCTTCCGTACCAGAGAATTTGAACAGATGGAGCTTGAGTTTTTCTGCAAACCCGGTACCGACCTTGAGTGGTTTGCATATTGGAAAGAATATTGCAAAAATTGGCTCATTTCTCTTGGTATGAAAGAAGAAAATCTTAGACTTCGCGACCACGAAAAAGAAGAGCTTTCTCACTATTCTAATGCAACTACCGACTTTGAATTTTTATTCCCCTTTGGTTGGGGTGAGCTTTGGGGCATTGCCGACCGTACCGACTTTGACCTTAATGCCCATATGAAAGAATCTACCAAGAGCTTAGAATATTTCGACCAGGAAACCGGTGAGAAATATGTTCCTTATGTTATTGAGCCTTCTCTTGGTGCCGACCGCGTTCTTCTTGCTTTCCTTTGCGATGCTTATGACGAAGAAACCGACGAAAAGGGCGACACCCGTACAGTTCTTCGCCTTCACCCGGCACTTGCCCCCTATAAGGCCGCTGTTTTGCCCCTTAGCAAAAAGCTTTCCGAAAAGGCTATGGAGGTTTATAATACTCTCGCTAAGGATTATATGGTTGATTTTGACGATGCCGGTTCTATTGGTAAGCGCTACCGCCGTGAAGACGAAATTGGTACGCCTTTCTGCATTACCTACGACTTTGAGAGTGAAGAAGACGGATGCGTTACCGTGCGCGACCGCGACACTATGACCCAAGAGCGTATTAAAATAGAATACCTTAACAGTTACATTAAGGCTAAACTTGAATTTTAATTTAAACCTATAAATCTGCGTGTGCAATACAATATGTACACGCGGATTTTACCGCTATTTCGGAGGAATTATTTTGGATAAGAAACGAATTGAAAATGCAGTTCGTGAGATACTTCTTGCAATAGGGGAGGACCCCGAAAGAGAGGGGCTTTTAGAAACACCCGCCCGTGTTGCAAGAATGTATGAAGAGGTTTTTTCGGGGCTTGAGAGCGACCCCAAAATGCATCTTAAAACCTTTCATACAGGCCACGACGAAATGGTTGTAGTTCGCGATATTCCCCTTTATTCAATGTGTGAGCACCATCTTTTGCCCTTTGTAGGCAAGGCCCATATTGCATATATCCCAAGCGACGGAACTGTTATTGGCCTTTCTAAACTGGCAAGAATTGTTGACTGCTTTGCAAGAAGGCCTCAGCTTCAAGAAAGGCTTACCGCAAATGTTGCCGACTTTTTAAGTAAAGAACTTAAGGCTTTAGGTGTGGCTGTGGTTATTGAGGCAGAACACCTTTGTATGACAATGCGGGGTGCAAGGGCTTCGGGGGCTACCACCTGTACATCTGCCCTTCGGGGAGTAATGCGTTCTGACAGCCGAACAAGGGCCGAAGCCTTAAAGCTTTTGGAAAATAAATAGTATGAGCAGGTTTTGTTTTAAAGAAAAATGCTTAGAGTTAGGCGCAAAAACCTATGTAATGGGCATTTTGAATGTTACACCTGATTCTTTTTCTGACGGCGGTGAAAACCTTTCTTTCAAAAAAGCGGTAACCACCGCCCTGGCTATGGAAAAGCAGGGTGTAGATATTATAGATATTGGCGGTCAGTCTACCCGTCCGGGGCACACAAAAGTAAGCGCCGAGGAAGAGTGGGCGCGTCTTAAAAAGGTTTTGCCCGAAATTTTAAAGCAGGTTAAAATTCCTGTTTCGGTAGACACCTTTTACCCTGAGGTGGCCGAAAGGGCCTTGAAGCTAGGGTGCCATATTATTAACGATGTTAGCGGCAGAGTAGACCCTAAAATGGCTGAGCTTGTAAGTCGTTATTCGGCGGGGTGGGTTATAATGCATAACAACCCTATAGGCGACAGCAATTTTGAACTATCCCTCCATAAAGAGCTTTTAGCCTTGAAGGAAAAGGCAGTGAGCCTTGGTGTTAAGAGTGAAAACATTTGCCTCGACCCAGGTGTTGGCTTTAGCAAGACTTCTGAGCAAAACAGACTTATTATTAGAGGGACAGAAAAAATAAAGGTTCAAAATAATGCATATCTGCTTGGCGCTTCCCGTAAACGGGTTATAGGTGAGGCGGTAGGGGAGGATATACCCTTCAGTGAAAGGGATTATGGCACCGTTGCCGCTCACACTATAGGTGCTTTTGGTGGCGCCGATATAATAAGGGTTCATAACATTAAGGCCGGTATTCAAACGGCCCAGATGGTTGACAGTTTGAGGAGATAGAAAATGAACAGATTAATAAAGCCTTTGGCGGTTATTTCGGCAATAATTTTAATATACAGTGACCTTTCGGCACTTTTTATGCAAGAAAGTGTTACAGGTGCAACCCTTTTCAGCACTTTATTTTTAAGGTATATTCCCTGTGGAATATTGGTTGCCGTGTCGGCTATGCTAAAGCTTTTTGAAAAAAACTTTGTAAAGCTATGGTCTATAATAACTATGGCGGTTTCGGCCTTTATGGGCATTGTCAGACTGTCGGCTTTGGTTTTACAGCTAGTGTCAATAGGAAACGGTACAGGCCTTACCGGAACATGGGAATACTTTGAAATTGCAAAATTTTCGGCCGAGTTTTTTGTTTTAGTTGGCTTTTTCTTTTTGTGCCTCGGCTTTGTAAGGGGTGGGTTCAGAAAAACCACTCTTTGCTTTGGACTTACCGCTGTTGTAACCCTTACTGTTTACCATATTGCAGATGTAGTATTCGCTGTAAAGTCAATGGAGGGCTCAGGGGTGAGCGGTATAGGTGGATTTTTATCTAATTGCCTTACCTATGAATTTGTTATAGGTGTTTTTCTTACAATAGCTTATCTTTTACTTTTTTCAATTATGTGTGGAATTTTTGAGGGTGAAAACACAAATGGATGAAATTATAATTAAAGGCCTTAAGATTTTTGCTTACCACGGTGTTAACCCCGAAGAAACCGAAAACGGCCAGGAATTTGAGCTTGATATTACACTTTTTACCAACCTAGAAAAGGCAAGAAAAACCGATGATTTAGAAGAAACTATTAATTATGCTAAAGCTCGAAAGGTTATTAATGCAGCAATGACCGAAAAGCCATATAAGCTTATTGAAAGAGCGGCTGAAGAGGTTGCAAACCGTCTTATAGAAAATTTTCCAAAGCTTATGTCGGTTGAAGTTTTGCTTAAAAAACCAAACGCACCAATGTCGGGCGTGTTTGATTATGTGGCTGTAAGGATCAGAAAAGATAGATAACTATTAGTATCTAAAATATACTTAATGTATAAGAGGTGGAGAAATGGCAAAGGCATATATAGCCCTTGGAACAAATATGGGCAACTGCGAAGAAAATATAAAAAATGCCATAACTGCCCTTTCTTTACTTCCCGAAACCAAGGTTCTAAAAATCTCGTCCCTTTATGAAACCGACCCTTGGGGTTATGAGGCGCAAAACTGCTTTTTAAATGGGGCGGTAATGGTTGAAACCAAGCTTTCACCGTCTGCGTTGCTTGGCGGTTTACTTGGCATAGAGGCCGCAATGGGTAGGGTAAGAACCATTAAAAACGGCCCCAGGGTTATAGATTTAGATTTGCTTTATTATGAGGGTGTTACCCTTAATACAAAAGAACTGACATTACCTCACCCCGGGCTTTTTGAGAGAGCTTTTGTGCTATGCCCACTTTGTGATATAGCCGAAGAAGAGTGCTTTAAAACTGCCCTCAAAGGGTTAGATAAAAGCGGAGTGAGAACCTATGAAGCATAAATTTTTTAAGGCTACAGATATGCTTGTTATAGTGGCAGTATTATTTTCGGCCCTTATTATATTTATATTGGCTCTGCCGAAAGAAGACAGAGGCAGTAAAGTAGAAATAAGCGTTGATAACAAGGTTGTTCAAATTCTACCACTCAACGAAGACGATATTTATGAGGCTGAAACCGGGTATGGTTATAACCGTGTGGTTGTAAAAAACGGTCAATGCTTTGTAGAAACGGCAGACTGTAGAGATAATATTTGTGTTTCACATTCGCCGATTTATAAGGTTGGGGAAACTATTGTGTGTTTGCCCCACCGCCTTATAGCGGAGGTAAAGTAGAATGACCAACATCTCTGCTAAAAAAATTACGGTTTATGCTCTTTTATCGGCGGCCGCTCTTATTTTCGGGTATATTGAAATGCTTTTCCCTTTAAGCTTTATAGCACCGGGGGTAAAGCTTGGAATAGCCAATACCCTTTCTCTCTACCTTGTTTTAAGGGGAAATTATAATGGTGCCTTTTTAGTAAACAGTGTTAGAATATTACTTGGCGGTTTGCTGTTCGGCGGTTTGTTTTCCCTTGTGTTTTCTTTTACGGCGGGAATGCTCAGCATTCTTTGTTCGGTTGCTTTTTCAAGGCTTAAGGTTTTCGGGGTATTGGGAATAAGCGTTGCCGCAAGTACCGTTCATAACCTTGCTCAGCTTGTTGTTGCAAGTGTTGTGGTTGGCGGTGGTGTTTGGTATTACGCTCCGTTGCTTTTATTAATTGGAATAATAACAGGAATTTTTACCGGCCTTGTGGCCTGGTTAATGTTTAAATATACAAAGAAGATAATTTTTTAAAGGAGAAAAAATATGTGCGGATATGTAGGCTTCACTAATAGGCTTTCTAAGGGCGAGGACCAAAAGGTTCTTAAAATTATGATGGATTCTATTGCCCACCGCGGCCCCGATTCTGAGGGTATGTATGTTGGGGAAGAAATGTGCCTTGGTTTTAGAAGACTAAGTATTATTGACCTTTCCGACGGAAGCCAACCCCTTTATAATGAAGACGATAATCTGGTGCTAACCTTTAACGGTGAGATATATAATTTTCCCGAGCTTAGGGAAGATTTGCTTAGTAAGGGCCATATTTTTAAAACCCGTACCGATAGTGAGGTTATTTTGCACGGCTATGAGGAATACGGTAGCGATATTGTGCCCAAGCTTCGCGGAATGTTTTCTTTTGTAATATGGAACAAAAAGGAAAAGACCCTGTTTGGTGCCAGAGACCGCTTTGGTATTAAACCCTTTTATTATGCAAAAATGGGCGATACACTTATGTTCGGCTCAGAAATAAAGGCATTTTTGCATCACCCTGCTTTTGAGAAAAAACTAAATCATCGGGCTTTAGAGCATTATCTTTCTTTTCAGTATTCACCCTTAGAAACCACATTTTTTGAGAATGTGTTTAAACTTCTTCCTGCACATTATTTTACCTTTAAAGATGGTAATATGGAAACTGTTCGTTATTGGCGTCCAGAGTTTAAAGCAGAGGATAAAAGCTTCGAAGAATATGCAGAGATAATTGATGAGGCAATAAACGAATCGGTTGAGGCCCATAAAATAAGTGATGTTGAGGTTGGCTCATTCCTTTCGGGCGGAATAGATTCTTCATATATTGCCTCCGCCGCCAAGGTTGATAAAACCTTTACCGTTGGCTTTGGTGAGGGCGGTCACTATAGCGAAATTGAGTTTGCTAAAGAGTTTTCTAAAACAATAAACACCAAAAACGAAAGTAAGGTTATTACCTCTGAGGAGTTTTTTGAGGCCTTTCCTTTAATGCAATATCATATGGACGAGCCCCTTGCCGACCCTGCCTCAATAGCGCTTTATTTTGTTGCTAAACTTGCAAGTGAATCGGTTAAGGTTGTGCTTTCGGGTGAGGGTGCCGATGAGCTTTTCGGCGGCTACCGAATTTACAGTGAGCCTATTTCCTGTGCCGGTTATAATAAAATTCCTATGCCCATTCGCCGCCTTATTGGTAAGGTTGCATCTGTTTTTCCACAGAAGAGAGGCTTTAACTTCCTTGTAAGAAGAGGACAAACCCTAAGGGAAAGATATATTGGTAACGCCAATATGTTCACTAAAAAAGAGAGGGCCAAATTACTTAAAAATGGTAGTACAGCCCCCGCACCTAATGAGCTTTGTGCAAGGTTTTATGACGAGGCCGCTGGCTATGACGAGATTACCCAAATGCAGTATTTAGATATTAATATGTGGCTTATGGGTGATATTCTGCTTAAGGCCGACAAAACAAGTATGGCCAATTCTTTAGAGCTTCGCGTTCCTTTCCTTGATAAAGAGGTTATGAACCTTGCCGAAAAAATCCCCACAAGGCATAGGGTTTCACCAACTAATACAAAAATGGCGCTTCGTGCGGCGGCAGATAAGACAATTCCCTCTACTACCGCTTCAAGGCCTAAGCTTGGCTTCCCGGTGCCTATTCGTGTTTGGCTGAAAGAGGATAAATATTATAACAAGGTTTATAATATGTTTACTTCTTCTAGCGCAGAAAAATATTTCCACACTAAAAAATTAGTCAAAATGCTTGAGGACCATAAAAAGGGTAAGGCCGACCTTTCCCGCCGTATCTGGACAGTTTACACCTTCCTTGTATGGTATGAAGAGTTTTTTGTTAAAAGATAACTGCGTTTTATAATTAATATTTGTTGAAATTCAAGGCTTCTCCGTTCTCGCGGAGAAGCCTTGTTATTTACATCCCCCGTCCGGTGGCGGTGACCGGTTTGTGCTTTCTTTAGCCTTATTTATATTGAATTACAGCTATTAATTTGGTATAATGATTATAGAATGTCGAAACGCAGAAAAGCGCTTCGACAAGCCGATTTCATCGGCTTCCGCCAATTCAAATTAAGAACAATTTGAATTGGCTTGACAATCATTGCAATAGTTATTGTCAAATTTTTGAAGAAAATTTGCAACCAAATTGTAGATTTGGTGTCGAAACAATGCTTTTGAGCACTGTTTCGACTATCTATAACGATTATAATTATAATAGAAACAGCAGATAGGTATGTACAAGAGGTGATTTAATGCTGCTTTTTTATCTGTCATTGGTTGAAACCGAAGAGGAAAAATCAAAATTCGAAAAGCTTTATTATGAATATAGAAAATTAATGAAATATATAGCCCTCAATATTTTAAGAGATGACTGTTTGGCTGAGGATGCTGTTCAAGAGGCCTTTATAAGACTTACAAGGCATTTGAATAAAATTGATGAAATTAATTGTCACAAAACAAAATCCTTTATCGTTATAATTATTAAGAGCGCATCAATAGAGTTATTAAGAACCGAGGCAAAGCATAAAGCAGAGTCCCTTGATATGTTAAGCAACATACCTCATAGCACAAATATGCCGGAGGATAATTTGCCGGTAAAAGAGCTTGTTGAAAGCATAAATAAGCTCCCCGAAAGCTTTAGAGATATTTTAGAACTTAAGGCCTATCACGGCTTTTCAAATAAAGAAATTTCTGACATATTAGGTATATCGTCTGTCGCGGTGAGAAAACGGCTGGAACGGGCAAGAAAAGCGCTTTCAAAATTGTTACAGGAGGATGAGTCCTTTGAAGAAAAACCAAGACCTATTACTAAAACAGGCTTTTGATTTTTATGCTGTTCAAAAATGTGAGGCTCTTCCTAACAGTAATGCTATAAACCTTATTACTTTTTCTGATCTGTTTGAAGAAAAAATGCAAAGGCTTATAGCTAGGCAAAAGAAAGGCTGGTTTTACTTAGTTAACACCGCCGCTAAGAGGGTGGCAATTATTGTACTGGCTTTATTAATTAGTTTAACGGTCACAACCTTTAGTGTAAAAGCTCTTCGTGAAACTGCAATAGATTTTATAACAGAGGTATATGAAAGGTTTACTAGAATAATTTTTGTTGATGATACTGCTCAAAATAGCGAAGACAATAGCCCGGCTTTGTCTTTTGAGCCTGTTTTTCCAGACTATATCCCTGACGGGTTTGAACTGTCAAACAGTATGGATTTGGATGTTCTTGTTATGAGAGAATATAAAAACAATGACCACTGGTGTATGTATAGGCAACGTATTAATGACGGTACTGTTATGCGAATAAATACTGAACAGAAAGGGCATGAAAAAATTTTTATAAATGATTTTGAGGGATTTATATTTACCTTTAGTAATGAAACTACCATTACCTTTACAAACGGTGAATATATTTTTTCCATCTCAGGGACAATAGAAAGGAATGAATTAATTAAAATATCCGAATCTGTTCCAATTAAATAATTTTTTTATTTTCTTGTCACAATAACCATTTTCCTTCGTTTATATTAGTAGAGAGCAAAAATGTAAGCGAAGGAGGTGAAAATAATGACCCAAAAACTCATGTCGTTAATTTTATCAGTAGTTCTATTATTTTCTTGTTGCATACAAGCTAACGCAGAAACAATTCCTAAGGTTGAAAGGAAAGAAACATTATTATAAACGAAATATCAGGAGGTTTAGTTATGAAAAAATTATTAATTGGTTTTATGGTTATTAGTATTTTGTTTTGTTTTTCTTCCTGTGCCAATAAAGGCACAGCTGATATTAGCAGCAAACAGACATATAAGGAAGAGGCAAATGAAAGTTTTGTGCAAGAAATTGCAATTGATGATACCTCTGAATTTGCTATTAAAAACCCAATTACAATAGATTCTTCAAAGGCTGAAAAATCTAAGTTCAAGGTAGATATGTCTATAAATCTTACAGACATAAGTGAAAACGGTGAGGCAATCCACACTAAAACAAATAAAATTCCAATTAATAGAGATTATATAGTTTTATATATTAATAATAACAATGAAGATTTTACTTTAATGTGCAGTGGATTTTGGCATCTAGAAAAATTTGTTAACGGAAAATATGAAGAGGTAAAAGCCGAAAATTCCAACAAAGAATGTAACAATAGCTTTGGCCCTGGAGAGTATGGCATTATAGGTTGTGATTTAAAGCCCTATACAGGCCTTATTGAAAAGGGCAAGTACCGTATAATTTCTCCCACCCTGAACATTTTAAAGGAAACCGAAAACGGTTTGGAAGAGTTTACTTATGAAAATGAAAAGGTATTCATTCTTTATAGCGAATTTGAGTTTGTTGATGAGGATAAAACCCTAAACACCGAAAGTGAAAACAATACTTCTTCGCTAGTAGACGACAGCAAACGTACTTCTTCACGTAAATAGAATTATCTAACTAAAATAAAACATTTTGTTTTAAAAATTTCCCCACAACAAAGAGGGTTGCGGTTTTAAACGCAACCCTCTTTGTTATATAAGCAAACTTTAAATTATTTATTACTGAAATATGTATGAAAGGCCTAAAAGAAAATATAAAGGCCCAAGGCAATAGACCATAAAAAGCTCGTGGTGGGGTACCTTTTCTTTTAAAAAGTCGGTAAGAAGTAAATATTCTAAAATATAGGCCGCACCGCCGAAAAAATAGGCTATAGATTTAAAAATATATCTTGAATTATGCAGTATTATTGAAACTATAAATAAAACCGCCGCAATAAGCACCGCAAGGTTTCTGAGCATTAAAACAATATGAGCTAGTCTGGGGTGGTGGCCGTGAGAAATAAGTTCTTCCTCGGTAAAGGTTTCTACCGCCGCTTCTTTAAATTCTTCTAATTCTTCCAGTAAATGTGACATATTTTTCTCCTATTCTTTACTAAATTTTATTTCACTGATAAGGGTAGAGCCTAAAATCATAACTCCGCCAATTAAAACCCATTTATCGGGCAAGGCTAAAGAAATGGCAGAGGATAAAACAATGGCAAACACAGGGTCTATGTAGCTTAAAATTGCGGCAGCAGAGGCCTTTATGTTTTTTATTGCGCCGAAATAAAGAGCATATGCAACGCCGGTATGAACAACGCCCAATACAATAATCATCACTAGTGAGCTGTATGTAAAGGATATACCTTCAAGCTGACCTGAAAAAGCAACATAGGGAATTAACACTATAGCCGAAATAAGAAGCTGAACAAAGGCTTTATCTAAGGCGGGTATATCTTTTATTTTTTTATTTAACAGCACCACCGATGAGTATAAAAACGCCGCCCCAACGCCAAAACCAAGACCTTTAATGTTGATGCCACTAAGACCAGAGCTTAGCACCCCCGAAACCGGCACCATACCGCAAAGGGCAATAAGTGAGCAAATAACACTTTTTATGGTAAGCCTTTCTTTAAACAAAACTGCCGCTGATAAAACAATAATAACCGGGGCTAAGTAATAGTAAAGGGTGGCCGCGGCAACGGTGGTATAGTTATAGGCTTCAAAAAGAAGCACCCAGTTAAGCCCCAAGGCGGCTCCCGAAAAGGCAAGATATAAAAAATTACCTTTTATTGCAGAAATATTTAACCTTTGCCCCTTAAGAGTAATAACCAGCAATAAAAATGCGGCGCCAATGAGGCCACGGGTAAGGGAAATAAAGGCAGAGGGTAGGGGAATTAGGTTTCTGAAAATTCCTATCGTACCAAAAATAAGCATTGCAGATATAATTTTAAGCCGCGCAAGGCTTTCACTGTTTAACATATAATCACCAAGAGTATTATATCAAAGCTTAAAAGTAAAAGCAACAAAAAACCGCCCGCATTCACTGAATGCAGGCGGATTTAAATGTTTTAAAAGTAATTAAGCCTTGTCGTTACAACCAAGAACATTTTTAATCTTGTGTTCAACCATACCCTTAATGGCGGCACGGCCGTCGCCAAGGTACTGTCTGGGGTCAAAATGGTCGGGATGCTCGGCAAAGTGCTTACGAACAGCGCCGGTAAGAGCAAGACGAAGGTCAGAGTCGATGTTGATTTTGCAAACTGCCATAGTGGCGGCCTTGCGAAGCATATCTTCGGGAATACCAATAGCGTCGGGCATCTTTCCGCCATAGGTGTTTACCATTTCAACAAACTCAGGCACAACAGAGGAAGCACCGTGTAAAACAATGGGGAAGCCGGGAAGGCGCTTGCTAACCTCTTCAAGAATATCAAAACGAAGCTGTGGGTTCTGGCCGGGCTTGAACTTGTAAGCACCGTGGCTGGTTCCAATAGCAATAGCAAGAGAATCAACACCGGTACGTGTTACAAAGTCCTGAACCTGGTCGGGGTCGGTAAAGGAAGCATCCTCAGCAGAAACGTTAACATCATCTTCAATACCGGCAAGCTGTCCAAGTTCACCCTCAACGGTAACGCCGTGAGCGTGTGCATAATCAACAACCTTCTTGGTAAGAGCAACGTTATCTTCATAATCAAGGTGAGAACCATCAATCATAACAGAGGTAAAACCGCCGTCGATACAGCTTTTGCAAAGCTCGAAGGAATCACCATGGTCAAGGTGAAGGGCGATAGGAAGACCGGTTTCTTCAACAGCGGCCTCAACAAGCTTTACAAGATAAGTGTGGTTAGCATATTTTCTTGCACCTGCAGAAACCTGAAGAATCATAGGAGCGTTAAGAGCCTTACCGGCTTCTGTGATACCCTGAATGATTTCCATGTTGTTTACGTTGAAAGCACCAATGGCATAACCACCTTCATATGCTTTCTTGAACATTTCTTTTGTGTTTACTAATGGCATATTTTTCACTCTCCATTTTTTATTTAGTATTGCACAAGACACATTATACTATATCAATTTAAAAAAATAAAGACCTAATTTAATTTTTTTGTTAATTAATTGTCAATGGATATTTTATTTGTTCTTGCGTAGTTGAAAATATATTGCTGAATAATTCCGGCGCAGTCATTAAGATCCGTTGGGAAACCGTCTTTAAATATAATTTCCATAGCACGTTTCATCCAAACATCCATAGGAAAGGCTTCATAAAAGCCTAAGCCGAAAAGCAGTGTGCAGTCGGCAACTTTTGGGCCAACGCCCGTAATTTGCATAAGGCTTTGCCGCGCAGAATCAATATCTAAACTTTTAATCTCATTAAGGTTTAAACAGGTTGAGCATTTTCTTGCCGCGTCTAAAATATATTTTGCTCTAAAACCGCTTCTGAGCGGCGCCAAATCTTCTACGGTAAGGCTTGAAAGCCTTTCTGCCGAGGGAAAGGTGTATCCACCATCTATTTTTTCGCCAAACCCCTCACAAAGCCTGCTTATTATACCCTTAATTCGGGGTATATTGTTGTTTTGGGATATTATAAAAGAGCAAAGGGCCTCCCATGGGTCTTGCTTTAAAATTCTTATTCCGCCGCCCATAGCAGTCATAGGGGCTATACGGCTATCCTTGTTGGCTCTTCTTATAATGTCTGCATAGTCGCGTCCTAAATCAAAATAATCATACCATATATTTTCATAAACCTCTTTAGAGGTATTATAAAAAATTAAAGAGTTCCCCTCTTGACGGATTTTTAAATATCTGCCCTTGGCTACGCCCTCAAAGCAGCCGTCTTCTGTTGCCTCCCAGCGAAAGGCCTGTCCACAGTCCAGGGTGAGCCCCAAATCAAAGGGATAAATATTGTCTATGCGAAAAACTGACATAAAATCACCTCAACTGAAATACAATACTATAATACTGTAAAACAAAGAAAAAGACAAGAAAAAGTTAAAATTAAGGTAACAGAAGTTGTGCTAATCAGTTTATCTAAACGTTGCATCTGCAGTTTATATAAAAACTATTGATATTTGTATTTATTTGTGGTATAATTTTACAAAGTTGTGTTGTTTTTTATATATTACACTTTAAAATGGGAGGAAATAATGAAAGTGAGAGGTTTTTTAAAAAAGCATAGAAATTTTGTTAAAGCAGTATGTGTTGTGGTTGTAAGCGCACTTTTGCTGGGCATTTTCCCTGCAGATGTTTTTTCGGGTTTTGTAACCAATACACAGGCCGCCTATGTGCCGGTGTATGACCCGGCGCTTGGAAGCTATACCGTAGATGGCTCAACCCTTACTGCAATTCCGGCCGACTCCTGTGGCTTCCGCGGTTGGTACAAGGATGGTAAAGAGGTTTCTGCCTCTAAAACCTTCACTATGCCTACGGGTGGTTCTAAAGACGATTATACCCCTGTATTTTACAACTTCAACCTCATTGAAAACGGTGGTTTTGAAGGTTCCACTCCGGGTGTAGATCTTAAAAAAGATGTATACGATGATAATATTTGGTATGGGTATACAAGTGGTGAGAATGACTGGACAAAAGCAGTTGTTTCTAACGACAAGGCCAATAGCGGTAATAATTCTGCAAGGTTTTATAGCCGTAATAATACCATTTACCGCAATATAACCGGCTTAGAGGCTAATACCCAATATACCCTTTCTTTCTATTATAACATAGCAAATTTGGTCACTGATAGCGATGGTAATACCTCTAATCCGTATCTTAAATATGCTGTTATTCTTCCAAAGAACACCGAGTTTAACCCTGCAAACAATCACCTTAGCGAAAATTTTGCAGACGTATATTTTGCAGATGCATCTACAGGCGGTTGTGCTGAGGGAGAGTGGAAGCAGGTTACCTTAAGCTTCTTCACTAACGATACTACAGACTTTATACTTGCTTTTACTTATATAGCAAATGTAGATACATATTTATATATTGACGATTTATCTTTAATAAAAGATGAGTTAGCCGCACCTACTTATGCTAATGATGATTTCTCAACCCAGAGCGTTGCTAATTGGTCAGTGCCTTCTAAAAATTTTGCTATCTCCTATAAAAATGGACGTCTTGAAACCCAAGCGCCCACCGATAATTATGGTGTTCTTGTTTCGGCACCCTTTTGGGTTAACAAAGGCCGTGAATATAAAGTAAGTTTCAAACTAGACCTTAGCGATGTCGATAATTATATGCGTGAAATTAAAAATGGAACATTTGTTACAGATGAAAATGGAAATCCGGTATATCTATCAGGGTCTTATAACGACAAAAGCCCAAATTTTTTCTGTTTTTATGTTGGCAAAGCCGCTGGAAAGAGCTTAAATGTAAATAGTAAGATTTTAGTTAAAAATGGTGAAACAACAAATCAAGATTTGGAGAGGACAACAACAAAGTATGAGTCTTGGCCTGCATATTACGGAGGCGGCACTGTAGATAAGCATAACCCTGAGAATGTTAAAAACCTTACCTGCACAATGACCTTCACCGCACCCGAAAGCGAGGTATTATATTTCAGCACTAAGCTTAACGGGTACGGCACTTATGCTATTGATGACTTTAAGGTAGAAAAAACTAAAGAATCTGACATCGCCGTTGAAGAAGCAATAAAGCACTCTTTAAAAACCATAGGCACGGCAATAAGAACTACGGGTAACCAGGGTATTCGCCACAAGACAGAGGTTGATAAAAGGCTTCTTTGCGACGAGGGTTATTTCGGTATTCGCGTAAAGGAATACGGCACCGTTGCAATGAGAAATAATATTTTAAACGGTGCAGAGCTTACTGTGAACAACGGGGTTGTGGGTAAAGCTTACTCCTTAGCCGATAATAAAGATGTTCGCTTTGAAGAAACTAATACAGGAATACAGTATACCGGAGTTTTAATTAATATTTCGGAAAATTATTGGAATACAGATTTTACTATGCGCGGGTATATTAAATATGATTTTAACGGAGAGGAAAAGATTATTTATACCGACCCGATTGATTCAAGCATCTATCTTGTATCCAAGTTTGCTTATTCGGCCAAGACACCTACGGGTGAGTTTGCTGAGAGTGATAAAATAAGGGATTATTTATATACTACCATTCTAAGTAAATATAGAGATAAAGCTATTACCATTAACGACGAAGAGGTTACTTATACAAACTTCCAAGGAATTAGCTCTACTATTTATCATTGTAGCAGTGTTGTAGACGATGGTGTTCATAACAGAACCTATACCACCGAACAGTTAGAAATAGAAATGGACCGCCTCAAAGATTCGGGTATTGATAACGTTCGAACCCTGTTTAGGTCACGTTGGGCATGGGATAACAACATTGGTGGCTGGAACTGGGAAAGCGAGAATATGAAGGCCATTTATGAGTGGGCAAAAATGCTTGGACGAAGAGGAATTACGATTACCATCAATGCCGGCTGGCATTTAGAAGATTACACCGCCTATGCTGACTATCATTATTTTGACGAAGACGGAGATGGAATTGTCCAGGATATAGAAAAGGACTATTCTTCAATTTCTGAGGTTGAATATCTTAAAAATGTAACAGGAATGGCCGATAAGTATAACGAACAGACTAATAGGGGCGTTGATGTTGACCTTTCGGACGGCGTTACCAAGGAAGAGTATTATGCTGTAGTCAGCGCCCGTTACGGCGAATGGATAACACAGGCTGTTAAAGCCTTTAAAGACCACGGTGTTAATAATGTTAAATATATTTTACCCTTTACCGAATCTTCTCATTTTAACGGTGATGTTACGGCAGTCAACGCTTATTGGGAATGGTTGGTAATGACCATGGGTCTTCATGACACACTGGTTGCTGCCGGAACAAGAGAAGACTATAAAATTATCGGTCCCAGCCAGTCTATAAATATTGACCAGGGTAGAAAACTTAGTATGGTGGAATACTATTCCTTAATGGTTGATGAAGCTACCAGCGCACAATGTATTGCAGATTGGGACCCCAACGGTTGGGCCGCAAATTACCCTGCAATGTTTGAAAACGGTAAAAAATATACAGATTATAAAGATATGGTAGATATTCTTTCATCTCACCACTATCCCAAGCCCGATACCGCGTCCGGATACGAAGACACCATTTATGACCCTTATGCATGTTATTCCTGGGCCGATAAAAACTTTGATTACTTTGAAGCTTTAAGAAACAACAGCGAAAAGAATGCCGACGGCAGCAATAAAGAGTTTTTGGCTGATGAGTTCTTTACCTATGCAAGCGATGCTGTACGGCGTGAAGATATTGGCCTGCAAATGACACAGTTTTCCGCTTGTCTTTCCAAGGGCATTAATACCGGCATAAACAGGTTTTTAAGTTGGCAGATTTTCGACACCTTATGGGATAAACAGACTAATACTGGCGGTGAATTTATAGGCGGTGTTCACGCTTGCGGAACGGCACCATCACTTATAGATACCTCTAATTGTACCAGCTCCAAGGGTGAAAATTGCCCATGTCATGATTATGATAAGTATGTTAGCGAAACACCCAGAAAGCTTTATTACGGTCTTAACCTTTTAGGTAAGCATTTGCAGAATAAAAATGCTTCTGTTGTTTCCAGTGCGGTTGAGGATATTGATAATTACGATGCCAATGGTGGTCTTTACGTTAGCTCAATTATCAATGATGAGAATAGACTTGTTGTTCTTGTAGCAAACACCACAAACCGCCCAACCAACTTTAATTTAAACCTTGAAAGCGGCTTTGAAGCAAAGTTTACAAGATACACCTACAACCCCGACGGTATTACCCCCACAAAAGAGGCAAAATCTATACCCAGTGACGGTTATATAACCTCTACTGAGGGTAACTTCTATGACACGTTAGCCCCCGGTTCCTTTGCATTTTATATATCTGAAATTCGTGATTTGGGTGACGATGTTATTATAGATATGGGAGGTTTAATGCCTTAAAAAAATTCAAAACTACCGGTCTAATAGAGGCCGGTAGTTTTTTTATAAAAGCCTTGAAAAGATAATTATTAATAGTGTATAATTTTATTAATGTAAAAAACTCATACTCATTACCTCACTAGGATACTATAATACTGTAAAATAGGTAAAAAGACAAGCAAAAGGTTAAGGATTTTAATATTGGAATTTTTTACTAATACCATTGAAACCAATTCAAAACTATGATATAATGAGAAAAATAGTTTTGATAAAACAGGAGGTAAACTAATGTCACTTAAAAAAAATTCAAAAAATAACAGCAGAGCAGTTAAAGCTATTTGTATAGTTCTTGTAAGCGCTTTATTGTTGGGCCTTGTTCCGGCAGATGCGCTTTCCGGTCTTGTTATGAATACACAGGCTGCCTATGTTCCGGATTATGACCCGGCGCTAGGAAGCTATACCATAGATGGCTCAACCCTTACTGCAATTCCGGCCGACTCCTGTGGCTTCCGCGGTTGGTACAAGGATGGTAAAGAGGTTTCTGCTTCTAAAACCTTCACTATGCCTACGGGTGGTTCTGCTGACGATTATACCCCTGTATTTTACGACTTCAACCTCATTGAAAACGGTGGTTTTGAAGGTTCCACTCCGGGTGTAGACCTTAAAGATAGTAATCTTTTCGGTTCGGAAACTTGGGGTGGCGATAGTTTAGTAAAAGTTACGGTTTCCAATGATAAGGCAAGAAGTGGCAATAATTCGGCAAAGATTGTGAGAAACACGGGTTCTGCCATATATCGCTATATAACCGGCTTAGAGAAAAATGCTCAGTATAAGCTTTCTTTTTACTATAATATAGAACAAACAGATGCAAACACCTCTCAGCCTTATTTGAAATATGTATCACTCCATTCTGAAAGCACATATCTTGGCGAATGGGCAAATTACAAACCTGACGAAAAACAGAATCTTGATGACGTATATTTTGCAGACGCAACCAGTGGCGGCTGTGAAGCAGGTGAATGGAAAAAGGTTACCCTAAGCTTTTGCACCTTTGACACAACAGATTTTAAATTAGCTTTTCTGTATGATTACGGAGGTGATACCGCTACCGGTTTATACATAGACGATATGGTTTTAGTAAAGGATGAGTTGGGCACACCTACTTATGCTAATGATGATTTTTCAACCCCAAGTGTTGCTAATTGGTCAGTACCCTCCGGGAAGTTTGAAATAGGCAATGAAAACGGGTGGCTTAAAACCCAAACTCCAACCGCTGGCGGTGGTACTCTTGTATCTGCACCTTTTTGGGTTAAAAAAGGCTGTGAGTATAAAATAAGCTTCACAGTAGACCTAAGAGGTTTGCACAATTATGTGCGAAAATATGACCACGACAATGGTGAATTTGTTAAAGATGCCAACGGCGATTTTGTATATGAAACAGCCGCTACTGGAGCACAAAAAGTTAACACCTTTAGTTTTTATGTTGGTGAAGCCGCTGAGAAAAGCTTAAGCGACGTACCCGCTACGCTTAATATTAATAATAATGTGGGATACAGCGAAACAGTCCCCCTTGATAAAACAACGTTTTCCGAACCACCCACATGGTATGTTAATAAAAGCCAAGATAAAGTTAAAGACGAGGATGTAGAAAATGTTACTTGCTCTATTACCTTTACTGCACCCGAAAGCCAGGTTTTATATTTCAGTACCAAACTTACCGGATACGAAACTTATGCTATTGATAACTTCAAGGTAGAAGAAACCCAATATAACGGAATTAAGGAAGATTATGCTGAAGACACCCTCAAAACCATAGGTACAGCAATTAGAACCTCGGGTAATCAGGGCATTCGCCACAAGACTGAGATTGACAAAAGACTTCTTTGTGATGATGGTTATTTTGGCATTCGCGTTAAGGAATATGGCACCGTTGCAATGAGAAATGATATTTTAAACGGTGCAGAGCTTACTGTGAACAACGGGGTTGTGGGTGCCGCTTATAAATTAGCCGATAATATAGATGTTCGCTTTGAAGAAACCAAGAACGGAATACAGTATACCGGAGTTTTAATTAATATTTCGGAAAATTATTGGAATACAGATTTTACAATGTGCGGTTATATTAAATATGACCTAAATGGAACCGAAAAGGTTTTATATAGCGACCCTATAGACTCTAGTATTTACCTTGTTTCTAAGTTTGCTTATTCGGCCAAGACACCTACTGGTGAGTTTGCTGAGAGCGATAAAATAAGAGATTACCTATACACGACCATCCTAAGCAAATATAGAGATAAAAACATTTCTATTAATGATAACAATTCCATTTATACCAATTTTCAGGGTATAAGTTCCACGGTTTATCATTGCTATACCTTTATGAAGGACGAACATAATCGACAATACACCGACGAACAGGCAAAAATTGAAATGGACCGCCTGGTGGATTCAGGTATTGACAATGTTAGAACTGCTTTTAAAACTCAGTTTGCATGGGATGACACTTTAAATGACGGTGCAGGTGGTTGGAACTGGGACAGTGAACTAATGCAAGCCGTTTATAAGTGGGCAAAAATGCTTCAGGATAGAGGCATTACTATCACAATTAATGCCGGATGGACTATATATGATTTTATGGCTTATGCGGATCATTATTATGACAAAGACGGTGACGGTGAAATTGAAAGTGAACTAAGTGACTATTCATCAATAAAAGAATGGGTTAGATACATTAAAGATCTTGATTTACCCGATTTATATGGCGAAACTGAAGGCCTTGATATTGATACTACAGATGGAGTTACACAAGAAGAATTTTATGCTGTCGCTTCAGCCCGTTACGGTGAGTGGATGAAACAGGCGCTTATAGCCTTTAAAGAACACGGGGTAAATAACGTTAAATATCTTATGCTGTTCACCGAACCTGGAAAGAGTAGTGAGTTTGAACATCCTGATATTAGTAAAACCGGTAAGACTAGTTATTGGGAATGGCTTCGAATGTCTAAAGCCTTGCACGATGCTCTTAAAAAAGCAGGAATCAGAAATGATTATTTACTGGTAGGCCCCAACCAGACCATAAATGTTGACACAACAAAGAAAATAGAAGACGAATATGATATAACATACCAAACAATGATTGAGTACTATCTTGAGCAGGTTGAAGGTACTGAATATGAAGGTATGATAGATATTATTTCATCCCACCACTATCCCAAGCCTGACACTGCAAATGGATATGAGGATACAATATATGAACCTTATGCCTGTTATTCTTGGGCAGACAAAAACTCTGAATATTTTAAGAACATAAGAGAAAAAACCGGTTTAAGCGACCAAGAATTTTGGTGTGACGAATACTTTACCTACGCAAGTGATGCCCACAGAATAGAAGATATAGGCGTACAAATGACACAGTTTGCAGCTTGTCTTACTGCGGGTATTAACACAGGCACAAACAGGTTCTTAAGTTGGCAACTTTTTGATACACTTTGGTTTGGCAGTACGGGTACTACTGGTGCCAACAACACTGAGAAGTGGATAGGCGGAGTTCACGTATGCGGGACCGCCCCATCACTTATTGATACAAGCAAATGTACTAATGGATCAAAATGTGCTTGTCACAGGTATGATAAGTATGCAAGTGAAACCCCACGAAAGCTTTATTACGGTCTTAACCTTTTAGGAAAGTATCTTAACAACAAAAATGGAACCGTTGTAGAAAGCATCGTTACCGACAACAATTACGACTCCAAGGGTGGACTTTATGTTAGCTCAATTATCAATGATGAGAATAGGCTTGTTGTTCTTGTAGCAAACACCACAAACCGCCCAACCAACTTTAATTTAAACCTTGAAAGCGGCTTTGAAGCAAAGTTCACAAGATACACCTACAACCCCGACGGTATTACCCCCACTAAAGAGGCAAAATCTATACCCAGTGACGGTTATATAACCTCTACTGAGGGTAATTTCTATGACACATTAGCCCCCGGTTCCTTTGCATTTTATATATCTAAAATTCGTGATTTGGGTGACGATGTTATTATAGATATGGGTGGTTTAATGCCTTAAATAAAATTCAAAACTACCGGTCTAATAGAGGCCGGTAGTTTTTTTATAAAAGCCTTGAAAAGATAATTATTAATAGTGTATAATTCTATTAGTGTTAAAGAACGATTTATAAAGTATTCATAAAATGCCACCATAGGAGGGTTATAATGCGAGAAGATATTTGTACTATTCCGGTAAGTGATGCCTTTGAAACACGAGAGGGTTGTCCCATTTGCAGAATGTATAATATGCTGGAGGAAAGAGCTTTAAACTATATTATGGGTGCCGCAATGATGGAGCCCGATGTTAGAATAGAAACCAACCATCTTGGTTTTTGTCATAATCATTTAAGTAATATGCAGAAAAGAAAAGGCAGTTTACAGCTTGCCCTTATGCTTGAAAGCCATTTTAACGAAATTGAAGAAAAAGCCTTTAGCACTAAGCAAAAAGACAACAAAAAAATCTCTCCCTTTTTAAAAAGCTGTTTTGTATGTGAAAAGGTAGAGTGGGGAATGGCCCATATGGTGGAAACGGTTTATCTTACTTTTGAAAAGGATAAAGATTTCAGAGAGCTTTTTCTTTCACAGCCAACCTTTTGCCTTAAGCATTATGAACGCCTTATGCAGGGTGCACCAAAATCCGGCCTTAAAAAATACAAAAGCGAGTTTTTAACAGGGCTTTCAAATATAGTAAGTAAAACACTAGAGGAAATTAAAGGCGATTTAAAGCATTACTGTTCAATGTTTGATTATAGAAACAGTGGCCCCGATAAGGACTGGGGCAATTCTAAAACCGCCATCGAGAGAGCGGTAACCTTTTTAGGCGAAAAATAATTTTTTGGCCGGGTTTACCCGGCCGTTTTTTATATGAATTTTTACTAAATGATGATTTTTTGGAAAATAGATAAAAAACTTTTCTACAGTTCGTAACAAAATATTTTTGTGGATAAATATAGTCAACAGTGGGTTTTAGTGGGTAAAATAGGGGAGTTGTTGGACTTTTCCACCGAGTTATCCACATTTTTGGTGGATAAAATTAAAATACGAATTGTATAAAAGTTTTTTGAGAGCCAAAAATAAAAGTATAAATTTTCGTAAATTTGCATAGAAAAGAGGAAAATTATGCTTAGAGGAATTAACCGCTCAATAATTGAAATTAATGAAACTGAAAATAAATATTTTGAAAAAATTATAGTTTTTGTCAGACCGGAGTTTGGTAATCTTTCGGATAGTCATCTTCAAAAGGAGGCTGTTCGCTTAGTGGGAAATATGTCGGCATATCCTTTCGCAACTAAGAAAAGAATTTCCGCTCGTAAAAAAGCACAGATGAAACGAAGAAAATTGACTTTGGTTATAGGCGGAATTTCTGTAATGACATTAATTGCAATTTTGCTTTGGGTTATATAGTTAATATGTATTATATTTAAAATGAATTGACTCCCCAGTAGGGGAGTTTTTTATTGTAAAAAATAGTTACTGTTTATCCACACACCCTCAGGAGCATTATAGTTTAACTTTTCAAAACAGCCCTCAATGGCTTTGCGGTTGTTGTAATAGTCTACATAGCTTATATTAAGGTTAAAATTATCATTTAAAAAATCAAGGTCTTTTTGAGTAAAATCAAATAGCACCGACTTTAAGGCCTCGCATATAATTTGTGAGTAATATGATATTCTTTTTTGGTCGGGAAAAGTTTCTTCATTCATAATCGCTACAAGCGAAAAACCAAAAAGCCTGGCGTTACTATCGTATGAAATAAATTTTTCCGGCATGGAGGGGGATGTTATGCCATAGGGTAATGATACGGCAACTCCTCCTGCAAGGTTAACAAACCGCTCTAAAACAGAGCGGTCAATATTAACTAATTTATTCGCATAAAGGTTGAAAAAATCTTTGCAGCTTTCAAGTGGATTGTGCCCATTAAATGATATGCGACTGTTTTTAATGCAGTGCTTAGAAAAGCCAAAAACGCTACACTCAGATGCAGAGCTGTTTAAAGAAATGTAAAAATAAAAGGGTAGGTCGGTTATTTCAATTAAATATTGTGCGCTAAAATTTATAGGTTTCGCAGTATAATAGCTTTCTTTTATGCTTTGGTCGGCGGCAGTTATATTTTTTGCCTGAGCAAATAAACATACGGCTATTGATGAACAAAACAGCACCAACGAACAAAAAAAAGAGACAGAAAAACATAACAAATTATTTTTAATATCAGACTTCATTTTATCACCGGTAATATTATTGGTTGAGCTTTAGTTTATATTACACAAATATGTTGAAATATTTTTTAATTAATAAAAATGATTTTTCACTTGATTTAGTTTAATAGTTGATGTATAATTATTACGTTAGTATGGATTTTTGTATAGTTTTATTTTTATACTAAATCCCTGTACAAAATTAATAAACTAACCTTATGCGTTATGTTTTGGAGGTAACTATGAACGAGTTTTCTATTTCTTCTCTTATTGCAATTGCCCGTAAATGTATGTGGTATTTAATAGCTGCTGTTTTAATATGCGCCGTGGTTGCATATTGTTATTGTAGCCTAATTGCAACACCCACATACCAATCAAAGGTCTCTTTTGTGGCTTCTAACGGTGGTATGGGTGCTGATGCAAATGAAACAAATAAAATCATAAGCTCTGACGTTGCGGCTTCTCTTGCAATGATTAATACTTATGTCGATGTGCTTAAAACCAGCGGTGCTTATAAACAACTTTCAGATTCTCTTGGAGGTAAATATACTGCCGGTGAGCTGAAAAAAATGGTTTCTGTTCAGGGAAGGCACGAAGATTCTTTGTTTATTGATGTAACCGTAACCACTACCTCGCCAGTTGAGTCGGTTCGAATTGCAAATGCGTTTTTAAACTTGGGGGAAAGCTATGTATCTGCCGCAATGAATGAGCCAGATAAAAAGCTTATACTTAAAGCTGAGGATAGCTCTTCTGCAGTGCAGAATTATCCTACAACTGCCATTACGGTAATTATAGCCGCTGTTTTGGGATTTGTTGTGGTATATGCTATAGCACTTATTATTAATGTTATGGATAAAACCATTAAAGGTGAAAACGATTTTGCCGTAAATTACGATATTCCGATTTTAGGAAATATTCCAAACTTTAAGGCTGCTGCTAAGGGGGAAAAGAAATATGAAAAATAAAGAAACTGTTTATGAAGATAAAACAATAAACTCTGCAAACCGCACAGTTCCCTTTGCGGTAGTAGAGGCTTATAAAACTATTCGTACCAACCTTATGTATCTGCTTTCTCAGTCTACCAGCGGAACCTTCGCTATTTCAAGCTCACTTCCTGGGGAAGGCAAATCTTCTTGTGCCGTAAACCTTGCCATTGCTTTTTCTCAGCTTGGCAGTAAGGTACTTCTTATAGATGCAGACCTTCGCAAACCATCTGTTTACAGAAAACTTCGACTTCAAAATGCCAAGGGTCTTAGCTCGGTATTAGTTGGTTTTTGCAAGTTAGAAGAGGCTTTGGTTCACATTAACAATAATTTAGATGTTTTGGTTTCTGGTCCTACACCGCCCAACCCTTCGGAGCTTGTGGCCTCTGATAATATGTCACAATTGCTTGAGAATATTAAAAATGAGTATGATTATATTGTTATTGATACTCCACCCGTAAATGTTGTTTCTGATGCCGTGTTATTGGCGCCTAAGACTGAGGGTATTTTGATGGTAGTGCAGGACAGAAAAACCACCCATGAGGAGTTTAAAAAGGCAATTTCAAACCTCACTTTTGCAGATGTTCGTCTTTTGGGGGTTGTGCTTAATGGAAGCTCGGATAAAAGTGCCAAATATCCTTCAAAGGCTCAACTTTATCAGTATTAATAATGTATACTGATATACATTCTCACATTCTTCCGGGGGTAGATGATGGAGCACAAAATTTAGAAGAAGCACTGTCATTAATATCTTCGGCTTATAAGCACGGCACACAACAGTTTGTTGCTACGCCACACTTTTATGCTTCTTACCATAGTTTAGGTGAGCAACTTAGCTTAGCCAAAGAGCGCTTAGGGTTATTATGTCAAGAAATAATTAAAAAACAAATTCCCGTTAAGATTATATTGGGGTTTGAAGTCAGGTTTTTCCACGGTATTTCGTCTTGCGAAGAACTTAATCACTTAACCATAAATGGTTCTAAAACCCTGCTTTTAGAGTTAGGCCCTCAACCAATTACCGACTCTATTATTGAAGAACTGGTAGAACTTTACTATCAGGGATATGATGTCATCTTGGCTCATATTGAAAGATATTCGAAGATTTCTGGTTTTTCAAAGCTCAAGCCACTCATAAAAAACAGGGTGGTGAAGTGTCAGGTTAATGCTGCTTCTTTTGTAGAGGGGCCATTTGTGAAGCTGTCCTATAAGCTTGTGAAAAAGGGTTGGTGTGATTATATAGCTGGGGATATGCATTCGGTACTGCATAGACCTTCTAAGTTAAAAGCGGCTATGCTTCTTATAGAAGAAAAAATAGGAAAAGCAACTGCAAATAAATTAATTAAAAATTCTAATAAGTTATTCGAAAGTGTTTTAAAAACAACCTAACGGAAAGAGGAAGAGTAATGCTACTCGAAAAAATTAAAATTAAATTTTCTCTTCGCGTGACCTTTACTATTATTATAGATGTTTTATTGGCCTCAGTTTCGTTCCTTATGTCATATACATATATTTCTACTAAGTTTTACTCTATTACTAGCTTTAAAGACAATATTCCCAAGACCCACACTGTATATGGCGCATTGGCACTGTTTGTAGCCGTCAACATTCTCGCAAATGCACTCCTTGGAGGGTATACTAAAAAGCGGTTAAGCAATGCTTCCACCTCTATTATTTCGGCTTTTTTGGCTGTAATAATAGCAGGGAGTGTTTCTTCTGTTATTGTTAATTTTTATTCAACCGGTCTTTCCGTTCTATTTGTATTTTCTTCAATAGTATTCGCCGCCTTATTACTTTTGAGCAGAGTGTTGCATTATTATTTATTTTATGTTTTTGCAATTAGAACTGGCAAGTACGGCAGGTTGGTTCCAACACTTATAATAGGCGCCGGCTTTACAGGAAAAATGGTATATCATGAGCTTATAGAGGCAGCGGATAGAGAACTGAATCCTGTCTGCTTTGTTGATGATAATAAAGAGCTCTTTTCTACTACTGTTTGCGGGTTGCCTGTTTTTGGCCCTACAGTTCTCATTCCTGAGTTATGTAAAAAATATAAAATAGGTATGATAGTATTTGCTATTCCCTCATGCTCGAAAGAGCAGAGAAGAAGAATACTTGCAAACTGTAACGGAATTAACTGTGATGTACGTATTGTTCCATCTTTAAATGAACTCTCTAAGGAAAACGAATTTTTCAAGCAATCTCAGGGTGTAAATGTTGAAAAGCTTTTAGGTAGAGATTCAATTAATATTGAAAATAAAAAGGTTGCCGATTTTATAAATAATAAGGTCTGCCTTGTTACCGGCGGAGGAGGCTCTATAGGCAGCGAGCTTTGCCGTCAAATAGTCAAAATGAATCCTGAAAGGGTAATAATTTTAGATATTTACGAAAATAATGCCTATGCTATTCAGCAAGAGCTTTTGAGAAACGGCTTTGGCAGAGAAATTGTTTCGGTGGAAATTGCCTCGGTCAGAGATAAAGAAAAAATGCGTGCAATTTTCAATAAATATAATATAGATGTTATTTTCCACGCTTCTGCACATAAGCATGTCCCCTTAATGGAGGACAACCCTGAAGAGGCTATTAAAAATAACGTAGAAGGCACATATAACATAGCCCACATGGCTCATAAATACGGTGTAGAAAAAATGGTTCTTATCTCTACCGATAAGGCCGTTAATCCAACTAATGTTATGGGTGCCAGTAAACGGCTTTGCGAAATGGTTATGCAGTATATGTCCCAAACATATAAAACCACTAAATATACATCAGTTCGTTTCGGTAATGTTTTAGGCTCCAACGGCTCGGTTATTCCTCTTTTTACTAAACAAATAGAGGCCGGCGGCCCTGTAACAGTAACCCATCCGGATATCATAAGGTATTTTATGACCATTCCTGAAGCTGTTTCCTTGGTTTTAGAGGCCGGGACTATGTCTGACGGCGGTGAGGTTTTTGTTCTAGATATGGGTGAACCGGTTAAAATTGTTACATTGGCTGAAAACCTTATTAAAATGTATGGCTTTGAGCCCTATACCGAAATGCCTATTGAGTTCTGTGGTCTTCGTGCAGGCGAAAAACTGTATGAAGAACTGCTCATGAATGATGAGAATCTTAAAGAAACACATAATAATAAAATTTTCATAAACGATCAGCTTGAAGTTGATTGTAGTAACTTTAAGGCACAGTATCATAAAATCACAGCAGCCGCAAAAAGAAATGACTCAGAAGAAACAGTGGCTCTTCTTCATCAAATAGTGCCTACATTTAAAACTCCGGAAGAGGTAAATGATTTAGTTTGCTCCGGTGCCGAAAAATAATTTAAGTTTTTTTACTGTCAACACCGTTCGCATTTGTCGAACGGTGTTTTTTGATAGGTTAAAATGAACAAAAAAATATGAAATATTGAGTTAAAAATGACAAAAGAAGAAAAAGCAAAAAAAATATAAAAAAACCAAAAAAAGTGCTTGACAAAAGGGGAAGAATTTGTTATTATAATTGGGCGCCCTTGAGAGAGGGCAGCGAGATGAACCTTGAAAATTAAACAACGATAGAAGAAAAGGACCCGACAATTCAAGTTGAAAGAAACTTGGTAA
>JAFQQN010000004.1 GCA_017410605.1 Clostridia bacterium
ATATTTCAGTTCGTATCTCTTAAATACGGTTTGAAATGCCATAAAAAACCTCCTGTACCATGATACAACCATTGTACAGGAGGAAGATTGAAGTTTTATTGAATTTCTTTAATTTTTTAGATTGTTGGAATTTGTACTCTGTATTCTACGAATCCATCAAAGCAGTGCACCGCGATATTACCTTTGTGTGAGGTGGTAATTGCTTTAGCAATAGCAAGTCCAAGACCGTAATGCTTGTCCTCGCCGTTACGAGCAGCGTCCACACGATAAAAACGCTCGAAAATATTTGCTCGCTGCTCTTCGGGGATTTCATCACCTTTATTGATTACCGAGAGTTTTGCAAAGCCGTGTTCTTTGGTCAAGGTCAGCCAAACTTCGCCTTTCTCTTTACTATGGCGAATAGCGTTATCAAGCAGTATGGACACAATTTGTTTAAGCTGCGTGCTGTTGCCAATCACACCGATATTGCTTGTAATGTTTGTGTTCAAAGTGAGTCCTTTTTCAAAAGCAACGCTTTCAAAGGGCAGAGCTTCACCTGCAACAAGACGGCTGAAATCAATGTGTTCCATCTGTGGAGCTACATTCTCTGTTCGTGCAAGGTCTAAAAGCTGACCGACCAACATTCCCATCCGCTCATTTTCATACTGAATATTTTTAAGCCACGTGTTGTCGCCAATTTCACGGGATAAGAGTTCTGCGTTTGCACTAACCACCGATACAGGGGTTTTTAATTCGTGACCGGCATCCGAGATAAACTGCTTCTGCTTTTGATAGCTTTCTTCCAAAGGGTTTACAATCCTTTTTGCAAGGTACATCGAAAGGAAAAAGAATAAAACAAGGGCAACAACGCCGAAAATCAGCGTATAGCGGAACAAGGTCATCGCACTCTCGTTTATAACGGTATTGTCCATAAAGGTGACAAGGGTATATCCGCCTTTGTCTGTTTTATAGAAAGCAAGGTTATTCTCGGTTCCGTTGTTTCTACCGCTTTTTATAATACTTTCTGTCAAACTCACTAATTCTTCATTAGTATGTACCGTAGACATTCCGTTTTTCACTTCAAGGATTTCACCATCATGGGATACGGCTACCGAATAAAAGGTTGACAACTGAAAACGCGGTGATTCAGGATTGAATTTATGATTAAAATCACGATTGCCATCCGGTCTTGGCCTAAAAGACGGAAAGTCACTTACAGACTGATTAATGGTATACATTTCGGCGTGTGCCTGAAGCATCTGCTCGTTTTGTTTTGTCATTTCAAAATAACTTGATGCATAAATAACGCCAAGTGTTCCCACCCACAAAAGCACGAGAATGGACATAATGGTGGCAACGATTTTTCTACGGGACTTCTTAAACATCGTCACACCTCAATTCATATCCGATGCCGCGCACCGCTTTGATTTCGGTTTTCGCTTCCACAAAGCTAAGCTTTTTACGGGTAAACGACATATATACTTCCACGTTGTTGTATTCGGCTTCACTCTCAAATCCCCAAATTTTCACTGCCAACTGCTCACGGGTAAGAATCTGACCGCTGTTTGTAATTAAATATTCAAGGATTCGGTATTCCTTTTCGCTGAGCCGAACACTCTGACCATTGGTAGGGCAAGATAATGTGAGAGTGCTTGTATCAAGAGTAATATCAGCAAAAGAAAGAATGCCATCTGTCGTGCCGAGCATTCTTCTACCAAGTGCACGAAGTCGGGCAAGGAGTTCCTTAGTCATAAACGGCTTTGTTAGGTAATCATCTGCACCGCTGTCAAGACCTGTCACTTTGTCGTCAAGTTCTGCTTTTGCGGTGAGCATTAAGATCGGTGTAGCGATTCCTTTGCTTCGAACACGCTTTGCAATTTCAAAGCCATTCATTCCGGGAAGCATAACATCAAGGATAATAATATCATATATATCACTTTCAATGGCTGCTAAACCGTCAAGACCATTTGCATAATGGTCAACCTCATATTTTTCAAGACGCAGGATTTCGCATAGCGCCTCTGCCATTCTTTTTTCATCTTCAACGAGTAAAATCCTCATAGGGACACCTCCACTTATACATCATTATACCATAAAAGATTGAAAAATCATTGAAGAAATTTTTATGTATTATTTTTTCAACTGTTAAATTTCCAGAAAAGAAAGCCGGACGAGACATAAAACTCATCCGGCTTTGTGACAGTTTGAATATTTAATTTTGGCTACTCAGAGTATGTATTTCTGACGCATATTTAGAATGATTTTCGCTCCTTTCTAAAACCGCCCAAAACCCATAAAATTAGGGGCTTGTGTTCAATAGTGCAAACTAGCAAAAAACCCAGCGTTTATGCGGTTTTCTCAACTTTTGTGTTATTATTACGACCGCAGGGAGTAACAAGGTTCTCTTAGCCGCCGAAAACTTGTTTTCGTTCGCGGCGTGAGGTTCTTATACCACATTCCTCTATTCTACGTACTATACCTGTTGCTTTCATATATAAGAACCTCACCCATTTGAAAAATCAAAGATTTTGAATGGGTGCCCGAGAACCTTGCCACGCTTCGCGTGTAAAAAATCTCCTTGCTTTACAAATTTGTACTGTTAGTATCTGTAAAACAAGGAGATTTATACTGTGTGAATTTACTTTTTAAACTGCGGACCGTAGGTCAGGCAAGCACGATAGTCCTGTCCTTCTTTATCCATACCGAATGCATTCCAACAAGAAGGACGGAAGATATCATCCTCGGGTACATTATGCATACATACAGGTATACGAAGCATTGAGCACATAGTAATAAGGTCGGCGCCGATATGACCATAACTGATTGCGCCATGGTTAGCACCCCAGTTCTGCATTACCTCGTAAGCGGTTTTAAAGGGGCTGCCTTCCTTGCCGTCGCAACGAGGCGCAAACCAAGTGCAAGGCCAGGTTGGGTTTGTTCTTTCCATAAGAGTATCCGATACTTTGTCGGGAAGATTTACTGTCCAGCCCTCTGCGATCTGCAATACAGGCCCCAAGCCCTTAACAAGATTAAGTCTGATCATTGTGCAGGGCATTTCTGATTTAGTTGTAAAGTGACTCGAGAATCCACCGCCACGGAAGTTATCGAAGCCTGCTTCGCACCAAACGGTAGCATCGGTCATTTTTTTAATATCCTCATCGGTTACTTCCCACCATTTTTTCATAATGGCGTTGCCGTTTTCATCTTTACATTCGCCGCAAGCATCTAAACAAGCCGCACCCGAATTCAGAAGATGTATAATACCGTCAGATTCTTTTGCTTTGCCTTCTAATTCATAGTCGGCAACACGCTTTACAGCATCACCGCTCCAATATGTACGAACATCTGCAAAGATTTGTGCGCGGTGAGTTAATAATCTCATAAAGAGCATACCCATACCGTTAAGTACGTCATTTTCGGTGGCGAGTGTGTACGGCTCTCTTGCACCTTCGTAGTCAAAGGTAGAGCTGAGCAGTGCTTCAGGATAGTCACAGTTAGGCCAATGGTCTGTCCACTGTCTTTGACCTTGGAAACCGCCAACGATAGCATTGTGACCCACCATTTCTTCTTCAAAGCCTTCGGGCAAGTTTTTATTACCTGCCATAAGGTCTTTGATTATACAGTACATTTTAACAGTGAATTCCCACTGCTTTTCTTTTTCTTCATCTGAGAACTTAACAAAATCGGGATTATCGTCTCTGCCCTCTTTGCAGTGTTCCTTAGTCCAAGCGAGAGCTTTTTTGTACTCTTCTTCATTATAGATTCCTTCTTCCATACGGCGAAGGATTTCAACTTCATCAACACTCTCAACGCGCATACCGAAGTATTCTTCCATAAAGTCTTGGTCAATAATAGAACCAGCGATACCCATACATTGAGAACCGATTTGAAGATATGACTTACCGCGCATAGTAGCAACTGCAATAGCGGCACGACCAAAGCGTAAAAGCTTTTCTTTTACATCTTCGGGGATTTCGTTTACCATATCAACGTCCTGCACTTCGTGACCGTAAATACCGAATGCAGGAAGTCCCTTTTGTGCATGACCTGCCAAAACAGCTGCAAGATAAACCGCACCGGGACGCTCGGTTCCGTTAAAGCCCCAAACACCTTTTATGGTGTGAGGATCCATATCCATTGTTTCAGAACCGTAGCACCAACAAGGTGTTACAGAAAGGGTAATATCTACGTTATTTTTTTTAAATTTATCGGCGCAAGCGGCGGTTTCAGCAACACGACCGATTGTTGTGTCTGCCATTATTACCTTTACCGGCTCACCGTTTGAATAGAAAAGATTTTCCTCGAACAATTTTTTGGCAGCGTTAGCCATAGCCCAAACCTGCGGTTCAAGGCTTTCACGAAGCTTCATTGGTCCGCGTCTGCCGTCAACAACAGGACGGATTCCTATTACCGGATAATCACCTACGTATCTGTTTTTTGTCATAAAAATCACCCCCATTAAATTACAGTGTACTTGTATTATATCAAACTATATGCTATAATACTCACACGAATTTCGCTTATAATTATAATAATTTTCACTTTTGGAGTGTTTTATGAATTACATAGATTATATAGAAAAAAGAAAACACGGCACTGTCGCCTTTCCTATTCAATATTATTATGTGGATAAAACTCATCCCCGTTATGTTATGAATGCACATTGGCATCAGGAATTTGAAATTATACGTGTTTTATCCGGCAGCTTTACTGTTTATTTAAACAACTCAAAGTTTAATCTTACGCAAGGTGATATTTTGTTTGTAGGATGTGGCTGTTTACATCGCGGACAACCAACGGATTGTGTTTATGAATGTATTGTTGTTGATTTGAAAATGCTTTTAACAAAAAATGACAGCATTACCAATCATTATATTTTTCAAATAACAGACTCCCAAGTCAGCATTAAAAACATATTCATTCCAAAGGAATGTGAACTTTACAAAACATTAACGGAATTATTCGTTTTGATGAACAATCCCAAATCATACTACGAACTGTCTGTGTACGCGTTAATTTTTTCTGTGATTTCACAGATTTATTCAAACGGTTATACATCTTCTTTAAATTGCGCGCAGTCAAACAGGCAAGTAGAGTTAGTCCGTTTCGTCTTGGATTGGATAAATCAGAATTTAAAAGAGGAGATAAACTCTAAAAAACTTTCTCAGATTTCTAACCTGAATTTTAATTATCTTTGCAAGATATTTAAAAACTTCACAGGTCAAACTATTACACAATATGTAAATGAGCAGCGCATTGAAAATGCCTGTTATGATATTATTGAAAAAAATAAAACTATCACGGAAGCTGCATTTGGCAATGGGTTCAATGATTTGAGTTATTTCACAAAGATATTTAAACGCTATAAAGGAATGTCACCGAGGGAGTTTAAATCATTGAAGAAGCAGCATAAAGAAATAATCCTTCTGCGAAAAAGTTGATAAGTATAGGTCAAAACATACTATTTTCTTCGAAAACCGCTCAAAAACCCAGTGTTTAGGCGGCTTTATAGCTCTTGGTGTTATTATAACTCAAGCATATTTTCTACAAACTATACTTGTTGCTTTCATATATAAATCTCCTTCAAATTCAAATAGTGATGTTAGTGTTTGTGATTAAAGGGAATTTATACTGTACGAATTTACTTTTTAACGAGTGTATGATATAATAAATTAAAGGCAGTGAGTATATGAAAAAAACACTATATATTTTATGTTTAACCTTAATTTTTTCTATTTCGGCATGTGTTGATAACGGCTCATCTAACAACTCTGTACCGGACAGCAACAGCACCACCTCTAGTCAAAACCCAACTAATTTGTCTACGCTTCCCTATGAATATGATATAATAATCAATAATACTATAAATGCATACCCTTGGAATAATGATATAACTATTGTTCCCGAAAATCCGGAGCTTAGTGATATGTACCGTCATAATTCTGCTCTTTCTGAAATTGGATTTGCCTTGATCGATCTGGATAATAACGGTCAAAAAGAATTGATTATTTCTGATATAAACAAGACGATCACCTATGATCTATATACAATAATAGAAGGAAAAGCTACTCATCTTTTCGCTAGTCATGAACGCAATTATTATATCATGTATGAAAACGGTTTTATCGATAATGGGTGGTCTGGATCTGCCGTAACAAGCGGTCACGATTTTTACAAATTAAATGACGGAAAACTTGATTTCGTCGAAAGAATTACATTGGATGCCTATCGTGCTTTGGATATAGGAATGATAGATGATCTTTCAGAAGCAAATGCCGATAATTGTTTCTTTAGATCGAGTAGTAAAGATGAAAAAGATTATAAGGCAGTATCTTCCGATGAAGCAATAAAAGCTATCGAAAATTATCAAAATACAAACAAGCCCTTAATTATTGAATATACATTGCTTTCGGAATATAAACAGTAGTACCTAACCACAAAAGCGAGGTGAAATTCACCTCGCTTTTGCTATGCATATATTGTTTTATGCAAATTGAGTTTTCGGGCTATGGGTTTGAACTCCTACATATTAAATCACACCGTAGGTGTGAATGTAATAAATGCGAAGCATTGTATGTAATCGCAACGATAGTTGCGTATGTAATCAAGCCGAAGAAAGAATATACAAGGCTAACGCCTTGATGACATACAGTTTGTAAAGCAAACCGATTACATTCCGCTAACGCGGATTACATACCAAGCCTTCGGCTTGGATAAAAATAAGACAGTCCAAAGACTGTCTTATTTTTTGGCGGAGAAGGAGGGATTCGAACCCTCGAACGGCGATTAACCGTTACACGATTTCCAATCGTGCGCCCTCGACCGGACTAGGCGACTTCTCCAAACTTTCTTATTAAATTATGCCGAACCTTTCGCTGACCATATTATTATAACTACAAATAAAGGAAAAATCAAGTATTTTTTTCAAAATACCTGAAAAACTTTATTGCCCCGGCCTAAAACTGCTTTAAGCCGGGGCAATTATACTATTATTACTCAGCCCAGTCAAGGTAAACCCTTGCTAAAGAAACAGTGTCGCTAAGGTTTACAACATTATCTTCGTTAGCGTCTAAATATTCGGGCTTTAAAATTAAGCTGTCAACATCCCATCCGGCGGCTTTTTTAGCCGAAAGAACAATATCTTTCATATCGAAAACATCGTCTCCGTTAATATCCGGCTTAAAAATGTTTCCAACATCAATATCTACATCCTGCCTATCGGCAAACACAGGTAGCGCAAACGCATTAAAAATGAAGCAAATTGCTAAAATAACAGATAAAAACCTTTTCATAATATACCTCCTCTAATATATGTTGAATTATACCTCATTTACAACCGTTTTGCAACAGTTTTTTTAAAATTATTATACAATACATACTAAATTTAACAAAAATATAGGTTTCATTAGTTTCATTCGTAAAAATTTTTGTATTATTTTGTCAGTAGTTGAAAATATTTGTATTAAATGGTATACTTAATATATACTCAAAAGAGTAGAACAAACAACTATTAAATACACGAAAATGAGGTATTTTGTAATGAATATTGCTGTTGCTCAATCCGGCGGACCGACCTGTGCCATAAACGCCTCTCTTTTAGGGGTTATTAAAGAAGCTCTTCGCAACCCGGAAATTAACACTATTTTTGGGGCTGTGAACGGCATTGAGGGTGTTATTGACGACCATTTGGTAAACCTCAAATCGGCCATTCGCACCAACGAAGATATGGAGCTTTTAAGGCAAACCCCATCAACAGTACTTGGCTCTTGCCGTTACAAGCTTCCCCCGGTGGAAGAAAACAGTGAGGTTTATAAAAAAATAACCGATTGCTTTGACCGTCACGGCATTAAAGCCTTTTTTTACATTGGCGGTAATGACTCTATGGATACAGTAGCGAAGCTTTCAGCCTATTTTAATAAAAACAACATTGACATTAAGGTTATGGGTGTTCCCAAAACCATTGATAACGACCTTTGCGAAACCGACCACACCCCCGGCTTTGGCTCTGCTGCAAAATATGTTGCCACCTCTATTCAGGAAATTACAAGAGACAGCTCGGTTTACAGCATTAAATCGGTAACCATTGTTGAAATTATGGGCCGCCACGCAGGCTGGCTTGCGGCTTCTTCTTGCACCCTTCACGCTAACGGCGAGGTTGCGCCACACCTTATTTATTTGCCTGAATGTGATTTTTCTATTGAAAAGTTTTTAGAAGATATTAAGAAAAAGCTTGAGGTTTATAAGGCTGTTATTGTTGTTGTTTCTGAGGGAATTGACCTTTCTAAGCTTGATGCCAACCTGCGTTCCGGCCAGACCGATGCTTTTGGCCACCAATTTTTAAACGGTGTTGGAAAATGTCTTGAGGGCATTGTTAAAGATGCGTTTTCTTGTAAGGTTCGCTCAATTGAGCTTAATGTTATGCAGCGTTGCTCTTCCCACATAAGCTCCCGCACCGACATTGACGAGGCTGAGCGCATTGGTTCTTATGCCGTTAAGGCTATGATGGCAGGTCATACCGGCAAAATGATGGCCTTTAAGCGAATTTTAGATATGCCCTATACCGTTGTGATTGAGCCTGTAGACGCAACCTTGGTTGCCAACAATGAGAAGTTTTTCCCAAAAGAGTGGATAAATAACGAACAAAACAACATTAAAGATGAGGCACTGGCATATTTCTTACCCCTTATTGAGGGTGAGCAGGTAATTAAAATGCAAAACGGTTTGCCGGTGCATTACAAGGTTGGTAATATTTTAGATTGACTTTATAAGGAACAAAGCCTTCGGAAAACTCCGAAGGCTTTAATTCTTAAACAATATTAATTTAACAATTTTAAACCGCGGGTGAAACCCCGAGTCCTATTACAATATATAACAAAGCAATTGTAACTGCACAATATATTAGCATAGGAATAGCGTTGGTTTTTATGAGTTTACCCTCGCGGCCAACGGTACCAATGGTGGCACTTGCAGCAACGGCGTTGTTAATACAAACCATATTACCAACGGCGGCGCCAACACACTGCATAGATATAATAAAGACGGTGGGCAGGTCTAATACTGTAGCGGTATCAAACTGAAGGTTTGAGAAAAGGTTCATAGAAACAGTGGCCGAGCCTGAAACGAAAGCACCAAGAACACCGATGAATGGGGCAATTATAATATAAAGCTCTTTACCAACCTTTGCAAGTGCGCCGGCCATTTCGTCCATCATACTAAAACCCGAGGGGCCTTTAAACTTCATAATCTCAACCAACGCAAGGCCGAAAAGCAAAGCAAGGGCGGCACCCGAAATTTGACTGCCGGTATCTTTCCAGGACTTCTTAATTTTTCCCCAGCTCATTTTATGAATAAGATTGGTTATAATAGCAACTATTATAAAGAATGTTCCGGGAAGATAGGCCCACTTTAAGCTCCAATCAAGGTTATCAAAGCCAAGTATATTATTTATCTTCGCAACAAATGGCGCACCCGAGGTTAACAGTCCCTTAATTCCAAGCTGAGGAATACGGGTGATTACCAAAATAAGCGCAACTAAAAGATAAGGAACCCAGGCTTTAATTAAAGACATATTTGACTGCTCGGTAGGTGAAACCTTGCTGGTTGCAAGCCAGTCTTTATTCCACTCCTTAGGGTCGCCAAAATCCCAAGTGTTTTTGGGAACAAGGAAGCCTGTTTTTGCGGCGATAACCGTTACAGCAATAGAAACCAATGCGCCTATAAGAGAAGCAAACTCATAACCTATAAAATAAGAAACGGCCAACATAGGTAATGAAAAAGAAAGGCCGGTGAAGATTGCAAAGGGTGCGGCCTCTAAAGCCGGTTTAAAGGATTTTTCTTTACTGAAAAACTTAGTGGTCATCATTAAAACTATAAGGGGAAGAAAAACACCCATTATAGCGTGTGGCAATGCTGTCCAAAAAGCAAACTGAGCTGTGTATGCCGCATCACCCGAAAGACCCAAGGCGCTGAGTGCCGATGTTACAGGTGTTCCTACAGCACCAAAGGAAACAGCGGTAGAGTCGAAAATTAAGGTTATCATTGCGGCCGCCATTGGGGGGAAGCCAAGGCTAACAAGCAACGGACCCGCTAATGCGGCAGGTGTGCCAAAGCCGGCGGCAGACTCAATAAATGAGCAAAGAGAAAAACCAATTATACAGGCCTGAACACGCTTGTCGGGGCAGATGTTCATAAAGCCACGGTTAATGGCGGCCGTAGCGCCTGAAGCTTTTAAAGTGTTCATAAGAAGTATTGCACCGGTGATAATTATTAAAACATCAACCGAGCTTAACATTCCATAAATACTGCTTCCAAGCAAAGCCAAAGGTGATATATCCCAAAAGAAGAAGCCAAAAACAAGAGCCATTACCAAAGAGATAAGCAAACTCCACTTTGCAGGCCAATTAAAAACCATCATCAAAACCAAGGTGACCAATATAGGTACAAAAGCAATTAACGCTAACATAACATCCTCCATAACATATTTCTTATCCAATATTTTACCATATATTTAAGATAATTGTTATATAAAAAATATACAATTATTTACTAAATAATAAAATATTTACATCAAATATATATAAAGTGTTTTTTCGCACTAAAACGGCGTTGCAATGCAACGCCGTTTTAAAAATCCATATTTCCTTTAGTCCTTAACGGTTGTATAAACTGCTACAGAACCGGCCGGCAAAGTGTCAATAAACGCATCTTCAACGCCTTTAATAACCTTATCGGCATTAAGCATTTCATTTCCGGCAACCGGCTTAATATCACTAGCTACATAGAGGTGTCTGTAAAAATCCTTACCACCTAAACTGTCTTCAATATTAATTTTGAAGGTAGCGTCAAGGAGGTTGTAGTTTGTAACAATTATTGTCCACTCGCCATCGTTACGTTTAATACAAGAAGCATAAACACCAATATCAACCTCGCACCCATAAAGAGCGCCTTGGTCAACATACTTGGTCAGGAGTGAAGTAACATACCAAGCAGGACGGGGAATTGTGGCCTCCTGCAAAGCAGGTAAGAAGCCGTTTATCTGAATGCCCTGGTGGAACTCACTATTTGTTGGGGCCTCACCACCGCTGGTGTCACCCATACCCGGCCACTGCTGGTCATAAAGGGTCCAGAGATAAAGGTTATCTACACCCAAATTCATAACGGCGTTGGCCATAGCGCCAATAGCTACACCCTTCCAGGGGTGACCCATGGTTTCACGCTTAGCAGAGGCAGAGGATCCTTTATCTGAAGCGTTATACTCATCAATAAAATATCTCATACCCTTTTCTCTTGTTTTATTAAGAGGGTCGGGAATTTTATCGAAAGGAATATCATAATACTGGTCGTTAATATACTCATTAGCGCGGTCGTAACCGTAGTGGGTACCTATAATATCAATAACATCGGTAAGGTTTTCAAGAGCGTAGTCAACCATACGGGAACTTTCAGGGCTATTTTGGTCGTCACGCCAGTTGTCACAAGGTCCTACAATTTCATAATTCTCTCTAAGACCTGCATCCTTCAGACCGGCATCTAAGGCTCTTACTGCCTTGTCATACATAGGAATAATTGTATCATACATACGGCGCTCGTCTAAAGTTGCCTCTTGGTCTTCATACCACCCAAGACCGCTTAAAGTGTTGTTTACCTCGGTATAGGCAAAAAGCTGTTTAACATTGGTAATTCCGTGAGCTTTAAAGGCTAAAACAGAATCTCTTACAAATTCACGGTGGCCCTTAAGGGTGGCTTCAAAGGCTTCTTCCATTGTTATAGTGTTGCTGGGCAAGGCGGTAAAGCCTGTGAAATAAAGACCAACATAAGATCCATATGCTCTTGCTTCATACTCGCCAGTTTCTTCATTTTTAGTAGGTATAAAGCCTGAGAAAGACCACTGGGGGGTTATTCCAACCTCTATGCCAATCTTTTCCATATCCTTGCAGTTTTTATAAAAGGCCTGCATACCAGCATTGTCCCAGTCAAACTTGCCGGTTTCGGGGTCCCAAGCAAGGGAAGGACCGTAGAAGCTTCTTATCATATCTACGCCCATTTTTTCCATTGTATCTAGCTCGTGGGCAATTTGCTTCTCGGTGTTCATACGGTCATATTTATCGGGAATATAGTTGTAAAGCTGATGAATCATATTAAAGCCAAGGAAGTTTTCGTTTATAGGCTTTTTGTTGTTTATAAACAGCTCTTGCTCATAAAGAGATTCTTCAAACTCTTCTTCCTCTTCCCAATCATCAAACTCGTCTTCGAAGTCTTCCCAATCGTCCTCATAGTCCTCAAAATCATCTTCGTACTCGTCGTCTTGGTACTCATCATCTTCGTACTCGTCGTCTTGGTACTCGTCGTCTTGGTACTCGTCGTCGACAAAATTATCCGCCGTATCGGAAGAAGTATTGGTTGTTTCGCCCTGTTTTTTACAACCTGCAAACAAGGCAAGGCTGATGCACAGAGTTAAAATTAAACAGATAAGCTTTATTAATTTATTTTTCATTGTGCTTACCGCCTTTCTTGAATTTTAAGATTAAAACTACTGCGACAGCTATAATGATAACCAATAATATTGCAGGTAAAATAAATTTGATTACAATTGAAGAGTCTTTCTCGTCAGATTCTTCTGTTTCATCAGAATCGTCGGGAGTTTCTTCGGTATCGGTTTCTTCAAAGTCTTCAGAATCATCAAAGTCTTCAGAATCATCAAAGTCATCGTAATCATCATACTCTTCAGAATCGTCAAGGTCGTCATATTCCTCGTCCTCAGACTCTTCCACATCGGTTGTTGACTGTAAAGTATCCTTTGCCCAGACAACCTCTGTGCTTTCGGGTTGCTTTAAGGGAACGTTGGGGTTTTCTTCATAACCCATAGGAATCTTACAGGAAAGTGAAGCAGGAACAAAGAAATCGGGGTCGCTAAGCTTGAGAGAACCGTCATTGTTTTCAATTACAAGGTATAAAACACCGCTGGAATCGGTTGCAAGGCGGTAGCCGTAACGCTTTTCACCGTTACCGTTTGACTTTATAATTCCATCAGGAGATTGGTCGCCGCTCTTTGCAAGAGGTGTTTTACCGTCAGCAGAAACGAACACTCTGTCTGCAGTAGCCGAGCTGCTGTTTGCGGTAATACTAAAGGAATAAGTGGTATTGGGCTTAAGGTTAAGCTTAATTGACTGGGTTTTGCCCTGTGAAACGCTCTTAACATTTTCTTCTGTAAAGAGATTATACATATCTTCACAGTAGGTAAGGCTAATTTCATCAATAATTCCGGGCTTAACTTCTTTAAGAGTTATATCATCTAACCAGCAAGCACTTATAACAGCACCGGCATCAAAAGCAGTTGAAATAAAGTACTGCTCAGGTCCGGTAATAAATTCTACCGACTGCTTAACCCATTGGCCTGTGGTTGCAAAGCCGCCTACACGGTAAATAACCCTTGCTCCGCGTTTTGAAACGTCAGGACCTTCAATAGTAGCATTTGGGTCTTTGGCCAAATCGGGGTCAGCATCGCCGTAGTTTACATAGAAAGACCAATAAGGAATTTTAGACTGACCCTCATCAAGATACACCCAGAAGCTATATTCATAAAGAGTGTTAGGCTTAACGGGTATTGTGAAAATGGGGTCGGTATATCTTGCTGCCTTAGTAAGGCTGAAGGTTGCGGAGTTTATATAGTTTTCTTGATATAAACGCAAGGCATTGGTCTGTTTGCCATCACGCTCTGGTGCCAAAAGAACACCCATTCTTTCATGTTGATTAACAGGAACATAAAAATCGTCAAAGTTAACTACAAACTCGTCTGTGGGTCCATTATGGCCCTCAAACATTGTGGGCACACCCATATCGGTAATAACAATATCGTCTATCCATATTTCGGGTGTTATTTTGCCTCCGTTAAGGGTAAAGCTAAGAACATCTTCGTCATCACCCATAATTACCACTGCGCGGTAATCTCTCCAAACATCCTTTGCCTCTATATACATAGGCGTTGCAATGGTGGTTGAGGTTGTACCGTGTTTTACTTGGAAAGACAACCAATCACTAACCAGACCACTGCCAATCTTGGCACGTAAGGTTATTTCATATTGGTGGCCGGGGTTAACAGGGATTGAGAAATATTTATCAATTCCGTTTGTTGTGTTGGTATAGTTGAGCGCTGTTGTGCTTTTATATTCACCCTGTTTAATGTGAAGCATTTTAGACTGTGTTTCATCAAATGCCTCATCGGTGATAACCTCAAAACGGTCGGTCTGTTGGAAGGTTGCATCGCCGCCGCGGTTGTCAAAATCAATGCTAACCTGGTCCTGAGGTTCTTTAATATCGGTCACAACGGGGGCCTTAATAGTGGCGCCGCCCTTTTCTAATTTAACATCGTCAATATAAACGGTGTAAGGATTCTGTCCAACTGCGGTACAAATAACAAGGGCAAGTTCGCTATAGTCAGCAGAGTTAAAGGTAAGCTCCATATAATTCCAGGTGTTTGCGGCAACGGGTGTTGTTCCCTCAGGAGTAATATTATTGGTAGTTCTGAAGGTGTTAACACGGCGTTTACTGTAAATACCGTCTTTGGTTGTATATGCTTGGTTATATGCAATAAGGTTTAAATAACCGTCGGTTTTCTCACCAAGGGTAGCGGTTTCTAAATTGGGGTCATAAATACCGGCAAAGTTAACCATTGTGCCTCTTTTTTCCGTTTTAGTTTCATAAACAACCGGACTGTTATACCAGAAGGAAACGCGATAATCGGTATCCTTTTCAAGATTATCAAAAATAGTGTAAAGATAACCTGGGTTAGCTCTTACCTCTAAAGAATAATTACCACTCTTTACAACATCTTCATCAACGGTAAGCCAAGGCATTTTCGCATCTTCAGGAAGCTTACTAAAGCAGTTGATTTTTTCGGCGGGAACCTCTTCGGTGCCATAGCCGGGAAGATTTTTTTGACCTGTTGTTATCTTGTTTGCTTCACCAACAAGCTCTTGCTTATGGGCAAGGAACCACTTAGAAATATCTTCAGTTTCGCTATCAGCGGCGAAAGGTGCGGCCTCAAAATGGGCATAAAGGTTAGTCTTTATATTAGCAAGGTCGCTAAGCACAAGATTATATGTAGCGTCGGTGCTAACAGTATTACCCTCAGCATCCTTCCATGCTACAAATCTATATCCCTCACCTGCGGTTGCGGTGTAAACTGCAGTTTCACCAACTGCATACTGTGCGCCGGCGGTGATATAGTTTTTATCGTTTGTTGCGGTGTTAAACTCTGCAACCGAGTTTTCAACCTTAACGGTACCCATACCGTTACTGTTGTCGGCAACAGAAGCGTTAATCATTGAGCTTGGAATAACTTCGCTTACAACAAAATTATCTGCATAGGTTGTGTTAGCATTGGTGCCAACATAATACAAAAGATATTTGTTAGTTGAGGTAACGGTTGTTGCATAAGTATTATAACCATTAACCTCGTTGTCAGAAATTTTAGCAGGTCTTGCAGCTTTACCTGTAATTGGGTTAATAAGCTGTGTTCTGCCGGTAACAACATTATTCGTGCTGTTAGTCCAGAAGCTATAGTTTGTAGAAGCAAATGTTTTGCCGTTCAGGTTCATCTGATAGGTTATGCGGTAAACTTTGCCCTCACTGAGAAGATTGTTAGTATCGGTAATAATGTTTGCTAAGGGGTGGGCATCTGAGCTCTCTTCCTTATAAAGAGATTTTGTTCCTGCATAGGCAGAAGCCTCTGAAATAGATAAAACGGGGGTTCCGCTTTTTACTCTGAGCCAGCCGCTTGTGGTAGGATAATTTTCAAAATCCTGTGTATAGGTATAAAACTCTGTGGTTTTCTCCTTGAAGTGAGCGGTAAGAACGGTTGCCTTGGAAAGTGTAGCATCAAGCTCAACCTCGTAGGTTGCACTAGTGCTAACAGGGTTGCCGTTCGCATCTTTCCAACAATCGAAAATATAGCCCTCAGCTGCAGTTGCGGTGTAAACAGCAGTTTCGCCTACTGCATACTGCACATTGGCGGTGATATAGTTTTTCTTTTCGGTTGCGGTATTAAACTCGGCAATTTTATTTTCTACCTTAACGGTACCCATACCGGTGCTGTCAGCGCCTAGTGTGGCCTGAATTTTTTCGCCGGGTATAATTTCGCTTATTACAAAATCATCTGTATAGGAAGCGGTGGTATTACTGTTGTAGAAATAAACATTAGAGTTGTCTGCTGTAAAGGTATGAGCAAGAATATTAAAATCCCCTGCGGCACCAACCTTATAAAGAAGTGCCTTATTATAGTCCCCCAAGGTAGAAGGAACTGCAGGATTATAGGCCTTTACAGTGCTGCCTGTAGTACTGGCAGAATCATTACCTGTTCTAAAAACGGTCTTAGAACTGGCTGAAGCGGTAGTATAAACATAAATTCTATATTTTTTGCCCGCTGTAAGGTTCTTAGAAGAATCTGAAATAATTCTGATAAGAGGGTGGCTATCACTTTTAGCCTCTCTTAAAAGAGCCTTGTCTCCGCTATAAACCTTGGCAGAAGTATCTGCGGTTTTGTCAACCATAGAATAGGCCTGAGTACGGAACCAACCTATTCCGCCGTCGGCAGTTTGTTTATAATTTTCAAAATCCTGAGTATATGTATAATATTCTACCTGCTCGGCCAATGTTACCGCCAACATTGAACCAAAGCTGGATAAAAGCAAACATACTGACAGGAAAACACTTAAAGTGCTTTTTGCTTTAAATCTCATAAAATAACCTCCGTTTGAAATTTTTCAAAGACTTTTCTTCAAGATAATAATATAATACACCTTTTTTTCTTTCAATGGTCTATTATACTGATTTATGTATTATTCTACGATTTTTTCGCAGGTAAATTTTGGGTCGAACGAATATTATAAATAGTTGGTGAAAAGTATAAATACTTTTCACCATAAAAAGCTGTTTTATATATAATATAAATAGTTTTTATATGGTTTTCCTTATTTAATGACAGATTTTTAATTCTTGACAATTTTGAAAATATATGGTTGAATATCCTATATGACTAGTTAAAAAGGAGGCGTTATTTTGGAAGTAATAACTTGGGAATCGGCAGGAAAAAACTTTTTGGTTCCAACCTATTTGAACGGACAATATACTAGGGGACCCGAAAAAAGAAATGAAATAACCAACAGAAAATTCAACACCTTCTTATATATAAAATCGGGCTATTATATTATCGAATCTAAAAGCGGAAAAAGGTTAGCCCTTACCCCCGGAAATCTTATTTATATTCCTAAGGGCGCCAGTTACACCACCAGCACCTCTAAAGAAAGCTTTGAACTATTCTTTTTAGATTTTAACCTTAAAAACCTTGATACGGATAACGAGGTTGTCTTTAGCGATGATATTGAACTTATAACAGACCAAATGCCCGAAAATTTAAAAGAGGTAACGAGGGAGTTTTCTTCATATCGCCCAAACCGCAAAAGAGGAACAATGATTCATTCCCTGTATTTGTTTTCAAAAATTTTATATAATGTTATAGATATTGTCGCCGCTTATAAAATTAAAAAGGGTTCTTCCTACAAGGTTAGCTATGCCATTGCATACACTCACGGGCATTACACCGAACCCCTTACAGTAGAGGATATGGCAAAAAGGTGCAATATGAGTGTTTCTCGCTTTCACGAATGCTTTAAAGCCCAAACTGGACAAACCTTTATAAACTATCGAAATCACCTAAGGCTAGAAAGAGCCAAGATTCTTTTAATTCAAAACCAAGGTAAAACCATTGGCAAAATTGCAACCATGGTAGGCTTTTCTGACCCCCTTTATTTCAGCAAATGCTTTAGAAAATATTTTGGACAGTCGCCTAAAGAATACGTTGGTCAGAAAAGGTATTAAAGCCTCCATCCATACGGAAAAATAAATATTAAAACAAAAGAAGCCTCTGGGGAAGGCTTCTTTTGTTTTATTTCAGCTTTATTTATTTTCCTGCCACTCTTTAGCTTTTGCAGCAGACATACGCTTAATATCTTCTTTCTTATAAGGTGATTCTTCACCGCCGTTTACATAAAGAAAATATTTACCGTCGGGGGTTTTGAAAAGAACCTCTTCATAACCCTTTGGGTCGCCGAACGCTCCCTCGCTTTTTTTATCAATAAAGGTAGCTGTTTCGGTATTGTATTCTACTTTACAAATAATCTTTGTCATAAGTTTCATCCTTTCTTTATTAAGCTATTATATAATAGCACATTTTTACTAAATATTCAAGGCTTCGCAAAATGTTACATAAAGGTACTAAAAATTACATATTTTTGTAATTGTTGAATTTTTTCAACTTTTATGATATGCTCTTTAAAGGAGAGTGATATAAATGTCAAAGGAACAAAGCAAATCAATATTGCAGATAATCAAATTTACCCTTTTTTCGGCTTCTGCCGGTATTATACAGGTTTCGAGTTTTACCCTTTTAAACGAGCTTTTAAATATTATATACTGGCCGGCCTACCTTGTTTCGCTTATTTTATCAATCCTTTGGAACTTTACACTGAACCGCCGCTACACCTTTCAGTCGGCAGCAAATGTTCCTATTGCCATGCTAAAGGTTTTTGGGTTTTATCTTGTTTTTACCCCGCTTTCAACCTGGCTGGGTCAATTAGCTGAAAATGTCGGTATAAATGAATACATTATTCTTGCCGTTACAATGCTTTCTAACTTTGTTTTAGAGTTTTTGTTCTGTAAGCTTGTGGTTTACAAAAACCAGGAAAATACAAGAAACACAAAATAAATTTCACTAAATATTTAAACGCGGCCTTGGGTATACCTAGGGCCGCGTTTTTTCGCCTTATGAAAGTTCCAAAAAATAATCTACTATTCCCTTGACTATAGCATCGGCGCACCTATCGTTCCAATCACTGTTCATCATATTATTATAATCTGTAGCGTTGCTCATAAATCCGTTTTCGGTAAGCACTACAGGGCAATCACTTATTCGGGATAGGAAGAAGTAATGCCAACCAATATCAACAGAACGGTAGGTTCCTGCTTCACTCATTCGGTTTTTAATTTTTGTGGCAGGTAAGGCCGTATAGGGGTTAAAATAATAACTATCAAACCCGTGAGCGCTAGAACTTGTAGCGGCATTTCGGTGCACCGAAACTGCAAGGTTCGGCTGAGCATTTTTAACCTTTAAGATTCTGGTGTCATTATCTAAGCTTGTATCGTCGGTTCGGGTCATAACTACTGTTGCCCCTAAGGCTTTAAGCTTGGTTGCAATTTGGTTTGCAAGAAACAGATTTCTTTCTGCTTCGTCATATTTTGGGTTAGAGCCAACCGCACCGCCGTCTGAACCGCCGTGACCGGCATCAACAGCAATTACAATTCCGTTTAAGGTTCCGCCGTAAGAATTATTTGCCTTTTGGGCGGTGGCAGGATTTAAAAACTTAAATATAAGGTTTCCCTTGCTGTCATAATCGGCTGTCCAGCCGTAGAACATTCCGGTCTTTCTAAGGTGAAGTCTTAAGGTATAGTCTGCAGTACCCTTTATAAGCTCTGCCTTAGAAAATACAGGGCTGTTTTCAACCGCAGAAAGACTTCCTTCAAAGATTGTTGCGTAACTAAATTTTATATCAACATAGCTATAGGTTGCTGATTCTATTTTTCCTCTGCTGTCGCTTACTCCGCCGTAATATTTCTGTGGAGATAGGGTAAGTGTAAAGGGGGCCTTCCAATAACTTGCAAGGGATAGCACCGTATACCTTCCGCTAGTGGAAACAGAGTTTATTCGAAGCTTATTAAACGAGGGCAGGGTTCCCCTTGTTGTGGTTATATTATCGCCGCTTTTCTTTTTGGCATAAACCCTTTTGCCATAATTCAGCGCCCTATATGTGTTGCCCGATGAGGGGTCATAAGAGGTTTTTTCACTGCAATAATCTAAGGTTCCTAAGGGCAGATAACTGTTGTAGGGCTGAGAAAGGTCGTCAAGGGTATTACCATCAAAGGTTTCTATTTGATATTTTATAACCTGAGCAATAAGGTTATTTCCGGCGCTTATGGGGTTGGTAAGGGGGCTCCAGGTGGTAGATTCGGTGTTTTCCCAATCGTTAGAAAAGGTGTCTGAAAAAATATTGGAAATTACACTTGAGGGGGGAACAACCTCCTTCAACACGGTAACATTTCCACCCTTTATGCTATCTGTAACACCGCCGTGGGTGCCCTTAAATACCACTTTTCCAAGGGAGGTGTCTTTACTGTAGGTGCCTATATCAAACCCGCCTATGTAGGTTGCAAATTCGGTATCCTTTTGGTCCTCTTGGCTTTTTAGGGTTATTGTTTGGCCCGAAAGAGTGGCGGTAACGGTGCTTCCCACCCTGGCAGTAGCCTTAACAATAAGTGTAGAATTGCTGTCAATTGTAACTGCCGAAGAGGGTGAGCAAGACTGCAATACAACATATTTATAATTTACTGTGTATGTATCTGTTTTACCCTTATGGGTAAAGGCAAAGGTATTTTTGCCCGGCTTTAGCTCTTTTGTGAGGGAAAAATAGCCGTACTCTGTGCGCTCGGGCTTTTCGCCGTTTAAGGTTAACTCAAAATTGGGGTCCGATGCGCCAACAAATGTAATAATGTTGTCATAAACCGTTACGTTCTTCTGTTTAGGCGAAGTTATTGTAAGGTCTTTTAAAACCAAATCGTCAGAAACACCGCCTGTAAGGTATTTATAAGCAACACCCGAGGCTTCGGTTTTATCGTTTTCCATTGAATAAAAACTGTTAAAAACAAAGTTAAACCTGTTAAGCGTGTTAAGGGTCATAAGCTGTCGCGTTAGTTGGTCGGGGTTTTTCCAACTGCCCTCACCCTTTACTGCAAGGTCAGAGGATAAAACAAATGCAATATCCCTGTCTGCAGGTATAGAGCCTGTCCACCAATCTATAATGCTTTTAAATGAGGGTTTACTGTCCTCTGTAGAGGCATCTGCCTTAACAAAAACCCCATCAAAATATTTTTTCTCAAGCCATAGAAGAACATCAGAGTTTTTGTCCTGCATAAGCTGTGCTCTGCCCTCTGCCTCTATTCCCGTGGCAGAAAAGGCAGTTGTCTGATAAACAGGGTCGCACATAACACCAAGGTAAAGGCTTGGCGCTGTTTGTTTTACCCCCCGTGATATTTTTTTTACCAACCCTGTTAGGCTGTTTTGTGCATAGGCTTTATAGCTGTTTACATTACCTAAGGATATATATTTCTTAAAATCTTGACTGGTTTTAACCTTTTCAAGTGAGCTTAAAACAATTCCACCAAGATGTTCTATCTTAGCAACCTCTTCTATTTTTGAAACGGTCTGCTCTGACAAAATATTGTCTGTTATATCTAATGGGCTGAGCTTGGAAACGTCTATAAGGGCAAAAACCGAAATGTTTTTTTCTGCCCCTAGGGTTATAAGGCTTTTTAATGCCGCCATACCCTGTTGGGTTTCGTTTACCAAGGCGGTTTCCTGGTTAAGACTTATAAAAAGGGTGGTCATTCCCTTAGAATAAAGGTTCTCTATAAGCTGTGAAAATTTTTCAGCGGTATCAGTAACATTTAAATCGGTGCCAAAATAAAGGGTGGTTCCCACAAATTTTGTGGGCCTTGTAGGGGCAGCGTATGTAACCTCTTTTTCCTCCCAAAGCTCAGGGCTAAGGGATACCTGCGCAGAAGAATTTTTGGTGAAAACTGCCGCAATTTTAGATACCGAAATAAGCTCTAGCTTAAAAAATATACCTATAACTGCAACAACCAAAACCAAAAGCAAGGAAACGGCTATAATGGGGCCGCGCTTTTTATACATTGTGGTTTTTTTGAAGCTTTTATTACGCTGTTTTTCTTTCTTTTTTAGCTCAGTAACATAACGGTCTATTATTTCTTCATTAGTTACCTGCTTTTCCTTTTCTTTTTTAAGCATAATGCCCTTCCTTTTTACGGCCTTAGCCAATTTAAGTTATATTTTACTGCCTGTTCATAAGAAAACACCGCATAACCGTCAAAGCCCTTATCAAGGCAGTCGCTAATCTGTCTTAAAACAAGCTCTTTACCCTGGCGCTTCCATTCATCACCGTCGGCAGCGGTGGGCTGGTCAATTTTATATGCGCCAATTCCAATATAAACCGATATATTCTTTTCTTTAGGCATATTACCCCAAAGATTTAAAAGGTTATTAAATTTAAACTCCTCTGTCTTATATTCATAACCAAAATAAAGCTGAGGTGCTATATAATTAACAAAGCCCTCCTCCCTTATCCAAAGGGCAATATCGGCATAGGCCTCATTATAATTTTTGTCTGTTTTATCAAGGGAAATATGCGCCGACGGGCTTATTCCAAAGGTTTTTTTATACCTGCCGCACAGCCTATACACCGAGGCCACAAGACTGTTAACATTGGCTCTTCGCCAGTCATCAAGCGAAAGCTTTCCGCCATTTTTGGTATAGGTGCTATATGTATCCTTATCAAACTCCGGCGAAGTGGTGGGGTAAAAATAATCGTCGAAATGAATACCATCAATATTATAATTTTCTAAAACCTCTTTAACACCCTTTAAAACAATATCTATACAGTCGGGGTGGCCTGGGTCTAAATAAAATCTACCCCCAAAGGCCTTGGCTCTTCCGCTTTTGTCATTTAACCAACTGCGAAGAAGCTCATCTTCGGTCAGATTATTATAGTCGTCACTCTGGCTCATTCTATAGGGGTTTATCCAGCCGTGAAGCTCTATTCCCTTATCTTTCGCCTGCGCTATAAAAATTTCTAAGGGGTCAAAGCCGGGGTCTTGCCCGCGGGTGCCGGTTAAAAATTCCGAAAAAGGGAAAAGGCTTGATTTATAAAAGGCATCACCAAAGGGTCTTATATGAAAAAATATGGTATTATATCCCAAAAGGTAAGCGTTATTTACAACCTCTTTTGCAAAAGCTTCAAATTCTTTTTTTGAATAACCCGTTGTTTTCTTCATATCATAACAAGAGAGCCACAAGGCACGAAGGGTATCGGTCTTTTTATTTTCAGACTGTAATGAAGTGATTTCTTTTTCACCTTCGGTTGAAACCTTAAAGGAAGTGTTTTCCTTAACAAAATTTACATCGCAACCGGAAAACAAAATCAAAATAAACGAGAAAAAAACTGAAAAAACTATATATATAAACCTTTTACCCACCATAATTTACATTTTACCCCTTTTTTTCACTAAAATCAACAGCAATTATCTATTTTCCATATTTTGTTTTTTATGTAATTCACGCAGCTTTTGTAAAATAGCTTGATTATATTTGTATATTTGCCTTATATTTCCGTTAATATTTTTTAAATTACTATGTTAAAAATATTAACAAATTTTGTGCATTTTGTCGTTATATAACGCATTTTTTAGAATTTTTATGATGATTTTTAGAAAAATTATATAAATTTTCGCATTTTTCTAAACATAATATACTTAGAATACTTGAAAAATCTCTCAAAATATAATATGATATAATAGTTAAGGTGAATAATATAATTTTATGCATCTATTAAAATGCTTATTATCCTATAAGGAGTAATGTATTATGGAAATTTCTGCAAAAGAACTTAAGAAAAAAATTGCCGCTTCTCTGTCACATAATTTTGGTGTGTCGCCAGAGCAGGCCTCTGATGAATTTTTCTACAAGGCTACCGTAATGGTTCTGCTTGACATTATGAGAAAGCGCCGAAGTGATTTTAGGCACAAGGCCGAGAAAAAACAGGCAAAAATGATATACTATTTAAGTATGGAATTTTTAATGGGCCGCTCTCTTAAAAACAATCTTTATAATTTAGAGCTTGAGGGTCCAATGGCTGAGGCCTTAAAAGAATTTGGCGTAAAGCTTTCAAACCTTTACGAGCTAGAGCCCGACGCCGGTCTTGGCAACGGCGGACTCGGCCGTCTTGCCGCCTGTTTTTTAGATTCTCTTTCTACCGGCTCTTACCCTGCAATGGGTTACTGTATACGCTATGAGTTTGGTATTTTTCGTCAAAAGTTGGTTGACGGTTGGCAGACCGAAATGCCCGATTTTTGGCTTCCCGGTGGCCGTGTATGGCTGGAAGCCCGTCCTACCTCTGCTGTAGATGTTAATTTTGACGGCGAGGTTAAAGAATGGTGGGACGGCGACTATCACCACGTTGAAACCGTAAACACCACCACAGTTCATGCCGTTCCTTACGACCTTATGGTGGCCGGAAACGACGGAAAAACCGTTAACGTGCTTCGCCTTTGGAGTGCCGAGTCTCCCAGCATTGATATGGCCGCCTTTAACCAGGGTAATTATGTAAGAGCCTTAGAGCAACAGGCTATGAGTGATGTTATAAGCAAGGTGCTTTACCCTGAGGATAACCATATGGAGGGTAAATCTCTTCGTCTTCGTCAGCAATATTTCTTGGTTTCGGCCTCTATTCAGGATATTCTTCGCCGTCACCTCAGAATTTACGGCAATCTTGACAATCTTCCCGAAAAGGCCGCTATTCATATTAACGACACCCACCCTGCTCTGGTTATTCCCGAGCTTATGAGAAACCTTTTAGACGAGTGCGGTTATAGCTGGGACGAGGCTTTTGATATTGTTTGTAAAACCGCCGCTTACACAAACCACACTGTTATGAGCGAGGCTTTAGAGTGTTGGCAGTGCGATTTATTTAAAAGCCGTCTGCCCAGAATTTATGATATTGTTAAAGAAATTGACAACCGCTTCCGTGCAAAGGTATGGGAGCAAACCCACGATGCCGATTATGTTGAGCGCACCGCTGTTATTTCGGGCGGTATTGTAAAAATGGCCAACCTTTGCGCCGCCGTTTGCCACACAGTTAACGGTGTTTCTAAGCTTCACAGTGAAATTTTAAAGGACGACCTTTTTAACGACTACTACCGTTTAGAGCCCTCTAAATTCACCAACGTTACCAACGGTATTGCTCACAGGCGTTGGCTTTGCTCTTCTAACCCCAAGCTTACCGCTTACCTTACCGAGCTTATAGGCGACGGCTTTAAGCACAACGCTGAAGAGCTTTCCAAGCTTACTGCCTTTGCCGATGACAAAAAAGTTCTTTCAAAACTTGCAGAAATTAAAAAGGATAATAAAGAGCGCCTTGCAAAATATTTAAAAACCAACACCGGCATTATTTTAAATACCGATTCTATTTTTGATATGCAGGTAAAACGACTTCACGAATATAAGCGTCAGCACCTTAATTTACTAAACATTACTGCGCAGTATTTAAAGCTTAAAGCTAACCCTAATATGGAATTTGTCCCGAAAACCTATATTTTCGGCGCAAAAGCCGCTCCCGGATATATGCTTGCTAAGAAAATTATTCGTTTAATATGCTGCATGGCAGACATTATTAACAACGACCCTGCCGTTTCTGATAAGCTTAAGGTAGTGTTTATGGAGGATTACCGCGTAACACTGGCCGAGCTTATGATTCCGGCGGCCGATATAAGCGAACAAATCTCTCTAGCCGGTACAGAGGCCAGCGGTACAGGTAATATGAAGCTTATGATGAATGGTGCAATCACCCTTGGAACCGAAGACGGCGCCAATGTTGAAATTCACAAGGCTGTAGGCGATGAAAACATTTTCATCTTCGGAATGGAAACCGAAGAGGTTAACCGCCACAAGAAAAATGGCTATAACCCCCGCGCTTATTATGAAAACAACCCCGAGCTTAAAGAGGTTATTGATTTTCTTTCAACCATCTCCGGCGGCGATTTCAGAGATATTACAGACCTGCTTTTGAATGTTGACTCATATATGGCTCTTGCCGACTATGCAGATTATTCTAAGGCTCAGCAGAGGGCATCGAGAATTTATACCGATACTCAGCGCTTTCAAAAAATGTCACTTAACAATATCGCTGCTTCCGGCATTTTTGCCGCAGACCGCTCTATAAAAGATTATGCCGAAAACATTTGGCATATTAAACCCATTAAATAACAGAGGTATACTATGCGAACAGCACCTTTTTTATCACGCGACCCTTTTTACAAATCAATATTCGGCAGCGTGGAGGAAGGTGCTGTTTTAAGGCTTAGAGTTCTTCTTCCAAGCGACGGTTATGTCACCGGTGTTGTAGCCGTTTTTAACAAAGACGGTGCCGAAGAGAAAAAAATAGAGCTTTTAGAAGAGGGTGTTACCTACGACGGCGGTTTTCATGCCAGGGTGTGTGAGGTTTCGCTTTCTAAGGGGCTATATTTTTACCACTTTATAATGTACACCGTGGAGGGTGAAAGGTTGCTTCTCAATATGGGGGGCGGCAGGGGTGATTTTGACCCCAATGGCGGAATGCCATGGCAGCTTACGGTATATAAAAAGGGCTTCAAAACCCCCGACCACATTAAAGGGGGAATTATATACCAAATTTTCCCCGACCGTTTTTATAAAGCCGAAAACCATTTGCCCTACCCAAAGGACCGCTATATAAGGGAGGATTGGGGGGCACAGCCCATTTTCACCCAAACCGACCCTATAAAAAAGCTTGGTAACGATTATTTTTGCGGCAACCTTAAGGGAATAGAAGAAAAGCTTGATTATATTAAGGGCTTGGGTGTTTCTATAATTTATCTTAACCCCATCTTCGAGGCACACTCAAACCACCGCTATAATACGGCAGACTATATGAAAATTGACCCCCTGCTTGGAAGTGAAGAGGATTTTAAAAGCCTTTGTTCTGCCGCTAAGAAAAAGGGTATTGATGTTATATTAGACGGTGTTTTTTCTCATACTGGCGACGATAGCATTTATTTTAATGCCCTAAACCGCTATGATTCCACAGGCGCCGCCAATAGCACCTCTTCACCTTATTATTCTTGGTACAGCTTTGAAGAGTACCCCACAAAATATGAAAGCTGGTGGGGCATTAAAACCCTGCCCGAGGTTAAAGAAAACGACCCTGAATTTTCTAAGTTTATAACAGGAGAAGAGGGGGTTATAAGGTATTGGATGAGAAAGGGCGCGGCCGGTTTCAGGCTTGATGTTGCAGACGAGCTTCCCGACGAATTTTTAGAAAAGGTAAGAGCGGCTGTTAAAGCCGAAAGCCCTGAGGGCTACCTTTTAGGCGAGGTTTGGGAGGATGCTACAAACAAAATAAGCTACTCTGCCAGAAGAAAATTTTTAATTGGCGACCAGCTTGACAGCGTTATGAACTACCCCTTTGCCAATGCCATAATTAATTTTATAAAAAATGGAAACGGCAATCGCTTTGCCGAAAGCATTTTAGAAATAGCCGAAAATTACCCCTCTCCCGCACTGCACTGCCTTATGAACCACATTGGCACCCACGATACACCAAGGGCAATTACCCTTTTGGGTGGTGAAGACGCGAATGGGCGAGGAAGAGAGTGGCAGTCTAAAGAACAACTTAGCCAAGAACAATACTCCCTAGGGGTAAAAAGGCTTAAAATGGCCGCCCTTTTGCAGTATACTCTACCGGGAATACCCTCGCTGTATTATGGCGACGAGGCGGGTCTTTCGGGATATGGCGACCCTTTTTGCAGAGGTTGTTTCCCGTGGGGTAACCAAAACAAAGACCTTACCTCTTTTTATAAAAAATTAGGCTCTGCCAGAAGAAAATGTTCAGCCTTTTCAAAGGGTGATATATTCTTTTTAGCGGCTACAGATGACCTTGTTTTATATAGAAGAGATTTTAATGGCAAAACCGCCGTTATGGGTGTAAATATTAGCCAAAATGCCCAGGCTATAAAAACCGATATTGATTTTTCACCCTTTACAACTGTTTTCGGCGATAGTCCCAAAGAGGGCATAGTTACCCTACCTCCTATGGGATATGTTATGTATACTATTAAATAATAAAAGAAGCTGCGGTTAATAACCGAAGCTTCTTTTTGTTTTTCATATTACTGTGAGCAGACCTATAAGCCGGGTTCTGTCTTGAACGGCTATCTATCTTGGCGCAGAATTGCTTCTACGCTCCAGCCACCCGTTGGGGCACATCGGGCAGATGTATAGCCCCGGTCGGTGTTGCTTCGAATAGAGTTTACAGGGAGGCGTAGTCTCCTACACCACCGGTGAGCTCTTACCTCACCTTTCCACCCTTACCTTAGTGGGCCACGGGAAAACCGTGTTCAAGGCTAAAGCCAAGCCACTAAGGCGGTATATTTCTGTTGCACTTGTCCTAAGGTCGCCCTCGGCGGCGGTTAGCCGCTATCCTGCCCTACGAAGCCCGGACTTTCCTCGCACTTTTGTACGCAGCCGTCCGGTCTGCTCACAAAAACTATGATACCAAATTTTTCGAAACTTTTCAATAAAAAGTTTCACATTTAAAGACATATTCCCTAATATTTATATTTTGGCTGTTTTATTTTAAGGAAAAATGTTCCCAATAAAACGGCCATTAGCTCGGCCACCACAATAGAAAGCCATACCCCGTCTATTTTAAAGATTAAGGGAAGTAAAAATACTGCGGCAATTTGAAAAACCAGTGTTCTTAAAAAAGAAAGCAAAGCAGAGGTAAGCCCATCGTTTAAGGCGGTGAAAAAGCCTGATATAAAAATTGCGAAGCCCATAAAAATAAAAGATAGCCCAAAAATTCGAAAGCCTGAAACCGTAAGGTGCATAAGAGCCTCATCATATCCAACAAAAATTTTTGCAAGAGGCGTTGCCAAGACTTCGGCCATGGCTACCATAAGCAAGCCAAAAACAGCGGTCATTATAAGGCTTTTTCTCAGAAGACTTTTAAGCTCCTTTTGATTTTGGGCACCATAATGGAAGCTTACCACCGGTGCCGTGCCAATAGAATAGCCTATAAAGGCGCCTGAAAAAATCATACTGACATACATCATAACACCATAGGCGGCAATTCCGTTTTCCCCAGCATATTTAATAAGCTGAATGTTATAAAGCATACCCACAAGGCTCATTGAAACATTGCTCATAAGTTCAGAAGAGCCGTTAGTACAAGCCTTTAAAATTGCCTTTTTATCGAGGCTTGTTTTTCCAAGACGAAGAATACTGCCGTTTTTTCTTGCAAAATAAATTATGGGGGCCAAACCGCCTACCACCTGGCTCATTGCGGTAGCCACCGCTGCGCCGTGCAGCTTATAGGGAAAGGGAAGCAGGGTAACTAAAAGGGCATCCAGCACCATATTTGTAACGCCGGAAGCAACCGTAACCGCAAGGCCAAGCTGTGGCTTTTCGGCCGTTACAAAAAAGCTATGAAACAATAGCTGTAAAACAAAAAAAGGAAGAGCTAAAAGGTTTATTCTTCCATATATTATGCAGTTTTTCAGCAGTTCGCCCGAAGCGCCTAAAAGGATAGATATTTCTCTTATAAAAACAAAACCCAAAAGGGCAAAAACAACACCCAGAAAAAATGAAACATAAACAAAAAGAGAAAAAAGGCTATTGGCCCTTTCTTTTTTCCCCTCACCCAGAAGCCTTGCAACCAAGGCCGAACCGCCTGTGCCAAACATAAAGCCTACAGTGGCCGTCATCATTAAAAAGGGCATTATTAAATTAACGGCGGCAAAGGGAGTTTTTCCTGCAAAATTAGATACAAAAAAGCCGTCTACCACACCGTAGATAGATGTAAATATCATCATAGCTATAGAGGGCAGGGTAAACCTTAAAAGCTTTGAATATGTAAAATGGTCTGAAAGCTTAATATCCATAATTTCTCCGAAAAATTATAATTCCTTTAAAGTTCCTCAAACACTCGCTTTGCTGTGTTTTCCATATTTTTAAGGGCGTTTTCTTTTTTCATGGCCTCTCGTGTAGTCATTGTTTTTGGGGTAATGCAGTAATAACTGTCTATTCCACTGCTGAGACAAAGCTCAGCCCCTTTGCCTAGTGCCCCTGCAAAGGCAATAACCTTTTTTTGGTATTTTTTAGCCATTCGAGCAACCCCTATTGGGGCCTTGCCCATAACAGTCTGCCCGTCTATTTTGCCCTCACCGGTTATAACAAGGTCGGCTGTTTTTATTTGTTCTTCAATATTAAGGCTTTCTAAAACCAGGCTTACACCCGACCTAAGACCTGCATTGGTAAAGGCCAAAAAGGCAAAGCCCAGCCCCCCGGCGGCACCTGCCCCTGGAAAATCGGCATCGGCAAAGAGGTTTATTTCCTTAGCCAGACGGCTATAATTTAAAAGCCAAGAATCCATTTTTAAAATATCTTCTGACCTTGCCCCCTTTTGGGGTGAAAAAACGGCACTGCAACCGTTCTTTCCGCAAAGAGGGTTTTTAACATCACAGGCTATTTTAAAGCTACACTGTTTAAGCTCGGGCATAACCTTTAGGCTAGAAATTTTTTCAAGCTGTGAAAGACCGATAGCCCCTAAGGGAATTTCTTTACCGTATTTGTCTAAAAACTCAAAACCTAATGCCTTTAACATTCCTGTGCCGCCGTCGTTGGTAGCGCTTCCCCCAATGCCAATAATAAAGCTTCGGCAGCCCTTATTAATAGCATCTTTAATAAGCTCACCTACGCCGTAGGTGGTGGTTTTCAAGGGGTCTCTTTTATCCTCTGGCACAAGGGTTAGTCCCGCCGCAGATGACATTTCTATAACAGCGGTGTTATCTTGTAAAATATAATATTCTGCCTCAACCTTGTGTGTGAGTGGGCCTGTAACACTAAGACAAACCCTTTCACCGCCGCGTGAAAAAGCAATGGCTCTTGCTGTGCCCTCGCCCCCGTCGGCCAAGGGGAACACACTAATATCACACTGAGGGAAAATCTTTTGGGCGGCTTTTTTTACCGCCCCGCCTGCTTCAAGGGAAGAAAGGCTACCTTTAAAAGAATCTATAGCAATTACTATCTTCATATCTTTTTGGCAATAACCGAAACACCATCAGGGATAGCGTTAATTGTTATTTTTTCTTTACCCAAAATTTTTCTGGCCTTATTTAAGGCCTCTTCAAGTGAATGGGCAGGTATCATATGCATATCCTCAACAATTTTGTCTTCTACCTGGGAAACATAAATAACCCTTGCCTTCATTAAAATTCTAAGAAGAATTTGTGCCTCCCACTGGTCGGGCTCGGTTTCGTTTCGGCCTCTTGCAAGAAATTTTGCCATAGTTTTTGTTATATCTCTTTCATCGGCCAGTTGATGGTAAAGGTCATCGCCCCCAACACCGTCATTTGAAGCGGCAACCATTATAATAACGCCATTCTCTTTAACAACTGCCTCGGCGGCCGTCATTCCCTTTACGGCCTGATAAATATTCTGGTCTAAGGGGTAACCGCCGTTTGTAGATATTGCAACGTCACTTTCTTTTGCCTCAACAGCGCAAAGCTTTGATAAAAAGTCGGTTCCCTTTTTATGCGCCTGTTCGGTATCACCCGCAGTGGCGAAAATAACCTCTTTTTCGGCATTAAGCACCACATTTACAACAAATTTAAGTTTAGCCGCCTTGGCCGCCCAGAGCATATCTTTATGAATAGGATTGTTTTCTAAATTACCTGTTCGGGCAAAGGGACTATCAATAAACTCTGAGCAATGGTTGGCAAGAACGGTGGTTCTTCCTGCAACGCCGGGTAAAACGCTTTTTCTACCACCCGAAAAACCTGCGAAAAAGTGAGGCTCTATAAAGCCCTCTGCTACAAGCAGGTCGGCCTCACAGGCAATTTTGTTAACCTCACAGTCGCCGCCTGAGGGTAGCGTGCCTAGATTAACAAGCATTTTTTCGTCGGCGCAATCGTGAATATAAATATTCTCATTATCTACTATTTCTTTGCCGAATTTATTAACAAGCTCATCCTTAGTAGTGCCTCTATGACAGCCTGTAGCAATAAGAATAGTGATTTTAGCATCTGGGTTGCCCTTTCTTATTTGTCTTAACATTTCGGGCATAATAACCTTACTTGGCACCGGTCTTGTATGGTCACTTGCAATAATTACAACCTTTTTCTTGCCCCTTGCAAGTTCATAAAGGGGAGGCGACCCAACAGGGTTTTGCATTGCCTCTATAACAAGCTCTTCTCCCTTTTTTTCGGGAACATATTCGTTAATTAAGGATTCTAAAACCCCAATAAGCTCTTCTTCGTTAAAGCTATAGCTTAACTTTTCTTTTCCATAAGGAAATAATACCTTTTGCATTGCTGCACCTCTTAACGATATATTTTTTATGTTGTATTAGAACCATAATAATCAATCAAGTTTTACACCAAGCCTTCGGCTTGGATAAAAACAAGACAGCATTCGCAACTGTCTTGTTTTTTATTCCCAATACTTCCTATCCAGGCTTCTGAACTGAATGGCCTGAGCAATATGTGAAAATTCTATTTTTTCGCTTTGCTCTAAATCGGCAAGGGTTCTTGAAACCTTTAAAAGGCGGTCATAAGCCCTTCCCGAAAGCCCCATTGCGTCAAAGGCAGATTTAAGGGCCTGTTCAGCCTCCTTAGTCATAACGCAATATTTTTTAAGCATTGAGGGTGTTAAACGGGCATTACAGGTAATATTTTCATTTTTATAACGCTCGGTTTGAATTTTACGTGCAATGTCTACCCTTTGCTTAATCTTAGCAGAGGTTTCTTCCTTTCCGTCGGCTTGAAGCTCGTCATATTTTACCGGGGGAACCTCAACGTGAATATCAAGCCTGTCCAACATCGGGCCTGAAATTTTGCTAAGATATTTTGAAACCGCGTTAGGCGAACAGGTGCAACGCTTGGTGGGGTGACCGAAAAAACCGCAAGGGCAGGGGTTCATAGCACCAATAAGGGTGAATGAACAGGGGTAGGTAAGGGTTCCTGCCACGCGTGACACCGTTACTGTTCCGTCCTCAAGCGGTGCGCGAAGAGCCTCCATAACATCTCTTCTAAACTCCGGTAGCTCATCTAAAAACAAAACCCCGTTATGGGCCAATGAAATTTCTCCCGGTTTAGGCACTGTACCACCGCCCGACATTGCCGCCGAAGAAACGGTGTGATGTGGTGAACGGAACGGTCTTGTTGTAATTAGGGGTGAATTTTTAGGCAATACCCCAGCTACCGAATGTATTTTTGTTGTATCTATAGATTCCCTTTCGGTCATTTCGGGCAGAATAGTGGGAAAGCGCTTGGCTAACATACTTTTACCCGAACCGGGAGGCCCAATAAGCAGCACGTTATGGCCTCCGGCGGCCGCAACCTCTAAAGCCTTTTTAGCAAAGGTCTGACCCTTTACCTCTGAAAAATCATAAGGGATAGAGGCGGTACTTTCGTTTAAAAGCACAGGTACAGCCGGTTCTATTTTAGTCTCGCCCGAAAGGTGCTTTACAAGCTGGTTTATATTTTTTACAGGGTAAACCTTAAGGCCGGATACTACTGCACCCTCGGTGGCATTTTCCTCAGGAACAAAAAGCCGCTCTATTCCACATTCTTTTGCCATTATTGCCATACTAAGAAGTCCATTTACAGGGCGAAGCTCACCGTCTAAAGAAAGCTCACCTATAAAGGCGCAGTCAGAAAAATCACCCACAAGCTGACCTGTGGCAACCAAAATAGCAACAAACACCGGCATATCATAAAGGGTGCCCTCTTTTTTGCGGTCGGCGGGGGCAAGATTTATTGTGGTGTGGCCTGAGGGAAAGCGGTATTTCATATTGCGCATAGCAGCGCGAACCCTGTCTTTAGATTCCCTTACCGCCATATCGGGAAGACCTACAATATCGAAGCTAAAGCTTCCGTCAGAAATGTCGGCCTCTACCTCTATCATATAAGCATCCATACCAAAAATGCCAACACTGTTTTGCTTGGTAAACATAAACTTCCTCCAAGGTAAATTCTTCACTAAACCGAGCGGTGACGAATTACCTTAATTTCTTTTCCGTCAAGTGTATAAACTCTGGGCACACGGTGTGCCACAGCACAAATTAGCTCATAATTAATGGTGCCGTTTGTTTTAGCTACCTCTTCTATAGCAAGACCATCACCGAAAATTATTGCAGTATCTCCGGTTTTAACATTTTCTATATGAGTTACATCTACAATCGTCTGGTCCATACAAACTCTGCCTACAATATTGGCCTCTTTTCCGTTTATAAGCACCTTTCCCTTGCCCGAATTGCTCCTAAAAAAGCCGTCTGCATAGCCTATAGCAACCGTTGCAAGTTTCATTTGAGTCTTGGCTTTAAAGCTTCGGCCATAGCTTATAAAATCTCCCTCGTTTACGGTTTTAACCTGTGTTATAACCGATTTTAAGGTCATAACCGGCTGTAATTTTATGGGAAGCTTCAGTCCCTCGGCAGGGGTGAGGCCGTAAAGCATAATACCCGCTCTGTAGTAATCTGAAGAAATAGTTTTATTTTCTAAAAGGGTTGCCGCCGAGTTAGAGCAATGAAAAGCAATATCATCTCTTTCGGCTAAATTAAGAACAATTTCTTTAACCTTTAGAAAACGCTCATACTGAGCCTTTGTGAAAGTGCCGTCCTCGTCGCTATCCCTATCTGCGGCGGGGAAATGGGTAAATACACCTGTCACATAAAGGCCTTTAAGGTTTAATATTTCTTTAAGCTCTGAAGCCGAACTTTCATTTACCGAGCTTCTGAAATCGACACCAAGACGTCCCATACCCGTGTCTACCTTAATATGGCATTTAAGGGTAACACCCTGTTTTTGCGCCTCGAAAGAAAGTTGTTTTGCATATTCAAGGTCATAAACGCAAACGGTTATATTGTTTTGGGCCAACTCTTTAGTGGCGCCAAAATCAACATTGCCTAAAACTAATATTTCGCCCTCTACGCCTAAAAAACGAAGATCTAAGGCTTCATAAACGTTAGAAACCGCAAAAGCCTTAACACCGGCGGCAGTAAGCTCTTTGGCAACTTCCCCAGCACCGTGACCGTATGCATTAGCCTTAACCACGCCCATTATTTTATGTACAGGAACAAGGCTAGATATTTCTTTTATGTTATGTCTTAAAGCATTAATATTAATTTCTGCCCAAACGTGACGGTACATTAAAAAGCCCCCAAACTGTCTTGGTATATACAAAAAATATTATACACCGCCCCCACTTATTCGTCAAGGGAAAGCGGTGTATTAATTAAAAGTTAACCGAGCCTAGTTTTGAATAATTATTTATATTATAGGCGGTAATTTTCTCATTAGAGCAAACATAGAAAACGTCACCAATATAAAGACCTCTGGTATCAGGTCCTGTGCCCTCTAAAACTGCTTTTTGAACAAATTCTCCCGAAGAATAGCCATAGACATAATAGCTATAATAGCTTTTTGTGGAAACTGTATCGTAATCAACACCTGAAAAGGCTATTATATTTTTTGCCTCGTCTACCATAACGGTTTTGTGACCGTTTTCTGCGCCGATATAGGTTTGCTCACATGGAGCAAGATGTTTTGTCTTTTCATAAACGGCTTTTGGGTCGCTTACATCAAACATAGAAAGCTTAGCCCCAAGGGTTCGGCCTGTTTCAAAGTCTGCCTCCATTCCTATTCCAAGCAATAAGCCCTCGCCAAAGGGGTGAAGATATTCTGAAAACCCGGGAATTTTAAGGGCAGATAATATTTTGGGGTTGGCAGGGTTAGAAAGGTCTACGCTAAAGAGGGGGTCAACCTGCCTAAAGGTAACAAAATAACCTATATCGCCGTTAAACCTTACCGAATATACCCTTTCATCGGGGGCAATATCTTCTAGCTTACCAACCGTTTCAAGACGGCTGTTTAAAACGTAAAGTGAATTTGTTTGCTTGTTGGCAACCACCCTGTCATCACTAAAAACTGCCGAATTACTGCTTGAAACGGCACTTTTCTCTTTGCTTGTTTCTGACGAAACAGGAACATACTCTCTTACGGTAGTAACAATTCTAAAATATCCGTTATATTCGTCCATAGAAAACTGGTTTAAAATAGTTCCCTTAACCTTGCCGTCAGCCGCAAAGAGTAATACTCCATTTTCTATTTTCAGCTTTAACAAACGGGTAATATCGGTGTTTTCAGAAGGGTTGTCATTTTTATACCAAGCTGAGTAACAGTTGGCGGCGGCATAAATAGAATTATTGTTTACATAAACGGTATCTCCTGCACCTAAAACCGCCTTTTTGTCTTTAATAACGGCGCTATTTATATCTACCGACAGGGCAATAAAATAACTTGGGTCTACATCACCGTTAAAAGCACAAATATCCTTTTCGGGGATAGGGGTTAAATCTTCACCCTCGCCTGCGTAGGGCAGATAAGTTTGCTTTTCTTCCTCACTGGGCTTATTATAAAAGCTTTGTGTGGTGAAAACAAAAAGGTTGTTTTCTATAAGCCGAGAAGAAATATACTGCCCAGTCTGGGAAAAGCTTTTAATAAGGGTGGGATTTTCGGGCGATTCTATATTATATATGTCTGTAACAATTTTTCTTGAAGAACCGTTATTTTTGCCGCTCTTTGTTTTAACATCATCTATACTTATAACAACAAGACGGTTATTTTTAACAAACATATCTCTAGCCGTTTTGAAAGAATAGGTGTCCCCGTCACTACTCCACTCTTCTCTCCTCCAACTAACCTTTGAAACCTTTTTGGGCTGCCCCTTGTTTGCAAGGGCTATTTCTACAGTACCGTCATAGGGATTTAACACATAAATATATTTTCCGTCGGTCTTAACAATATCGGCCTCGTCTACCCCCGAAACCTGAGTGTTGGTTTGGCTAAAGCTATCATTTTGGGTAGCCATATCACTGCCGCTGTCCTCCACTGTACCCATGGTGGCAGAGGCTGTACCCTTTAGGCCATCGCCGTAAGTTTTGTAGGTGCTGTTTCCACGATTAATAGATTTATATATTTCATTAAACCGTGTATAAATTTCTTTATAGGTGGTGCTTTGAGAAACGCCTAAACCGTCATCGTGGGTGCTTTCGTCACAATCAAAAACCATTTCCTTAGAATCTTCTAAAACAGCGTCGAAGTTGTTCGAAAAGCCGTCTTTAGAAAAAAGGCCGAAACGGTTTATTGCCATACCTGAAAGGCCAACGAACAAAGCCAAGGCTACACAAACCGCACTGTAAACCCAGCGTACTTTATTTACCGGTCTTTTTTGTGGTTTTTCCGTTACCTGCCTTTTATTTATATCGGCCAAAATCTTTTCTTTAAGCTGTTTTGAGGGTTTTATATTGTCTATTTCTTTTTTAAGCTGTTCTTTAAACATTAATATCCTCTCCCTTCAACTGCAGTTTAAGTTGTTGTCGTGCTCTTGAAAGTCGGGATTTAACTGTGCCCTGCGGAAGCGAACAAAGTTTAGCTATATCCTCTACAGAATAGCCCTCGTAATAATACATATAAACAACCGTTTTAAATCTTTGGGGAAGCTCTAGCACAAGGGGTAAAACGCTTTCCTCTGTAGTTGCCGCTTTTTGTTTAGAAAGCTCTTCAAAATCGGCGCGGTGCCTCCTATAGGCGCTTGAAAGTACAGAATAACTGCAATTTATGGTGGCTCTTATAAGCCATGCCTTTAAATGCTCCTCGCTTTTGATTTTTTTAGAGTTTTTTATTAGACGCAAAAACACATCGGACAAAACATCTTCGGCATCGCTTGTATTGCACAAGCGAACAAAGGCTAAGCGATATACCATATCAGAATAGCTTTCAAAGGCCTTGGCCGCATTAAATAAATATTCTGTTTTTGGCAAATCCACCGTGCATAGCGATTCCCTTAACATTACCTTTTCCTCCCTTAGGCAATTTTACCTGACTTCGTAAATAATACCATTTAAAAGGCTGTTTGGTTCCGCTTATTAAAAATTTCTTACAATTCTTTTTACCTCGCCCAGAACACTTAATGCTCTAAGCTCCTTTCCCTTAAAAACCTTATCCTCTGCAAGGCATTTGCCCTTTAAAACAACCGTTTCATTTTTGAAAAGAAGCTTTTTAAGCTTGGGAGCATCGCCATCAATTGACACTAAAGCTATTCCTCCGCTTTGTACCGAATTTTTTAAAGCTATAAGCACAAGGTCGTTCTTAATACAGTTAGGGTAGTGTGAATCGTCAGCAGAGCGGTAGAAAATACAGTTTTCACTGTCAATCAATAAATCTGATGGTATTGCCTCAAAGCCAACAACATCATTCAGAGTTATAACCGAGCCCTCGCAGGGAAGCTTTTCCACTATAGGTACCCATTTAACCTTAGAAAGATTTTCGTTGGCTAAAGAATCATTTTCGCCCATAAGTAAACTAATCTTTATTCCGAACGCCGAGGCCATTTTTCTCATCTGCCCCATTTTAGGCGCTCTTATACCTCTTTCCCAATTTGAAATGGCCTTGTCCGTCACACCAATTATTTGTGCCAATTGCTTTTGTGTCATTAAATTTTGCTCTCTGTATTTTTTTATATTATCGCCAATTGTAATCATGCTCTGCACTTTATATCACCTTCGCTGTATTTTCTTTTGGGTTTTCTTTTGCCAAGTCTTAGAGCATAGTCTTGAAAACTTTGCCCTACCTTGGCTATCGCAAAAACATTATACACTTTGTGTGGATGAAAATCAATAGTTTTTGAATTTTTTTCACAAAATCATTGACAACTTTCCTTATTTAGTGTATACTATGGGCGGAAATTCCATTTTTTTTGACAAACTGTTGAATTCAATCATCTGTCGCGGAGGTGCAATTTTATGAAAATTTCGCTGAGGTCAGCACGAGAAACTAAAGGCTATACTATTAATGAAATCGCCGAAAAACTTAGTGTTTCTGCTAGGTATCTCAAGTTTTTAGAAGATAACCCTTCCCTCGTTCCTGCCCCTTTGGCCCTAAGGCTTTCGGCCATTTACCACATTTCGGTGGATTATATTTTTTTCGAATGAAAGTACACAAAATGTAGAATTGGAGTGATTTTTAATGTTAAAAACCAAACAGCTTCTTAAAATAATAGGAGAACAGTTGGCAGAGATAATAGAGCTTAATCATTGTCTTGACATAGCCGACTCTTATATTGCCAATAACAAAAACAAAAACTAGCCGGGCGAGGATTTTTTATGTATATTTGTCGAGATTGTTTACACACCTTCTATACTCCGAAAATTTACATTGAGCGGCACGGTCTGCCCGAACCGCCCTTTGAAGAATTTGCCTGTTGCCCAAAGTGTAATGGACTTAGCATTGAAAGGAGGCGAAGTAATGCCTAAGGATGATTATGCAATTATTTGCCCGTATTACCATAAAACTATTGGCAATGCAATTTTTTGTAACACCTTTCCCGCCGACGGCGAATTTTCAACCGAGGACTGCTTTTACAAACAGGTTTTCACCGACAAGGCGGCCCGAAACCTTTGCTATAAAAAATATTGCGCCACCTTTCGCTATAAAAAGTGCAATATTGCTATGTTGAACAGTTTGTTCTACAATAGCTGATAAATAAGGCAAAAATCTTTCATAAAAACTGTTTTTGTTGGCTCTTTACTTATTTTTTTATTAACAAAATTTAAACTTTTGAAAAACTTTCCATATAGGGGTTGATTTTTCAAAATAAATGATTACAATATATATTAGCACTCAAACCATCAGAGTGCTAATTACATAAATTTAGGCCTAGTGCCATTAATTTTAGGAGGGTTATATTATGACCATTAAACCATTGGCCGACCGCGTTGTAATTAAGTCGGTGGCCGCAGAAGAAACCACCAAAAGCGGTATAATTCTTACCGCCGCCGCACAGGAAAAGCCCCAAATTGCAGAGGTTGTTGCAGTAGGTCCCGGCGGTGTTGTAGACGGTAACGAAGTTGTAATGTATGTTAAGGTTGGCGACAAGGTTATCACCAGCAAATATGCAGGAACAGAAGTTAAGCTTGACGGTGAGGAATATTCTATTCTTCGCCAGAGCGATATTCTTGCTACCATTGAATAATTTTAAGGAGTGCTTTTAAAATGGCTAAAGAAATTATATTCAGCGAAGAAGCCAGAAAGGCTTTACAGGCCGGTGTAGACCAGCTTGCCAATGCAGTTAAGGTTACCCTTGGCCCCAAGGGAAGAAATGTTGTTATTGACAAAAAGTTTGGTTCTCCCCTTATTACTAACGACGGCGTTACAATTGCAAAGGAAATTGAGCTTGACGACCCCTTTGAAAATATGGGCGCACAGCTTGTTAAAGAGGTTGCAACCAAAACAAACGACGTTGCAGGTGACGGTACTACTACCGCTACCGTTTTGGCACAGGCCCTTATTTGCGAGGGTATGAAGAACGTTGCCGCCGGTGCTAACCCTATGATTGTTAAAAAGGGTATTGCAAAGGCAGTTGAATGTGCCGTTAAAACCATTACCTCTAATTCTAAAAAGGTTAGCGGAAGCGAAGACATTGCACGTGTTGGTACCGTTTCTGCCGGCGATGAGGTTATTGGTAAGCTTATTGCTGAGGCTATGGATAAGGTTTCTGCCGACGGTGTTATTACTGTTGAAGAATCTAAAACCGCCGAAACCTATATTGAGGTTGTAGAGGGTATGCAGTTTGACCGCGGTTATATCACCCCCTATATGGCAACCGATACCGATAAAATGGAAGCCGTTATTGACGACGCACTTCTTCTTATTACCGATAAGAAAATTTCTAACATTCAAGAAATTTTGCCCCTTTTAGAGCAGATTGTACAGGCAGGTAAAAAGCTTGTAATTATTGCTGAAGATATTGAGGGTGAAGCCCTTTCAACCCTTATTGTTAACAAGCTTCGCGGAACCTTCGTTTGTGTTGGTGTTAAGGCCCCCGGCTTTGGCGACAGAAGAAAAGAAATGCTTCGCGATATTGCTATTCTCACCGGCGGTGAGGTTATTACCGAAGAGCTTGGCTTAGAGCTTAAGGACACCACTCTCGACCAGCTTGGCCGCGCTTCACAGGTTAAGGTTGGCAAGGAAACCACCATTATTGTTGACGGCGCAGGTGATAAGGAAGAAATTTCTGCCCGTATTGGTCAGATAAGAAGCCAAATTGAGGCTACTACCTCTGAGTTTGACCGCGAAAAACTTCAAGAACGCCTTGCAAAGCTTTCGGGCGGTGTTGCAGTGTTAAAGGTTGGTGCCGCAACTGAGATTGAAATGAAAGACAAGAAACTTAGAATTGAAGATGCTCTTGCCGCCACTAAGGCAGCCGTTGAAGAGGGCATTGTTGCCGGCGGCGGTGTTGCTTTGGTGAGCGCTATTCCAGCTGTTAAAGACCTTTTGGCAAAGACCGAGGGTGACGAAAAGACCGGTGTTTCTATTGTTCTTAAGGCCTTAGAGGCTCCCATTCGTCAAATTGCAACCAACGCAGGTTTAGAGGGAAGCGTTATTGTTGATAAAATTGTTACAAGCGGTAAGGCAAACTTCGGCTTCGATTTTTACAACGAAACCTATGCCGATATGCTTGAATGCGGCGTTGTAGACCCCACAAAGGTTACCCGCTCGGCTTTAGAAAATGCGGCCTCTGTTGCTTCAATGGTTCTTACAACAGAATCACTTGTGGCAGATAAGAAAGAAGATGCCGCTGCCGCTAATGCTGCGGCTGCAGCTGCAGCCGGTGCCGCAGGTGGAATGTATTAATAAAACATTTACGGTAATAAAGACAAAAAGGGGCTGTAAAAAACTAACCCTATGAACCCCTTAAAATAAGCCAATTTGTGAAAAAGTGTATTATAGAGTAGTCGAAAACTCTGTAATACACTTTTTATGTTTCAATATATTAAAGTCACTGTTGGTTTTTCCAGGCTTCATAAGGAGTTTTTATCTCGTCTTGTACAAGAAGAACATTAGTAAGATACTCTCGGTCTTGCTGGGTGCCAAGCAATATTAAGGTGTAAGGAAAACAATTTTTACTGTTTACGAGCTTGAAAAATAGTAAAACACCCCTGTGGAAGGCTAATTCCTAAGAGGTGTTTCGCTTAACAGCTGAAATTAGTTTATTTTTCCGAAAGCTCTTCAAACTTTTGCTTCATTGTGGGATTGTTTTTTGTAAGGCGCTTTATTGAAAGCTCTTCGGCCTTATTATTCGCAAGGCGAAGATTGTTTTCAGAAGAAAGCAAAGCCTCTTTAGTTTTTTGAAGATGGTCTATGGTTTTATCAATTTCGTCTATAGCTTTTTGGAATTTCTCACTTGCTAAGCGGTAATTTCGTGAAAACTTTTCCTTAAAATCATTCATATCTTCTTCAAAATGGGTAATATCTATGTTTTGATTTCTTATAACCGCTAACTCGGTTTTATATTTAAGGCTGTTAAGTGCGGCGTTTCGAAGAAGAGTGATGAGGGGAATAAAAAACTGAGGCCGCACAACATACATTTTTTCATAACGGTATGAAACGTCTACTATTCCCGTATTGTAAAGCTCACTGTCGGCCTCTAAAAGAGAAACCAAAACTGCATATTCACAGCCCTTTTCTTTGCGGTCCTTATCCAGTTCTTTAAAAAAGTCCTCGTTTTTGTGCTTGGTGGCAGTAGTATCCATTTCGTTTTTCATTTCAAACATAATTGAAATAAATTCTACACCATCGGCGCTTTCTCTGTAAATAAAATCTCCCTTACTGCCGGTTCTTGCGTCATTATCCTTCTCAAAATATGCGTTAGGGAAGGCGGTGGCTCTAAGCTTATTAAACTCGTTTTCGCAGTGCTGCTCTAAGCTTTCGCCCACCATTTTTGTAGACTGTCTTGCCTTAAAATCTTTATATCTTTCTATTTCGTCATCTCTTATTTTAAGCTCGTCGGCGTGTTTTTCACAAAGGGATTTTTCTTTAAGCTCCCACTCGGTATTTTTTAAGGTTATTTTGCTTTCAAGCTCTAAAATTTTAGTTTGGCTTTCAGCAAGGGCATTTTTAACCAAAAGGTCTGAATTGGTTTTGCTCACCTCAAGTTCATTTTTAAGCCTTGCAATCTCTAAATCTTTTTGGGCAAGTTCTTTTTCCTTAACCGATTTTGCTTGTTCCATTTCTAAGCTCTTTTTGGCAGAAACGGTTTTAATTTCTGCCTCTAAACGAGAAATTTCCTTTTCTTTTTCAGCATTAGCCTTTTCTACCGCAAGTTCTATTGCGCTTTGCTTTTCGATGATAAGGGCCTTTTCTCTAGAGATGATTTCCTTTTCAAATTCTTCATCTCTTACCTGCTTTAATATTGCGGCATAGCCCGACTGGTCTACCTGAAATATTTCACCACATTTGGGACATTTAATTTTCTGCATAGACTCATACCTCAATCTTTATATTTTCAAATTTATTATACCTTTTGCGCCTCTTCAAGTCAACCGGTGGTGTGAAAAATTGATTTGAAAATACAAGGGGTGTTGACAAATTTTAAAAAATATGCTACACTACAACTGTACTAGTTGTTATAGTACAGTTATGTTGGGGGTGATAAGGTGATAAATATTGACTGGAAAAGCGGGGTTCCGGCTTATGACCAAATTGTGTCGGGCTTTATAAGGCTTAAGGCCGTTGGCGCAATGGGGCCGGGGGAACAGCTTCCCTCTGTAAGAAGCCTTGCAATGCAGCTTGGTGTTAACCCAAACACCGTTCAAAAGGCTTATTTTATTTTAGAAGAAAAGGGTATAATTTTTTCGGTAGCGGGAAAAGGCTCTTTTATTTCAGAGGGTGAGGAGGCCGAAAAGGCAATTAAAGCCTCGGTGGCCGCCGCCTTTGAAAAGGCCGTTAACGTGGCCTTTCGCCACGGGCTTGACCTTAAAGATGTGAATAAAATTTTAGAAAAAGTTTATAAGGAGGGTGGCAAAAATGATTGAAGCCGTTAACCTTTGTAAATATTTTGGAAGTAAAGCCGCGCTTGATAATGTTAATTTTAAAATAGAAAAGGGAAGCGTTTTTGGGCTTATAGGCTCAAACGGTTCGGGCAAATCTACCCTGCTTAGAATTTTGGCCGGTGTTTACAGCCCCGAGGGCGGTTTTGTTTCGATAGAGCACCAAAAGGTTTTTGATAACCCGGCCCTTAAGGGTAAAATTTTCTTTTTGTGTGATACACCTCACTTTTTTGTAGGTGCCGATACTAACGAAATGGCTTTATTTTATGAAAGCTTTTATCCACGCTTTTCTAAAGAGCGTTTAGCAAAAATGGTCGAGGTTTTTTCTATTGACCCTAAGGCTAGAATTTCCACAATGTCTAAAGGAATGCAAAGACAGGTGGCCTTGGCTTTGGCCTTTTCCTGCAGACCCGATTATCTGCTTTTAGACGAAGCCTTTGACGGCCTAGACCCCGTTATGCGTGACCTTTTAAAGCGCCTTATAGCAGAAGATATAACCGAAATGCAAACCACTGTTATTATTGCCTCTCACAATCTTCGTGAGCTTGAAGACCTTTGCGACTCTGTTGGCCTTTTACATAAGGGCAAGGTGGTTGTAAACGGTGAGCTTGACAATATAAAATCCAGTGTTCATAAAATTCAGGCAGTGTTTAAAACGGTTCCTGAGGAAAATACCCTTTCGGGAATGAATGTTTTAAAAGTTACCCGAAGCGGAAGTATGCTCCAAATGGTGATTAAGGGAAATATAGAAGATATTGAAAATTATATTAATTGCCTTGAGCCTGTTTTTTATGAAAGACTTGAGCCCTCGCTAGAGGAGTTATTTATACTAGAGTTAGGAGGTTTGGGCTATGAAGCAAATGGAATTACTTGCTAGACCGGACTGTCTGTTTAGAAAAATGGTGCTGTTTACCTTTATTAAAAATAAGGCCGTAAACATTTTAGGGGCAGTATTTTCGCTTTTGGTTATGCCAATTTTCCCATTAGCGCTTATGTTAAACAACCATGACGAGGAATTTATAGGCGAATATTATATGGCCGGACTTTTTATTTGCTGGGTTATTGCAGTTTTACAAACAATGCTACTCACAGCTATTAATCTTGGCTTTATGCACAACAAAAATGCCTCGGATATGTTTTTTGCCCTGCCCATAACGCGAACTAAGCTTTTTCTGTCCCGTCTTACGGCATCGGTCTTTGGGGGAATAATTTCTCTTTTGTTGGCCACTCTTTCCGCCACCATTTTAGAGCTTGTTGTCAAAACCACCGTTGGTGTGGGAAGTATATGGGTATTTTTCTTGGCTTCGGTGGCGACGGTTATTATGACGGCGGCGGTTTGCGGCTTTTTTATGGTCTTCTCCGGCCGTTCCTTTGACGGCATAGCCGCATTTTTACTAACAAACATAGGGCTTCCGGTTTTAGCTGTTATTGCTCTGTTTCAAACCACCGAAAACCTTTACGGTATTCCCGACAACTTTTTTACAGCCGATTTTGTTTTAGGCTTTTCACCCTTTACTGCCGCCGGGCATTGGATTTTCAATATAATGAGAACCCTTGAAAGCCTTAATGGGGCGGCTAACTGCATTCCTTTTTCGGCCATAGTTTGGCTTATAATTTCTGTAGGGCTTGTTATAGTTTCTGCATTTTTTGTACGTAAAAGGAAATGTGAATCTGCCGGCAGTAGCTTTTCCCACTTTTTAGTTCCCATTATTCTTATTGCTATAGCTTGTATAATTGCGGCCTTTTGCTTTGGTTTGATTTTCACCCTTGATTATGAATTTAACCTTATGTTTGGATTTTTTGCCGTAGTGGGCGGAATTTTATGTTCTATAATTTTAGGTGCAATTTTCGACCGTGGCTTTAAGGGGCTTTGTAAAAATATTTTGGTGGGAATTTCGGCCACAGCCCTTTATTTTGCCTTTTTAATTGTCATTACTACCGGTGGCTTAGGTTATGAGGGTCGTGTGCCGGAAAATGAAGATGTTTATTCTGCTACATATATTGTTGAATCTTATATGCACAGTGAGTATGCTGACGATGCCGCTTCGACCACATATACAAAGGCCGAGGACATAGAGGGACTTTTAACGGTTCACAAAAACATTTTAAAATACAAGACCCTTAATAAAGACGGCAATCAAAAAATTATCTTAGCCTATCGCCTTAAAAACGGTTTTATAATGAGAAGAGAATATTTTTTCAACGCTACTATGGATAGCAATCAAACAGAGCTTTTGTCACGTAACCCCAACCGAATGAACAATATAAGGTTTAAAACAAACGAAAACCTTGCAACAGCCGAGCTTGAAATAAACCATAGCGCAGAATATGAAAATTATGTTATTTCCCTTGGCGATGCGAAAGAGCTTGTAAAAGCTTATGTTGAGGACAGTAGAAACGGTGCACTGCCCGACAATTCACGAATTTTCACCCTTTACTCTGACGCCATTTATGATGATGGTTTAAAGGTTTTGGGTGTAGACGAGGCGCTTTATAACCGAAACCTCTATTTCCGTTATTCCAAAAGCTTTGAAAAATCTATGAAAGTTTTGGAAAGAATTTTATCTGAGGGAAATTATGTACTTAAGAATATGGACAAAGAGATAGATTTTTCATACCATTCCCCAGAACAGTTTGAATCGGTTTCATAATAACCCCGCAAAAAGAAAAGCGGTAGAGGAAAATTTTATCCTCTACCGCTTGTTTTATGTTTGTTTTATTATTTATTATAGCCTATATATCTTCCTTAACCGATGAGAACACGTTAGAGGTGAAACCAAATGTAACCTTTAGTCTGCGGTAAAGAAGATGGAGGTCAAACTCCTGAACATAATCGTCCTCAATCTCTTGAAGAAACTTTACAAGTTTACGACAGATATTCTGGGCGGTAGCCATATCTCCCGCAGCACCGGCGCACAAGCCTTCGGCAAGTTGTCGCGCAATCTTGGCGTGAACTCGAAGAATGTCCCAAGATTTTCTTACACATGCCTCGGGGTGTTCAATATTTTCGGCAATTACTGACTCAAAATCTGAAATTACGTCGCCAATCTTAGAAAAATCTTTAAGGGCTTCGGGATTGTTCATATAAGGGAGAACTATTTCAACCCCATTTTTATTGAACATTTCGTCAGCGGCGCCCACCGCAGTATTTCTAACAAGGTCGGGATTAAACAACTCTGACAGAGTGCGAAGGTATGTATATGCCTTGCGCCAATCCTTTCCAAAGGCCGCAGAGTAATAATCTTCTGAAATTTCTTCTTCCCCTAAAGTTGGGTCCATCAAAATTCTGCCGCTCATATACATGGGATATGAGGTGGGCATACTCTTCCTTGGTGAGCTGCAATGCATATAACCCTTAACCCCAATATCATCCAGCAGCTTAAGGTCACGCATAAGGCGGTCGGAAATCTGACAGTATCCGGGGTCACAGTAATGGTCAGAATAGAGATGGTATTCGAAGAAGAAGATGTCGCCTTCAAAGTTTTTTCTCCACTCATTCAAAAAGCTCATGTTCAGAATAAAATCTGTCCTTGGAACTGTATTGTTGTTCAATTCAAAGGGGGGAAGTTCTTTCGTCTTATCCCAGTTGGTGTAACCGCTGATATAATCTTGTCTAACGGCCGACAGGAAGACAAAGCGGTCGGTGTTCTTCAGTTTTTCAAAAACGGGAGCCCAACAACTGTCATTATACATTATAAAAACAACTCTGGTTTTAATACCATTTTCGCTGAAGGCTTGGTCAACATCGTTAAGTATTTTTATGTACTGGTCAGAAACGTTACCTTTTCTGCATTCTTCACATTCACAGTTGGTATTTGGTGAGTCTGCCATCCAGATGTGCAAAAAGTCTACCTCGGGTTTTTCGGTAACATATTTTACAAAAAATTCTGCAAGTTTTTGTCTTGCAATGGGATTGGTGAAGCAAAGATTGGTGTAGCGGAAATGGTTTTTCATTATTTTGCGCTCACCGTTTATAAGAGCCAGATACTCGCGTATACCCTTTTGGTCAACCTCTTCCTCGGTAGTATTCTTACCAAAAAGGCCAAACGCCGGAGCCATATAGTCGTGTCCTATAGAATGCAACTGCAAACCGCAACGATGAATGTCTGCCTCTAGCTTGTCTGTGATAACGTCTGCTTCTTCGGTGGACAGTGGCTCGGCCGGTTTGTTGGGATTGCCCTGATGCTCGTACCATTTTGCATACCATACATAAGGGGAGGTTGCCTGTAGCATATAAGAGTTAAAGCCGATTTTTGGCAGCCATTCCACATGGTCGCGTACAAATTCATAGGATACTGCGCCCTCAATGCAGTCACCACGGAAGCGGTGATGAGCCTTAACTCTGAAATCCGCCTTAAAAGTGGAAAGGTCAACAGTAGGCACAATTTCTCCGTCCTTGCCGGGACGAACAAATCAGCAACCTGCCGCCTTCAAATATGCATACACGCCGTAGAGAATGCTACGAATGTTACTTCCGGCAATATATCCGCGAAAGCCGTCAACCTTTACTTCATAAGCGTCGTCTAATTCGGGGTTTTCAATTCCCTCAAAGGAAAGGCCTAAAGTCTCAAAAAGTCCCAGAACAATGCCGTTTTCGCCCCGTTGACAACGAAATTCTGCACGTTCCCCGCACATCTTTTCAATATATTTTGCAAGTTCCGTAGTCGCGTAGTCGGCGGTAACACCGGTTTCAAGTTGATAAATTTGCATACGCAATCCCTCCAACAATTAAATAATCCTTCATATATTTTATTATAAATGATTAAACAGAAAAGTAAAGTTATAATTATTAACTATTAGATATAACTATTGATTGTTTCGACTAACTACTATCATTATTGCAGACCTTTTGTAAGCCTTGTTTTTTATTTTATTATTTTAAATTATTGAAAAATTCATAAGTTTATTGTATAATAATTATAATATGTTAAACAATTAACACACTATAATTTACAGGTTTTGAGAAAAACTAAGCTTTAAGAACATTAATCTTTTTAGAGGTGAAGAATATGAACATTACAAAAGATATTAAATATATTGGTGTTAACGACCATAAGATTGACCTTTTCGAGGGGCAATACATTGTACCAAACGGAATGTCTTACAACTCTTATGTGATTATTGACGAAAAGGTTGCCGTTATGGACACAGTAGACGCCGCCTTTACCCATGAATGGCTTGATAATTTAGAGTCTGCCTTAAACGGCCGAAAGCCCGACTATTTAATAGTTCAACATATGGAACCCGACCATTCGGCTAACATTGTAAATTTTGCAAAGGCCTACCCTGAAGCTGTAATTGTTTCTTCAAGCAAATCTTTTGTTATGATGAACAATTTCTTCGGCACAGATTTTTCTGACAGAAGACTGGTTGTAGGCGAGGGCGACACCCTTTGCCTTGGTGCACATACCCTTAACTTTGTTACAGCTCCAATGGTGCATTGGCCTGAGGTTATTGTTACCTACGACAGCACCGACAAGGTTCTTTTTTCAGCCGACGGCTTTGGCAAATTCGGCGCTTTAGATATAGAAGAAGATTGGGCCTGTGAAGCAAGGCGTTATTATATTGGAATTGTTGGAAAATACGGAGTTCAGGTACAAAATCTTCTTAAAAAGGCCGCCGGGCTTGATATTCAGATTATCTGCCCTCTTCACGGCCCCGTTTTAAAAGAAAATCTTGGCTATTATATTAACCTTTACAACACCTGGTCAAGCTATAGCTATGAGGAAGACGGCGTTGTTATTGCCTATACCTCGGTTTACGGAAACACCAAAAAGGCTGTTTTGCAATTTGCCGAAATGCTTAAAGCAAGAGGTTGCCCTAAGGTGGTTGTAAACGACCTTGCGCGGTGCGATATGGCCGAGGCGGTTGAAGACGCTTTCCGTTACAGTAAGCTTGTTCTTGCCACCACCACCTATAATTCAGAAATTTTTCCCTTTATGAGGGATTTTATTTGCCACCTTACCGAAAGAAACTTTTCAAACCGCACTGTAGGTCTTATTGAAAACGGAAGCTGGGCGCCTATGGCCGCCAAGGTTATACGTGGTATGTTTGAAAAAAGCAAAAACATCACCTTCACCGAAAATACCGTTAAAATTCTTTCGGCCTTAAATGAAGAAAGCCGCTCTCAGCTAGAGGCACTTGCCGAAGAACTATGTAAAGAATATCTTGCAAAGCAGGATTCTACCGCAAACAAAAATGACCTTACTGCCCTATTTAATATTGGTTACGGCCTTTATGTTGTAACCTGCAACGACGGCAAAAAGGATAACGGCCTTATAGTTAACACTGTTACCCAAGTAACCGACACCCCCAACAGAATTGCCGTTACAATCAACAAGCAAAATTATTCCCACCACGTTATAAAGCAAACAGGCAAAATGAACATTAACTGCCTTACCGAAGAGGCACCCTTCTCGGTTTTTGAAAGCTTTGGCTTTGTAAGCGGAAGAAATGTTGATAAATTTAAAGACTGCGCCCCTCTGCGCTCAGATAACGGGCTTGTTTTTCTGCCCAGGTATATAAATTCCTTTATGTCACTTAAGGTTGAACAGTATGTAGACCTTGACACCCACGGTATGTTTATATGCTCGGTTAGTGAGGCCAGGGTAATTTCTGATAAAACCACAATGACCTACACATACTATCATAGCAAGGTTAAACCCAAGCCCCAGACAGAGGGTAAAAAGGGTTATGTTTGCAAAATATGCGGATATGTTTATGAGGGTGACGAACTTCCCGAAGATTTTATCTGCCCACTTTGTAAGCACGGCGCGGCCGACTTTGAAAAAATTAATTAAGAGGTGTATAATATGAAAAAATATGTATGCGATGTATGCGGCTGGGTCTATGACGAGGCCTTAGGCGATGAGGAAAACGGTATTGCCCCAGGCACAAAATTTGAAGACCTGGATGACGATTTTGTTTGCCCCCTTTGCGGAGTAGGCAAAGACCAGTTTCAAACGTGTGACGTTTGATCCAATTCCGTAATAGACAACCATTTTAGTTAAGATTATTCCCCGCAGACGGAAGGTTAGCACACGCTATATTTTTAACGTGTGACGTTTGATCCAATTCCGTAATAGACAACTATTTTAGTTAAGCTTATTCCCCGCAGACGGAAGGTTAGCACACGCTATATTTTTAACGTGTGACGTTTGATCCAATTCCGTATAAAATTACTATTTTAGTTAAGTTTATACCCCGCAGACGGAAGGTTAGCACACGCTATATTTTTAACGTGTGACGTTTGATCCAATTCCGTAATAGACAACCATTTTAGTTAAGCTTATTCCCCGCAGCCTAAAGGTTAGCACTTTGCCGATAGGCGGCGCAAAGTTAGTACAAACAAATCACCTTCCCCTTAGAGGGAAGGTGAATTATGTTGTTATGAAGGTGATTTTATGAAGCTTGTTTTACTGACAGCCTTAGGAGTTGGCGGTGCAACCGTTTTAGGCTCTCTAATAGGGTTTATCTTCAAAAGGCTTTCACACAAATTTTCGGATATTGTTTTATCCTTTGCGGCAGGTGTTATGCTTTCTGCAGCAGTTTTAGGACTTATTGTGCCGTCAATTGAGCTTGGCGGAAAATTCAGTCTGGTGGTAACCGTTGCAGGAATTTTCACCGGCGCTTTATGCCTTAATTTGATAGATAAGCTTGTTCCCCATTTGCACAGTTTTATTGGGGGAGATATTGAATCTCATCACAATGCAAATTTAAATCGAGTTTTGCTTTTTGTTACCGCCATAGCAATACATAATCTTCCCGAAGGTATTGCCGCCGGTGTTGGCTTCGGCTCTGATGCGGTTTCAAAGGCTCTTGTTATAGCAGGGGGCATTGCATTGCAAAACATACCTGAGGGTATGGTTATTATAGGCCCTATGCTTGCCGCCGGTGTAACGCCGAGAAAAACCTTTGTTTGTGCTATAATAACAGGCCTTGTAGAGGTTGTGGGCACCCTTATAGGGTATTTTGCTGTTAGTGTGGCCTCTTTTATTTTACCCTTCGCCCTTGCCTTTGCAGGGGGAACAATGCTTTATGTTATAAGCGATGAAATGATACCAGAGACCCACGCTCACGGCAACCAAAGAGGTGCTACCTATGCCTTGCTTGTTGGTTTTTGCGTTATGCTTATAACCGATGTGCTGTTAGGTTGAAATATTTAAAGGTATTCTTTTTTATGGTTTTTACAAAATTAAAACCACAAGAAGCACCTTGCCGCGGGCAAAACTAAATAAAACATCACAATTATTATGTTAACAATTTTGCACTTGACACTGAGAGCAGCAAAAAATAAAATATAAATATCTTAAAATTTACCCCAAAGAAAAGAAGTGCTATGCTGTGTCAAAAACTCAAAAAGAAAATTGTTCACAAATAATAAAAACTGAAAGACAGCCACTTTCTCCCTTAAGAAAAAAATATATAATAAGGCTTATAGGCCGATTGTTTGTGCTTGGGATTTGTCTTGTTGCTTATTTTACTGCCCCTCATAAATTTGATATTGTAGACGGAATGAACTTTTTTAAAGGTTTTTCCCCCTTTCATTTACTTTGGGCAATTTGGGTGATTGATATGGTTTGTCAGCTTATCCCCATAAAAAACCACATACCCCTAGGCTCTCAAAAGCTATTTCGTAACCGTTTTAAGCCTATAAGAGAAAAAATTAACCGCTCTGCACTTAAAAGCCATATTCTTTCGACCACCAAGGCCGCAGGAAAAGTAATGCTCTTATGGGGCGCTCTTGTTAGTGTTATAGGTGTTCTTTATATTATGAATATAATAGACAAAAAAATATTGCTGTTGCTTTCTGTTGTTTTTTATGTATGCGATTTAATATGTGTACTAATATGGTGCCCTTTCAGGCTTATACTAAAAAACCGCTGCTGTACTACCTGCCGAATTTTTAACTGGGACCATCTTATGATGTTCAGCCCCCTATTGTTTATGGGAGGATTTTTTGCTATCAGCCTATTTAGTCTTTCTTTGGTGGTATGGCTGGTTTGGGAGCTTTCAATTTTAATTTACCCAGAACGGTTTTGGGAATTTTCCAACGATGCTTTAAAATGTTCTAACTGCACCGACAAGCTTTGTACACAGTATTGCCAAAAGTTAAGATAATTAAAAATGAAAAATACCTGCGGCTTTCTTCAGCCGTAGGTATTTTTATATATTTTTCTTTTATTTAGAAAGCATAACCTTGTCGCTGGTGAACTGACTTCCACTAGAGGCCTCAAACATTGAAAGAAGCTGTTCAATAGTAAGCTTTTTCTTTTCTTCGCCCTTAATGTCAACAACTATTCTGCCCTCATGCATCATAATAAGACGATTGCCAACCCTTATGGCATCTGCCATATTGTGGGTTATCATTATTGTTATGAGGTTATTTTTTTCAACAATTTCTTCTGTAATATCTAAAACCTTTTTTGCGGTTTTGGGGTCAAGCGCGGCGGTATGCTCGTCAAGAAGAAGTACCTTGGGCTTTTTAAGGGTTGCCATAAGTAGGGTAAGTGCCTGGCGCTGACCGCCCGACAAAAGGCCAACCTTAGCAGTAAGCCTTTCCTCTAAGCCTAAATCTAAAATTTTAAGAAGCTCTTTATACTCTTTACGCTCTTTAGCAGTGATACCGGTTCGAAGCGTTCTTCTGTTTCCTCTTCTTGCGGCAAGAGCAAGGTTTTCTTCTATTTGCATATCGGCGGCGGTGCCTGTCATTGGGTCTTGAAACACGCGACCGAGATATTTTGCCCTTTTATATTCGGGCAGTTTGGTAACATCAACACCGTCTATAACAATACTTCCGCAGTCAACCGGGTAAACGCCGGCTACCATATTAAGCATTGTAGATTTTCCGGCTCCGTTACCGCCTATAACGGTTACAAAATCACCCTCATCAAGGTGAAGATTTATGCCGTTAAGGGCCTTTTTTTCGTTTATTGTGCCGGGGTTAAAGGTTTTTTCAACATTTTTAATATCAAGCATTTACCTTACCCCCTTTTGGTTTTCTAATATGCTTTGCGTTATACTCTCTCTTCCAATAAGGAATAGCAAGGAAAATTGCAACTATAGCGGCCGAAAGTAGCTTTAAAAGGTTGGCGTCGAAGCCTAAGGTAATAACGGCCTGAATTACTATGTAATAAATAACCGAACCTAAAGCAACAGAAAGTAACCTTAGTGCAAAGTTTTTAAAGATTTTTCCAAACACAGCCTCACCAATAATAACGGCGGCAAGACCGATAACAATTGCACCCTGACCCATTTTAACGTCGGCAAAGCCTTGGTACTGGGCAAGGAATGCACCCGAAAAGGCAACAAGGCCGTTGGAAAGCATAATTCCCAAAACCTTATTAAAGTTTGTATTAATACCCTGAGCACGGCTCATATTAAGGTTGGTTCCGGTAGCACGGATTGCACAGCCCATTTCGGTTCCGAAAAACCAATAAAGCAAGGCAATAAGAACTATAAGCACTATACCAACCGTTATAAGTGGGTTATGAAAAGCAAACTCCTTAACCCAGCGAAGAGAAACCAAAAGGTCGGTTTGATTAACATTAACCGACTGATTTGCCTTACCCATAAGCTTTAGGTTTATAGAATAAAGCGAAAGCTGGGTTAAAATACCCGCAAGAATGGGGGGAATGCCCATTAGGGTATGCAAAAGTCCTGTAATTGCGCCGGTGAGAACACCTGCAATAAAGGCAATAAGCATTGCCAACCACAAGTTACAGCCGTTAAGAATAAGAATAACGGCCACAGCACCGCCGGTGGCGAAAGAGCCGTCAACCGTAAGGTCGGCTACATCAAGTATTCTATAGGTGACATATACACCTATGGCCATAATGCCCCATATAAGTCCCTGTGCAACCGAGCCGGGAAGGGCATTAATAAGCTGTCCTAATATTTCCATTTAATTCACCTTTGTTTATTTTTTAGCAAACAGCCGGAGAGAAGCAAAGCTTCCCTCCGGTAACTTTTTAATTTTATATTTATTATTTTGCTTCAATAGCAACATAACCCTCGGGGGGCGTAAGACCTAAAGCCTCGCAGTTTTGCTTGTCATATTTATAGGTCTGCTTTTCGGCATATTCAATGGGCATGGTAGAAATATCTGCGCCATCTCTTAAAATTTTAACAGCCATTTTACCGGTGGTGTAGCCCAAATCATAATAGTTGATAGAAAGTGTTGCAACACCGCAACCGGCACATTCACCCTCTTCGCCTGCAATAACAGGAATTTTCTTAGGCTCACAAATATTATCTATAATTCCGGTATTTTCTGCAACGGCATTATCGGTGGGAATATAAATAACATCGCTGTTATCGGCAGCTGTTGTGCAAATTTGAGCAAGGTCATTAGAATCGGTAAAGGGATAAAGTGTAGCAGTAAGACCCTTGTCTTCTAAAGCGGCCTTAACAAAATCTACCTGATATTTACTGTTTGCTTCCTTAGAGCAGTAAATAAGGCCAATCTTTTTTGCCTGGGGGAACCACTGAGTAATCATTTCAACCTGCTTATCAAGGGGGGCAAGGTCGGATGTACCTGAAATATTACCACCAACAGTACCGTTAAAATCTTTAATCTCTAAGGCCACGCCATATTCGGTTACAGATGTTCCTAAAATAGGAATATCGGCAGTAGCGGCTGCAGCAGCCTGAAGAGCAGGTGTTGCGTTTGCCATAATAAGGTCTACATTATTTGAAACAAACTGGTTGGCAATTGTTGAACAGGTTGCCGGGTCGTTCTGACCGTTTTGAAAATCAAACTCAACCTTATCTTCGCCAAGCTCGTCAATAATGGCTTGCTTAAAGCCCTCGGTTGCCGCGTCAAGGGCAACATGCTCTACCAACTGGCAGATACCGATTTTATATTTATCGGCAGAGCTTCCACCCGAACAGGCGGTAAGCATAAAGCAGCTTGTGCAAAGAACAAGCGCCAAAACGACTGATAATATTCTTTTCATAACAATTCTCCTAACAACAAATAAAATATGAATACAGCAATTAAACACCTATGAAAGCCGTTATCTTTCAGGTAACTTACTGTTTGATTCTTTAAGATTATATCACTTTAAATCGCTAAAGTCAACCCTTTTTCTAAAAGATTTTATAAAAACAAAAAAGAGGCTGTAAAATATGATACAGCCCCTTGATTATTATTTTGAAAGAATAGCCTTATCACTGGCAAATTTACTGCCGCTGGAGGCCTCGAACAACTGAAGAAGCTGTTCTATGGTGAGCTTTTGCTTTTCTTCCCCTCTTACATCTACCACAACATTTCCCTCATGCATCATAATAAGGCGATTGCCATACTCAATCGCATCGTGCATATTGTGGGTAATCATAAGAGTAGTAAGGCGGTTTTCAGAAACTATTTTATTTGTAAGCTGAAGCACCTTAGAAGCCGTTTTAGGGTCGAGCGCCGCTGTGTGTTCGTCAAGAAGCAGCAGCTTAGGCTTGTTAAGGGTTGCCATAAGCAGGGTTACGGCCTGCCGCTGACCGCCAGACAAAAGACCAACCTTTGTTGTGAGGCGGGTTTCAAGGCCAAGCTCTAAAGAAGCAAGTAGCTCTCTATACTGCTCTTTATCGGCCTTTTTAACACCCCATTTAAACCTTCTTTTAATGCCCCTTTTAGAGGCTATGGCAAGGTTTTCGGCAATCTCCATATCCGGCGCGGTGCCCTTCATAGGGTCCTGAAAAACGCGCCCTAAAAATTTTGCCCTTTTATGCTCTGATATATTTGTTAAATCAATACCGTCAAGTTCAATTTTACCGTAATCCGGCTTCCATACACCTGCAATTGCGTTAAGCAGGGTAGATTTTCCCGCCCCGTTACCGCCTATAACGGTTACAAAATCGCCGTCTTCAAGGGTTAAGTTAAGGCCACTCAAAGCAGTTTTAGCGTTTACTGTGCCGGGGTTAAAGGTTTTTTGCAAATTTGTTATTTTAAGCATTGCCGTCACCCCCTGACTGAACGGTGGTAATAAGGGGCTCTGCCTTTTTGTTCTTAAAATATGTGGTTTTCAGGTAAGGAACTGCCAGGAAAATTGCAACAATAATTGCCGACAGCATTTTAAGAAAATCGGTTTTAAGGCCAAGAAGAATAACAAAATTATAAACTATATAATAAATAACTCCGCCGCCCACAACACCAATAAGGCTTACCACAAAGTTTGGTTTAATTTTAAGAGAAACCGAAAGACCTATAAATATTGCGGCAAGACCAATAACGATGGCGCCGCGGCCGTCGTTTATGTTTGCCGAGCCCTTATACTGAGCAAGAAGAGCACCGGCAAGAGCAACAATACCGTTTGAAATAGCAAGACCTATAACCTTGTTGCGGCTGACATCTACACCCTGAGCGCGGCTCATATCGGGGTTGTCGCCTGTAGCTTTTAAGGTAAGACCTATTTCGGTATAGAAGAAGAGCCAAAGACCCACAATTATTGCGGCGGCTATTGCCACCATTACAACAATTGCCAAAGTATTATTGCTCATATTAAGCAATAAATTATTTGTACGAGGGTCAATGGTTGCCAAGCTTTTTCCACCAAGAATTGTAAGATTGACTGAATAGAGTATAAGCTGGGTTAAAATACCCGCAAGAATAGAGGGTATACCAAGCGCGGTGTGAAAAAGCCCGGTTACAACACCTGTTAGAACACCTGCTAAAAAAGAAACAATTACAGCAAGAATTACAGGACAGCCGCCGCCAATAAGCATGGCGCAAACACAGGCCCCTGTACAAATAGAGCCGTCAACCGTCAAATCGGCAATATCAAGCACTTTATATGATATGTAAACGCCTATTGCCATAAGGCCCCATATAAGCCCCTCTGCAACGGCACCCGGTAATGCGTTTAAAAAAGCCATTTTCTACCTCGTTAATTATTTTTCGGGAACGGTAATACCAAGCTGAGCGCAGAGATCTTCGTTATAAGAAACAGAAGGTGTAAGGGTTTTTATCTCAATATCAGCAGGGGTTTTCTTTCCTAAAAGTATTTCAGCTGCCATTTTACCGGTTTCTTTACCAAGCTCATAATAATCAATAGCAAGGCTTGCATAGCAAACTGCACCGCCGTAGCTGGTATAAACAGGAACCTTTTTATCGTTACAAATAGTGCCAACAACACTGTCGTTATCTGCAACGGTATTATCAGAAGGAACATATATAGCCTTGCTTTCATTTGCGGCATTGGTTACAATACCCTGAAGCTCGGTAGTATCAGAGAAGGTGTAGGCCTTTACAACAATGCCCTTTGCTTCAAACTCTTTCTTAACGGCTTCATACTGAATAACCGAGTTAGATTCGTTAGAGCAGTAAAGAACACCAACCTGGTCACCGGCCTTAAGGCCTAAGGACTCAACCATCATATTAGCCTGTTCGTTAAAAGGAACAGCGTCAGAGGTTCCGCTTACATTTTCGGGAATGTTGTTTGAAAATGTATCGGCATAATCTGTTACAGAGGTGCCCAAAACAGGGATTTTATTGCTTGTGGTTCCGTTAGCGGCTGCTAAAAGAGCAGGGGTTGCATTTGCCATAATAAGGTCAACATTTTTAGCAGTTAAGGTATTAACCACCGTTGTGCAAAGGTTGGGTTCACCGGCAACCTGTGTATCAAACTCAACGGTTTTACCCTCTTTTTCAAGCTCTTCGGTTAAAGCATCAACAAAGCCTTGGGTTGCTTTGTCAAGTGATTCATGCTCCATAAGCTGACAAATTCCTACAGAATAATCGGTTTTACTGCCACAGGCAGACATGGTAAGGCATACGCCAAGGCACAAGGTAAGTGCAAGTACAAGTGAGATAACTTTTTTCATAATAAAAGCTCCTTTAAAATTTTATTAACACAGCTTATTTGCTGTGAAAACCAAAAAAATAAAAAAACCTGCTCATCTAAATAGATGAACAGGGACAGTCATAGACCGTGGTACCACTCTGCTTCGCTGATTTCTCACAAAAACAGCCTTAAAAGGTGCCAATACACCTCTTCGATATAACGGTCGAACCCGGACAGCCTACACAGCACAAAACCTTCAGCCAACAGCTCGCGGAATGAATTCGCCGTTTATGCATTACTGCTTTGCACCAAACAGCAGCTCTCTAAAATGCAGTTACACGGGTACTGGTTTCCGTTCAAACGCCTTTAATTTTTATTTGCATAACATTATATCACAACACTAAATAAATGTCAATTAGATAAAGTGGAAAAACTTTTTAACAAATTTCAAAGAAAAGTAAAGGCAAAAAGATGTTGCATTGTTCGTCAAAACGATGTATAATATGGTTGTAATGAGCGTGTTTGCGAATGATATGTTTTATGTCAGAAAGGTTATTGTATGGAATATTTAAATATAACAGAAACGGCAGAAAAGTGGGGAATTTCACCAAGAAGGTTACAAACGCTATGTGCGAACGGAAAAGTAAAAGGTGCCACACGGTTTGGTAAAGCGTGGATGATTCCTAAAACTGCGCAGAAGCCTATTGACGGTAGAACGAAAGCAAGTAAAAACAATATAGATTCCTTATTAGAAAAGAATATGCCAATGCCGCGTAAAACTCCTTTCTTGCATATGACCGATTTGTATAGTGTTGCCGGTAATGCCGAAAAAAGTATATCCGCACTTGAGGGTAATCCTGAAGCACAAATCCTTTTGGGTGCTGAAATAGCTTACTCTAAAGGGAATATTGAAAAGGTTTATGACAGCGCATATTACCTTCTTCATAAACATTCCGGCTTTTATGCTGTTATATCGGCAGGTATGCTTTTGGGCCTTTGTGCTATTTGGCGCGGTGATCTTAATATGTGGCGACAGGCGAAGATACATATAGCGGAAGCACCTGCCAAATCAGAAGCAGATCGTGATATTATGGCATTTTCAATAACGGCGATAGATAGTATTCTGTACGATGTTTCTTCCTTCCCCGAATGGTTCAAATTAGGGCGTTTTGAGCCGCTGCATAAGGATGCCCTTCCTGCTGCAAAGGTTTTTTATGCCAAGTACCTATATGCAGTTGGCTATGGTCTTGCTACAAAGCAGTTTGAGTTACAGGGTGTACAAGGTCTGTCACTTTTGACTATAATACCAAACACTATAGAGCCTATGATTTCACAGGCAGTTGCAGATAATTCAATCATTGCGGAAATCTATCTTAGAATGACCTGTGCTGCCATTTACCATACCGGAGGTAACAGGGAACAAGCTATATACCATATTGACCGCGCATTAGCACTTGCTTTGCCCGATCAATTGTTTGGTATATTGGCAGAATACGGTCGAACTTTAGATTCGCTTTTGGAGCAGAGAATATCACGAGTTGATGCTGATGCGTGGCATAAAGTACGTGATTTATACAACATTTATATGGCGGGATGGACAAAGCTCAGCGGCTCTGTTCGGGGAAAGAATTTGGCAACAACCCTTTCACCTAAAGAGCGAGAGGTTGCCAAGCTTGCGGCTTTCGGTTTTAAAAACAGTCAAATAGCCGAATCGCTTAATATGTCTATATCCGCCGTAAAACAAGCTGTTACCAATATTTCAAACAAAACAGGAATGTCAAGAGAAGATTTTGCCGCCATATTATAGCCACTTTTGTTCAAAAATGGCTATATAACACACCAAAAAATATGGCCAAATAAATTGTTTTTAGGTAATACTTAAATCGAAAAAGATCTGCTATACTTTTATCATAAAAGGTATGGCAGATTTTTCTTTTTGCCGTAAGACAGAAAGGAGCCTATATGTTAACAAAAATCCCATCACAAGACATAGAACAATCCCCTGTGCCTAAGGAGGGTGACTTATATAAGGAAGTCACCATCTTCGATAAAACCTTTAGGTTGTTATATGGATATTACGAAAGCTTTGAACGGGAAAGTCCGTTTAACGATCCGATACCTATTTATCCCGACTTTATCAAAGAACCGCATTATACGGCTGAAGGAATTCCTATAGCGACAGCAATGCAAAATGTGTGTGAATTCTATAACGGAAAAAATGATGAAGATAGTAGCTGTTCGGATTGTGGTTTTTTTCAAAAATATGAAGAACTGTTTGGGCTATGCAATTACCCCCGTAACAAACGAGAATGTAAAGAAGGGTCGGTTTTAAAAAATGAATAGTATACGACCGTTCAATTTACTGGCAAAAACAAATACACCAACCTTAAATTTATTGTAGGAGGAAAGGATATGAAAACCAATTTTTTAAAAAGATTATTAAGCATATTTCTTTGTATCGCGCTTATTATGACCTACTTGCCCATCTCGGCAATGGCGGCTTCTGCTTCGAGCGACCGTATAAGCCGCGTGTCAGACCCATCGACAATGAATAGTTGGAGAGATTTCTTCTTGCCAGGTGGCAAAATCTCTACAGAGAATGCCGGTGGCGTTTGGATGGATAAGTCTGTATTTACAAATAACAATGAATTTGGCAATACAGGTATTACAATGGATAGCAACAATGCTTTATTAGTTGCTCTATCGGCAATGGCAACCAATATAACGGTAACAGGTATGTCCCATGTTCCGACAGATACAATGTTAATTTTAGATGTCAGTGCTTCAATGGGCCCCGGACAAAACAATGTTGCTTCTTCTCTTATTAAGGCGGCGAATGAAAGTATCGCTTCTCTGTTAGATACCAATGCCAATAGCCGAGTAGGTGTTGTTCTCTATTCCGGCCCTACAACACAGGGAGGCTCTGCAACAGCTACCGATGCGGTTCTTGTGTTACCTCTCGGCAGATATGAAACCCAAAATGACATATATTTAAATTTGTCAAATAACCATGTATCTCTTAATAATAATGTGGTTATTGAGGGAACAACTACCCGTCCGTCAACCACCAACAAGTCAGTAACCGGCGGCACCTATATTCAAAAGGGCGTTATGTTGGCGGCAGACCAGCTTACCGCAGACGGTCTTGATACAACCATTAACGATTCGGTTCTCGGCACTATTAAGAGAAAACCCGTTATGGTGCTTATGTCTGACGGTTCGCCCACCTTCAGTAGCACTAACTTCCAAAATCCAACCTCTATTAACCTCGGTGACGGAACTGCCACAAGTTCAGCTCAAGGCTTTGTTAATCAGCTTACTGCCGCCTATGCAAAGGATTTAGTGGAAGAAAAGTACGAAACCGATGCTCTCTTCTACACCATAGGTCTTGGTGTTTCCAACGATGCCGTAGCTCTTAGTGTTCTTGACCCCGATAATAAAGATGCTTCTGTTGCCGTGAATGACTTTTGGACTCAGTGGAATAATGCAACCGTTGGCAACACAGTAACAGTTCGTGCGAGGACTCAGTGGAGCAGCGCAAGAACCGTAACAAAAATTGCGGGTCTTGAACAGAATTATGTTGATGAGTTCATTAATGTAACCAATAATGGCTCAGGGCAAGGCTCTTTGGGCGATAGACTAATTGCGGCTTTTGCAGACATCGTAAGCAAAATTAATTTACAATCTCAATATAAGCCTACCTTGGTTTCACAAAAGGGAGAAGACCATTCCGGATTTATTTCCTTTGTCGATAAAATTGGCGAATATATGCAGGTTACCGATGTAAAAGGTATTCTTATCAACAATACTCTCTATTCGGGTGCAGACCTTGCCTCTAATTTCGTATCAGGTGGCGGAAATCTCGGAACATTCGATAACCCCACCGAGCTTGGTCACGAAATGGTGGCAGCAGTACGAGAGCGAATCGGTCTTGCAAATGATGATGAAGCCAGAACTCTTATCGGCCTTGCCTATGAATATGGACAGATTAGTTATAATAACGCCAACGATTATTCCAACTATATTGGTTGGTACGCTGATGCAAACAGCAGCTTCCTCGGTTTCTATCAAGATGGCGTAACTAACATTACCGACCCCAATGCCGTATATACAATTAAGTCCTATGGCTATCTCGGTGTAGAACACGACTCCAATATGATGTATGCTACCGTTCAGGTAAGACATAATATCAAAACCGGAGAAGAAACCTTAGCTTTTGCGGTTCCTGCGGCTCTCATTCCGATTATGACCTACAATGTATCTCTCGACCAAGATGGCAACCTTTTAGATGTTGAGCTTAGTGGCTCTGACAGCCCCATACGTCTTGTGTACGAAGTGGCGCTTGACAGTCATATAAATGAATGGAATGTAAAGGAAGTTGTTTCGGCAGATTATCTCGCTGATACACACAACGTTAATGCAGACGGCTCTATCAACTTCTATACTAACGACTGGGAACACACCAACAGCACAGGATATAACACAGTAAATACTTATTCATATTTTAATCCTTCAAGACAGAATGATAAGTATTACTTTACTTCAAACGCTCCCATATATACTGATGATAACGGAACTTTGTATGCAGGTTCTACCAAGCCCGATGCTAACGGAACCTTCTACAATGCATTTACCGTATATGAAAAAGACGGTGCTTCGCATACTAAAAAGACTGTTTACCGCAGGTTGTCATCTAATGCCCTTGAAACTGCAGAGCAGACAGCAGGTACAAATAATTGGTATATTCCAAGCGGTGATGTTCATGTAAACCTTGAGGGTTATACTATCCCCAAAGATCCTAATGAAACCAACACTCTTAATGTTGCAAATCAGCCTTTCGTGGATATTTACGGCCACAATGTAAACGATGCAAACCATTCCTTCTATGTTGGCGCAACCCTTGGCAACAACGGTAAACTGACACTTAAGCCTCAGACCGGCATTAAGCTGAGCAAGGAATTAGCTGTCGGTGCGACCGCAACTAATGTTCCGTTTGAGTTTATTATCACAAACAATGATGCCTCGTCAGGACATTATGCTGCATTGCTCGTTGATGTTGACGGAACAGAAATTTCTACCTATATTTCTTTCCAAAACGGTGTAGCTGATGTAACTCTCTACCCAGGGCAGACACTCTATATTGGCGACTTGTCTGGTGCTATCACAGTAAAAGAAACAGAAACCTCAAAATATGTCCCAACAGTTACCGTAAAGGGTGTGGCATCTTCGAATCCTGCAACTGTTACGATTGTGAATAATGAGTTGATTGATGTTAACTTCGTTAATGCCGAAAGAGGCACAGGAAATCTCACAATCGCAAAAGAAGTTGAACACGACTTTGGCGCTGATTATCAAGTTCCTGCCGATAAGCTCTTCACTATGCAGGTTACTCTAAGCGGTATAGGAACTTCAAATGCTACCTTTGAAGCGAAGCATACAAACGGAACCTATACCGAAATCACAACCGATGCCAACGGGCAGTTTACTGTACAGCTTGCTCACAAACAGCAGTTTGAAGTGTTTGGTCTTCCTACAGGAACAGTAGCAACCGTTGTAGAAACAGTGAGCGGCACAGGCTTCACTCCTGCTTATTATGATAACGGCGCTCTCGGTGATGGCAAAGTAACTGTAGTTAAGGATTCAACCGTATCTGTTCTCGTGGTAAACGATTACGTGGCTAAAAAGGTTGAGCCTATAAATCTTGACCTAGGCGGCGAAAAAGTAGTTAAAAATGCTGACGATGACGTTGTAACAAATTGGGATTCCAATTGGGAATTTGCAATAGTCCTTGAGCGCTACGGCAATAACGGTTGGTATGAGGTTGACAGAAAAACTGTCGATTATCAAAATAAATCCTTTACATTCGATATGTCAAATGAAGAGTATGACGCCCCCGGTGTATATTCATACCAACTTTATGAGGTTGAGCCGGATATTAATGATGCAGACCGTGTTAACGGTATGATTTACGACCTTACTTGGCATACATTCTCGGTTTATGTTTCTGATGCAGATATGGACGGCGAACTTGAAATAGTCAGAGTTCACTCAGACCATGCCAACAAGGACTTTGCACTCGTTGGTGGCAGATATAATATTGATGTAGATTTCGAGAATATTCAGACCGTTACAGTTCCTGCACTCGCTACTATAGATATTAAAAAGAACCTCACAAATGAATCAGGCAGTACGCTTGTTTCTCTTGCCGGTTATGATTTTGGCCTCTACACCGATGAAGCATGTACCACTCCTGCGACTGTAGGAAACGGAATCTCGGCTATCAGCCTCAATCCTACCGATGCTGTAGGTGAAGGTTGGATTGATATTCAGTTTAATAAGTCTGGTCAATATACCTTCTATGTAAAAGAAATTAATGAAGGTGTCAACAAGATGTCCTACAGCACAAAGGTTATTAAGACTGTTATAAATGTTGATAATCATACGCTGAAAGCAAATACTCTTGTTGCCGATGTGTCTTACTTCAATGCAGACGGCAGCCCATACACTCTCAACAGTGATGGTCAGGTAGAATTCACCAATGTGTATAATCCTACTGATGCAGAGCTTGAAATAAACTTTGTTAAAAAAGAACTTTCAGGCAGAACCTTAAATAACGGCGAATTTACATTTGAAGTACAAAAACAAGATGGCACAACCGTTCTTACAGGAACTAATGAAGCTTCCGGCAAAGTTACCTTTAATGACACCTTGAAATTTGATAAAGTAGGAACCTATTACTACAATATCGTTGAAACCTCTGTAGATGGAAAGGGTGTTACAGTCGATAAGACAACCTATAGGGTAGTTGTAACCGTAACCGACATAAACGGCCAGTTGAATGCTAATTATGTTCTTGTTAATGCTGTAAGTAATAATGTTGTATTCAAAAACACATATAAAGCGTCGGATACAACTTATGCAATCAGCGGCAAAAAGAATCTTACAGGAAGAACACTTCTCAATGACGAGTTCACCTTTGTTCTTACTGAAGCTATAAATGCCCAGGGCGAAATTGCAAACGGCGCTAAGACCTACGAAGCACATAACGAGTATCACGGTGAGTTTACCTTCCCCGAAATCACCTATACCAAGGCCGGAACCTACTACTATGTAATAGCCGAAAAGCAAAGTGGCGGCAGTTCTTACGGTATCAAGTATGATACTAATAAGTTCATTGTAACCGTTACAGTCATAGATGATACAGATAACGGAAAACTAGTTGCTTCTGCAAATATTGATGCTAACGATATAGTTTTCAACAACCAATATGTTGCAACTCCTGTATCCAAGCGCATTGACGGTGAAAAGGTATTAAACGGCAAGACTCTCGTAGGCGGTCAGTTCAGCTTTGAACTTTGGCAATCTAACGCTGAGTGGGCTCATGTAAATGCGGCACCTATTCAGACCGTAGCAAATGACGATGAAGGCAACTTTGCATTTAACTTTGTAGATTACACCAATAATAACGCAGCTGACTTTACTAAGGCGGGAACTTACTATTTCCTTATTAAAGAGGTAAACGGCGGTTCAACTATCAAGGGTATCACCTATGATGATGTTATCTACCGTGTAAGAGTTGAAATTACTGACGACCTGTTAGGTAAGCTTCACGCAACCGCTCACATCTACGACAATGACGGTGTTCCTCAAGAGTCTATAATCTTTAGAAACAGCTATGAGATTACCGGAGATACCGACCTTACCATAAGCGGTACAAAGAAACTGAATAATGCAGTTCCCGAAAATCGCACCTTTGAATTTGAGCTTTACAAAGCCAATAACCAATATGAGATTAACGGCAACTACATTCAGAAGGTATCTCAAGATGTAAATGGCAATTTCGAGTTTAATATCAACTACAAACCCACAGATATTTCCGATACTCCTTACTACTATGTAGTTAAAGAAGTAAACGGCGGTCAGAAGCTTAACGGTGTGACCTACGACAATGGGGAATATCATATTGAGGTTAAGGTTGAAGACAACAATGAGGGCGGCGTTAAGTCCACTGCAATCATCCGTAAGGGTGGAACGGTTGTAACAAGCCTTGATTTTGCAAATACCTACAAGGCAGATTCGGTAGGCGTTGTATTTGACGGTGAAAAGGTTCTCAGGGGCAACCGAAAGGTAAAAGCAAATTACTATACCTTTGAAATCTACAATGCAAATGAGAATTTTGAAACCATCAGCACTGCAGCTCCCTCTGTAAAGAACGATGCCGAGCGCAAGTTTAAGTTTAACGAAATCACTCTTTATACTGCAAAGACCTATTACTTCGTTGTAAAAGAAAACAGCGAAAACGCTTTGAACGGTGTAACCTATGATACATCAAAGTACCACATCACTGTTAAGGTTGTAGATAATGAGCAGTTAGGCAAACTTCAAGTTGAGAACATTACCTATGTAAGAGCAAAGGATGGAAATTCCGAAGCAGCAAACAGCATTCTCTTTGAAAACTCCTACAAGGCCACCAATGCAACAGTGTCTATTACAGGTACTAAGACACTTGAAAACAGAACTCTTGCAGAGAACGAATTTAAATTCTTCCTCTATCCTGCAAATGAGAATTATGTGGTAGATGCTCAGGCAACACCGAAGGAAGCAAAAAATAATGCTGACGGCAGCTTCGCATTTGATGCCCTCACTTTCGAGCAAATCGGAACTTACTACTTCGTAATCAGCGAAGATACCAACACTACGGCAGAGCGCGTTGCCAACGATACAAGCGTATATCACTTGGCAATCGAGATTAAAGATAATGAAGACGGCAAACTATATGAGGCAGGTCGAGTTATCAAGAAAGTCGGCAGTGATACCGCCGTTGAAGAAATTACCTTCAACAACGTATTCACACCAAAGCCTGAAGATATAACGGTTGATATTGGTGTGGCAAAGACTGTTATAAACAAGGGAAGCGAAAAAATAGGTCCCGATGGTTTTGAGTTTGTGCTTGAAGACATAACAACCAATGAAAAGCGGAATGTTAAGTCTGATACTGCCGGTAATGCAAAATTCACATTAGCTTATACCGAAGACGATATTGGTAAGACCTACACCTACAAGCTTACCGAAGTAAACGGTGGCAAGGCTAACGTGACCTACAGTAATGCGGAATACACCATTACGGTAGCAATCGAGCTTAACGAAAACAATGAGTTGGTTGCAACTCTCACCAAAAACGGCGAAAATGTAACAGAAGTTGTTGCTGAGTTTGAGAATGTTTACGATTATACTCCCGTTCCCGATCCCGATTCAAATTCTGATCCCGATTCTAATCAAAATTCAGAGTATCCCAACAGTCCTCAGACCGGTGATAACACCAATCTTCATCTTTTGTTCGCTCTTCTGTTTGTAAGTGGCAGCGGAATTATCGGAACAACACTTTACGGCAAAAAAACAAAAGAAGAAAACTAAATAATATCTAGGCAACCGCACCCTGCAGATTTTAGTCTGCAGGGTGCATTTTTATATTAGCGATAGTAATGTGACGTTTACTACGCATTAAACAAAGAATAAGGCATAAAAAACCGTGCTTCCCCTATGGGAAACACGGTTTTTTGGTCGAGGTGACGGGATTTGAAAGAGCATATTTTTATTATAATTTTTGAATTTGCAAAACGCTAAAACCCTTTATTTTAAAGGCTTTTCGGCTCTTTGTCGATTTTATCGAATATATCATTTTCGGTATATTCGTGTAAAATTCGTGTAGAAAACCGCCCCATCCGGTTAAGGACAGGGCGGTAATTTTATAGCTTTATTTCGCCATTATCGTTAGTTATGATTAACTGACATTCTTTAAGGCCGTTGCAGTTTGCTTCGGCGAAATAGAACAGCTTACCGTTAATCTGTTGGTAACCCTTAACCGCCATAGTGCCGTTAAAATAATACCAACGGCCGTCAATTTGCTTCCAACAGTTGGTTACGGCTCGTCCATCGGCGCCCACATAACACCAACCCTGAGAGTCAGTACACCAACAGTTAGTTGCCATATAGCCGTTTTGACCTATGAAATACCAATAACCGCCGTCAAGCACCCAATCATTCTTCACTTGGTTGCCGTCGGCACCGAGGTAATACCAACCCTTATTGTCCTTTACCCAACAGTTCACTTTAGGCGCAGTAGGAACGGCTTCGCCTGTGTACTTTGAAACATCGGCCTTACTTATGCCAAAATAATTATAAAAGTCAGAGGTTACAGAGTTTGTGCCCTTTATTTCGTCACCTCTGTAAACACCGCTATCCCTCATATCAAGATGCACATATTGATATTTTTTAGAGATATTGGCAATACCCTTAAAGCCTAAATCCTGTGCGACACAGCAAACTATCTTTGCCGAAATAACCTTGCCGTTTTTATCATAGAAGCAACAATCCATAGCCTTGCCCTTGGTGTGCTGACCATATCCGTTGCCACCAACCGCTCTGTCGTGTTCGGGGGTTCTGTAACCACTAGAGATAATATACTTACTGCAATGAAGCTTAGAAAAAAGCTTTTCCACCATTGCTAAAAGTTCAGTATCAATGAGCACTACATCACTATAGAGCTTAAGGCCTTTTTTACTAGCCATTTCTTTTACAGTGGTATGTACCGAACAAAGCTTATTACCGTCTTTATAGTAGGAATATGTTTTAACTGCCATATTTTCACCCCTTAAAAACGCTTTTTGTCTGTAGGGTTATTAACAATGCCAAAGGCCACCAGAACGGGAAGAAGAGCATTTAAAAGCCCGTCTACAGTTACTGATATGTCAATTCCGCCAAATTCCTTAACGCAAAAGACAACGAGTGCGCCGATGGAGAGCCATAAAGCCCAAGACTTAAATCTGTTTAAAAAATTTTTCATTTTAATTTCTCCTTTATTTTGGTTTGTGATATTCCTCTAGCGCGTCAATACGCTTATGAGCTTGTTTAACTGAAGACTCAACACTAGTAAGCTGTGCAATAACACTTATGTACTGTGTTTCTTGTTTTTCAAGACGTTGTTCAATACCCTCAATGCCTTTTTTAATGTATCCTAGCTCTGTGAAGAGCACACCGCTTTCCTTACCTTCAGTTCTATCATCAGTCTTCTTATTTCGGGAAAGCGCTAAAAAGCTAATAATTAAACTGCAAAGACCCACAACGGCCGTTATAATTCCAAAAATTAATGTTTCCACTACTTGTCCACCACCTTTACGCTGCCTAAACTGAGCTATATCTCTTCCGCTTCCATCTTAGCCCTTTCCGCTTCTAAGATTTCTTCATACTCGGCCTCGGCTATTTCGTACCAGTTGTCGGTACTGTCATTGCATCCTAAAACAATAGAGCCACTAACATCTGAAAAAGTGGCGCCATCAGTCAACACCATACCTTCATCTGCTGTCACTTTTCTCAATTCAATAGTTTCAATTTTCATTATGCTAAAGTCCACCCTTTCTCGGTTGCAATTGATTTTTCGCTGTCCTTTAATTTTGCTTGGTTAGTAGTGCCAATGGTTAAAGTACGTGTTGTACCCGTTCCGCTAAAATCTTTTAAATGATTTATAATACTCATAAGACTTTCGTGGGTGAGAAGAGTGCAGGGAGAAAAATCTACATTATTTCCAATTTCACCCTCAATAGTTATGTTTTTAAGTGCATAACAACCCGTATATGCTTGTTTAATAACACAATCGGCGTTATATCTTACGAGTTCAATCGTTTCGAGCGAGGCACAGCCTGAAAAAGTGTAATACATACCGCCAGCGGGCATATTAATATCAGGCACTATCTTGAGTTTTGGGCAGTTATAAAATGTATTATAATAACCGCCTGAACTTGCATCCGCTGTAACACTTATATTAGAAAAATCAAACTTATCACCATCAATACTTTCTAAATTAGGGCTATTAGAAAACATATGTATAACTCTAGAAGTGGGGGCTACAATATGCTTCGGACTAATATATGTGGCGTTGGTTCTTGTAAAAGCATACTCATAATAATCACGCTCACCATTGCACTGAAAAATATCCCACATTCGGGTATTTTCCTCTTCCTTTCCCATTCCAACACCTATATTAATACCATCACTTACTTGTTTTTCAAAGGCATATCCTATTTGACTAGGAAAGTCTTGTGCGTTAATAGTAGCAGTGGTGTTTAGGCCTTGCCTTATTACATCAGCAATGGATTTTAAATATTCTTTTAACATTAATAATCACTCTCCAATGCTGTTTTTACTTCCTCTTGAGTGAGTTCATAGCCTTGGCTAATACCGTTGGTTAAGGCGGTTTCACAAGCCAAAGATATTTGGTCGGGCATATCGCCCGATTTGATTTCGGCAGTATCTCCTGTAAAGTGTCTTATAACCTCACACGAACCAACATAGTCACTAAGAGGCATTACTGCATATTGGCTCATTTGCCCACCTCCGATACATTAACAAAGTTTTCAAGCATAAGTGAGGCTATTTCGGTTTTGTCGGCAGGGGTTAAAATGTAGGCATCGCCTTTGTCACCCTTATCTCCTTTAGGGCCTTGTTCACCAGGCTCTCCCGGTTCACCCTTAGGCCCCGTCTTCCACGGTAGGTCGTTCCAAGGGGTAACCCCGTCACCAACCTTTTTATAGTGGACAGAGTCGCCGTCTGTAGCTATTCCTTCTTGACCTGCAAGAAGTATTGGGTTAGTTTCTTCCCACTCGGCTAAGCTGCCATGGGTGGGTAAGTAAATTAAATCTCCATAAACTATAGCCATTTTTATACCTCCTTATTTCCAAAAGCCTACAGCTTGATAATGAAGCGTTGTTTCAACAGTACAGGGTGTATCTACCGGTCTTGCAAGTGTTACGGCTTGTGCGCTAGTTGTAGTAAGTGCACCGCCACTGGTATTTGTAACAATAAACAAATCATTAACCTTAGAACTCTCTGAAACAATACAGTTAGGCGTTTGGGTGAATTTAAACGGAAATTGAAGTTCAAGTTTATACAACTCTTCATTTTCCATTTCGGCAAAATATAAGCTTCCCCAGACATGAGTCGTTCCGGTAAAGATAGCCTTAACTGGTATATTTTTATAACATTTGAGGAGACCGTTACTATATTTTTCATATGACCATCCCCATTCTGCGCCGAACTCTTCAATGTATATTCCGTTAGTTAGTTTCTTTAAAGAGTTTTCAATTTTACCTATCTTCTCTGCAATAATTTTATTTTGCAGCGGGTTCTGACTGTACAAATCAAGCTCTGAGTCAACAACAACATCGGTTTTAAAGGCTGCTGTTGACGAAGGTTTGCCGCCGTTGAAAATATAGGTATTACCATCTCCTAAAACGTTTTTCACAGAAGTTGCAATGTGTCCTATATCGTCTGCCAAAACTTTAGCGGTTTCCTCAGCTTTCTTCGCCCCCAAAAGTGCGCTGTCGATGTCTTTACAGTATTGTTCTTCAGAGCCGGTTCCTAGGCTCTCACCGGCAAACTTAATTCGCGCCGGGAACGAAAAGAATTTATCGGTAGATTCCTGGTCGACAATTTTCGAAATCACAAGATGCAACACCGCAATTCCGCCGGGGATAGAAATATCCTCTTCGATAGGAAAGGTGATGGTTCTTGCTTCACCGTTAAAGGTGAGAAATTCGCTTGAATGGAAACCCCCTGCGCCGTCGGTGGTCTGCACCCTGAAAACGGTGTCGCCCGGAAGATTGTTTATTCCGGTAATGAGCCCCTCATCCAGCTTGAAGACGACGTTGGTTACTTGGTGGTCGCCCTGGCTTCCGGCCGGTTGTACCGTCTTTGGAAACACACCGTCCTTTTTCACCTCAAAATTAATTGTTTTTAGTGACATTTTTTTTACCTCCATAATTAAAGCGCCCCGGGGTTAACCGGAACGCTTATAGAATTAACTTATTAAATTACTTCATCCAGTTCAAAAATATTCTTTAGCACCGGAATAACGTTTGAATAATATCTGAACGACTGCACCTTCTTGCTATATTTTTTCTTTACAAAATTTCATAACTGTGATATATTGAAAGAAAACGAGGAGTAAAACAATGAACGAAACAAATTATAAAGAGCTATATGAAGCTCAGTGTGAAGAAACAAGAAAATTAAAAAAAGATAACCGTGAGTTATGTGATATAATTCGCAAAAACGAAAACCACAGTGCACGACAAAAAGACTCCATACAAACTCGTTTAAGCATTTGTTTCTTTATTGGTGGTATTGTTGCATATTTGATGTTTACTTGCTTCCCAAATTTTGAAGATTGGTCTTTCGGAATGTCCCTTGGTGAAGTAATTGGGCAAATATTGTTAGAAATATTTAAAGGTGGAGCATATTCATTTTCAAACTTTGTTTTAGGCTCGGTATTATTTATTTGTGTTAAAGATTCACCAAGTAAAAAACAATAACTATCAGATTTATTCTTATCATCTTATTGTTTATAATCTGCGCGTAGTGAGGAGTAAGTTATGGGCAACAAAAACACTTTTAAAATAAGTGTACAAGAGTTCGTTTTAAATATTTTGGGCTGTTTAGTCGGTATAATCATAATGTATTTCTTTCCAAGCCTTTTGTTATTCCCCATATCTATGTTTGTTTGTAAAATAATATGTATTTTTGCTAAAAGCAAAACTTTTGATTGGGGTTGTATTATTTTAGGAATAGTATATATTATTGCCTGCTGGGTCGTTACCATTAGCGATTCTATTAACGATGTCGGAACTGCAGGAATAATTGTTATACTTGGTTTGCTGCCTGAAACACTAATAATGCTGTTTGTTTCTTTTTTTGCCGCTAAATTAGATGATTAACATTTCGAGGCTGTCTCAATCGAGGCAGCCCCTTTTTTTGTTTAATCCAGGTAATTCAAATAGCGGTTGTATTTTCTTTGCTCACTTGCGGATATATCGCCGCTTTTAGCTTTGCGGTTGATATTACCCTTCATAGAATCAACTACCTCACCGCGCCAATCAGAAGAAACCTTGGTATTTAACGTTCCGTCCTCAGTTTTATACTTATCATTTAACAGGTCGCCAACTTCTTGCTTTGCCTGTGTAAGCATTAAAGCTGTCATTTCATCCGAAACGCCCATGCTCAAAATTTCTTCATACAACTCATCTACCTTGGAATAGTATTCGTCCACATATTCTAAATAAATATCTGAATCCATAACATACTTAACCTTATCAATACTGTATTCACGGTTAAAGGTTTTATCGGCAAAGACATCGCTGTTTCCCGTTCTCTCATAAAGGGCTATAAGCCGTTTATCAAAATTGCCTACCGTGTTCTTTTCAAAATTATCTGCATAATCTCTTGCCATAATACGGTAATCACGGGTAGCATTTTCGTCTTCTTTGCCATAGGCATTAAGAGAAGATATAACACTTTTAGCCGCCGCGTATTGTTTGGCCATTGCCGCGGCTTCACCATCATTGGGCAACGATTTAGCCGTTTTTGATGCTCTTTCTGCGTTATCATAAAAATGGTTCAGTATATCTGTAGAATAGGTATTATCGGCAACCGTTTTAATGCCTACACCAAGCCCCCAATCTGTCTCTCCCGATAGTTTACCTAAAGAACGATTTATAAGCCCTAGCCAACCTAAATTACTATCTATTACATGGTCAATTTTCATCGGAGATAACCCGGACATTTGTCCTAAACCGTATGCAATCCAGGTGGTGTTCTCATCATATTGATATTTAGGCAATAGTTCCTCGTAAACAGATGAAACAATAGGACTACCTTTAAAATCCGTATTAGATATTAAATCTGCGGCAGTGCTTGCAAGCACGATATCCGTTTTACCACTGGAATTTATGAAAAATGGTGGGCCAAACACAAGCCAAGTATAAGCGGCAAAATCTCGCACTTCTTGTCCCCAATCAACATCTTGCTTAAAAGCCGTTTCGAAAATGCGCTCTACAAGGCTGTCAAAGTAGGCTGTATCTTTGGCTTTAGGTATACTAATAAACTTTCCGTCACCTTTATAAATATTGTAAAAATTGTTTTTCTTATATGCAGAAAGCTTTTCGTATTCTTCATTATCATCGTCACCCATAAATAACATATTCCACGCAAACAATAGAGCAGTTTTAAGTATGCCTGACACTATTGTTTTTGTACGGAATACGGGATTATGAAGAAGATTGTCCAGAAATTTTGTTGTTCCCTGTATGCTTGCATTAAAATACGGAAGAAATTGGTCGAAGTTTTTTCCTACCGTTCCTCTACGATTAAAGTTGACAGTTATATTTTCTGCAGCCAATAAAGCCTTTTGCTTATCTCCCGTCAATTCAAGCACTCGTTTAAATTCTGCCAATCTGGGAGCTGTTTCGATTGCATCTGAGAGGGCTTCAATATGATGCAAGACATTAAACATATGAGCAACTTTTTGCGGCATTGTTTTATCAAGATTAATAATTTCTTTTACTGTATATTGTAATTGCCTAACGTTTGCTAAAGAACTATTGTAACCGCCACCTAAAGCTTTGTAAAGTTTTAAATATTCGTTAGCATGTTTTTCTTCTTTCCCCATTTGACTTAACACATTCATTATAGCCTTAAAATAGTCAAGTGTATATTTAATAGGATTTTTTTCAACACTATATTTGTAAGCAGATGAAAAATCTCTTGGAGCATTAGAAGTAATAGACCAAATGGCATTCCCACCGGTAGTTAGTGCTTTGAATAACCGCGTCACACGACCGATTGATTGCTCGACTGCGCTTAATTGAGTTTTACTTAACCCTAGCAATGCCTTAAGTAGGTTTTTATCATGCACTTGGTAATATGTGCGTTCTCCGTTTCGGCATACAGAAACCACATCAACTCCTTGATTATAGCTAATTTTAAAACCTGTAATCAAGTCACCTATGGCATTGTCTAATTCATCGTACAGTGCCGTAGCGTTAGCTTTGTTTAGGTTATCGTTTAAAATCTGAGCTATAGTCCGTTTTGTACCCTCGGCAGAAACATTAATCGGAGCTTGTTGCGGTGGAACCTTTTCCAATAAATAACCGAATCCGTCTGTTTGGTCAACGGTATTGGCTATTTCTTGCATAACAGCGTTGCGGTCTGCGGCCAACATAAATTCCTGCGTTTTGAGTGCAATATTTTCATATATACCGAGTAAATCCAATCCACTACCTTTAGCGTTACGAACGGGCGAAGATTGATTAACAAAACCGACTTTCCCTTTTCCGCCTTTTGCTTCTTCGACATTTCTGTTAAATGGAACATAGCAAGGATATTTAGCCCACAGAGCCTCTGCCGTTTCTTTTTTCATTAATCCGGACTTTACTCCGTATTCATACATCAAGGTTCTTTGCCATTCGTAAACGCTTTCGGCAATCTCTTTGAAATTAGGATTTTCGGCTTCAAGGCGCTTAATTTCCTCAGTCAAATAGTCTTTGTTGTTGATGGAATCATCTGCAAAAACGCGCTTACCGTTAGCAAGAAATTCTAGACCGTGCTTATATATCAAATATTGTTCAAACGCATCCATTTCCGTCTGTGTTCTAATATCATCGAATAAACGTGTGAGTGCCGATATATAAACATCGTTACCGTTTTTATCCTTAACGGTTTTTCCATTTCTATCCAGATTTTTCACTTTTTCACCGTCAAAGCCTAAAAAATAATCTCCTGTTAAATTGGATTGCACCCGAACAAATGTTTTAAGCGAATAATCGTACAAATCGTGAGCTTTATCAGAAATCTTTTTTAATACCGTTCCCTCATCCACAAAGTTTGTTTGAAATTTTGTAAGCCAATCATCAAAAGTTTTATTTCTACGATTGCGCCTTTTCGCTTCAGCTCTGCTAATAACTGCGGCTCTGGCGCGTTCTTGTTTTTCAGCAACAAAATAACGGTTAATCATATCGCCAATGGCCTTTAAGTTACCTAAATCTTTTCTGCCTTGCTTATCTGCTGAAAGGAAAGCGCCCTCAAATTCGGCAAAGAATTTTGTGTATTTGTTTTTAGCCAATGTGCGGTCGGCTAAATAATCGCGAACAAACTCGGCAACAGCTTCTGCAGGTATCACGCTTTGCTTATAGGAAGCATAAAAGTTGGGTCGGGTATCTTTAAGCACCTGAATAGCCTCATCAATAGATGGAAGCTTCCTAAGGCCATACCGTTTATCCAGATGATGTCCTATTTCGTGGGCAATAGTCGGCAATGCATTGGAAACCTTGGTTCGAATTGCCTCGGTTTTGTTTTTATAAATTCCGTATGCCTTTTGCTTAAATCTGCCTGTAGAAACGGGAACACCAAAATCCTTTTCAATTTGATTTACAATTTCACCTATGCTTGTAATACTGTCGGCATTTTTATTAGAAAAGAGATTTTTGATTTTATCAAATAAGCCCTTTGAAACATTTTTCTCATTTTCGTTCTCAGCCTCCCAATACTTATCTTCTTTAGCATAATTATCAGCATTAACATCCGCATCAGCGTTTATATCCTCAGAATCGGCAAAAGAAGAAACAGACCCGTCTACTGAGTCTGCTTCGGTTACACCGCAATTCTCTTTTAAAACACCGTTTTCAGCAATAGTTATAATTTGGTTGGCATTAAATACTCCAACAGACCAAGCTCCGCCATCTTCATTAAGGTTTTGGTACAAGTATGAATCATAGCCTAGTGATTCTAAAACGCCTCTAACATAAACATTGGCTTCGGCATCATACCTATCAGAGAAGAAACCGTCCATTTCAGAAATTCTAAGCAAATCTTTTTGGTCGATTATTCCGTATTTTACTAACAACTTTGCAACAGAATATGCACCAAATCGCCCCGCATCTTCTATAACAAATGGCTTTTTTGATATAACATACATTTCCTTTAAATATCCGTCAACCTTTTTGTCCGAGCGCTCTTTAATAGCAAATGCTGACATCAGAGTGCCGCAATGAAAAGCACCGTCACCGTATTTAAACTCATCAAATTTATTAGGCGACCAATGGAAGAAAGAAAATATCGTTCCATCCTCTTCCATAAACACAGTGTCTGAAACCTTTTCTTGTAGTTCCGGGCTTAATCTTCTACCAATACTGTCAAAACCGTTAGAAACTACTCTTTGTATATTTCGAAGAAAACTCTCTCTAAGTCCACCGCCCACTTTTTTCGCGGGTTCGAAGTCGGGTCTAGATAGCCATGCTGAATCGCCTGCGGTAATAGTTTCAGTCCTGTCTCCTTCGTGACCGTTAATGTGTCCCAAAAATCTGCGTATAATTTCGGTATTTGCACCGTGTGGTCGTACGCGGTTTTTACCTCTACGAGAGGCTGATACTTTTCTTCCTTCCAATACGTCGGCGTTTGTACCTTCATTTTCGTCACTCCTTGCTTCACTGGATATTATAGCATCTCCTAAAACCTTTTGCAACCAAGTTTTCTTTCGCTTAGGGTTCTTAGGTGTCGGGCTAACCTTTTCAAGGTGGTCTTTAACCATTTGACCGTAAATTTCGGCAGTGGTTTTGGGTGCGCTGTCTTTGTTTTCTTGCCCCGCCGCATTCTCAGGCATGGCTATAGCACTCTCAGAATTAGTCTGTGCCGTGGCTTGATTGACAGGCGAGGTTCGTATTTCGTTAAGAGCGAAAATAACGTCACCGCCGAATTTACCCTCGTCTACAAAGGCAGAATAAACATCCTTTGTAACCTTGTTTGTTCGAAGCACTAAATCGTTCATTAAGTCAGACTTAGTTTTTTGAGATGCCGTTGCAGACTTAATAATCTGCATTGCCCAGCTTGAAGCGGCATTAGTGCCACCTTTCGTAGCCCCGTTCTTCATAAGCTCAGGTGCCATTGCTTCAATGGATTTTTCCACCGACTTTTCATAAAGACGGTTAAACACAAAACCAACCTCAGAGGGCTTTGAACTTTCGGTAAGCTTTTCAGCCGCTTCAATTATTTCGGAAATACCACTGGCCTTGGCCATTGTTTTAAGTACACCTAAATTATTTTTGGAGAGAACGGCATTACCTGACTTACTATTTTTAATTTGAGAAGACGAAAGTCCTACAATCGAGCCGCCTACACCAAAGCCGAAGCCCATAAGCATACCCGAAAGACCTGCCATACCAATTTGAACTCCCATGTCCTTAGCGGCTTTAGCTTTAGCTTCTTCAATACTTAAACCGTCTTGTGTATAGTAATTCTTCACTGCAACGGCATAAGAGGATAATTCACCGCTAAAAAGCTGGTCTGTAATAATATTGGAAACCTCGGTTAAGGATTCTTCCGTAAAGTTAACAAGCATATCGGTGCTAACCTTTTTTACCGCTTGTTTTATGCCTGCTTTAGTAAATCCTTTGGTAATATCGCCTGTATCTAGTATTTTACCAATACTTAAATGCTCAAATATTGATTCGGCTGCGCCGGCCGCCAAAGAGGCTAAGACAACGTCTCCGCCTGTAACACCGCGGTCTAATAGGTCGTTAGCTGTGTTAGCAGCGGCAGAAGAACCTAATAAAAACTCACCGGCAAAAGGCAAACCTGTTGCGGCGCTTACACCTACTGCGGCTACAGAATCTACACCGGACATTCCGGTATCATAAAGAAAATCCCAAACCTTTTCGGCCTTTGCACCGTTCCAGTTTTCTTTAGTGCCTTCTCTTAGTCCTGTTGTAACGCTTGAAAGAGTAGAACGTCTGTCGCCTTGGCCTGTAGCAAGATTTGCCACGTATTCCAAGCCCGAACCTAAAGAAGTAACTACACTCCCTACACTTCCTACTGCTCCAGTCCACCCGTTTTGGGAAGTGAAATCAAAGGCTTGTTGCATAAGTTCATTATTCTTTTTCTTATCTAAAGAAACAGAAATTAAATCTTTAAAATACTCGTTAGCTTTTTCTTTGCCCTTGTTTTCGGCAAGCCAATTAATGAATAACTTCTCGTCTTCCGTTAACAACGGCGCATATGTCGAATAATCAATTTCGCCTTTCGATTTGTCATACGCCATATTATTCAAAAGAAGATTAAGCGGATTATCGTTTGATGTTGCATGAGATCTGACTGCAGCTTCTTCGGTGGCATTTTTGGAAGAAGGAAGAGCCTTTGACACATCCAAATTAGAAGAATATCCGCTCTTCTTCATTTTTTCTATATCTTTACCCCATTTGGAATTAAACTCTTCCTCTGCTCGGCGTTCGGCCATAGCAGTCTTGAGAACTTTCATTAGACCTTGCTTTTCAGTAAGAGCGGCAACCTCTTTTTCCAACACTTCCTGTTCTTTGATAAGTGCTTCCCGGTCACCGGTTTCATTGGCTAATGCGGAATGTATCTCTAAAAGCCGTATGTTCTTAGGAGATATTTGGTTATCTAGGTTAAGACGATCAAGCGCATCATATTCTTTTTGAAGCTCGTCTGAGGTGGCCACCTGCCATCTATAAGAATTTAGCCACTTCTTTTCTTCGTCATCAAGCTTAGAATAATCTGCGCCGTTAATGATATTGTTGACATCATTATAGGTGGTTGCCGATTTGTATTTTTCGCTATATTCAGAATTTTTAAAGGCAGCGTTATATTCGTCAGCGTTTTTGAATTTAGAAAACATTTTTTCCATCTGGCTTAATTTGTTTTCTTCCTGACCCAAAAAGCTATTTAATTCTGAGCGCGACTTTTCTTCTAAGAGAGAAGCACTTCTGGTTAAACTTTTTCTAAGAGCCGAAACGGCTTTAGAATAGTCTTTATAATCATCCTCTTCAGGAAGATAAGCACCGCTCTGATATTTAGAACCCACTAATTGTTTTAATCTATTAGTATTGCTTAAACCGTTTTCCAATACAGTGAGCTGGTCTTTTGCGGCAGCCTGTTTTTTTAGTGCGTCATAATTAATTGAGCTTATATTAGAGGTGGTTCCTTTTTTTCTTTTATCGGCAGACAAGGCTGAAGCTCTGAGAGAATTATAATCAATAGCCATTTTAAACCTCCTTATATAATTTCAAATTCTTGAAGTAAAGCGTAATACTGTGTTTCGGTGATTTTTCCTTCAGTTAAGGCATCTGTTATATATGATAACTGACCTTCTTTTGACCTGTTCATTCCAACCTGTTTTTTAAAATTATCTAATTGGGTACCACTAAACAATACCCCCACATCTTCACCAAAACGCGGTTCTGAATATTTTTCATAAAACGATTCATAACCATTAACTTTATTTGTGCCATCAACGTCTTTTCCGTCAATAGTTATAAGTGTTGGGGTATTCGCGGTGTTCTGCCTATCCTTTTCAGCCTCAGCTGCAGAGAAGCGCTGATTATCTAGCGTAACGGCGCGGTCATAGGCGCGTTGGTCTGCCTGGTTCATAAAGGAAGCATACATTTCGTTGTTTCGAGTGGCTGTGTCATACTTGCTCTGTGCCGCAAGGGTATTCTTTTCAGAATTTGCATTAGCAATAACATCGGCAATTTGAGAACGAAGAGAAGCCATTGCCGCATTTTTTTGCCGCGTAATAGCTGCATCGGCGTTAGAACGCTGAATGTTAATGGCGGTCTGTTGAGTTCGGTTTAAACCACTGTTGGTAAGGCCCATATTAGCCATTCTTTCTGCTAACTGCCGTTCGTTAATCTTCTGCTGAATGGCGTTGGATTCATACCCAGACTGATAATGCTGGGGCAGAGCGCTAATCTGCCCCTCGATTTTTTCTGTAGCCCTTTGGGTATTTGCATCTATAACCGTGTTCATATCGTTTACATATGCCGTTCCTGCCGCATTGTTTTTGTCAGCATAGACCTTGTGTTGTTGCTCAGCATTCTTTTGAAATTTGGAATTATAATTTAAATAATCTTCGTCAAAGGTGTTGCTCATTTATCTTGTCACTCCCATTGTTTTTACTTTAATAAGAATTCCGTCCACTGCAATCTGACCCTCACAACTTAAGCGTAGGCCAAATCTTAAGGCTCGGTTTATTCCGGGTAAAAAACGTTTTGTTTTTATATATTCAGGTGAAAATTCATTTTCTTCACCGTTAATCTCAATATAGCCACCGTCAGCAATTCCACTGTCGGTAACATAGCTAATTTGCACGTTCTCGGTTTTTTCACCAAAGCCTATGTAAAGCTGCTCTATCTTTTTAAACCGTTCGGGGAGGCCGAAATCAAACATTTTAGTCTGCAGCATTGTAGATATAGGGCAGGTGTTTTTCGCAAAATCGGTTATATCCACACCGGAATTTTCATTTAGCCTAAATATTTCAAAATGCAGATTAAAATACCTCGCCCAGAACATAGATATATAACATTCACTGCCTGAGAAAATAAAGTTCCAGGAAAGGCAACTATCATTTTCAAACATTTCCGGTAGCTCCCAAAGATACCATATTAGCTTTCGCTGTGATTTTTTACTGTCAGAATAAGCAGGTAGGGAACTGAAATAGTAATAGTCATAATTAAGAACAAAGACTTTTGACCCGAACACAAGCAAATAGTGGCCGTCATATATACAGCTGTTAGCCCTAGATAATTCCTCTTCGCTTAGCGTTTTTAAAGCTCTGTCGATATTTCGGGAAATGGGGGCGATATTACAAGTGCTGTATTGATTAGCCGATTTTAGCATATAAACCTTTTTATCCTTACAGGCCCACACAAGCCTATCACCGCAAAGCTGTATTGTTTGGGGCAAATCACAGCCAATTTTAGAGTGTATTTGAATAATAGGGAAAGTGGCAGATAAGGTTGTTATATCTATAACCCTTCCGGCTTTTACGTCTTCGGCGGTGTAGCTTTGGCCGGAATTATATGTAGTATAAAAAAGCTCGTTTTCTTTAAAGATAACAAGCATTTCGCTTTGTTTTTCCAAGGCCGTTATTCGTTGGTTGGATTCACCTATATAAGCATAGTTGTTTTCACTAAAATAGGTTGGGTTATTAAGGTCAGACCACACAAGTAAATTCTTTTCTTCTTCACTTCCTGATAAGAAAAGACGCGTGCCGCCGGATATTCCCTCTGCCGTTCCACCAAACCAAGTGCCAAATTGCACCCCGTGTAACGGTGTGCGCTTGTTATTTAAAGGTTTTATTTTAACCTCTATGTTATTTGTATAAACCCCTAAAGCACTTGGGACGACAAAATATGGATATTGAAGTGAATTCTCCGGATTTTCAGTCCAATCCTTATTTATCGTACGAAAACTAATATGCCCGGAATATTGATTAACCAAAATTACGTATTGCTCATATAGTTGGTGGTTTTCATTGCATAAGATTACGTCAGGGATTATTTCTCCGATATCTACAGGTCCAAAGGTGAGTTTTGTTTTGCCATCAGGTGAATTATAGGTAACGAAAAGAGTGCTATTCGCAAAGGAAACAGGAAGTGTTAAACCATTTGAAACTCCGTCACTTGTGTAGCAATAAGAAACCCACGTTCCCGAAAAGCAACTATAACCCTCTAAAAAACTAGCAGGTGCGTATTCTTCGGTTTCACTTGCAGGTAAGGTTCCGTAAGCGTCCATTTTTCCGTTTACATAAACCAAAGGTACATAAAGTTCTTCGCTTGTAAACCTGTGCAAAGTATACGGCATTGTTTCGCTCTCTTGCGCTTCATACAAGCTAACTAGGTCACCCTCTGTGATTATTAAAAATACACCCAGTCCTTTTTGGACAACCGGCTTACCCGAGAATACTACAAAGCTAATATTTGACGATTCAGCCACCTTCCCATAGCAACGGTATTCTATATTGTCTTTAGAATAAACAAGAAGAGTTAGGTTGCCGTTTGGGTCTAAAATTATATCTGCTTTTTGTTCTTCACCGTTAACATAGCTGGTAAACTTTGTTTGTTTGATTTTTAAGCCTTCGCCGTTCATTGTTGAAGAAAAAGCGTCATATATCCCCTTATAATATTCAACAGCGGGTCGGGTCTTAAGAACGCCGTCTTTATACCAAAGGTTTTTCATATCTGTAAGCTGATTATCGTCTACAAGATTTAAAGGGTCAGCAAGGTTAGCACCGCCGGTCATAGCAGGAATTTTAATGCTACTCGAAGCCGATTTGTTGAATGTTGGATGTATCAAAACAATTACCCCCGAATATGGGGCAGAGAATCTTTCATAGTAGTAATTCTTTTGCCCCTTGTTTTCTTTTGGTTATAAAGACTGGCATATAGCGCCTGATTGTCTGCATCGCTTTCGCTTTGAGCCAAATACATTGCCATTCCATACGGTGCAACATCATTAAGCACGGCCGATGAAAGCGTAAGCTCTTGTGAAATTGCTGTTAATGGCTTAAAACCGTCTTCCTTACCGGGAACAGCCTCGAAGCTATAATAAAGGTCTGAATAAACCCGATTTATTAAAGGCAATGCCTTTCTAAGCATTTCTTCTCTACCCGAAACACCCGAATCATTAACATAGCCTAAAATCTTCATTCCCTCGTCAAAAAGGTTTAACCCTGTCATATAGCCGCGCCTCCATCCTCATTAGCGGTTTGTAATATTCTCATTCTTTCCTCTGCAGGTAAAGACATTAAAGCTTCACGCTCTTTGGGTGAAAGATTTGAAAGCATTTCATCCTCACTCATACCGGCAGACATTTTCTCCATTCTTGCCATTTCTTCCATTTGAGCCTGATGCATTGCCTGTGCCTGTTCATTAGCCTTCTTAATTTCTTTAATAAGCTTAGAAACGTTAGGTATAATTCCTTTGGGTATTCTTTCAAGATACTGTAAAAGGTCAATCATCTGGCGGTCAAAAAGGTTGTCCAGACTTCTAAGGGTTTGAGCCTCAGAATAGAGGGTAGAAGCGCCCACGTCTATCTTTACACAAACAAGAAGGTCTTTATATCTTTCACCGTCAAAGGTTAAATACCAGGCGTGGCCTTGCTCTTCCATTTTTATTGACCTTTGGCCATAATGAGTAATCCAGAACTCAGCCCAAATTCTTGCAACATCCTCACAGAATTGGTGGTAGCGGTTTTGTACCGTCTGTAAGGGTAGGGTAGCGGCTTCGCGAACTGCTATAATTGCTGAAGTATTATCCGGGTTAACATCACCCAAAGCGGCATCATTCGCCCCGGCCTGTGTTAAGGTCTGAGATATAAGAGATACTATGTTGTTGTCAAAGTTGGGTGAAAAGTTAGGTGGAGTGATATATTGAATTGCACTTTTTATAGCAGAAGCTTCGCCTGAAGCGTGAATAACCTGTCCGGGCTCGTTAGTAACTTCATCCATAATCACGCTATCGTCAACAACCATAATAGGCATACCAAGAAGCAGAACCGCCCATACAGAAGCGGTAAGCATACGGTTAATAGCAATCTGGTTAGGAATAAGATAGGTTACTTCGCTTTCGCCGTAGGCGTTGTTTCTTCTGCGTTCCCAAGTAAACTTAGCTAAAGGGTAAAGCCTAAGCTTAATATCCCAGGGCTTTCTTACAACAACGTTTTCACATACCCTTATAGCCTTGATAGTGGAATTTCCGTCCTTGCCGGTTTCTTTCCAATACTTGGTCAAAACGATTGCTTTTTTAGAGTTTTCTAACTCTTTTTCACCGTAATCTCCCGATTCATACTGGAGATTATTGTCAGGCTTAATTTGGCCTATTTCGTTTTCAGAAGCGCCGTTTCTTTTTGCTTCTTCGCGAAGCAGAGCAACGCTTTTACGCTGGGCAATAATTATATAAGGCTGGTTCTGTAGCTCTTCTTCATTTGGGTCACCGAAGTAAACGTTTTCCACATCTAATATCTCTGTGGCAATATCCCCATTAATCGGCATTGTTCTTGATAAATCTGCATAAAGCCCGGTTCTTACATTGGGGTCCCAATAGGTGTGTAAAATTCCACAACCCGAAATATAAGCATTTCTAAGTATCTGCTCTTTTTTATCGTCAAACTTCAGGCGTTCTGCCGAAACCCTAAAATAATCTGATAAGGCTGACATAACAAGGTTAATTTCCTCATCACCGGCTACAGACTGTTCAAAGCCACCATAAGCCTCGCCGTTTTCCATAGTTTCTCTTATTTCCTCAACCCTTTTGGAAAGGCCTATAGTGTTTGGAATACCCTCAGCACTGTAGTTTACCGAAATAGGGTTGGAAGCAACCATAGCAATCTTATAATCGCCTATACGCTTAATTATGTTGTGCCTTACCAAAGGGCGGTCATTACCGCACTGTGCGCCGTGCCATTGGTCACCAACATAAAAACGCTCGTTCATTTTGCTCTGCTCATAAACTCCGCGGTAACCTATGCTGTTTTTAAACTCAATGCCTTTTTGATATTCGTCCCAAATTTTCTTAAATACTTCTTTGTTGTCCATACAATACCCCTTTCGTTTTATTGGCTCTATGACAGCATTTTTTCAAAATATCATCATACAACCAACAAACAGCAGCTACCCCAAACACTGTGGGGCAGCTGCCAAAATTATTTTTATCTAAGCTTTTTCCTTAGGCTCCTTGCCGGTTTTGTTTTCCTTAGGTTCCTTGCCGGTTTTGTTTTCCTTAGGCTCCTTTATTTCGGTATAGCCTAAGGCCTTAAGGCGCTTAATTTTGTCCGGGTCGGTTGCAATTCTTATAACATTACCCGCTTTGCTTTTAAGCCTCATTTAATATTCCTCCTTAATAGGTGTAAGCAAATACAGTACCTACTTCGCTATTCTTTACAAACAAATCGTAATAGGTTCTGAAGTCGAACTGATATGCATCCTTCTTCTGACACTGGTCAGGAGTGAATACACGAACTTTTTCAAGCTTCTTAACAAGCTTAACCACCCTCTTAGGAAGAACAATACAGCCAACATCCTTAGCTGTTGCATCGGGTGTAAAGCCGCCTTCCTTTTGTCCGTCAGTAATACCGTCATTGAAAACAAAAGCGGTCTTCATTCTAGACATAGGCACAGGAATAATAGAACATTCATCAAGCTTTTTAACCTTGGTGTTTATCTCGCCCTTTTTGAAGTCGGCAATGTTAAGACGGCGGGTGAGCTCGGTGGTGTCCATAAGAGCACCGTAAAAATCAGAGTTAACATAGGCAACAAGCTCTTCATCATATCCAATCTCGTCCTGCACCTTTCTAATGGCATTGTTGAGAATCTTAACGCAACCGTTAGCCATTTCGCCTGTAACAGTCTGTTCGGCATTAACGGCAATGGTAGCAAGCTTAGAAAGACAATATGCGTCAAGCTCGGGCGCTGCCTTAGTACGGATAAATTCACCCATAATCTGACCTGCAAGGCCGGAAATACCAATCTCATCCATATCCATACGGTCAATATAGATGCGCTTACCACGTTCCATAGTTAGCTCATAAGGTTTATGTTCTACGGTAATACCGCCCTCGGGGAAACCTTCTGCGCGGTCATAATCTCCCAGACCGGTAAAGTCAACATCCGGAATAAGGATTGTCCTGGTTCCTACAAACTTGGAACCAAAAGAGTTGTCAAGAAAGCCGGTAGTAACCGACTTCTGAACCAGAACCTTGTCTAGCTCGTTTGTAAGCTCGGTTCTGAATTCTAATGTGTTAAGTCCACTTTGAATAGGCATAATTTATTTTTCCTTTCTTTAGTGCCAAAGGCCCTTTCGCATAGCTTCAATTGCAGGTGAAGTGCTATTTGTTTCATCCGATTTAACACTTCCTGCGCTGCTTTCCGCCGCTGCTGCCGCGGACTTTTTGGCATTGTTAATTTTTTTGCTTTCGGCATAATTGAATCTAAGCTGAGCATCGAGCAGAGAAATCTTTTTCTCAACAGCAAGTCTTAAAACCTGGTCGGGAATGTCTTTAACTTCCTTTATGTCAGGAAATTCAGCCTGAAGGTCTTTAAAATCGGCCGCTAGTCTTATATGCTCACCCTCAATTTCTTCATTAAAGGCGCGGCTCTCGTCTTCCAGCATCACTCCGGCAGCGTTTTGTATTCTGCTTGTTTCGGCATCGAAAATAGAATTAAAAAGGTCTTCATTTCCTTGGTCTACAAGCTGATTACGAATTTTATCGCGGCGCTGTTCCTCACTGGTGACCTTAAGATTTTCAATAAAACTCTTAACCGATTTTTCGCCCGCCTGTGCAGCAAGGTAACGTAGTTCATTCATTAACGGTTCTGACTGCATGGCCTTTTGCGCAAGGGTTCTTGCCTCACTTTGGCTTAGATTCTTTGTTTCATGGTTGTACCTAACCATCAAAAAAGGAACCTCGCCGTCACCGTTTTCATCGGTGTTGGTTTGCTCCTGGTTATCGGTACTATCATTTTGTTCGGTTTCTTGCCCGTCTGCGGCCTCAGATGTGGTGCTCTGAGCTTCCTCTGGGTTAGTTGCCTCGTCTGTTGCCTCAGCGTTGTTTTCCTGTGGTGCGGAATCCAATTCCAAAGCATTTGTGTTCATTTCGTCCATTTTATAAACTCCTTTCCCAATGGTGATGGGTTGGTAATATGTGAAGAGATTTTATATCTCTTTTCACCTAATCAGTTGTTATTTCTTCCTGGGGTTGTCCGTTATATGAAAGCATATTAGATAACTCTTTTTGAAGCTGTTTCGCTTTCAATATAGCTTCATCGTTTGTTTTAGTAGGCTCAGCTCTAGCCGTAGGCTTTTGCCTTGGAATATTACCTAAAAGCATACCGGCAATAAAGCAAACAGCCGCTAATAAAATTATGAGTGTAATTACAACTATGCTTATAATTGCAGTAAACATTAATTCACCTCCTTAAATGCTATATCCAGCTACCGTTAACATCCTTGGGAGTAACACCGTATTTCTTGTTAATGCGCTGGTCTGTCGTAGGCCTTTTCCTTGTATTCGGGTCAGCAGGCCTAAAATATTTTACATCAAAAAAGCCGTAGCGCAGGGCATCCATTAAATGATTATCCCTGTCTTCCGGCTTGTTGATTTTTCTATCATTTTTGTCTTTGGCGAAACAATACGAAGAAAGTTCCATAATAGTGTTTTTGCAGGTAGGCTTTACGAAGATTTTGTATTCCTGTATTTCGGATATGCCGTTCATTATACTGTCACGGCCTTTTACCGAGGGCTGTATTCTCGTAATTCCCATTCGCCTTAAATCATCATTAGATTTAGGCTCCGCCGCATCGGCGCGGATGCGCTCTTTAGCATAGCCTTTTTCAGTTATCATTTTGGCAATATCGCTGTTTAGCATTTTTAGTTCGTAATGCTCGTCATATATGTAAACGGTTTTATCCACATTGTTAACCGCAAAGGCTATAAAGGCGGTGGGGTCATTGGTGTAACCGTAGTCCAGACCGAAAAAATGTCTGAACTGCCAACGGTTGTCCTCTTTTATATTGCCTTCTTCATCCCGAAGAATACCAAGCTCTGAGGAATCAAAGTCTTTAATTTCCCAGTTTTCATAAACAAGACCTTCAGCAATACCCCAATCGCCAAGCCCGGCAACTCTAAACTTACGGGGATTGGTTAACCTCATTCTTTCAAAGACCTCTTTATCCGTTTCATCTAACCATTCATTAATCAGATAATTTGTGGTGTATGAGGAAACGGTTTCGTCAGAGGTATCAAAAAAACGAGCCTTTAACCAATGTTGTTCGCTCCAAGGGTTAAAAGTAAGGGTTGTTTGTTTAAAAAGCGGTGCAGGAACCTCGCCACGCGGAACCGAAAGGTCCAGCTTGTCAAAATCATCTTCGCTACGTATTTCAAAGGCCTCTTCAATCCATACCCAACATAGATACCCGGTTGAAACGGTTGTAGAAGCCAACTTAAGAACGTCATCAAAGCCTCTGAATAATATCTTTTGTCCTGTAGGTATATAAACCATTTCCATAGGACTAACAGTATTTTTCCAAAGGTGTGATACCCCCAACCGTCTTTGAGCCCATTCCAGCTGAGCAAAAGTACTATCGCGGTGGGTGTTCATAACTACGCGGACAACAAGTAAATTAGAGCCAGGATATTGCATAATTCTAGTGATTTGATTTAGAGCAGTTGTTGAAGATTTTTTAGAACCTTTACCGCCCTTGCAAACCCTATAACGTGTTTTACACCGCCAAAAATCACCATAGCCACGGCCGACAATCTCAGGCAAATAAATCTTAGTCGGCAATATCATCATCCCCTGAGAGAATAACAACACCGCCGCTATGTTCAATTTCGTCCTTGGGCTTTTCACCTGCAGTATCACGTACCCAATCGGCAGAAGGCTTGTCACCGTTCATAGCGTTAACAACCATGGCAAGAGAAACACCCTCGTAACAACTACTTTCTTCAATCCCCATTTCCAAAAGCAAAGCTCTGATAGTTGTCATATCCTTTGGAATAGGACCATTAAGAATTTTTTTGACGGCGCTTCTCATACGCCGCATTTCTCCGCTTTTCTTTCCGCCGGCCGACTGTTCTTCTTGTGTTAGCTTATGTCCGCCCGGTATCAAATTCTGTTCATTTGCCATAGTTTCACCTCTTTCATAGATAAAATCCCCATTCCCACCTCAGCAGTATTTCCTATGCCGCCGTCCATAATAAAAGGCCACAAGGAAAAATCCCTGCAGCCTTAATATTTAAATATTAAGTTTTATGGTTTTGAAATTAACCCCTTATCATTATAGCATGGGAAAAACCTAAAATGTTCCCACATTTTTCCCAACTTTTATAAATCTATAATACCGTACATAGCAATTGTGAACTTATAAAGCGCCTTTTCCTTGATTCGGTATATGGTAGATTTCTCACAGTGTAGCTTGTCGCAAAGCTTTTCCAGTCGGTTGGTTAATATGTTCGCCATATAAAAACCGTCAAGCACCTGTTTTTCTTCTTCGCTAAGATTGGAAAGACCCCTCTCAACCCTTAAAATCCATTTCTTTGTAATTTCAAGATTAGTCTTCAGCCTTTCCTTTTCAACAATGTTGTTAATCAGAGAATCCTCTACCTTAGAGCTTCCACCCTGAACAGGAACCTTACCTAATGTGCTGTTAAGCCTTTCGGCCTTAGCCTCAAGCTCTGCAATTTCTTCGCTCATAGTTAATACTGAATTTTTTCTTGCTGCATACGCCTTAAGGTCGTTAATTGATTCTTTTTGCCAATTCACCTAAAACACCCCCATTCAAAGCCAAAATCAGAACGCTTTATTTTGCACTTCGGCTCACCATCAAGCCAAAAGACAATTCCTTCTTCGTTATGTGTTTTGAGCCATTCTTTGATACCCTCAAAAGAACGTTCAATTTTAATAACCTCTTGACCGTGTTTTACAAGAACATCACAATCAAGTCCGTATGGATTTCCTTGAAAATGAATACCTATTGCTTCATAAGTGCCATCTGTACAGTTGTCTATGTTTTGATATGCAATCACAAACCACTTATCAGCAGGATTATTTTTATCAACCTTTACCCAATGCGGATGGTGTCCTGTAATCAAATCGGGCTCACAACAAGGTATTGCACCTTCGGGTGGTTTTTTACCTTTTTTAGCATCATATCGTTTATAAAACTCGCCATTTATAACTGCACAACAAGAACCATCAAACTTTAAGGTTGCAACACCCTTGCCTTCAAGCACCCATTCCATACCTTTTGTAACATTAGGTTTTATACCAACAACCTTGTGATTGGCATATTCTCTTTCAAATAATGTAGGTATTTTCTTCATTTCTCCTTACGCTCCTTCAACCATTCTCGTTTATAGAAAGGACATTTAACATTTTGCGAACCATAATCAGACATATTTCCATTATTCCCCCAATCTGTCATAATCCTCACGCTGGAAAGGAAGAGCCCTAAACTCAATCACGTCCCGGTCAACGTGGCTCCAGAAAACAGGGTCGTCATCCCTTTCGGCAGATATTCGCTCAATCTCAGCAATAAGCCTTAATAGGCGTTGGTGTCCGAAGCCGTAGACATTGTTCAGAGCAACACAAACAATCTTCAAAAACCGTCTTGCATTGTCTTGGTCCTCACGATGGGCAACCTCTTTAGCATAAGCTTCTATGTCAGCCTTTTGCTTAGAGGTAAACCGGTCTTGCAGTCTTATTTTAGCTTTCATCGGGTTCACCCACCAATTCTTTTGAGAGGTTGTCGCAAAAATCGTCTAAACCTCGCAAGCAACCTATTTTCCCTGTACAATAATTCCAAAATTCATCTTCAGTATAAATTGGTATTGATTGTGCTCTTTCTGAGCGTACTTTGTAATTGTTTTTTAAGGCTTCGTCTATTTCAGTTTTCACCTTTTCAATACACTCTTTGTATGCTTCGGTTTTGATATTTGCTGTTACATTTTTTGATTCATCAAGAATTGCTATCAATGAAAGTTCGGTAGTGTCATAGCCTTTTTTATTGCTCCAAGCTGTAACTTTGCTTGTAAAGGAAAGTAAAATGTTTTGCAACCTCTCAACCTCTGCCTTTAGGCTTTCGTTTTCTGCTATATAATTCCCAACCGTTCCCTTAAAATCAATTAAGTTAGCATTTTGAATTTCACTAACTTGTTTTTCTAATTGGTAAATTTTAAAGTCTTGGCGGTTGATGAGGTCTTTGACATATTCAGCCATTAAAATATCATTACATTCCTCAATATCACACAAAGGACAATCTTCACAGGGTGTTCCTGTAGTATAGCAACACTCCAAAGCCTTTTTAATCTCGCTATCGGTTAGTTTATCGGGCATTTATTCTTTTCCACTCCTTCATAGCATTTTTATAGGCTCTTTGCGGTGTAATTCCAACGCCGTGTGCAGTAGAATAACAATGTTTACAAGTTATAGCACAGTGAAAACTAAATAACCTCCACTCCCAATCATTAAACACCCTAAAAATTCTACCTTTGCAATATTTGCATTTTCTTAATTTTATTGTTTTATCAGGCATTGTTGTCACCGCCTTTTAATTTTTCAAGTCCTTTTGCTATCCCATAGTCTGCTATTTCCGTACAGAGTTTCACCGCACATTTTTTACATAAGCAAATAGCCGTATTTTGATATTTTTTGATAAAAATTTTAGACTTCTTTACGGCAAGTCCACAATCGCAACAGAGCATATAATTTTCTCGTTCTTTCATTTCCCCTCACGCTCCTTTAATGCTTGTTTTAATGCCTTTTCAACCATATCCCAATCAATTTCTTTTTTAATGCTTTTAAGTGGCATTTTCTTTACCTCTCTTTTTTAGTTCTCCTTCCGCTTCCTCTTTGGTGAGGAACCAAGTATCTTTATATGCCTTGTTTCTTACTGCACATAAACCATCGCAAGTGTAAAGCATATAATCGTCTTTCCAAATTGTAATGTGAGCTATGACTTGCTCATACACACGGTTATTTTCTTCCCTATTGTGCAGAATGTTAAGTTCATAGTTTGCTTTGCTCGGTATAACGAATATCGTATCTCCAAACTTTACAGGCGGTACTATAACACCGTTTGCTAAAAGGTAGTCTACAACATCATCAACCTTTGTGCCATCAATGATAATTCCACTACCGTTATATGTGCCGTCAGCAAAGGGGCTAAACGACTCTATCAGCCTATCTCTGTCGGTCACTATTCTTACCTCTTTCGTATAAGATTTTGTATGCCTTGTGTATTGCTCTTTTATTCGTTATTCCGTATGTGTGAATAGTGGCATAACAACATTTACACATTATTTGGGTATGGAAAGCCAAAGACCGCCATTCCCAACCATCTATCTCCTTATAATCAGTTCCACCGCAATAAGGACATTCACTTCCCCATATTTCATATTCGGTCATTGTCTGCCCTCCTGTTAAACATTTCAATTGCTTGTTTTTCGGTTTTTTCTGCGGATATATATTTTCCTTTGCCTTGCAAACTAAAATAAGCACCGCAAATTTCGCACCTATAATCAAATCTTCTATGATTTAGGTCTAAATGTTCTATATGATAATTTATTACTTCGCCATTACAAAACGGGCAAGGCTTTAATTTATCGGTCATTCGGTATCAACCTCGCTTTCAAGCCATTGTTTTATGCCAAGCGCACATTTATCCTCAATTCCAAAAGAATTACATTTTCCATTTTTGGTAAAATCACAATATTTTTCGCAATCTTCAACGGCTGTTTTTATAAACTCAGCCATTTCCTCCACGCTCATATTCCTTATGCGGTCATAGTTGGTTTTCTTATGCTTTGCCTTATAACCACATATTACACAATATTGACTACCCTCTGGTATTACCTGACCGCAACACACACAATGTTCCGCATTGTCTATTTTCGGTATCTGCTTTTCCAGGGCCTCGATAATTGTATTCTCAACCTGCTTGGCCTCTTCCATAAGCTTTCGGTCACCTTTGATGTTTAGTCCACAGGCTTTAATTATTCCTATGGCGTTTTTAAATCTGTTCATTGGTTATAACCTCACTTTCAACATAGCACCAACTTTGGGGCGGTCTTGTTAATGGTTTTTGCCAACACCCATTGATGTATTTGTTGGGGTCATATGTTTCCCAATGGTCTTTAACAGAAACATAAAACTCGCCCAACTCTCTCGGATTGTTATAGATTACAAGGTTTGATATGTGCCAAGCATATAGCCGATAAACATTTTGGCCATATAAATTAAGTTCTTCTTTTGAAACACAAGATTTTTTAATATCAAGAATTTCTATCTCAATATCATCATTGCCCCATTCGTTTAAATTCAAATAGCAATAATCAAAGCAGTTGCCAACTCCACGCTTTTGGATGGTGTCTACTTCATCACACACAAACTCGCCTATAACCTTGCCTAAAAACTTCTCCATTAAGGGCTGATATTCTTTTGGTATTCTTGCGAAAGACTTTTTATCTTTAGTGCAATATATATTTACTCCTTTATCCCACTTATCGTCTTTAGGACAGTTTTTCCTAACCTCTACTGTCTTTTCTTCGCCGATTTTCCAACCCATCTTTTGGGCTATTATCAAAAACACCCAATAAGGCTGTACGCTCATTAAAACTGATTTCATATGGTGCTAACCTCGCTTTCCAACAATTCGGGGTTATCGTGTATGTTGCCGATAATTCCTTTTATATAACACAAAGCATATTTTTTACCTGTATTTGAAACAACATAATATCTTAAATCTTCTGTATCAAAACAAACAACTCCTATATCGTCTATCGCTTTGTCTTGATGTGGCAAATATGGAATTTCTAAATGTACCTTTGCTATATCGTTTTCAAATACTTTTATATCGTCAATTTTATAGCCTGTGTATTGTCCTACGGTTTTGGGGGTAACTCTATAAAGTGCTAAATCCAAATTATCTGCATCATTTACAGTTATTTCAAATGGGATATATGGTTTTGTGATGCAATAAACCCTTTGATTTGTTTTTCCATCAGTCGTTTTTATATTATAAGCTTCAATAGATACTAAACAACCACACACCCATTTACCATCATCTACTCGTTTACCCCTAAACAATATTTCACGCATTGTACACACTCCTTCTTGCATCTTTGGGTAGGATTATCCTTACCACGCTATTTGGCCTTCGTTCGTTTTGGTGAGTGGCGGTCGATTGTACAGAACCAACATTCTTAAACCGACCCTCTTTTACCAAGTCCTCCGCCGTTCCGCAAAACTTAACGAAATCATTTTTATCGTAGAAAACATAAAAAGTTTGTTTGTGTTTCCCTTGGCCTCTGCCTCGCTTTCGCATTTGTTATCCTTTCCTTCCTAAAAGTATAAATCTTATATCAGCACCTATTTCACAAAGATACTGAAGCCAATAGGCTGATGGAACCGATATACCGCTTTTCCATTCGTAAAGAGTTGACCTCTGAATAGGAGTAGACTGTAATATTTTTTTTACAGAGCCATATTTTGTAATTAAAAACTCAAAACTCCTGTAGCCTATCTCTCTATCGGCAATATGATTGGGCATAAGCTTATACCTCAGGCTTATTCTTGGTAAGATAATCAATAATGCCGGTTTTACTGTCTCCGGTGGGGTTATATAACTTGTATGAGTTTTCAGAGTATTCCACCTTGAAGTTATCATTGGCTGATAAAAGCAAGTGGAATTTAACATCGGTTTTCTTCTTATAGGTGTGGCCTTTAGGTCCGAAGCCACTAAACTTCATACAAGCATATTCAGTAGCTACAATAGCGGTTCCGTTTGGAAACATGTGCCTGTAGAACTTAAGCTCTAGCTCAGGTATCTCTTTCCATAGCTCCCAATCCCTATATTTATTCAAAAATTCTTCACGTTGAACTTTATTCTTTAACTGCATTATTCTTCATCCTTCCTATATTTTCAAGACTAATGCGGTAGCTTTCAAGCACCATATTAAGCCTTTCGTTTTCTCTGAGCAGTCCTTCTATTTCTTGACGGTAGTCTTCACAGCTTTGTTTTAAGACCGCTATTTGCTTTTGCATAAGCTGACGTTCCCAAAGCAGGTCAGCACCGGTTAGTAATTTAGCTTTTTCCATAATGTTATCCTTTCTTGGTGACGTTGGGGACAATTGGTGACGGGGCATTTGTCACCACCAATCCCTTTATTTATGCGGGTTTCGGCTATCGGTGACGCGGTGACGCTTTTTCTCACGCGCGCATATAGGGGTTTGAATTTATGTATAATTTATTTTTACTATATATAAACCCTATTTTTTATCGTCACTACCGTCACTCCGTCACCGGAGTTTATAATTTTTCTAAAATTCTTCATCGTCAAATTGCTCTGAATCGGCTAGTTCCAGGGCTTCTTGAGGTAATTTGATAACATAACAACGGGGCTTATATGCTTTATCGAGGGATACGGTTCGGCTTGGTTCACCGTTACTGCTTTTCCATAAAAGGTCGTTCTTCACAGCCCAGGCAAGAAAAGCCTTGGCGTTAAACCCTCCTGAAGCACATATTCGGTTAAAGGGATTTTTAAGAACTGCAATATATTCATTCTTAAATTGGTCGGTTAAATGACGGCCCCAAATTTCACCTATGCGCTCCTCACCGCTGTTATAAACAAATTTACTGTCGTTAACCATACATTCATTGACAATATAACTGTAACAACGTTCGTTCTCAGATAGCGTGTCTTTGTCTGTAAGGGCTTTTTCAACCTCGGCAAAGGAAAGCGCTCTGCCATCCTTAAAAATCCGTTCTGTGGCGATTTTATCCGCAGCAAGAATAGCCGAAAGGGACCTTAGCTGCTTGTCCTCGTATTTGTCGTTACGAATGGTATTGAAAATTTCTTGCTGTATCTTTGTGACACCGTCAAATCCCATTTCTGCAATCAGTTTTATAAATTCACGTCCTATAAATCCGTAGTTGTTTTTAAGAAGTGTGGCTGCAGCTTGACCGTCCGGGAATATATCACCCTCGTCAACCTCATATTCAATAACTCGGTTAACAGCACCGCCCTGTAATTGGTCAGTAATAATGGGTGTTTCCCCGGAGCAAATAATAACATTCGACCAAGTAGTTTTATGGGCAAGACCAAGCTTTGTATTGCTTCGCTCTCTTCCTTCACCACTGGCTAATTGGTATATAAGTTGTGAAAAATCGTCTTTAAGACGTTTTCTAACTTCGGCTGTATCGTCAATAACAAAGGGTAGATGGTTTAAAAAACCTGCTCTTGCTTCAAAGGCAGAAACTGTACTGTCGAATTTAGATATATATTTACCTATTTCCGGGTCTGCCCATATTGAAGCCGCCAACATACCGCATATTGATTTACCTCCGCCGCTTCGACCCCATAAGTCAACCCAGAAAGGCAAAAGACCGCAGGGCTTTATAAGCACACTTGCCAGACTGGCGGCCATAACAAGCCTGGGTTCAATTCGGTCTGAGGCTCTTGTTGATAATACGAATTCCATCCACTTATTACGGCTTCCGCAAGTATCAATAGTATCAAATAGACCGTCAAATCTTCCGTCCTTATCGAAAGTAAGCTCAGAGGTATATGGCATAAAACCGTCTTCGCACCAACCCATTTTCGCTGTTGCTCTAACTTCCGGTATGGCCTCATAATTAAGCTGCTCAACCTCTGAGAGGTATCTTACAAGGTTCTTTGCATTTTCACTTGTAACAGCAATTCCAAAGGCCGATATTTCCGGTATCTTACTTCGGTTGGCTATAATGGTTTTAGGTATAATCTGTTCTCGCCATCTGTTGGATGAGCGCTGATAAAAGGCAATACGAACCTTTTGAGTGCCGTCTTCAACATTGGTTATAATTTCTGCCGGTAATATAGGATGGGAACAGGCAAGTCTATTTTCGGGAACAGCATCAGGGTTATATATTCCACTCATATCAGCGCGCCAATTACCGCATTTCATAGCCGGGTATCGTTCACCAAAGTCTGTATAGTTTTCGTATGCACCTTTGGTTTCGGCCTTTTTACGGTCTTTTTCTTTGCTCTTGCGGTCTTTATCTGCAACCTTCCACATCTGTTCAACACGCTTTTCTATCCTTTCGCCGAACTCTGCCGCACGGTCTAAAAGGTCAAAGTGAAGCTGTTCTCTTGTGACAGGGTCTTCCTCGTCCATAATAGAGCAAATAACCTCTTCACTGTAAAGCTCTTTGGCACTAAGCTTAGACAAATCTAGGTTATCCATTTTTAATCACTTCCTCTCATATATAGGCTTTCGGCACACATCAAAGAATAGGCCAGAATAAAACGGTGGTTTAAAGCCTCAGTCCATATCTTTTTAGGCTCTTCTGATGGGCTTTGTGGCTTAAAGTCGGCTATAATTTGCTCGTTGGCTAAATATCTGTCTAAGGCATTAAAATAATTGTCGGTGGCTTCTTCTTTTTTGCTCAACTCTTTTTGCCTTTTTTTCTTAGCCTTTTCAAGCTCACGCTGTTTAGAATAAGAAATATCACCGTCTAAAAATTCACAGGCACCGTTAAAGTCAAGGTTTTCAAAATACCTTACAAGGTCAATAACACTGCCCCTGGCACCGCAACCGAAACAATAATATCTTTCATTGGGGTACACCTTGAAAGAAGCTGTTTTCTCATTATGGAAGGGGCAATTTGCATAGCCTTTTCGGTCTACTGCTATTCCGTACCGTTCAAGCCAAACCGAAAGAGGGTTAAGAGCAATAATTTTCTCTATATTGAATCTCATTATTTCGCCCCTAACAACTCTAAAATACGTCTTCCTGTACTTCTCTTAGAGCAAAAATGAAACTCCACACCGTAAGCAATATGTACACGGTATATCTCTTCCATAAGAGCTCGGCCGGAAACTGGGGAATAACGGCTGTTCCATTTAGAAACATCAGCTATAGACTTAATTGCACCGCCGTGCTCACAAAGTACAATAAGCTTTATGTTATTATCTCTAGCACGGCGAACCTCTTTCCAAAAACGAGAATGGTCGGCACGGTTCATAAGGTTCCGCGCCAGCTCGTCTAAATTTTGCTTGCGGTCAACCGCTATATTATCCTGACCCTCTAATTTATAATCGGCTACGTCAAGCTTTTTCTCTTCAAAATCAATATCATTACTTAAAAAGTATTTTAAAATGTGTGAGTGTTTTTTCTCTCTGGTGTCAACTATGATTTTCATTTTCACACCTCATTAAAAAGGCACGTCATCATCAGAATCAACTAACTGGCTGAAATCGGGCAAACTGTTCTGAAAGGTCTGCAGAGGGTCTTCGCCATCCACAGAAACATCAGCTGAAGAATTATTATCACGCTTTCCAAAGTCAGCAAACTGAACGTTGTTTGCAACAACCTCAAAGGCGGTACGGTTTTTGCCTTCCTTATCCTGATAGCGGCGGGTCTGAATAGACCCTTCAATAGCAATCATTTGGCCCTTTTTAAAATACTTAGAAACAAACTCTGCTGATGAGCGCCAAGCGGTTATGTTTATAAAGTCGGCTATACGGTCCTCGCCAGAACGGTAACGTCTTTCAACAGCTATAGAAAAGTAGCAAAGACTTACACCGCTTTCGGTGGTTTTAAGCTCCGGGTCGGCAGTGAGCCGCCCGGTAAGAACAACAACATTAAGCATTTTCTACAACCTCGTTAAGTGCATTGGTGAGCTCGGTGGCTGAATTGCGGTTTGAGGAAATATCTTCAACCTCTTCATAAATTTGAAGACCCATAAGACACTCAGGACAATACATTCTTGCAAAAAAAGCAGCCGCGCGATAAGCTAACATTTGCTTAGGCATTGTTGGCCACTTTGAGGTTTCTTTACCGTATTTATCGGGTTTATGATACCAACCCTCGTATTTTGCCATTTTTATTGTTATCTCGGTTCCGTTAACAACTTCGCCATCAATGGCCTTTATAGCAGTAAAATAACAACCCCAGGAATCGGTTCCTTCTTTGCCTGTATACACATAATCGGTTTTTATAAACTTACCGCTATTATCTATCATAGCTTTACAAGCTTGTCCCGACCAGGAAGGTCGTCCCTTTACCACATATAGGTTTTGCATAACAAAAATAGGGCTTGTGTTCATTCTCGAAGCTAATTCGGCGGCAATAAAACAATCTTGCGGTTTGCCTTGGTAGATTTGGGGAACAAGAGTAGACTGCGAAAGCATTTGGGAAGCTCTGAGAAGCTGATTAAAAGCTTTTTTGTCTTGCCATACATTACCTGACACCAAAGCCATATCTGATGCGGTTGTCATTTGATTTTGTTCAGATAAAGACATATTCTCTTCATTAGGCAGTTGATTCTGCACCGTCATTTCTTTATTTTCCATTATTTATCCCTCCTAAAATGGTAACGTATGGCACGTTATAGTTGTGTTGTTTTTCTGAATACTCTGAATAATCTCGTTTCTCACTTTGTTTTCAATAAACCTCTGCAAGGTATATCCACAAACCTGTTTAACTTCTTTTAGAGGTAAGTGTGCACCATAACGCAATGCCACTTCATCGATATTTCGGCCCTCAAACATTTCCGTGGTAGCAGTAGCAACCGTTAAACCTTTTGCGGTATCTACTAACAAAATATCTCCTTTTCTTACTTCTAAATAATAAGGAACCGCAAACAAGAACTCTTTAAAACAACCGTCATGCTGAGCAAATACTAAAAGGTGTGCCGTGTTATTTTCCATTATTCATACTCCTTTGCTAACCAAGCCGGAAGGCTAAGGTTATTAATTTGATTAAATTTTCCTAGATAACCGTACCAATTGCCGGTTTTTTTACAGTCGTGATAAATTCCAATAGCTTCTCTGAAAAGGTCGCCGCCTCTACGAAGTAAAAGGGTATCGGCCTGTAGAACGTTTATTGCATAAGGTGGCTTCTTTTCAATTACCACAAAAACAAACAACACCTTTTTGTGAGTGTTGGCCCTTACCCCTTCTGTATACATTGCAGCTTGAAAATCATAGCCGTTGTTTATTGCAGCACAAATAAAACTTTCGGTGTCGGCTTCGGCCGCCGTTTTAAAATCAATAACCAGTAACACCGGTTCGCCATCCATCAGAACCTCAAAAAGTAGGTCGGTACGGCATTTACATTCTTCACCGGTCATTTCATCGGTCCAAAAGAACTCTTTTTCCTTTTCGCCCTTAAGCATTTTAGAAACCCAGGCGTTGTTTTTAAGGGCGGTGCACATTTCGACCGCCAATGCAAACTCGTCGGCAGTGATTATTGTTTTCCCTGCAGATTCTTCTGAAAACTTTTCCCAAAGAGCCTGGCCCGATTTGGTTCTTCTGTTGCATTCAACCGCTACTGCAAACTCGTCGGCAAAGCTTTCGGGTTGTAAAAGCAATTTGTGAAACAACTGACCGAATTTAAGTGCCGGGGTGGGCTCTTCGGGGTTTTCCTTAAAATATTTAAACTTTTCTGGGCTGTCTAAAATCTTAAAAAGCTCAGAACGGCTGACAGCTGGGTGGCTTCTGTATTCTTGTTCTGTCAAAGCTCCTCAACCTCCCACTTGTCGGCACAGAACTTAATCATAGAGTTAACTATAGTTCTTGCCGGTAAGCCTGTTGCCATCTGGGCTTGTCTTATTATCTCTCTGGCATCGTCGTCAATCTTAACGTGGTCGGCAGTCATAAGGTCCTTTTTATGTACCTTGAATTTTAAGGTTTCGGCCATACTATTTCCTCCTTGCTTATCATATCGCCGAGCCACTGAAAGTAATCGGTACGGCCTTGCTCACTGTCGAAAATATAATCTTTAAACTTATTCGTAAGCTCTACAGATACCTCTTTTAGCTTTGAAATAGAAGAGCAGTTATGAATAGGCTTTGAAAACCTTTCCTTAAGCCAAGCTATAAGGTTGCGGTCTTCCAAGCAATGAGGTTCTACTTTAATGTCAAACCCTGCAGCTTGACTGTAAAATTCAAGCTCACTGTCCAGGTACTTAACATATCTTTCGCCCAAGCGGTATGTAAATTTATTCTGCTCGTGGTCTGTTCTGCAGGTGGGGCAGATATTTCCTATACCGTCCTCTGCATCATGGTATTCGCCGCAAATAAGGCAACGAAAGGCAGGTGTTAAATCACCGTTACAATGAGGACAACAAGGAACCTCTTCGAAGGGCGGTTCGGGTAGACCATGGCGCTCTTCTTTGAAAACTACCTCGCCGTTTGTTATAATTTCGTGACATTTATTACAGATATTGACATTTTGATTTTTTCGTGTTATACTATCCATAGATAATTTCGGTTATCCTTTCTGAACCGTCCCTGGGCTAGCAGGGCGGTTCTTTTTTTATTTATCTTCTTTTGCATCATCGAGCTTTACCATTATTGAAATTTTTCGATTCGTTCTCCCTGATACAAGGGTCATCTGTGCAAAATCTTCGGTTGAACCCATAGAATCTGGTTTTATGTCGCTGTAGTTATCTGTAACGTAATTGTACAATTCCAACAGCAAATCAATCTTATTTAACTTTTCCATATTAAACGCTCCTTATAAATCTTTAAGGGAAGCTTTAAAGTCTCGCTCCCACTTTTCTTGTTTTCGGCTCTTCTCCCGGTATTCATACCTATGTACCTTACGGCGAAGCTCTCTGTTTTCCTTTTCACGCTTGTCGTTTCTTAAGCCGAAGTAAATTATCGCCAGGGATACAATCACATAACAAATAAGTGCTAGTATTAATTCAAATGGCATATCGGTTATCCTTTCTGAACCGCCCTTGAACAAACAAGGGCGGAATTATTTTTTAACCTACAACAATTATGTTGCCTTTTTTGATTTCGTCTGCTAACTCAAATTCAAAGTAATCTATAATGCGCTGTCTTGCAGCAATCTTCCAAGCACCGCCGTCAGCCTCATATAAAGCAAATCGGTTTCCGTTGCTTATTCTGAATAAGAAATCAGATGCCGGTTGCTGTACCTCTCTAAAGGTTCTAAATGGTGACAGGGTCCATATAGGGCTTGCCTGTACAGTTTTATTGAGGGAAGTGCCGGTTGAAGCAGTTACACGCTGGGTAATGCCATCATCCTCTGATTCCACAGAGTTGATATTTGAAAGCTTAGAAAGAAGCTCTAACAGTCTTTGCAGGTCGGGATTTTGAACAAATAAAGAGCGAAGCGCAATAACAAAGGCTTCATAATCATATCCACGGCCGAACTCAAAGGGGCAACCGTCTGATACTGCAGTGAAAGGTATTTGACGTTCCATTCTGTCGTCAAGAGAATCGAACACCGTAACCTCTGTATGACTTTTAACATTTATGTAGAGGGGAAGGTGGAAGTTAGTGCTTTCAGCCTTAATCATTGTCACCAAAGCTTTAAGGCTATTGAAACGCATATTGTCGGCAGAGAACCTGCGCTCTTCCACAACGCTAAGGGGAACAGAACTATAGGTCTTTCCGTTAATTTCGTGTATCTGGGGATTTTCGTCAAATATTGCCTTTAAATCCTTTACAAAACTCTCATTACTCATTTACATTTACCTCCTGGGGCTTGTCGCCCAATTCTATATATTTTGTTTGGTGAATTTCACCGAATATGTTCTTTTGACCGTCCATTAAGCCGTCATTCTCAAAGGCTTGAATACGTCCGGCAACCTCTTGCATAAATACCTGTGTATCTACAGGCTGTGTCGGTCTGAGTGATTTATTAACCGTAGTCTGAATGGCTAGTTGAGTACGGTTATTTAGTGGTTTGATACTCATTTTAATGGTGAGTGTTCGAGATTTATCGTCAGTATCGGTGCTTCTTATATTATCGATTACCTCCTTAAGCTCTCGGTTGATTCTTTCGAAAATGGCACCTCCGCCAAAATCTAATACACTTTTTACTTCTTGCATAATGTTATCCTTTCTGTTTTAAACTAGATTTAATTTTTGTATTTTCGCTAAGCGTTTTTGCAACTTGTCCACATCAAAGCCCCAGGCCTTGTAGGCGGAATCAATATCGACTGAATTTTGGTCAAAAACCTGAGCTCCGTCTTCTATCATCTGTTGCCGCGCCAACCTTTTTAGCCTCCCAATCGTTGATGAGCTAATATTGTTTTCAAAAAGCTCTTTTATTTCCGGGTTGCCAAGCTCTGTATACTTTCCGTAAACAGTTAGTATCATTTCTATCTTTGGCGGTCTTAAAACCTTAGGCATTAGCCTCAACTCCTTTCGGTTAATTTACTTTTTAAAATTTTTGTGCTATAATCACTTTTAAAGGTGGTGATTATATGACCTTCGAACAAATTATTGCGCTTGCTTCTGTCAGCGTTTCTGCATTGGCGATTCTCTCTCCCTGCGTTTCGGCAACTGTCGAGAATAAAAAACGTTCAAAGCAGACCGAACGTGATATTTGTGTAAAATTTTTAAGATATTGCAAAATAGCTTTCAACAACAAAATGACAGATGAAGACTTGAAAGATTTTATCGACCAATACATCTTGCTTAAACTTATTCGAAATAAACAATTACAAGAAAACTTGCAAACTTGTTTTAATGAAATAATCGAACATAAACCAACCGCAAAAGAAACGTTTGGTAGCTGCTTGGAGTTGTTTTCAAACTGTAAAGATTACTCACTTTGATTTTTTTCGCAAAGCGTGTACAACCCCAACTGATAAGCCGTACTAGCATATCGAACATTCAATGTATCATAATCTTTACGCAGTTTATCATTCTCCCTAATCAACTTGCGCTGCCTAATAGCGCTGTAAATGTTAAATCCCAACATTAACAAGAAGCATATTCTTGTTATCACTTTCTTCACCCCCCAAAAAACTTGTGTCTATATCGACACATTTTAGGTTAAAAAAATTTCATCCTGTGATACGCCAAATATTGTAGATAAAATCTTTCCCTGTTCTGAAGAAAAATCAGAATATCCCTCTATTTTCTCCTTGTAAGTTCTTTTGCAAATACCTAGAAGTTGTGCCATCTCATCGTCTGTTTTTCTGCTCAATATTTGGAAAGCAGGGATTTTATAATATGGTTGGTGCTTCTTTTTTCGCATATAATCACCTCTTTTCGGTGTCGTTGTCGACACATATATAATATCACACTCTTGTTTCGTTGTCAACACTTTTTTGAAAAAAATTCAATATTTTTGTTGCAAAATCGACACGTATATGTTATAATGCGGTTAAGAGGTGAAAATAATGAATATGTTGGGTGATAGAATTAGAACCCTCAGAAAAGAAAAAGGCCTTAATCAAGAACAATTTTCCGAAGCGCTCAATAAGCAATTCGGTTTAAAAACCGACCGTGTAATGATAAGTAAATGGGAAACGGGATTTCAAACGCCAATTATGAATACAATAATTTGTATGGCGAAATATTTTAATGTTTCTATAGACTATCTTAACGGAAACGAGAACTTTTCAAAAAGGTCTAGCACTAGTTCGCTTCCTCGTCCAAATATAACCGAAAGCTACACCACTTTCCCCGTAATTGGCGAAGTAGCTGCAGGTTATGACGTTCCGGCTCTTGAAGATTGGGAAGGCGAAACGGTTGATATTCCTGACACATATCTAAAGGGAAGAAGCAGAGATGAGTTTTTTGTTCTTAGAGTTAAGGGCGATAGTATGTTCCCGACCTATCAGGACGGCGATAAGGTTCTTGTGCTCAGGCAGTCTACTTTAAACCATAGCGGACAGGTTGGCGTTGTTATCTATAATGACGATTGCGGAACCTTGAAACGAGTGGAATATAAAATGGGCGAGGATTGGATGAGACTTGTACCCATCAACCCCTCCTACCCGCCAATTAAAATAGTCGATGAAGAGTTAGAACATTGTAAGGTGCTTGGTATACCTAAGTTGCTTATAAGAGAAATTGAGGAATAAAGGAGTTTTTTATGTGATTGGCAAAGAAAATATTGAAAAACATCAACTCGAAAATAATCTAGCATCCCCAAACCCTGAACCAAAAAAACAAAAAGAAAGTAGTATACCAGATGACCCAAGAACATTAAAGGAAAAATTTTTTTGTATTTTGGCCCAAATTTTTGTTGTGTTCTTTGTATTTTTTACAATTGAAATAATTCTTCAGTTTGCCTTTCCTCAAATAACACTTGGGGCTATTCCTATTTTTATTAAGTGTTTTATTCAGATAATGATTTCTAGGCATTTTGTTATAAAAATCAAAGACCGTTCTATTATCAATGCAACAATGAGAGAATTAGAAAAGAAAAATGAATAGAAAACTGTTCAAAAGAATGCTTTTATTAGTAGTAATTGTCGCAATTATAGCTTTCGCTATGATATTTTTTGTTGTCTTCTTATTATCAAACAAAACGGCGGCAGAAGCTTTCATAATCACACTAAAGTTTTGGGGCATAACAGCAGTATGCGCAGGAATTGTTGAGCTAATTCGTAAACTGTGCAAAACAGAAATCGGAATAATCATTTGCTCTATTATAGGAATTCTCATCTTATATTTTATTTTCAACTATAAACACAATTTAATATAAAATAAAAAATCCGCCCCGGTGCTGGAACACCGAAGCGGAGTGTACCGGACGGACCGATACAAAAAGTAGCCTGAGAAACTACGGAAGTATTGTATCATAAGCCGTCCTAAAAGTCAAGAAAGGACGGTATTTTTATGCCCATTTATAAAACCGATAAGAAAAATAAAGAGGGTAAACAGCAATATAGGGTATGTGTTAATTATACTGACACCCACGGTAAGTACCGCCAAAAGACAAAGCTTGTGTATGGCTCGGCCGAGGCTAAGCTTGTCGAAATGGAACTCGCCAAATCCGTAGAGCAGAAAGAGGTTACATCAAACATAACCGTAGAACAACTTTATAGTAAATACATTGACACGCATAAGCACGAAGTAAGAGAAGCAACAATACAAAAGATTGAGGATATAATGCAACGCTTCGTTATACCTTCGTTAGGTAAATACAGTTTAACTAAGCTTACGGTTCCGGTTCTCAGTGATTGGAAAAACGAAATCGCTGCCGGTGATTATAAAGCAAGGTATAAACAAAATATATACAGCACCTTCAGAGCCGTGCTGAATTTCGGTGTTAAAATGGAGTTAATACCGAAAAATCCTTTGACCATTGTTGGAAACTTTAAAGATAATTCCTTCGAGAAGCCACAGGACAAACTTCATTATTACACCGTAGAGCAATTTAAGTCATTCATAGCCGAGGCTAAAAAAGATTGCCGATGTCTTAACGATTGGGGATATTATGTATTCTTTAATATAGCGTTTTATACCGGAATGCGAAAAGGTGAGATTAACGCCCTTAAATGGTCTGATATAGAGGGCAATATTATCCACATTCGCCGTTCGGTAGCGCAAAAAGTAAAAAACAAACCCATTGTAGAAACTCTACCAAAGAATAAATCCTCCTATAGAGACGTTCAAATTCCGTCTGTATTGCGTTTAATTCTTGACGAACATTACGCACGTCACAAAGCGCAAAGAGGCTTTACAGAAGACTACAGAGTGTGTGGTGGTATAGCTTGTTTAGGTGATACATCAATATCAAATAAAAATATTAAATTTGCAACCGCCGCAGGGCTAGAGCCTATAAGAATTCACGATTTCAGACATTCCCACGCTTCGGTTTTGGTGAATAATGGCATTAATATACAAGAGGTTGCCCGGCGCCTAGGCCACAGTAAAGTTGAAATGACCTGGAATACCTATTCACATCTTTACCCTAAAGAAGAGGAAAGAGCAGTTGAAATATTAGAAAATTTATAAAATTCGTGCAAAATTCGTGCATAAAAAGAAAGAAACCGCTATTTCTAGCGGTTTTCTCTCGTTTTGGTCGAGGTGACGGGATTCGAACACGCGACCTCTGCGTCCCGAACAGCAAGATATAGTTGTTATTTAGTCATTTATACTACATATAGTGGTTTTTATTTCGAAAAACCATCGTCTTTGAGCATCTTGTCTCCAATGTTTCCGTGTGCTCCATACGGCTCTGTGGGTTGAAATGTGGTCGTGAAAACAATAAAAATTCCAATCCAAAACAACAGAATAACACAACAAAAATATGTGGTCAT
>JAFQQN010000005.1 GCA_017410605.1 Clostridia bacterium
ACGAGAACGGTGTCGGGATGTTCTTTCACGAACGCGCGGATTTCATCGCAGAGACCTTCGGCAAGCGTATGCGCCGCCGTTGCAAAGAAAGCGTTGCAGGGGACGTCGGCTGTGATTAAACACAGTCGCTCTTGCACACGCCTGAGCGTATCCTCCAAGCAAAGATACAGCGTTGTACCTTTGGTGGTTGGCATATCCCACACGCTTTCCCCTTTGGCGATGCGGATACAAATATCCAACACCCACCACGATTTACCGATTTTAGGTGCGCCGCCGAGGATAGTTATTCCTTGCGGCAGCAGAGTGTCGATACAAAACTTGGTCGGTTCCAGTCTTGTATCCATTAGGGTTTCACCGTCTATAACGGTGAGCTTATTTTTCTTTTCGCTCATAGATAATCACCTACCTTTTCAATAAATTTTGAGGAAAAGAAAAAGCCGCACCTTTCGGTACGGCTCGGTTGAGGATGCCCTCACTAAATAAATGTCTGTTTTTTAAAAAAATACATATTTTTCCGTGATTGCAAAAATTCGTTTCTGATTTTTTGTGATTTTAAATGACATTGGAATATTTTTGTGATATAATTTTCGTAGAGTACGGTTTATGGTACTACATGTTTTGTAAAATTTAGTATGGAGGTAGCACATGAATATCATAGAAACAAAACCGATAGGCAGTGCGCTTTTTCATAATTTTTCTGTTGACTATCACGGTGATACTTTTATATTTGCAGGTAAGGAATATAAAACGGGACAGATCACAAACGAAATTTTAAACCTTCCGCCTACGATTATGATGCCGTTATTCTATGCAGGGAATGATCTTAACAACTTATATAACGCACTATGCGAACACTATTATTCTGAAAACATTTATACAGCAATTCGAGATAAGCTGCGAGAAATATTAGAGCTGATTAAAAACGAAAAGCCATTTTGCTATTTTAATATTGCCGAAGAGGAAAACTTGATTGAGGAGGTTCTCGGTGACGAAGCATTGAAAGGATATAGCGTAAGCTTTGGTTCACTTGATGAGCCGTTGATATCTTGTGTACCCCAAGGCTCTCATTTGCAGGACTATATGACGGTGCTTTGCGCTATTGTAGAGGCATATATTTTCCTCTGTGCCGATACATATAATTTCTTTTCTGTTGCCTGTATGTATTTTGCCAACCTTACTGATATGGGATGCCGTGATAAAACATTTCTTGCATCCTTTACCGAGCAATACTTCGGTCATGAAGAAATGGTGAAATTTATTGAGGAAAACAATCCGGTAGAAATAACACACGCTTTTACTCTTGAGCCTAAAGTGTGGATGGCACCGGTCATAGGCAGAGACGAAATAGGTTTACCAACGCTCGGCAGAAGAACGCATTTTAACAGAATGCTCAACTTTTATGTTACCGATATGTTCGAGGGACTCGCCGCCGGGCATTACTCTTGGCAGTGCGGTATCTGTCATAAATTCTTCTTTATGACCACAGCGCATAAGCAATTATATTGCAGTACCGTCAATCCGGATTACGGTGTTCCTTGTTCCCATGTTGCTAAAAATAAATTAAATATGCCCAAGCAAAAGAAAGAAGACGGGCGCGGTTATGACACTTGGAAGCATAGAGACGATTCCATTCGCGGCAAATTGAGCCAAGCAAGAAATAACAAACCTAATGCAAAGTACGATGTTGATACCTGCCTTAAAGCAAAACAACTTATCAACCGTTATTTTGAACAAGCACAAATTGATTTCGATTATGCTGAAAACGGATACGAGCAGGATATGATTTTAGAGAATGTCTTTGCAGAGGCAAAACGGTTGCTCGGTAAAAAATAATAACATTAACTCTTTGAAAGGAGGTGTGAGTATCTGTGGAGAATTATTTGAAAATAGCAAACAAATTACTGCGCGGCATCTCCGATCCCGAATTTTTGAAGCCGGAGATATGGAACGATATTGTTGCAAAAGTTAAAGCCGAAGAGTTACAACTTTGGGAGATTAACAATGAAATTCTGCGTTTAAAATATTTTCACGCAGATATTATTGCACTCGCATCTTCCTTTGCCTGTACCGATAAATCTCATGTGCGTTTTGAAAATATGAACGATTATTTTGTTCACACCCTGACCGAAAAGGACAGCGGATATTTCGTAGCCTTTCTCGATTTTTACGACAATAAAATAAACGGTCTTGCCGCCAAGTATGTTAATAATTATTCTTTAGAGCAATCCGCCGCCGAGGATATAAAGCAGATATTTATTTCAACTTTATGGGAGCTGCTTTTGGCATACGACCCTGCTGACCAATATCCGCTTTTACACTATGAAAAGTTTGCAGTTTATAAACAAGTTATTAAATATATCCGCACCGTGAAAGCAGGATGCACCGTGCCGTCACACAACGGCTATATGGAACTTAAAAAGGTTTTGGGGATTTATAACGATAATCCCCAACTCCCCACCGATGAGCGTATCGCTCTTATCGTTAAAGAAACAGGCTTTGACGAGGAGAAGGTCGCTGAGCTTATAGCCATCGGCAAGGCTACCGAGTATCCCATCGGCATCGTACCGACAGAGGATGACGAGGGAGAACTTGACGGCGCTATCTCGGACGAGCTTATCGAAGATCCGTCTGTTTCTCTGTTCCGAGAGACGTGGCGGAGCATCTGCCGTGAGCATTTTAGTGATGCTGCGGAATCACTGATGCCGAAGGATAAGCAAATAATATCATTATCACTCGGTGTATGTTTCGATTGCTTTGGTATTTTTGAGCCGAACTCCTATGCTGAAATATCATTAAAGCAAGGTGCTTCTGGAGAAAAGAGTATAGAAAAGAAACGCAAGACGGCGATTGAGAAATTTGCAAAAGACCTATGTATTATGGGTTTCTGTGATGGTATCACCCTGAAACAAAAGAACAAGGTTATTGTTACAGAAGACGGTGAGAAAAAAGTACAGTCAGTAACCTATGAGTATACGCCATTTGAATATGATTATAATGGATTGGAAGGTTATTATGGTGAGGTTATTTTCTTCCCCGAAGCAGAGGAAAAATGCTATATTATTAATCTCGCAGAGTTTGATGCGACGGGTGCTTATGCCGAGCAGGCGGCAAGAATTATACGGTGTATGAACGGCGGTTATGTAAAACAGAAGTTTTATGCTATTCCGCTTGAAAGATTACCGAATGTGTGTAAGGACAATGCCGAGCCAAAGTTGCCTTTTTATGAAGAACCCCGTACAATCGAACAGAAATAGTTTCATCGACCCGTAGGCCGTTTCGGATAAAACAAACGGCTACAAAGGCAAATAAAAATATTACCCACCGGATGTTGTGCAAAGTTCTGTGTTGAACCGCCGCTTCCAGTGGGTATTTTTATGCTTATTTTAAGTCTGTGTTTTCAGAGTCCATGCATACGCAAACATACCAGTAATATCCGTCATACATGACTCCGACTGCCATATATGTGTACTTGGAGCTGCCGACATACGACCAGTGTCCTTTGCTGTTCCTGAAGCCGTTTGCTATGGAATAAGCTATCTCGTCAGCTGTGCCACCCCAATTGCCTTTGCCGATGGCTTCGCGCACATTGGCGGTATAATAATTTTCTTCGCCTTCGATTCCGTATAGCGACCAGTCCACATATTCGCCGTACTGTAGAGCTTCGGCGGCTGCTCGTTGGTCAGTGGTATCATGAGCAAAATTTGTTTTGAGTTGTGTGCATCGGTATTTGCAGTATTCGGTCAGTCCGGGGATTACCGTTGCGGTGACATTGCCCTGCTCGGTGCGGAGCTGATTTATGTATTCCGCGACCTTCTGTGCCACTAAATCCGCGCTCGGCTTGGGTGGGATTATGATTTCCTCTTTCGGCGGATCGTCCGTTTCAACTATGGTGATGCAGCCATTTTTCTCGGTATTTTCCGCCACCGGCTCGGTAGGTTTAGTTGTTACCGCAGGCTTTGTTTCTTCCTTTGGCTTTTCCGTTGATGTAGGCTCTGTGGCGGTCGTGGTTGGCTCGGTTGCCTGTTCTTTGCTCTCGGTCGGAAGAAGCTCTTTTTCTTTCTCTGTCGGCTCTACCGCCGTTACAGGCGGTGTTGTTTCGGTTGGTGCTTCTGTGATTATCGTTTCCGCCACCGTTGTCGGCAGACTTTCCGTAGTCGGCGGTGCGGTGTTTCCACCGCATCCAACCATACTCACAAGCACCCCACAGCAGAGAAGAAGGATAATTATTTTCCTCATATATCCTCGACCTCCTCTAAGCCTTGCATCACTTCCACCATTATGCGTGTTGCGAGGATAAATCCCGAACTGAACGCCTCACGCTCGGTGATGCAGGACAGTTCGCTTGTGCAGTCCTTGAACTTTTCAAAGGTCTCCTTCTGTTTTTCTGTAAGTCCTGCATTGAGTTCTTCCTCGTTTTTGCATATCAGCTTGACGAGTTTGTCCACTCTTGTCCCTCGCTTGATATACCTTTCGTGCGGACTGATGTTACCATAGTACAAATCTTCAAGTGTTGTCATGTGCGGTGCACCTCCTTTTTGCAACACAAATACATATCACAACACTTTACACAAGTCCAGCATTTTTTGACAATATTTTTAAATACGAAAATATGACTTGAAATACTGTTTTTTCTAAGTTAACATACCGAACACCTTGCAAGAACTAATTTTTTAGTATAGCGAGGTAATTTCGACATATCATACTTTTCGGGTAAAATAAAAGTAAAAACTATCCGGAGGTAAATGAAATGAAAGGAAGAATTTTAACAGAAAGTCAAATAACGGCTTTTGCCGTATATCTTAAAAGCGAGGAAAAGAGCGAAAATACCGTGGAAAAATATATCCGTGATGTAAGGGCGTTTGCCACCTATGTGGGTGATGCGGAGATAACCAAGGAAACAGTTATCGGCTATAAAAACAAACTGCTTTCCGACAATTATGCTGCACGAAGCATCAATTCTATGTTGGCTTCTATCAATGGTTTATTCTCTTTTCTTGGATGGGCAGACTTGAAAGTGAAGTCTATCAAGCTCCAAAGACAGATTTATTGTCCCGAAGAAAAGGAACTGACCAAAGCGGAATATCTGCGACTTGTAAATACTGCAAAGCAAAAAGGTAACGAGCGCCTAAACCTGCTGATCCAAACAATATGTGGAACGGGTATCCGTGTTAGCGAGCTGCAATATATTACGGTAGAGGCAGTAAAGTGCGGTGAAGCCGTTGTTTCACTTAAAGGCAAAACACGCTCGGTATTTATTGTTCGTGAGCTACAAAAGAAATTGCTCCGCTATGCAGCAGAGCAAAAAATTACAACGGGTGCTATATTCATAACTCGAAGTGGCAAGCCGATGAGCCGAACTAACATTTGGCGTGAAATGAAAAATCTTTGTGTGCAGGCAGGGGTGAATCCGCAAAAGGTGTTCCCCCATAATCTGCGCCACTTGTTTGCTCGCACCTTTTATGGTATCGAAAAGGATATTGCCAAGCTCGCAGACATTCTCGGTCACAGCAGTATCAATACCACACGAATTTATATTATTACTACTGGCAACGAACACCGTCAGCGTATGGAAAATATGCGATTGATAATATAAAAATAGCCACCTAAAACAGCGGCGAGTACATAATCAGTATTATGTTGTACTCGATAGCCAAAAAGAAATGCCCATAAATATAATTTGAACAATCTCGACTAAATTGGGCGCAAAAATCTAAGCCTTTTCGATTCAATGTTTTGAAAAGGCTTATTTGTGCTGTTTAAATTTCGACAGTTTATTAAAAATCATACTTTATCGTTAAAAACTCTTGTGTTTCTCCTTGAAAAGTGCTATACTATAACAGTATGGTGGATTTGGTATAGTTTTTTGACCAATCCGTTATAACATAATACTGATTATGTTGCTTTAAGATTATAAAGCAATGTAAAATTTGACCAGTTGGAGGTTGTCAAATGGCAAAAAAGATTATTGCGGTCGTGGTTGCGGTGATATTAGTCATCGGAATATCTGTCGGAACCACATTGTTAGTGGATAAGAATGCAGTCCCGGCATCCACTACAATCGAAAACGGCTTGTCGGCATATGAACTTGCTGTACAATACGGTTATGAAGGGACTGTACAAGAGTGGTTAGCATCTCTTGAGGGAAAATCTGCTTATCAAGTTGCAGTGGATAGTGGATACTCAGGTACTGAATCTGAGTGGATTGCTTCTCTAAAGGCAACTGCAGATAATACAGCAAGCATCAAAGATGCAGAATTTAATTCAAAAGGTGAATTAATTTTAACTCTTTCCGATGACACTGTTTTGAATCTTGGTGTTGCTGTTGGTACAAATGGTGCGGATGGAAAAGATGGTACCAATGGTAAGGATGGAGCCAACGGCAAAGATGGCGTTGATGGTAAAGATGGTGCGGATGGCATCAGCATTACAACTGCAAATATCAACGCTGACGGACAACTGGTTATTGGTTTCTCCGATGGCAAAACCGTAAACCTTGATAAAGTTGTTGGCATGAACGGCAAAGACGGTGTAAGCGTTACTTCATCCAAAATTAACGCAAATGGAGAACTTGTTCTTACATATTCTAATGGTCAAGAAGCAAATCTTGGTGTTGTAATTGGCGCAAAAGGCGACAAAGGAGACAAAGGCGATGCAGGTGCCGATGGTAAAGATGGTACCGCAATCATCTCTACTGTTATTAATAACAATGGCGAACTTGTTATCACTTATTCCAACAACACAACAGAAAACCTTGGCGTTGTAGTTGGTCGTGATGGTGCTGATGGCAAGGACGGTCAGGACGGCACTAATGGTATTGATGGTAAAGATGGTGTTAGTGTTACCGGAGCCGAAATTACATTTGATGGCGAACTTGTTCTTACATATTCTAATAATCAGCGTTCTAACCTTGGAAAAGTTATAGGAGCTGATGGTAAAGATGGACAGAACGGTGCTGACGGCAAAGACGGTCAGGACGGCGCTAATGGAGTTGACGGTAAAACACCATACATTAAAAACGGCAATTGGTGGATCGGTGATGCTGATACCGGTGTCAAAGCCGAAGGTAAGGATGGCACCAATGGTCAGGATGGACAAAACGGTCAAAATGGTCAAGATGGTACCGATGGCGATACACCTTATATTAAGAACGGTAACTGGTGGATTGGCGAAACTGATACCGGTGTAAAAGCACAAGGTGTCGATGGCGCAAATGGTACAGATGGTAAAGATGGTGCTGACGGCAAAGACGGAGTTAGTGTAATTAAATCTGAAATTAATGCCAAAGGTGAATTGGTTATTACATATTCTAATAATCAAGTAGACAATCTTGGCGTAGTTGTTGGTGCTAACGGTCAGAACGGTGCTGATGGTAAAGATGGCCAAAATGGCGCCGATGGAAAAGATGGTGTAGACGGTAAAGATGGTGTAGACGGTAAAGATGGTATCGGTATTAAAAATATTGAGATCACTGATGCTGACGAATTGCTCATTACATTAACAAACGACTCTACTTTAAATCTCGGCTGTATCAAGGGTGCTGACGGAAAAGATGGTGCCAATGGTAAAGACGGAGCCAACGGCAAGGATGGTATAAACGGCACTAATGGTATTGATGGCAAGGATGGCGTAAGCGTTACCGGTGCATCTATAAATGCTGCAAATGAGTTAGTTCTTACATTCTCTAATAATACTGAGAAAAATCTTGGTGTAGTAGTTGGTGCCAACGGTGAGGATGGTAAAAACGGTGTTGACGGTAATGATGGCCGTGGCATTAAGGATACCGAAGTTAACGCTCTTGGCGAACTTGTTATCACCTATACTGATGACACAACCGATAACCTTGGTGTAATTGTAAGTGACAATGGTGGAGCCGGTACCAGTGCTAACGCTCCCCGTGTGCAGATAAATAGCACCACAAACGAGTGGGAAATTTCCACTGATGGTGGCAAGACTTGGGTTTCGACTGGAGTCAAGGCAACTGGTGAAAATGGTAAAGATGGTGCCGACGGTGCTGATGGCGAAGACGGAACTGATGGTATTAGCATAACAGAAGCTATCATCAATGAAGATAATGAACTCGTTTTAACCTTCTCTAATAACACCCAAAAGAACCTTGGCGTAGTTGTTGGTGCTGATGGTGAGGATGGTAAAAACGGTGCTGATGGAGCCAATGGTCAAGATGGTGAAGACGGTAAAACACCGTATATTAAAGATGGAAATTGGTGGATTGGCGATACTGATACAGGCGTAAAAGCCGAAGGTAAAGATGGTACTAACGGTCAGGATGGCCAAGACGGTCAAAATGGTCAAGACGGCCAAGATGGCACCGATGGTGACACGCCTTATATTAAAAACGGTAACTGGTGGATTGGCGAAACCGATACTGGCGTAAAAGCAGAGGGTATTGATGGTACAAATGGTACTAACGGTGCTGATGGTAAGGACGGCATTGGCGTAAGCGGTGCTGAAATTGACGAAAATGACCATCTTATTATAAAACTTTCCAACAATACAACTATTGATGTTGGTGTTGTGGTTGGTGCCGACGGTAAGGACGGTGCAAATGGCACTAACGGTACTAATGGTAAAGATGGCAAAGATGGCGTTGGAATTAAGAATGTTACCGTATCAGCGGAAGGCATTTTAACTGTTACACTTGACAACGATACCGTTATAACTCTCGGTAATATCAAGGGTAAAGACGGTGTAGGCATTGCCAAAACCGAAATCAATGCCGAAGGTAAACTGGTTATTACCTATACCGATAATAAAGTTGTTACTTTAGATAAGGTTGTTGGTGATAACGGTATTGGTATTAAGTTGGTTGAACTTACCGATGATTATATGCTTAAATTAACCTTTACAGATAACGGCACTCAGACTCTTGGACCCATCAGAGGTGAGAAAGGTGCTGATGGTAAAGATGGTGTGGGCATAAAAGAAGTAAGCGTTGGCGATGACGGTTATTTATATGTAACCTATACCAATAGTGATGATGCACAAAAAATCGCTTACATCAAAGGCGACAAAGGTGATAAGGGCGACGCTGGTGCAGATGGTAAAACACCGTATATTCTTAACGGCACATGGTGGATTGGAGAAACAAACACCGGCATAAAAGCCGAAGGTGAAGATGGTACAAACGGAATTAACGGTACTAATGGTAAGGACGGACAAAACGGTGCTGACGGTAAAGATGGTGTAGGCGTTCAAAATGCTTATATTAATAGCGAGTCACACCTAATCATTGTTCTTACAAATGGAACAGAGATAGATGCAGGTTATGTTGGTGGTTCCGGTAGTGTAGTACCTTTAGAAAAGTTCACCGTCACTTTTAAAGACCATGATGGTACAGTTTTAAAGACAGAGGAAGTTGAGTCTGGTAAGGCTGCAACGGCTCCTTCAGATCCTTCAAGAGATGGCTATAAATTTACCGGTTGGAATCAACCCTTTAGCAATGTTATTTCTGATATGGTTATAGTTGCTCAATATCAAAAGATAACTACTCCGACTTTGGTTGTAGGTAATATTACAACTACTGCTGGAACAACAGCTTTGGAAATACCGGTTAATGTTATTAACAATCCAGGTATTTCTTCTATGACATTGAATATCACTTATGATGAAACAGTAATGTCGCTTACACGAGCCTCTACCAGTGATGCTTTATCGGGTCTTTCGTACACAAAACCGAAAACATACAAAAGTGGTTGCAATTTAGTTTGGTATGGATCCGAACCAGACGAAATAATTGATGGAGAAGCATTTGTTCTCAAATTTGATATTTTAGATACTGCGGCATTAGGAAATCATACTATTACACTTAGCGTAACTAACGTTGTAGATGTAGATATTAATAGTTTTGAACTTCAGGTAGTTGACGGTGTGGTAACTATTGTTCAATAGTATATGCTTTATGGGAATTAAATCAGTAATTCCCATAAAGATAAAATAATTAAAAGGAGAAAAAAGTATGAAAAAACGAATAATTTCATTACTATTATCCTTGGCTTTGATCCTTTCTATATGTCCAACCATTGTATTTTCAGCTAATGCAACAAGCGATACGATATTTGCAGTGGATGATGTATGGGCAGCTTCAGGAACAGCAGTTAAGGTTAATGTTTACGTTAAAAACAACACTGGTATTACCAGTGCAACCTTAAACGTATCTTGGGGAGAAGGCTTAACCCTTGTAGATGATAAAAATGGTACTGCATTTAACTCTGACGAATTAGCATACCAAGCACCTGCATACTACAAGAGTGAAGGTACTAACTTCGTTTGGTACGGAAGCGAAATGGAAACTATTCAAGATGGTTCTGTTTTGGTTTTGACATTTGAGGTTTCAGATGATGTGGACGATTCGGATGTGTTGGATATTAACATAACTGGTAGCGGTTTTGTTGATAACGAAGGAATGGCGTTCGTTCCACAGTTTGCAAATGGTAGTGTACGTATTGTAAACTATATTCCCGGTGATGTTAATGGAAGTGGCGAAGTTGACGGCGGCGATCTTGTTATGTATGCGCGTTATATTTCTGATGGTTGCGTTACGGATCCAATAGGATATAATATTGTTTTGAATGAAAAAGCTGCGGATGTTAATGACGACGGCAGTTTGAATGGTCAAGATTTGGTTATGATTAGTCGGTATATTTCCGATGGCTGTATCACCGACCCAAATGGCTATAATGTTATATTAATGCCTTCTACTCCAAAACATACTCATAGTATGATGGCAACCGAAGCTGAATCTGCTACATGTTCAGAAAACGGAAATATTGCTTATTGGCAATGTTCAGAATGCGGCAAATATTATAGAGATGTTCTTGGAAAAACAGAAATATCGTTAGAAGATACTGTTATTCCTGCCTCACATACATTAACCTATGTAAGTGCACAAGCTGCTTCTCCTGCTGCAGAAGGATGGATTGAGCACTGGAAATGTTCCGCATGTGGAAAATACTTTGCAAATTCTTCCGCAACTGTTGAGATAACTGAGGAAGAAGTCTTTATTGATCCTATCACACGAACCGAGTCAATTGTTGTATTTAACGTATATGGTTCTGATCCATACTTGGAAAGCATCGGAATCGATCATGCTAAATCTCAGACTTTCTATTCTGAGGACGGCTTGATTCTTAACGATATTACAAATGCACCTGCCGGATATGAGTTTGCAGGTTGGACTACAACCGCAGGCACCTCTATAACTGAAATTGCACCAAGTTCTTCATCGAGACAAATTGTTGTAAATGCGAACTGGAAAAAGACAGTATATAGAGTAACTTTCGATACGCCTGATGTTTCTGTTAAAGGAACTAAAATTACCGGTGAGGAAGTTGTAAATTATACCGAATACACTGTTGATACCGGTGTCACCTTACGTAGTCCTGAATGTTATGGATATACTTTTGTTGGATGGTCTAATGATAACGGATTTATCATTGATCGCATCAACCCCGGAACAACAGGACACATGACCTTACACGCCAACTGGACTTCTAACCGTAACAGAGCTACAAGCTATAGTAATTATGGTACTCCGATTATTATAGAAGATGATACAAACGGTCAGTTCTTATTTGTGTATGATATCGGACGCATCGATAATGTTCCGTTATATACATACACTGATGCAAACGGTAATACTATTGGTGCTAATGGTACTGCGCTTAATATCGATATGACTTATGAAGTTTCTGAGCAATTTAGCGAAGTAGAGGCTAAAGAAGTTATTGAGACCGTTGCTGATGCAACTACACGAAGCTCTGGTTGGACATTGTCAGAAGAATGGAATGATTTGTACTCGGAAGGTACGGAATATGCTGATAAGCAGATTAAGAGCGAAGAAAGAACTGACTCACAAGGCAATGTAGTTGGTGGTAATTACTTTGTAAGTAATAGCCAAGGTGGTTCTTCCTTTATTAGCACTGAATCTGGCGGTTCAACCGCAAGTTCTTCTAAGGTAACAACTGATAAGTCTTTCGGTATTAATGCTTCTTATGATAAATCCACCGAAAAATATTGTGATGCTACGCTTAGCGCTGAAAATAAGACTGAGGTAAGTGCAGGAGTTGAAGCGCCTGTAGGTATTGCGAAGGTTAGTGCTGGTGTTAAAAACACCACTACAATTGGTGCTGAGGTTTCCAGCGGCAGAAAAGATAATACCGCCTTCCATATTGATGGCAATTATTCTTCCTCTGTAGGTACTGTTGACATTAATGATTCGTCTTCATATTTCAATGTCACGGCAAATCAGTCAAGCAACTGGAACTCCACAACCGGTTATGAAAAGAGTTATCAAACCAGCATTAATACATCCGTATCACAAGCTGTTGCACAAGAAATTGCAAAGACTACCAATTACAACATTAGTAAATCACTCGGTGGCGGTAGCGAACATAATACCGCAGTATCCGGAACGAGTAGCACTGAAAAAGGTTATTCAAATTCACTACAGGTTTCTGAACATTATTCTAAAACAACTACAAAACATGTGAAGTATTCAAATAGTGAAGTTGGATATTACAGAGTTGTTATGGCCGGTACGGTTCACGTTTACGGTGTTGTAGGCTATGATGTAGCGACCGCATCTTACTACACATATACCTATAATGTTCTTGCAGATGAAACATTTGAATATGTTGATTATTCTAAGGAAAGAGCAACCTTTGACGACTGTGAAAACGGCGTTGTTACCTTCGAGATTCCTTATGAAGTTAATGAATATATTTTAGGTGTAACAAGCGAAACAGCAGGTCTTGAAATTGGACTCGATGGAACTGTAAATGATTTTGAAGCAACTGAAGATTTTAAGGGTACCGTTGTTGTTCCTCAGTATCATGCCGAAACATTACCCGGAAGTGATAATGTTGCACTTAAAACAAAGGCTATCAGCTCTACTGCATTTGCAAATAACACTGAAATCAAAACTGTAATTTTACCGATTTATGTAACAGAAATACCGGAAGGCGCTTTTGAAGGATGTACAAATCTGGAAACAGTTATAGCTTATGGTGTAACAAAAATTGGCAAAGATGCATTTAAGGGTTGTACTTCTCTTAAAAAGTTCTATGTTGATAACTATATTACTGAACTCGGAACGAATGCTTTTGAGAATGTTTCCGAAATTGCAGTAATGGCACACGATTCTAATGTAGCTGATGCAGCCATTAAATCAGGTGCTAAGAAGATTACTGTTGATGTTTCTAAAATAACAGATTCATTCAATAATAAGACTGTAGCTGTAGACAACACAACCGATTATTTCGCTATTGTTGGTAACGGTGGTGAATATACTAATCTTCAGATTAATTCAAATGCTAAGGAAACTTTGATTAGCAAAATGACATTCGTGGATAATTCTGATACACCGCTTAAGATTAATTCGGATATAGCGACATTGTCCGTTGTTTCTGTTGAAAATAGCCCTGTTTATGCATTGCAATTAGGTAATGATAATACTGATTTGAAACTTTATGGTGAAATCAATTTGAGTTCTCAGGGTGAAAATACTGTTATCAGTAAAAATGTTACTTTAAGTAAGGCAAACAATAATATTACAAGTAAATTAAACATTACTGGAAAATATCTTGTTTGCGGAGAGGTTATAAACAAAGAATCTTTCCTTAATGTTGAACCTACAACAATTACAACAGATGAATATAATATATATATTTCACCGGTTGTAATCACATTTGATGCTAATGACGGAGTCGCAATTACTGATACTAAGATTGTTTATAACAGTCAAAAGTATGGTACTTTACCTACACCTCAAAGAGAATATTTTGAGTTTACAGGTTGGTATACTGAAGCAGAAAACGGCGAACTTATTACAGCAGAGTCTACAGTTAATGTGGAAACAAGCCAAACTCTTTATGCTCAGTGGAAACAACTCACAAGCACTCTTGTTTTTGATGCTAATGGTGGCTCAGTTTCAAACGAAAGCAAGTTGGTTTATATAGGAAAAGCTGTAGGCGATTTGCCGACTCCTACAAGAAGCGATCTTACTTTCTTAGGATGGTTCACGGAAGATGGCACTCAAGTCACAAAAGATACTGTATTTACCGCGACATCACCTGTTACAGTAAAAGCACATTGGCAATCAGATTGGGTTCTCGCTTCGGAGTTACCTTCTGATGGTGATGTAAACAATACAAAGTGGACTTATAATTTGACCACAAGAACTACCTCTAATTCCTCTACAGCTCCATCCGGTTATACTGCATATCAAGATCCTACTTGGGTTTGGGGTTCTTACGGTTCTTGGAGTAGTTGGTCAAAAACAAAGGCTACAGCAAGTGATTCGAGAAAAGTTGAAACCAAAACTGTTACAGACAGAGCGGCGTACACTAATTATAAATACTATATTTATCGTACAAGTGATGGTTGGGGTTACGGAACACAAGGCTATTATACAGGCGCTTCACATGGTTCTTGTACAAAATACGATGAAATAAACTTGACATACGCTTTGTCGTTATATGATTCGTCATTAGGTTTATATGGACCGTATAATAGTAGTATGTTCTCTCACAGTGGTGACTCTTATTGGTTCTACAGTGGTTCAAGTTATGTTCCTGCTGTAACACACACAGAATATCGCTATGCTGACCGTTCAAAGGTTTATACCTACTATTATCAAAAGATTGAAGCAAAAGAATCAACTACTGCAGTTAGTGCTTCTGATACCATCTCTAATGTTCAGAAGTGGGTTAAATACATTGTTGATTAAAGCTTTTCAATCTGCTTAGGCAATTAAATAGTTCAAGCCGTATTTTAGGAGAAATCCTAAAATACGGCTTGTTCTTTTAATCCACACTTATTTGCTCAACCAAGATTTAATTATAGATAAATATAAAACAATAACCGACCACTGAGTAATGGTCGGTTATTGTTTAGCACTCGTCAATCGGCTTATTTCGTAGGATATTCAAAACATCTTTATGACAACTCGCCTTCGGCTTGTCGAATTTTTTTATCCAATGAAAAGGATTAGTATGTACTCTGTCATAGCGAAATATAATTACCGCAGATGTATTTTAATGAAAAATTTTTCACAATAAACTATAATTATTCTTTCCAAACAAAGTTATAGTTTATTGCCTCGCCACCGTCAACAATAATATTCTGCCCTGTGCAAAAGGTATTGGTAACGGTAAGAAAATATGCCCACTGGGCAATTTCTTCCGGGGTGGCCCACCTTTTAAGGGGTGTTTGCTTCATAATTTCTTTCCAAAGCTTAGGGTCGTTTATAACACACTGGTTAAGTGGGGTTATAACTCCGCCTGGGTCCAGGCTGTTACAGGTGGCATTATATTTTGCAACACGCATAGCAACATTTTTAGTGTAAGCCATTACACCGCCCTTACTTGCAGAATATTCGGGAAATTCGGATCCTGTGTGCCCACTTGCAGAGCCAATATTTAAAATAGAACGAATTTTTTCCTGAATACCGTATTTTTCGGTGATATTTATTAAAGCCTTAAGGTTTATATCAATATCTGCCTCATTTTGAGTTCCTGCATTATTGATTAATATATTAACATCATCTATTTCGGGAAGCTTGTGGCTATCACGAATATCACATTCATAATGAACATAAAGCTTATGTTCAATAGCTTTGCATTGCCTGTCAATACCAATTACACTATGTCCCTCTTTTAAAAAAGTAAGAGCAATTGCTTTTCCTATGCCTTGTGAAGTTCCTGTTATTAAAACCTTCATTGTTTATCCCCCTTAATATAAATGAGATATTCTTCCCCAACCTTAAGCTTTTTCCATTTTGTTACAATGCGATATCCCATAGGAGAAAAAAGAACTTCCATTAACAACTCAGCTACTGCACCTGTTAAGGCACAGGCTACACACTGCCACACTGTCCAATAAAAACCGTTCCAGAATATGGGCGCAAAAACAACAAAAACAATAATTGAAAAAATTAAATTATCAAAAAACTGACCAATAAAGGTGGAAATATATGTTCTTGCGGCATAGGCAAGTTTACCATCGGGATTTTTGTTAAAAGACTTGCCGATTATCCAGTTTAAAAAATTATTAATAACTGCCGAAGCCAAAAAAGCAACGGTGCTGCCTAAAAGAATAAACCAGGTGCCGCCTAAAATACTGTTAAGAGCAGTATAATCTCTGGCATTAGACGGTATAATACTTGCAATATAAAAAATAAGGCAGGTTAGCAAATTTATTGCCGAAGCCAGAACCGCAATTTTATTAGAAGCCTTGGGCCCAAAATATTTTGTAATAATATCCATACACATAAATGAAAGCCAAGAAATTAAAATTCCTCCGTCTAAGGCTATCCATTTTGTTTGAACAAGGGTTTTGTTTGCCAACAAATTCATACAAATAACGCTTACAACAAAAAGCGATACAACCGCCGAGGGTATGCACCTAAGCAAAATTCTGGTTTCTTCCCTCTCGCGACATGCCCAAAGTTTAAATTTATTTAAAAGCCCATTCGGATTGTTTCTTTCGTGATTCATAGCCCTCTCCAAAAAAGCGGCTTTGCAAAACGCAAAGCCACCATATTTTCAAGGATTATTATACACGATTAGATATAAAAATACAAGTATCAACAAAATAGGTTAGTAATTATTCTGTTTTAAATAAAGTAAGTTCGCCATTTTGATTACAGAGGCCTAAGAATATTTCTTTAGGGTTATTATAGCCTTTGCCCTTTAACTGTTTTTCAAGCCATTTAACCGAAAAACCCATTCGCAGTAAATTTTCCTCTAAAATGCGGCCGTCCATTATAACCTCAACATTTATACTTTCCGGCTCACACATCAGCTTTAAATCGGTAGGTGTAGCCGGTCTTTTGGCACTTTTTGGCAAAACAGTAAGTCTGCCGTTATATTCAAAAACCGCAGTATGAATATCGCTTATATTAAAATAACCCTCTTGTCTGCACATAACCAAAAATTCACTAAGGTCCAGCTTGGCCTTTTTCATATTTTTACGGTATAGCTTACCGTCATTCATAATAATAGTAGGAGTTCCGTTAATGAACTTACGAGTTTTAGGAAATTTACTTGTAACAAAGGTTAATACAACGGTTATTGCACCATAAACCAGCATAGCTATTAAAGGCTTTAAGGGTTGTTCAAGCTCTGTTGCTAACTCTGCGGCAATAGAGCCAATGGTTATTCCTGTAATGTAATCAAAAAAATCCAATTGGGACATTTGCTTATGTCCCAGAAGCTTTGCAATAACAAACAACGCTATTGCAGATAAAATTGAGGTTAGAATTACCTTTAACACATTATTTCACCTTTTGAAAATTTAATCAGCCCTATTAGTATAACCAATTTAGCCTAAGAATTTATATTACTATATAAACCAAAAGCGCCCAGACATACATCTGAGCGCTTTAAAGCTTTTTACCATAATAATTAAACTTAATTAACCTTAAAAACACCTATTTTAGTTTCATACCAAGGCCAATATCCTCAAGCATTTTAGCAGTGGCTTTTGCATTTTCGCCCTCGGTAAACATACCAACAAAAATTTTAGATGCTTTTTTTCTTCTCAAAAAAACACCGTCAAAAGCCCTTATTATCCATACAACAGGCAATAGATAGGGTCTGCCATCTAAAAAGGCATAGCCTCCCCTCATATCTTTATAAGAAGGGAATACAAACTTCTTAAGAGCCGATATTTTAGAAACACCCTTATCGCTGTTTCTTATTCTTGCAACCGCAGGGTTTCTATCATAAAATCCAAAAACACCGGCCGAAACAACATATTCCTCCATAGAAATAATTGCACTCTCATCAACAGGCTCATATTTCATATTAGCTTTCACGCCAAACCAACGCTCACAAAGGTGAAGAGCAAAGTTTAAAAACCTACCAAAGCCTATTTTTGTTGCAGTGTTTTTAATATAATCAAAATTTAGGTCTTTCTCATTTTTTAGCATAAGAGCTAAATCTAAATACATTCTCGCCCCTGCACCGGTTTCTCTCATATGCTTGGCAATATGTATCAGAGAAAAAACAAAATGATAAGAAGGCTCTAGAACAAAAACATACTTTCGGTCAGTAGGTAAGCAACTGCTATACGCCCCACTGATAAAAGCCTTAAGCTCATCGCTAAGCGCCTCTTCATTGGGCATTAAGGCTGTGTGTACCTCATATTTTTCCCTACCTCTATTATAACCCCAAACTGTTTTTTCGGCCACATTATGCTCATAACCTAACGAAAGCATTATGCCGTGAAGCTTCGCTAAATCATTGGGATGCACAAGAAAGTCAATATCTCCAAAGGTTCTTATTTCTTTTTCAGGGTAATATTTATTAAAAACGCACCCTTTCATAAGAACAACCTTGATTTTATTTTGATTAAGCACATCTAATAAAGCCTCAAAAGCCCAAATTCTGTTGTACTGCACCATAACAGTCTTAATGAAAACCTCTGAAAGTGTTTGTAGATTTTCATCTACGCCGGAAGCTTTTTGCACATAGTTATTCAGGGCATAACCCAAGACCGGTGTGAGGCCGTGAATTTGCCCTAGCTTTAAAAGCTCATTTGTGTCTGTATTAGGAGTAAGCTCGGCCGGTTGTCCCTTTACAAACTGTTTTAAAATGCTTAAAAACTTTTCTTGTGTTACATTCATAATTAATCTCTAAAATATAAATCCCTTGTATAAACTTTATCTAAAGCATCTTTAATTTCATCGCTATAACGGTTGGCAACGATAATATCAGAAATGCTTTTAAACTCTTCTAAATTGCGTATGACACGGCTATTGAAAAATGTATCATCTCGCATTGTTGGTTCATAAATCACAACCTCAATGCCCTTTGCCTTAATTCGTTTCATAACACCTTGAATAGAGCTTTGCCTGAAGTTATCACTTCCGGCCTTCATTGTAAGCCTGTAAACACCAACAACTTTTGGCTGTTTGGCAATTATCTGGTCGGCAATAAAATCCTTTCTTGTGCCGTTTGCGGCCACAATAGCGCCAATAATATTTTGGGGAACATCATTATAATTAGCAAGAAGCTGCTTAGTATCCTTAGGCAGACAATAGCCTCCATAGCCAAAAGATGGGTTATTATAGTGACTTCCTATTCTGGGGTCAAGACCAACACCTTCAATAATAGCCTTTGAATCTAAGCCTCGCACCGCTGCATAAGTATCAAGCTCGTTAAAAAAGGAAACTCTAAGAGCAAGATAGGTGTTTGCAAAAAGCTTGACTGCCTCGGCCTCTGTGGGGTTCATAAATCTGACCTCTATGTCTTCTTTTAAAGCGCCCTCGCAAAGTAAATTTGCAAACTTTTCTGCCGCCTTATAAAGACGGGCATTTTTAACCGGCACACCCACAATAATTCGGCTTGGATAAAGGTTATCGTAAAGAGCGCGGCCCTCTCGCAAAAATTCAGGGCTGAAAAGAATGTTATCACAGCTGTACTTTTCTCTCACCGACTCTGTAAACCCAACAGGAACGGTAGATTTAATAATCATAACTGCATCGGGGTTAACTGAAATAACCGTTTCAATAACGTTTTCAACCGAGGAAGTATTAAAATAGTTTTTTGTTTCATCGTAGTTTGTGGGGGTAGAAATAATAACAAGCTCTGCCTCACGATAGGCCGCTTCTCCGTCTAGCGTGGCCGTTAAATTAAGGTTTTTAAGTTTAAGATATTCTTCAATCTCTTTATCCACTATAGGAGACTGCTTGTTATTTATCATATCAACCTTTTGGGGAATAACATCTACCGCTGTAACTTCGTTGTTTTGTGCCAAAAGCACTGCCATAGACAGGCCAACATAGCCTGTACCTGCGACTGCTATTTTCATAATAAAACTCCTTTTAAATTTATTATAAATAGTCATCGCTCGTCCCTATGGTGTCTCCTATGGCAACGAGGAATGAAATATTTCGCTAATCCTTATCCGTAAAACTTTTTATACCACTGTGCAAAGGCTTGAAGGCCTTGGCGAAGACTAGTGTTAGGCTTAAAGCCCATATCTTTCTCAAGGGCAGAGGTATCTGCAAAGGTTATAGGCACATCACCGGCCTGCATAGGCACTAATCTTTTATGTGCCTCAAAATCGTAATCAGACGGTAGCACCCCTGCCTCTATCAGCTCTTCTTGAAGAATACTCACAAAATCTAAAAGATTTTCAGGGTTAGAATTTCCAATGTTATAAACCGCATAGGGTGGAATAGGCAGTCCGTCTTCACCGTCCCTTTTCTCCGGCGCTCTTTCCATAACACGCTTTATACCCTCAACAATATCGTCTACATAGGTGAAATCTCTTTTACAGTTACCATAGTTAAAAATCTCAATAGTTTCACCCTTAAGCAGCTTGTTTGTAAAGCCAAAATAAGCCATATCGGGGCGACCTGCAGGGCCATAAACAGTAAAGAATCTAAGACCGGTTGATGGGATATTATAAAGCTTACTATAGGCGTGGGCCATAAGCTCGTTAGATTTTTTAGTGGCCGCATAAAGTGAAACTGGGTTGTCAACCTTATCGTCTGTAGAATATGGCACCTTTTTATTAGAACCGTAAACACTAGAGCTTGAAGCATAAACCAAATGCTCAACAGGGTTATGACGACAGGCCTCTAAAATATTATAGAATCCAACAATATTAGCCTCAATATATGCGCCGGGGTTGGTTATAGAATATCTTACCCCTGCCTGTGCGGCAAGGTTAACCACCACACTTGGCTTATATTCTTCGAAAAGCTTATCAATAAGAGCTTTATCGGCAATATTGCCCTTAACAAAATTCCAACTAACACTGGGGTAACTATTTAAAAGCTCATTAATAGAACTGAGCCTATATTCCTTTATAGAAACATCATAATAATCGTTAAGGCTATCTACACCAATAATATTAACATCTTTAACAGTTTTCATAAGCTGGGTAACCAGATTAGCGCCAATAAACCCTGCTGCGCCGGTAACTAAAACGGTTTTACCCTTTAAATCAATGTTTATTTCTCGCATTATTTTATAATCCCCTTATAATCCCTTTTAACCTGTTCATAGCTTTCAAGGTTACCAATATCATAACGTCTACCCGGCATTACAAAAGCATTTACTATTGTTTTTGTGCAAAGCCAGGAAACATAGCTGCCGGGGGCGTCAAAGCCACAACCCTCTTCTAAGGCTTCGTTTATCTTCAAATCCTCAGCCTTATAAAAATAAAAAGGCGGACAGCACCAATTTGTTTCGGGGTTTTCAGGTTTTTCAGCCATTTTGGTTACAACATCACCCTCAAGAGTAAGCACACCGCATTTTTTCAGTTTCTTTTCTTCGGGTTCGAAATATCTCATAACTGCAGAGGTGTTCTTTTCCTTAGCGTAGGTTATAAATTTGCAAAGGGAAAAATCTAAAACATTATCCCCTGCAATAAGAAGAATGTCATCTTTAATTCCTAGTCTGTCAATAGCAAACTGAACGTCCTTAACGGCACCCAAACGGGTTTCATTAGACTCTGTGCCATCGTCAACCACAGTTATTTTATATGTTTTTGTTTTGGCCCACTCTTCAAAATGGTGGGCAAATTTATGGTTAGAGATAACAACATATTCGCTAATATCTCCCGATGTATCTATATCATCTAAAAGCCAGTCTAATATTGTCTTATCCCCCACCTTTAAAAGAGGCTTGGGAAAGTTTTCGGTAAGTGGATAAAGCCTTGTGGCATACCCCGCCGCTAAAATCATACAAATCATTTTTATCTGCCTTTCCTTTAAGAAAAATTAGGCTTCACTGAGTAAGCGTATTAAAAACAGTGCAACCAAATAGCCACCACCGGACGGGGGAGGTGACATTTGGGTGCATTTTGCACACAAATGACAGATGGGGAGAAAAACTTTTATAATACCACACCGTCGGCGCTATCACAAATATGTATAGAAAATTTGCCCTTTAAATCGGGGAAATCTTTTAAATACGCCTCTGTTACCTTGTTTTTTATACTTTCCTCAAACGAGGGGTCTATAAGAGCCATACAACATCCCTTAAACCCTGCTCCTGAAAAACGACCACCGTAAATACCGTCGGTTCTAGTCATAATATCATAAAGTGATTTAAGCTCGGGAGAACCTGTTTCCCAGTTTACAATACTGCTATGTCCGCTCTCAAAGGAAAGCTTACCATAAGCTTCAAGGTCACCTCGGCGCCAAGCCTCGGCCCCCTTTTCTACCCTTTTAAACTCTGTATACCAATGCTCTGCCCTTCTTTTCCAGTTTTCAGGGAGCTTATTTTTATACTGCTCATAAACCTCAAAGGGTATATCCCTTAAATTAGTTTCCTCAAACTTGCCATATTCCATTCCTGCAAAGGCCTTAAGGGCATAACCGGCACTGCGGCACTCATCAACACGCATATTAAATTTTGAACCGGCAAGGTTACGCTCTACACCGCTGAAAAATATAGCAATTTTATAAGGCTTCATATTTGGATGCTGAGGAATAAGCTCATAAGAATCATCTAAAGTATCTAAATAAAGCAGATGATTCTTTTTAGAATACACCTCGCAAGACTGATCAAGCTTACCACAAGAAACACCAACATAGTTATTCTCGGCTTTAAGGGCAGTTTGAATCATTTCACTATCTGACAGAACGATATTATTAACTTTGCACAAGGCGGATAAAAAGGCAATAATCACCGCCGCCGAGGAGGAAAGACCGCCAATGGGCAAACTACCCTCGATAATAGCACTCATTCCCATTGTAATAGGGCGGATTTTTGAAAGTTCTATAGCCGCACCTCTTAAATAGTCGGCCCAATCACTTTGTTTTTTATTGGGAATTTGAGCGATATGGAACTGTGCGCGTTTTTCAAACTGAAGAGAATTAAGCTCAATAACGCCATTTTCCTTTTTGCCGAACGCAATATGTATGCCCTTGTTTATGGCCAAGCCGGTTATTTTGCCAAATTGATGGTCACTATGGGCACCAATAGGACAAATACGGTAAGGACAAAAGGCCACTCCATCGGGTTCTTTTTTATATATTTCATTAAATCTTTCTTCACAGAGCATGAATTATTCTCCTTTGGTTTTATGTAATAAATTACGCTCTAAAAAACCCTTCAACATTACTAAATCTTCTCGCTGAGGCACCAATAATTTGTAAATATGTATGTTGGTCTTTTTGCAGAAAAATGCAGCAAAACACAAACCACACAATAAATACGAGATTACAGAACACCATGCCGCAGCTATAATTCCACCTTTAGGAATAAATAATAAATTACTAACTACATTTATAATGGCGGATATCCCCAAAAACAGCAAACTTGTAAACCTATAACCGTTTGCAATATTAAATGAATATATCATTTTATACAACACCATACCTAAAACACCAACCATCATAACTCCACTACATCACTAAAATTACCAATTCTCTCAGTAATCTTAATATATGCTTCAGTTTGCAACCACTCTTCAGGAAACTTTAAACATTCTATCATTCTTGTAAAAGAATAGGCATCATCGTATTTACGTTGTTTATTTTGTAAATCGTTTATATAGAATGTTCCCGGTCGCGCACTATAATTAACTGTTTTCTCTTTCCCTTTAATAAAACTAATACCAAAATCCAATAAGTAAAGTCCTTTGTTTTGCGCATACATAATATTACCTTTATGTATATCCGCATGAATAATTTCTAATTTTTCAAGCTCGTCTAGTGCGATCAAAAATGCCTGACATATATTTTCGAAATCAGATTTTTGGCTTATTTTTTCAACAGAATCCAAACCTTCTATGAATTCATTGGCAATCATAACGGTATCATCAGCAAAATTATGGTCTATAAAAACTGCATTAGCCAAAAAATTAAATTTCTCTTTTCCAATATAATTGTATATTTTAGCCTCATTGACAACCGTACTATCATTTTTGCCAATCTTTATGAACACTTTTATACCGTTTAAACAAGCTGTATAATATCTTCTGAAAGCGTAATCTCTGCCTTTACCTATTCTCCAAGTAAAAGGCATAAATATATGAATATTTTTAAATCCTCTTGATTTTAAGGCTTTTGTTTCGTCATACATAATAAACAAAATAAAGTAAACAAAAAACCTCATATGACCACTCTTTATTGGAAGAAAAACCTCATTCTTTATATAAGATAACACCGGATAAACTATAGGAATTTTTTTAATAGAATCTTTCAGCGACATTGTTACCAACCCTTTAATTTTTTATCTGCATATTTCTTTTATATATTCACAAGAAGAATCCCTTAATGGCTTAAGTTTTTTTTCAACGTCTTCCCAAGGGGGAAGTTGTTCGTTTAAAATATAATTATCTTGGATTATATAGTTTTCTAAGTGTAATTTCTCAAGTAAATCTAACATTCTCGAATTACTCTGGGGATGATTTTCAAGAGCAAACACCCTAAAATTTTTATGTAAATTTATAGCTAAAGACAAACCGTGATAAGAGTTTGTAACTATTAGTTCTGCATTATTTAATACATTTAAAAAACCGTTTACCGAAAGAAACCTCAAAGATTTGATTCCTTTAAAAGGTCTAACACCATCATTATACATATAAACCTTCATATTATGTTTTTTGGCATATTCTCTAGCAAATTTCAATGCCTTATCATTAGATTGTGCCGTATACACAAAGACGTATGGTGTTTCAAACCGTCTTCCTTTACACATTTTTTTCCACTTTTCAGAAGAAACCATTAACAGCGGGTCCAGATGATTTTTAGCAATTACACCAATCTTCTCCATAGCCTGAACGCCACTTTGTTCCCTTAAAGAGATCTCTTCAAAATCTTCTAACAATCCGCCCAAATCATATTTGTTCTGCCAGGCAACAATGTCTGTTTTGCCTAAGGATGCTGCATAAGAATATTTTTTTCCGCATGATTTGAACGGCAAGAAAAAATTCAAATCATTGCCTGTTATATCTAAATTCCATATTTGATCGCTTCCAACAACAAACCTATCATAATTCGTATCCTTTAAACTTTTTTTATCGTAATACCTTAAAGAATAGTTTATATATCTTTTCCTAAATAAGCTATGACTTATATTTTTATACATTTTGATTGGAATTTTAACTATATTCTTAACAGATATCGAAGGTAAAACCTTACGACTGTTTTCTAGCTTATCACATTTATAATTAATAACTTCCACATTGTTGCAAAATCGGGAAAAAATATTTTGCATTGCAAAAGCTTGAAGGTCGGTGCCGTTATTATTTGTACGGGCAGCAGTCAAAATTCCTATTTTCATTTTTTTCTCCAATTTTTATTTTTTAAGTATTTTATTAAATATCAAATCCTTAAATAGACCTTTTAAATATAAAAACTCTTCTGTTTTAAAATACAAACCCAAGAAAATGCCATTAACAATAAGAGTAATCTGCACAAACCCAAAAGCAAAGCCCAACAAGCCGTTAAGGCCTACCCACTTCTGAATACTATAACAAATTAAGGCCAACAATGCTAAAAGTCCCCACTGGAAAATATATTTAGTAAAATACTTTTTTAAGCTCCCTGAAAGTGCATGTTTATAAACAACATAAGGATCGTACCAAACATAGGTTGAAACTTTTGCAAGTATAGTGCCCAAAACAACTCCAATAGTTCCGAAAAGCTTTACAAATATTACAGAAGACACAACATTAATTATCGCCATAGCAAGCGGCCTTAGCTTTCCTTGCCAAAAAATTCCATTTGCATCTCTCATAAGTGAACAAGGACGCTGGAAATTAGTTAGGGTTATGCTAACAACTAGTGCCACAACTATATTTTGAGAGAATAAATATTCCCTACCCAACCACATTTCAATAAGAGGATTAAATAAAACTATCAACCCTACTGCTAGGTATGTGGCTATCCAATAGTACACTAATTGCATAGTTGAAAAAAGCCTTACCTTTTTATCATTATCATTAGAAACGAAAAAATTGCCCAGCGAAGGCGTTATAGTACCTAGCACTGTTAAAAAAATTTGGTCAGAATAGGCTATTATAAAATGATAGTTACTATATATTCCAACCTCAATAATACCCATGAAACGAGAAACAAGTACCGTATCTATGGTACCAGAAAGTGTCGAGCTTATTTTGTATAAAAACATTGCCAAAACATTTTTGGCTATGCTCTTTTTCTCTTGTTTAGGCAGCTTATTTGCCTTTTCTTTCAAAAAGGGGTACTGCTTATTAACAAAGGTTGTTGCTATAATATCTTTAATAAGTGGGCATACAATGGATAAAAGAAGATAAATAAAATAATTCTTAAATAAAAGTAAGGAAACAATTTGAAGCATTGTCTGAACAACAATGTTCATCATATTAAAAAACTGTACTTGGTAATTCTTTTGTGTAGCAGACAAAAAATTAATTTTATAACTGAAAAAATATCCTAGGGCAGACTGGATAATAAACATAAAATATATTAAATTTATCCCTGGAACGTCAGGCATTTCCTTAACCAAAAAAGGAAGTGCAGGAATAAGTGATATACCTAAAACTAAAACTGCAAAACCAACTACCCAATAAACCTTTCGATATAAATCCATCAAAGATTTCATTTTTTCGTAGTCGTTCTCTTTTATAGGCTTATATAATGCATATATTATTGCAGTTCCTACACCCATTTCCGAAAGAGACAGCACTGTCAAAATGCTCGAAAACAGACCGCTCATTCCAAGATATACAGCATCTAAGGTTATAACAAATATACGCCTTGACAAAAATCCCAAAATTACGGTTAGTGCCTGCGAAAACAGCGCAAAAACCATATTTCGAGAATAATTGGCAAATCTAGACTCACTATTAGCATTCAAATTTAATCACCATATCCTAATCTGCAGTTGTTTTCTAAATATTCTTTAGAAGAATTTATATAGTCATCCAATAAGGTAAGAGCTTTGTTTCCATCAATAATATTGTTATCGATACTATTATTTTCTGCTGTAATAAGTTTCTGTGTTTTAGAACACAAGTTGGTTATATTAATCAGTCTTTCGTTACGCTTTGAGTGTGCTACACAAAGAAATTTCCTCTTAAGTAATATTGAAAAAGCAGTTCCGTGAAACGAATTTGTAATAACCAGTTCTGCATTATCAATATATGAAATAAATTCTTGCGGACCGCACCACTTTATTCTAGTAGTACCGGATATCGACCCACAGCAACCGTATACTGTCAATATTGGCAAGTTATATAGTTTTCTGGCCGCTTCGACTGTGTCCAGCAGTTCTTGTGAAATTTCCATAGCATAAACCAAAATGTATTTTTTAGGTGTCTTGATTTTACCTGCTAACCTTCTCCATTCTTCTGTGCCAAGCAAAAACACAGGGTCCATAACTAACTTAGAGCTCTTTCCTGTTAATCCTTCGATTATCTCTGATGCACTTTCTTCCCTAACAGAAATATCAGAAAAGTGCGGCAACCAGGTCTTTATTAACTCTTTTTCAATATTAGATATATCTTTTCTTCCAAAACTTGAAGCATATGAAATTTTTTTAGCGTCATGGTCAAATCCCAAATAAAAAGCTTTAGAATCGCCCGAAAGAGTAGCATTTAATATTTGGTCACTACCGGAAATTAAAATGTCATATCTGGGAGGCGAAGCAAAAATTTCTTCATCTCCTTTATATTTTTGTGACGATAGAATATAGTTCTTTTTTTGAAATTCCTTAAATTTTCTTTCATTAAGCAAAAAAGGATATAAAAAACCATTCTTGACAACTCGCAAAGACCTTTTAAAATTACCCTCACGTACAATATGACTATTAGGAATAAAATCTATTATTTCACATCTATTAATGTTTTGATTTATATATCTATTAAGAGCAAATGCCTGTAAATTTGCCCCCAAATTCGGCACACTGTGGAATGTGATCATTCCTATTTTCACCATTGCTCTCCCCTATATAATTTATTATATTGTTCCATAACTCTGCTTAAAGAAAATTCTTCACAATTATATGTCTTTCTATCTTTACCTGAGTTTTTAAAATCACAAATTATTCTTTCTGCCCAAAATGAAGCTCCTTTACCTAGAGGAAGAAAAATACATCCGCCACAATCTGTGTTTTGGGGTATAGAATCTGAAGCATAGCAAGGCACCCCCATAGCCTGTGCCTCAATTAAAACAATACCGAAGCCCTCCTTCTTGGAGGGGAACAAAAAAGCATTGGACCCACTTAATATTTCGGGTGTGTCAGCATTGCTAGGATGAATTGTTACATTAGAAATTAAATTTAACTCTTTTATTCTATTTTCAATAACACAAAGATGACCGCCAACATCAAAACCTATTAGATTAAGTTTAACGTTTGGATATTCTTCCTTAATTTTTGCAACTACATCAAGAGAAAACAACTGGTTTTTATTTTCTGAAAAATATCCAATTTGTGAAATTATAGGCGAGTTGCTAACTTTAAAATTATATTTTTTAGGGTCAAATCTAATGCTGTCATACGGGTTATTAACTACTTTCGTACGGGCTTCGCGACCAAAATAAGACTGACACGCCTCGGCAGAACAACCTATTTTATGGGTAGCATAACGATTAATTAAGCCAAGATATTTTCTGTCATACACATTTCGCAAAAAATGTTCTTTAGTGTGCACCATATGTACGTGGGAAATTCTAACCGGAATACCCACCTTTTTGGCCGCTTTAAGGCAAATACCGGATTCAAAAGCATTATGACAATGAATAGCGGCGTAAGGACCGTTCTTTTTCAAAATTTTAAGTAGACTACAATAAATGTAAACCCCTCTAAAATAGTAATCTAATCTTTTTAAAGGGAACTTGGTTTCAGCAAGCTTTGGGATCCTGAAAATCTTTCCACCAAGCTCTTTAAACTCTAGTTCATGCAGCCTTTTTTCCTTAGTAAAAACAACTATATCAAAAGTGTAGGTTTTTGTAAGGTTGCGAGCAACATTCATAATAACCGCCTGAACGCCCCCATTACCAAGTCCGTCACAGGAAACCATTAATATTTTTTCTTTTTTAGAACCCATTGTCGCCACCACCTTAACACATTAATAACTATTTATATTTTTCTTGAAGATAAATACGCTTTTTATAAGTGTTCCAACCTATAGTATCATCAAAGTTTCCTTTGTTTTTTTCATAATACTCTACACACGTGGATATAACCTTAGCTGGGACTCCACAGGCAACGCTTCCGGCAGGTATATCTTTTGTTACAACCGAACCTGCACCTATAACACAGTTGTCACCGATAGTTACGCCTTTTAAAATTATGCTTCTGACACCAATAAAACAATTATTTCCTATTTTCACCTTACCAAAAATGTCATATTTCTGGGGGGCTATACCCATTCTATATGTCCAAGAAATGCCCCCGTCGTGGGTTATTATTTGAGTTTGGTTTCCTGAAAAATAAACATTATCTCCTATTTCCACCAAACAGGGCTCTGTACCTAACATATCCACATTAGGCAACGTTACGTTGTCGCCAATTTTTGCACCGGCATTTCGCGCAAATTTTACCCTTTGATTATTTGTCCTTAACAGAAACATATTATACACTTTTTGTAAAACTTTCACCGGTAATTTATTTCCATATTTCTGAAAAAAAACAGCAGCATTCATAGTCTACCTCCTGCATTGCTTAGCCTTAAGGCCTGACACAACCAGCTCTCTTATTGATTCACATTCGATAAAATTTTGAATATTACATAATTTAGCAGATTGATATCTTCTTTTTATAATCCAACTTATATATCTATAGCCTGACAACTTATTTATTATTCTAAACAATATATTGGTTTTTCCACCGTAAAATTCCCAAAGATAGTTGTTAAGAACAGAATTTGAAAAATCCCTATAATTTTCTTCAATGAAATTATGGGAACGTATCTCTTCACTACGAGCCTCAAACGCTTTTAGAATTTTTATACTATCTTCTTTGTGGGGAAGGTCCACTGTATTTTTATTTTTAACAATGGGGATATATATTAAATCTAAATTTTCAGTTAACTCAATTAACAAGCTTGTCTGCCAAAACTCGCTACTGCTGTAGTCAAATATAAAATTACCTTGACCATAAACAATGGTTCCTTTATTATATTTTTCTTCACAGCCTATACAATGGCTATGCTGACAAATTACAAGGTCGGCCCCCTTGTCCACTAATTTTCTGCAAATTCTTTGAAGATTAGGTGAAGGATAACGATAATGCTCTTTACCACCATGATAAAGCACTATAACAAAATCACACTGATTTTTAAGCTTTACGATATGATCTAAGGATTCCAATGGGTCAAATGGGTTTGCACCGCATTTTTCCTCAGTTGCTATAGAAAACTCGTGTTCTGCGCAGGCATAAACACCGATTTTTTTCTCTTTGAAATCAAAAATATATGGCACAGAAGCTTCAGATAAATTTTTTCCACCACCAACAAAATCAATTTTATTTTCTTTTAATATTCCAACTGTGTTATTAAACCCCGGTTCTCCCTGATCTAATATATGGTTATTTGCTATCGTAAATAGATCAACACCCAAGGCTTTTATTCCGGGCATGACCCTTGTTGGTGTTATCAACGCAGGGCCGCATTTTTCAATCGGAGTATCATTGTCAGTGATAGGTGTTTCTAAATTAAATATACGAAAATCGGCCTTTGAAACAATATGCAAAAGCTTATTGCCGAACAGTGTTTCTAATTCCGCATTTTCAAATAAATCATAGTTTGTTTCGGTGGGAACTAAATCTGCACCTATAATTACGCTCATATTATTCTCCTATTACACAATCCACTCGCCCAATTTATAATCCCATTCCTCAGGTGTAAATTCTTCCATTCCGCCTCCTGGGAAAAAAGTTAATTCTCCAAAATATATTTTACCGTTTACATCATAAAAATCGACCCTGACAAAAGGAATATCTTTGGACAGGACAGATGCCAGTTCTTTCATTTTCTTAAAACTACTAGGACAAGGTAAACCCTCTTTACATGACGGATAATGACGTTCAAAAGGCATAACATTCCAATCATTGTCAAAAAAAGTTACATGTAATCCATTTTCAGAAAACCTTCCTGAACATAGAAAACTACATTTAACTTCACCATTAAAGCACATCAGTTTATAATCCTTTAATTCTCCAGATTTGTCTTCTATATATTTTTCTGCTATAATTTTTCGCTCTACATTCTTATATGGCCACTCTCTTCCGTGAAAATAGTAATTTTGTTTTAAACCTTTTTTTAGTTCTTTTTTTACACTTTCAATATCTAATTTTGATTTATCCTTGCAAATACACATCCCCAGTCCGGAATTATGGTTGCATTTTAAAACGAACTGATTTGGCAAGGAGTCAAAATCAATTTCCTCAGGGTCATCCCATACACCGAGCAATGGAATTAAATATTCCTCTCCCAATTTGTTGGCTATGTACTCCCTTACCTTATATTTATCCACATAGGTCGTATATTCCGGCTTACGGTTATTAAGTTTTAACCACTGAAGCTTTTCGTTGAAGGTTTTTGGATCTTTCAGGTTGAGCCTTCGTTTCATTATGATGCGATATTTAATTTTCAGATAACACTTATCAGAAAGTAACCTTGCAACAGGTGTTTCAAGCAAATAAGAAATAATTATTAACGGGTCGTTTAAGAGCCTTTTAATTTTTTGCCACATTCTTTATTTTCTCCTTTTCTTTATCTGCTATTAAAAAAAACAATACGATATACAAATAAGGTGTTTTCTCATAATATTGAACAGCTGCATAGTCTATAACCAGTTGAAGCATAAGTATAGTCAGAACAAGTATTGAATATCTATCCTGTTTAGAAGCGGATTTGAAAATCTGTGGCATAGTCGCAAAATACATTCCGTAATAAAGTAAGGTTCCGAAAATACCTACGGAAGCCAATAACTCAATATAATTATTATGTAGATATGTGTTTCGTCCCATTTTGTCCATAACAATATATCCTGAGTTTCCTATTCCTACACCTTTGAATGGGTCTTGGAGAAATTTTTCCAAACCTATTTTTATCATTATCATCCTATCATTTGCAGAGCTTTCTACGCTACCCTCTCCGGTAAACATATTAAAGAGCCCTTCCATTCGTGAGGTTATGGTATCAAATATAGGCATCTGCAACACTAAAATTAAAACTATCAGAACCCCTATTCCTTGCAGTATACTCACTATTTTCTTCTTAGAATCTCCTTTCAAAACGAAAAGGAGAGCTATTCCCAAGAACAAAAGCACCAGCACCTTTCGACTACCTGAACCTAGGGCTACAATTGTGCATATGACTGTTGGGATTAAATACCATTTTTTATTATTATAAAACACATTCCATAGACATATTAGTGCGGCTGTGGCGGTAGCTAAACCAATAGTATTAACATTAGTTATTTCTCCTCCCATACGTTCCCCTTCTTCAAGGCCTGCAAAATAAGCCTCTACTCCAAAATAAAGGACAGTATATACCGCAAATATGACTCCCGACCAACAAAGAACCTTAATATAATAATCAACCTTATTTTCTTTATACAAATAGTTGTATAGCAAAACGCTTAAAATAAAAAGTTGCACAAGAGTAAAAACGCGCTCTGTTGCCAATGAAATATTTATTGCCCAAAGAGACGAAAGCAAACAAAAAACTATAAAGGCGCCAAACCAAATAGTTATGCCATTTAAAATAATTTTTTTACTCATGAGAATATATATAGAAATCATACCCATAAGTGCAAATGCCAATAAACGAGAAATAACATTACCTTGAACATCGAATGATAAGAGATAAACACTCACTGTATACAGTAATATTAATGCATCTATTATGAAGGTTATAGAAATAGAACGGTCAAAAAAAGAACCGCCCTCTCTTTTGTCAATTGCTTTAATCACTTAAATTACTCCTCGTTAAAAACCAATTTTACAAATTGTTTTGCCACGCCTTCTATATCATATTTGTTGTCTATAAAGTTTTGTTTTGTTTCTTTTCGTGTGTCATTAATAACCGCTATGGCCCTATCTGCCCAAATGGATGTCGGTTCGGAAAGTGGCAAATACTCAACTAAGTCTGTAATGTTAGCCTGTTTTGTAATTGTATCTGAAATAATACAAGGAAGACCTGTTGCTTGAGCCTCAATAACCGTATTGGGCATTCCTTCATAAAATGACGGCATAACAAAAACATCCATAGCAGATAAAAGCTGTGGTATATCTGAACGAATTCCTGCAAAAACAACACTGTCCTCTAGTCTTAAATCAGAAATTTTTTGCCTTACCATAGGCTCTAAATCGCCGTTACCACCAACCAAAAGCAAAACTGCATTCGGCTCTTTTTTCTTAATTTCGTTAAATATATCAAGCAAAAATGAATGGTTTTTTTGGTGCATAAACCTACCAATATGACCTATAACCTTTTTGCCCTCAATGCCTAATTCTTTTCTAATACTTATTCTCTCTTCCGGGTAATAATGGTAAATATTAAGATCAACTGCATTATGCAACTGAGCTACTTGTCCTTTTGCAACAGCCTTTTTACCAAAGGTATATTCCGCCGCTAAATCTGAGGGAGCAAATTTAACGTCCACATATCTGCCATAAAGAAAACGGCTAATATAATGCACCGCCTTTGTAACTATGCTCACACCGTCAGAAGAATTACTGGAACGGGCAGAACATATTTTTGCTCCTGCTTTTTTTCGCGATTTTTAAATCCATAAACCCAGCCGCGTTAGATGTAACCCTTAAAACATACTCGTATTTTTCTTTTTTAATCAAACCGGCGAGTTGCTTTTTAAATGCCTTTACATCAGAAGATTTGGGCGGAATATAATAAATTTTTCCACCCATTTTCCTTATCTCACTATTATAAAAACATTCGTCCTTTATGTTAATACAAAAATCCATTTGATATTTAGTTCGGTCAATATTACGGTAAAGCTTCATTAAAAAGGTTTCTGCCCCGCCGGTATTCATATTACTTATTAAACATAATAGTCTTTTCATATCAAATACACCTTTTAAAAAATATTATATTGATTTATTCCAACCAAAAAAGGAGTTTTATATCTACAACTATTAGGTTATAGCTCCCCCGATTGGTGATTATTGTCAATTCTATTTTTCACCACTTTGGCCGGTACACCAACTGCAACCGAATAAGGTGGTACATCTTTTGTTACGACCGCCCCTGCGCCAATTACACTACCCTGACCTATTGTAACACCGGGCATAATTATAACCCTCCTGCCAAGCCAAACATCGTCGCCAATTATCACGGGTTTTGGCTCAGTTGACCCTTGATCCATCATAGGAATATCCGTGCGGTCAAATTTGTGACCACTTGTATATATTATTACTTCGGGTCCCATCATAACATTATCACCTATTTTTACAGGACCGGTTATTTCACAGTCGATTCCTATTCCCGAACGGTTTCCAAGCTCAACCCCGGGAGTAAACCTGGCATTATGTTCAATGTTAACATCCTTACCGCATTTGGTTAATACCATTTTTGCAAAAAAGACGCGCACTAATCTTGCCGGTTTAAAATGATAACTTTGGGGCAACCAAGAAGCGAAAATCTGATACAATACAAAAATAATCTTCGTCTTTACAGTCCACATAATTAATCTATCCTTTGAATAAGTTCTGAAATTGCTACACTAGGTTCATATTTTTTAGCCTGTTCCAGAGCAGTCTCTTTCATTCTTAAGAATTCATCAGGCTCCTCGGCAGCCTTTAAAAGCAACTGCTTAAACTGATTAATATTTTCAAATTCATATCCCCAACCGGTTATACCTTCTATAAAAACATCTTTATAATTTACCCAAAGGGAAGAAATTACGGGAACACCCGCCGCCATAGCGTCAATAAGAGTGCCGGGAACACCCTCGGTATAAAACCTTGTAGGAAACAAAAGAGCAAAATAATCTTTAACAACTTCAACGCTCTTTTCTGAGGGTACTATTCCCTTATAGTTAATAAACTCTGGAAAACTTGCATTTAATTCATTAAACCGTGTTTCATATCCCTCGTCTATGGGTCCAAAAAGGTCAAGAGTAAATACTGTTTCCTTACTTTCTGAATTTATTTCGCTTACAATATTTATCGCATCTTCTATGCCTTTTTCCGCCATAATTCGGGAAAAAATACAAAGTTTAAACGGTTTTTCTTTATATAAAACAAGCTCTTCGTTTTTAAGGGCGGGTAAATATTTAAAATTTGGTAAAATAAAAATCTTAGAAAAACCTTGTTCTTCAAGCGCCTCTTTCATGCTCGAAGTTTCAACATAAATAGCATCAAATCTCTTGGCAAACAGTTTTACTAACCTATGTTTTTTAAAAAACTCAGGAAGCCAGCCGCCTATTACATTATACTGAATATTTTTGTTTGTAATAAATTTAAACAAAGAATACATTGGTATAAAAACACGAATTCCGTTAGCATCAGGCAAAATCACAATGTTTTTACAAGAAAAAAATATTCGTATACTTTGTAATAAAAAGTTTATTGGAGCTTTTCTGAAATAATAAGTATCTAAAACGCTTATATTATCCTCGCCAAAGTTATCACACAACGCTCGATATGAATTTTTGGTTTTAACTGTCTGGCCATCAAAAAAGGCTTCTGTACCGCCAAAATGACCGACTATTCCTATTTTTTTCATAACCCCAATCCCACTCTAATATAATTTTATACCTAAAAGCCCTAAAAACGAACCCAAACCGTATGTACAATGAAACATTGGGTACAAAATAAATTTCAAGGGTGCGAATTTTACTTTTTTGTCAAACAAACAAAAATATAAATCAAGCGCTAAATAAAGAAATAATTCTACCATAAACAATATCATAAACATCTTAGAAAACAGCGATAAAATAGGCATGACAATTAACGATAAAAAGAAAAGAAAAGGTATATAATGCCTAATGCTCATAGCTTTAGGATTCTTTTTCAAGGTAAGAAATAGCGCATTACCGTTTTTTATTGATTGACTCAAAAGACCAAATATAGTATCCCGACAATAATATGTCGAAACAATATCATTAGCCAGAAAAACCTTTCCTCCGCTTGCCCTTATTCTGCTATTAAAATCATTGTCTTCACTTCTCGGAAGTTCTGGATTAAATAACCCAATTTTATCAAAAATTTCTTTTCTGAACGCGCCGAACGGAACAGTATCTACATATCCGCTTTGGGCGTTTGTTCTAAAACCGGAATCGCCGACACCAAACTTCGAAGAAAGAATTTGTGCGTTTATTTGCCCTACATATCCCTCGCCTTTTGTTTCTACAATTCCGCCAACATTATCTGCATCTGTAGTTTCTAAGTAATAAATGCATTTCTCGATATAGTCAGTCGGATATTCCGCATGTGCATCTAAACGAATAATATAATCACCCGAAGATTTTTCAACTCCTATATTCAGTGCATAGGTTACAAGTTTCTTCTCGTTTTTCAACAGTTTTATAGGATATTTATCTTGATATTTTTTAATTATGTCTACCGTTTTATCTGTCGAACCCCCGTCTACCAGCAACCATTCCATTTTTTCTACGGGATAAGTTTGATTGACAAGTGACAATATACAGCGTTCTATATATTTTTCTTCATTATAAAGCGGCATAACAACCGAAACGAAAGCAGTCCTATTTGAAGTTTCATTCAATCTTTCAATTACAGAAGAATTTGGCCTCATACATTAACACTTTCCCTTTCTTTTTCCTCACCATCAGGAGAAATTGATGTGACCTGTGCAGGTAGGGGTTCTTCGGTTTTAAGAAGCCCCAAAACTGCAAAGACTGTTTGAAACATTGTTTTTATATCACCGGCAAAGGAAAATTCCTCAACCTCTTTAAGGTTATAATACATCTTACCCGGCAAAACCTCTTCCACATAGGTTTCATCAACATCTTCTGCCGAATTTAAAAGCTCTGCCTCGTCCTTGTAATGAATAGACGCTTTTGAAGTAACACCCGCCGGTAAAAGCAGGGTTGCCAACATTTCAGGAGAATAGGCATCAACATATTTTCTAACCTCGGGTCTTGTACCAACAAAGGTCATATCACCCAATAAAACATTTATAAGCTGAGGAAGTTCATCCAGTCTAAGACCGCGCAAAAATTTGCCCGCCCTTGTAACCCTGCTGTCGTTATTGACTGTTACAAGGCTTCCTATTTTATCGGCATTCTGCACCATTGTTCTAAATTTAAATATGTAAAAGTTTTCACCGTAAGTGGTTATTCTTTCCTGACGATAAAAAACACCGCCTTTAGAATCAATCACAATCCAAAGAGAAATAATTATAAATATTGGCGAAAGAATTACAAGCATAAATGAGGAAACCACAATATCGAAGCATCTTTTTAAAACAAGACTTGCTCGTCTTTTTGAAAGCTTTTCATAATACGGCCTAACCTCCGGTTGTTGCATAACAGAAGGCAATTCTTCCCATGGTTTTAACAACATTCTAAAACCTCTTTATAACATTTTATAATATATTCAACCTGCTCATCAGTAAGACAGGTGTGAAGAGGTAGCGAAACCTCATTTTCAAACCTTTTGTAAGCATTAGGATAATCTTTTATATCAAACCCAAGCTTTTTATAGGCTGTGTGCATTGGAAGTGGCTTATAATGAACATTACAGGCTACACCCTTTTCGGCCATTTTTATAATAAAATCGTTTCTCTGCTCCACAGAAAAATTTGGAATGCGAGTAAGATACAAATGACCGCTAGAGCATACTGTATCATTATAATGCTCTAATGTTTCTATACCTAACGGCTTAAGAGCATTATCAAATTTTTCAATAATCTCTTTTCTGCGAACTAGCATATTGGGATAGCGCCTTAACTGTGCCAGACCAATAGCCGCCGCAACATCGGTCATATTGCACTTATAATAAGTATCTACAATATCATACTCCCACGCACCAAGTTTGGTTTTAGCCAAAGCGTCTTTAGATTGGCCGTGGAGAGATAGAAGCTGAAGCCTTTTATAAATTTCCTCATCATCTATACCGGGAATGGTATTCCAAGTAAGCACACCGCCCTCAGCCGTAGTAAGATTCTTAACAGCATGAAAAGAAAAGCTTGAAAAATCAGCAATGCTTCCGGCCATTTTGCCATTTCTACTTGCACCGAAAGCGTGAGCTGTATCGGCATTGACAGAAATTCTTCCCATTGCCTTTTGAAGCTGTGAATTAGGTACAAAAAGCGATTTTTTTCTCTCAACTATTTCAAAAATGCGGTCATAGTCGCAAGGTATACCACCCAAGTCAACCGGAATGATAACCTTGGTGGCCGGGGTTATCGCCTGTTCAAGCTTATTATAATCCATCTCATAGCCGTTGTCAGAGCAATCAATCATTACAAGCTTTGCGCCAACATGACGAACTACAGAAGCAGTGGCTGTATATGTATAGGCAGGAACTATAACCTCATCACCCTCACCTACACCAAGCAAACGCAAAGCCATTTCTGCACAGGCGGTTTGAGAATTAAGGCAGACCGCTTTTTGGGAACTGCCACCGCAAAATTCAGCAATATTTTTTTCTAATTGCTTTGTCTTGGGGCCGGTGGTTATCCACCCAGAACGTAAAGCCTCTGCTACTTCTTTAATTTCTTCTTCTGAAATATCCGGCGGTGAAAAGGGAATCTGCATCATAACTCTCTCCTAAATCAAAGCATAACAAACATATTATAACACGATAATTATACACCTTTAACATCAATATGTCAACACGAACGCTTTACTTTAATACAAATCTATAAAAAACTGCCACCCAAAAATGGATAGCAGCTTTTAAACCAACTATAAATCTTAATTTGAAACCTTAATACAATCCTGCATACCGTAATTCAGATATCCTTTTTGTGTTTCAGCCTTGATATAGGTATAAAAAGGCAAAGACCTTGGATAGCTTTCAACATTCTCGAACACCGGCTGTTTCAAAGCATAATAAACAATAACCGGTGTGCCTTTTTCATACTGTTCTGCCAAAAAGGCTTTAAATGCATCAACATTTCTTTGATAAACCTCTTCTATTCCTTGATTTACACGAAGATAGTTTGAGCTACAACTTATTCCGCTCTTACCAAAATATAATTCGTTTCTTGTTATACCATTCATAGAATTACATAGACAACAAACATCAGACGAATCTATACTGTCACCACCTTTTACCCGTAATATAAATTCACATCTATTTTGTCCCCAGGTATATAAATACCAGCCTTCCGAACCGTCTAGCACCATTTTTCTTATATTTCTTTGAATCATATTACCTTCTAATATATCGGTAATATAATACTTTTCCTCGCCGTCCACAGCTTCAGTATAGTTGTAAGGCGCATCTTCGGCAATCTCAACACCAAAAAGCTCAGGACACTGTGTTTCATAAAAACCACCCTCACGGTCCGCAACAATTATTTTACCCTTAGCCCCTATAACCGGCCTTATATTATCTGGTGCAGTTGGAAGACTTTCTGAATTTAGGCTTTTTAAATAGTGGGCGTTAATAACTGCGCCCTCTTTCTCGGTCATAATTGTCATATTGGGTGACAGGCTTGTTAATCCATCAACAGTTCCGTTGGCATTTGCGGTTACGGTTTGGGGTTCTTTATATAGCTCATAAGGGGTTGCTGTATCACCTTTTTCTAGCTGAAAATATGCTGTTCCGCTCATTTCCACATTATTATTTGCTCTCTTAATTTCAAAGCTGATATAATCTAACGTAGGATAATCGGCGGTATTGAAGGTCATTTTCCCAGCACCAATATCGGTTACCCTTAATGAGGTTATTTTGTTTCCATCTTTATCAAATAAATGAAAAGCACAACTCATATTTGAAAAGGTGCCGCTTTTCGACAGAGTATAAATGCCGCTAGGCAACCTAAACCTCGGCAAATTGGGAAAAGCGCAACCGCCAGTCGGCACCCCACCGCCTGTTATACCACCGTCAACACCACAGGTTAAGGTTCCACCATTCATGTTTACTGTTGTGCCTATTATATTGGATATATCAAGCAAGTTTTTACCATATCGGCTAACCTTTTGCGAACTTAAATCTTCTGTGAGCGAAATAGAGCAGTTTTCTCCTATAGAAAAAATAACAATACCAAATATTGTTTCTTCTTCTATAGTAAATGTTCCGCCATAAAATACTTCATCATCATTAAAACTTGAGCCATATAATCCTATAACTGCACCCTTAGCTTCAAAGTTATATGTTCCGGCAGAAAGGGTAAGTATTTCTGAATAATCAATACAAGGTTCATAACCATCTTCATTTACTATAGTAACATTAAATGTACCGTCTTCATTGTAACTAAGTGCTACACTACCTTCTGTTTTTTCCTCTAAATTTGGAGCCAAATTAGGGTTTGTTAAAAAACATTCAACAGAATGCTCTTTTTCGTAAACATTATCTGCAAAAACAATTTCACCCGATTTGCTTTCACCGGGGATGTTGGCCCCTCGGCCGTGAAGAGTAATCACATCGTTAAAGGTATGGTTAAACTCAGCTTCACCTGAGCTCATACCGGTCTTTTTCCAGCCTCCCAAAAGCTTATTGTTTTTCATAACCCTTACCGGCCTGCAATTGCCGTAAAACATTTTTGCTTTTTTATTGTCTTTAATTATCATATTTTCTCCTTTCTTAAACCGCCGAAATTATTATATATTTTTAGCATTCAACTTTCCCCCTACTCTTGAAAAAACATAAATAACTGTGTATAATTAACCTGTAAGGAGTGATTATAATGAACTTTATTGAAATAGCAGAAAACAGGCAGTCCTGCCGAAATTTTGACCCCGACCGCCAGGTTGAAACCGAAAAACTTCAGGCAATTTTAGACTCGGCCACACTCTCTCCCTCTGCCGTTAACAGGCAACCCTATTTTTTAACCGTTTGTACAGGCGAACTTGCAAAAGAGGTTGCAAAAGCAACAACTCCTCTTGGATTTAATAAATTTACACTTAACTCCCCCATTCAAATTGTTATTTCAGAAAAGCCACCTGTGGCACCCAATGTTGGCGCCAAAATGAAAAAATGTGACTACCGCTCGGTTGATATTGGTATTCTTTCGGCATATATTACCGCCGAGGCTACCGCTCAGGGTCTTGGAAGCTGTATTATTGGTTGGTTCGACGAAAAGAAGCTAAGAACCCTTTGTGATTTAAAAGACACCGTAAGGCTTGTTATTTCTATTGGATACGCCAAAGAAGACGACAAACTGAGACCTAAAAAAAGAAAGGCCCCGAAGGACCTTTACAAAATACTGTAAAATCAAAAGCCACTCTACAAATTTAATAGAGTGGCTTTTAATATGGCGAAAATGTTTTGATTATATTTCTAATTTCTCGAAAGGTTTGGGTATAACTGCAAAAGGAAAGTCGAAAATCTCTTCTGCCTTTATGTCATCAAAAAGACTGAAATGGCAGGGAACTACCTTTTTTGCCTTTGTTCTTACTGCAAACCTTTTTGCATCAATAGCGTTCATATTGTTACCCTTGCCGTTTATGGGCAAAAACAGGGCATAAATATTTCGCGGTAACTGTTTTAAAATCTTTTCATTATAAAGAGTGTCGCCTGTTGCAAAATAATTTTTACCGTCAACCTTAAACAAAACACCTACTGCCTTGTCGTCTGAATGTTCAGCATAAATTGCCTTAAAGGTTATACCACAAACAGTAAACTCGGTTCCCTCGTTAAAGAGAACATAATTATGGTCTCCGCCAAATTTTCTAACAGAAGTCCAAGCATTACCTGAAGCTAAAACTGTAATGGGTTTATCTTTATTCAAATAAACCTCCAGGGTTTCAGGGTCGGTATGGTCCAAATGGTTGTGAGTAAGAATTAAAACATCGGGACAAATTTCTAAAAACCTTTCATCCACCCCAAATCGCCTTTTAGATTTTGGGTTAACCTTTTCACAGCTATCCGATAGATATGGGTCAATAATAATTTTTGTGTCACCCAATTCAAACAAAAATCCACCCTGTCCAAGCCATGTAATTTCCATTAAATTCCACCTCTGGCTTTATTAATTTTTTCAATATGAAGCTTAGTTAGTCGGGTTATTTCCTCATAATCTCCATTTTCAATAAGCTCAGGCTTCAGAATAGAAATTCCTGTGCCAACTCCCTTAGCACCCGCCTTTATGAACGCTTCTATTGTGTCGGGGTTTGTACCTCCCACACAAATAAAGGGTATGTGAGAAAGGGGTCGGGTTATGTTAACAAGATAACCAATATCATCCACAGTTATGGGGAACATTTTAATAATGTCTGCCCCTGCTTTATAGGCAGTCATAACCTCTGACGGGGTAAATGCGCCCGGAATGGAAATAAGCCCAAAAGCCTTAGTATATAGAATAATTTCGGTGTCGGTGTTGGGAGAAAATATAAATTTAGCCCCCGCCTTATAGGCGGCCTCTACATATTCCTTAGAAATAACCGTACCTGCACCCACCATTAACTTGTCGCCTGCGGTTTCAATAACCTTTTTAATTATATCGGTGGTGTTTTTAATGGTGTTGGGGTCGCTAGGGTTAAATGCAACCTCAACAACCTTTGCACCGCCCTTAATAAGAGCCTTTGTAACTGCGGGTATTTTGTCCAAAGCAACACCTCTGAAGATTACAATGAGGCCGTGGTCTTCAATAATATTACTCATATTTCTTATCCTCTAAACCCTTAAAATAATAAATAGTGTCATCCTTGGGACGAATGTCGGTTACTGTACCGATATAATGCCTTAAATTTCTTGGTGTATAGGGGCGTTTTAACACCTCTTCAATATTAACATCAATACCAAGACCGGGTTTGTCGGGTATTTTAATATAGCCGTCTTCAAAAACAACCTCTTCGTTGGTAATTTTCTTTCTAAAGGAGCCGTCGGTAAGCATTATTTCGTGAATAACAAAGTTAGGCACAGTAGCGGCAAGTTGCAAAATTGCGGCATTGGAAATGGGACCCGAGGGATTGTGATAAGAAATCATAATATGTTTAGCCTCAGCCATAGCGGCAATCTTTTTGCCCTCCATAAGTCCACCGGTATGGAAAACGTCGGGTTGAGCATAATCAACAGCATCCTTAGAGAACATTTCCTGGAAAGCATATTTCGTATATCCACGCTCACCTGCGGCAATGGGAACATTTGAATGGGCTCTAACATAGGCGGTAGAATCCATATTATCAGGAACGCAAGGCTCCTCCATAAACATAGGCTTAAACTGTTCAAGCTCACGAGAAATTTCTAAAGCGGTTGTGGGGTTAAATCTTCCGTGACATTCAATTAAAAGGTCTACCTTGTCGCCAACCGCCTCACGGACTGCGCCAACAATATTAACACTTTTTTCAAGCTGTTCGCGGCTAATGGTCATATGTGCAGAACCAAATGGATCCCACTTAAGAGCTTTAATTCCAAGGTCAGCAGTGCGCTTAGCCTTAGCGGCAAACTCTTCAGGAGTACGGGCCCCTACAAACCATGCGTTAGCATACATTTTAACCTTATCACGCATTTTTCCGCCCAAAAGATTATATGTAGGTGTATTGAAGAATTTACCTGCAATATCCCAAAGGGCAATTTCAATGCCGCTAATAGCTGACATTAAAACCGGTCCGCCCTTCCAGTAAATATCCCTGTAAACCTCAAAGCACATTTTTTCTATTTCTAAAGGATTTCTACCTACAACAAGCCTTTTGAGGTCTTCAACCATACCCTCAAGGGCTTTCTCGTTAGTACCCAATGAAGCCTCGCCCCAACCGTAAAGACCCTCATCGGTTTCAACCTTTATAAAAGCCCAGTTTGTGCGAAAAGCATCTAAGGTGTAAATTTTTACATCTGAAATTTTCATTAGTGTTTTCCTCCATTAAATGGTAATAAAGATACCAGTATTCCCGAATCAATTGTAAGCTCTGTTCCTGAAACAGTTTTAGAAAGGTCGGTGCCCAGATAAAACACACCGTTGGCAATATCCTCACCGGTAGATTCCAGACCCACAGGCCAGTTAGCTCTTTTTTTAGCAATCTGCTCAGGGGTCAAACTGTTCCATCTGTCAGTTTTAATTGCCCCCGCAATTATACAGTTTGTTCTAATTCCAAGGGGTCCCAGCTCAATTGCCATAGCCCTTGCCAAGGCATTTATTCCTCCCTTAGATGCCGTATAAAGCGACCTGCCCCAAATACATTCGTGTGAATGGACCGAGCTTATGAAAACTATTGAGCCTTTTCTTTGCTCTTTCATAATAAGTGCAGCCTGTTGGGCGCAAAAAAAACTGCCCTTTAAATTAGCATCAACAACTGCTTCGTATTCTTCCTCATCAACCGAAAGCATATCAATATCCACACCCAGGTTTGCCGCATTAGCAACAAAGGTGTCAAGGCCTCCAAAGTCTTTTCTAACCTCGGCAAAAACACTGCGAATTTGCTCAACATCTAAAAGCTCTAGTTTATAGCCCTTGGCATTTATATTATATTTTTCAGTCAATTTTTTTGCAGTTTTTTCGGATTCTTCTTTATTTCTTGATGTTACCGCAACCGAGAAACCTTCACTTGCAAATTTTTCTGCAATAGCAAGTCCCGTATTCTTAGTGGCGGCCGTTACTAAAACAGTAGCCATAAAGCCCCTCCCTCAAAACTATTTTACTATATTATTATACGGCATCTACTCATAGGGGTAAATGTATAAATTAGGCATATATTTATCAAATTCGGGCATAGTATTGACATTTTAAGACCTTTTGTTGTATAATTCATTCAAACAGGTTTGGAGATAGTATAATGGAAGAAAGTTTAGAGTTTAAAGATATATACATAAATTTGCTTTTTGCAATGGGCTATCACCCCCATAATACAACAATGACTATAAAAACTCGTCCACAACACACATTTTTATATATAGTTGAGGGTGAATATGAATATTATTTTGAAAAACAAAGCTTCACAGCCGAGGCAAATAATGTGATTTACATTCCAAAAGGGGCAGTATACTCATATAAAATTATAAGCGAAAAAGCCTATTGCTATCAGGTTGAATTTGATATTAACAACAGCACCTTTCTCATAGACCCTCACCCTCAAAAGGTTAACAGCTTTAAGGGTATTAAAGAACATTTTAAAACAATAATTGATTTGTATAACGCAAAGCATCCATTAGACTATTTTGAGGCTCAAAGTTCACTATATAAACTTTGTACCCTTATACCAATCAAACAAGAAAACCAAAAAGAAAGTTTTAGCAAAATTCAACCTGCTTTAGATTATATTGAAGCCCATTATAAGGATAAATTCAATATAAAACTTTTGTCGGAGCTTTGTTTTATCAGTGAATCTCAACTACGGCGCTACTTTCAAAAAGAATATAAAATGTCTCCTATAGCCTATAAAAACCGCCTTAGAATTGAAAAAGCAAAAAGTATGTTACTTTATAATGTTGCTGATATAGGCGAAACGGCAGAAAGACTTGGCTTTGACAGTATTTACGCCTTTAGTAAAATGTTTAAAATGTATGCCGGTCTTCCCCCCTCTCAGTTTGCCAAAAATAAGAACCAACCAAAATAAATAACCGACTTCACATTAATTTTTAAGTGAAGTCGGTTATTGTGTTATAGCCAAAGAGAGTTGAACCACATAAGGTTTTAAATATATAATACAACTGCCTAAAAAACATACTTGCTTGGTGGCACACCATAGTGTTTTTTAAACCTATAGCTAAAATAATAAACATTTGCATAACCCAAAAGTTCAGCTATTTCTCCCATAGAATAGGAGTGGGTTTTAATAAGCGCACAGGCCTGTTCCATTCTTAAATTTTCTCTATACTCTAAAACCGAATGGCCTGTAACTTGACGGAAAAGATTTCGGAACCTGGAAACACTAAGATTACACAGCCCTGCTGCAGTATCAATATCCAAATCTTTATTATAGGTCTTTTCAATATATTCAATACCGGCAGAAATTTTATTTAAAATTCGCCGTTTTTCAGGAGGTATTTCATCGTCAGAAAGGGTATAAAAAAGCTGATAAAGTTTGGAAACTAACTTAAACTTTTTCTTTGCTCCATAGTTACCATACCCTCCGCAAAGTTCCTTTGCTAAAACTGCAATGCGTTGTGGGTCAGAAGTGTTCATAACCATTGGAACAGTTGAAAAAATAATCTCTTCCATTTCTGGGGTTAAAACCTGAAAATCTATTCTTATATAAGAATAATCCTCAGATGTTACAAAACATTTATGATGGGACATTTTAGGCAGATAAATTAGGCTACCCTCAATAAGTTCTACAGACCGATCATCAAAAACATAGCGACAACTACCCTTTTTAACGAAAACAAAACCGTTCAGACCTCTCCCGTTCTTTGTTTCATAGTAGCGCTTATTCATTTTCATCTCTTGTGCATAAATATTTACAACATAAAAATCGCACCGATTTAAGTTTTCAAAGCTTACGACCTTTAAAGGATATTTTGTCATTAAAAACATCTCCATATTTTTATAAAAAACAACTAATCAAAAAACCTTTTAACTAATTAAATGATAGCAAAAATACTATGTTAAGTAAATATAATTTACAAGTTTTTTTTACATAATATAATTGGGAAGAAAGTATTTAGGCCTTTCTTCCCGGTAAGCCTTTTTAGTATAAATTATTAATATTAAGTAATGAAAAATTACAACGCCTTTAAAAATGCCTCTACCCTTTTAAACACTCTCTCATAACCGGCATCATTGGGGTGCAGACCGTCTTTAGTAAACATTTCTTTTTGAACGGGAATTTGAGGCTGTATTCCAGCAGTAGCATAAAGGTCTAAAACCGGCAAGGAATATTCCTGTGCAACCTCGCGAATAATTTCAACATATTGCTTTAAATAAAAACCTCTTCTGCATTTTTCATGAGCCCTGTGAAGTGGTGTCATAAAAACAATTATAGCAGAGGGGTGTTTTTCAATAAGTCCCTTGCAAAGATAGTGCATAGCACCGTAAAAGGTTTCGGGGGTTCTGCCTTGCGGAGTTCCTATTGGGGCATCGCCGTGGTCAAAATCGTTAGTTCCGCCAAAAACCATAACAATATCTGCCATATCCTCCATTTCAGAAAAGCGACCGCAAAAATCAAGGTCTTGTCCGGCATTTTCAGAGGGGGTGTGCTGTTTTGCAATACGGGTTCCACCAATGCCGTAATTATTGCAGGTTAGGGTAGGATATTTCTTTTGAAGAAGAGGTACGAAAGAATATTCAAACCTGTCAGAGGCGCCCCAACCGGCAGTACTGCTGCCAGTTTATTGTAAAATTATTAAGCTCCACTTTTATCTTCCTTTCAACTTGTTTGTATTATGCAATTCGACTCTCTTTAGGCAAGCTAAAAAGAGTCGAACTTAAAAACTTTTAGGTAAAGTAATTTCAAACTTTACTCTAATTTTTCCACTGGGCAAAAGCAGTTTTTACCTCTTCGGAAACATTAACAATAAGAGCATTATAATCCTCTTCCAGCTTAGTAGCGTTCATTCCTTCAGGTAGAGAAGAATTATCTTCAACATAAGCATTATAGGTTGTTTCAATAGTCTCCATTACAGAGAAGATTGAGCCTGTCTGAGTATTGTCGCTATAGATATAATACTCATCGCCTGTTGTCTCGTTTTTGTAAACTGCATAGGCTCTGACAGTTATATCCATACCGTAATTTGCAATAGAAATATTGTTAACTGCTACAGTGAAAACCAAGTTGGTGCCGTCATCACCGAAAATTATATCGGTGTTGTCAGCCACATTATAGGCTATCGCCTTAACAGGCGCTTTTTCATTTGCGCCGTATTTGCCGTCATGAACCAAAGCCGCATTATTTAAAACATCGCTTAAAATAACAAGAGAACCGTATTCTACAAGCTTATAACCATCATCGTAAGCTTTTCCTCTTTCGGCAACCGGCACAGAGGACTTAAAGCGAAGCGCTTGACCCTTTGTTTCACTCTTAAGTCGAATAGAAACACCGCCGTTTTTGGCCTTAACCGTCTTTGCTGCATCGGGAATTGCAATTTCCTTATCCTGGCCCTTATAATCAAAAGCCTTATCTACAGAAGCTAAAATAGTTGGAATATAGGCCGTTATCTGATCATTTGTAATGTCAACAGTATCGGATATATTACCGGTATCGGCATCGCCGTCGTGGTCATAAGGCATGTTTATAGGATAAAATCTGAACGACCAGCGGTGTGAAGAGTTGGCAGGGTCGTAGCTTTCAAACTTCTCACCAAAAATTGTGCGGTAATAACAGTAAGCCCCTGCTAAACGACCTAAGAAGTTTGCGTGACCTGGGTTATTATCGCGGTTTAACATAGCATCGTGAAGCTGAGAACGGGCAATACGGAAAGCTGTACCGGAAGGTATGATTTTACATTCACTCTGCTCAGCAATTTCGCAAACATCAGCAGCTAACTGTTTATAGTTAGCAACAATGTCTTCATACATATCTATCTGAGAATAAGATTCTTTTTCCAATATATTTGCACCAAAGTGCTGAGATTTAACTTCGCTGTATGCCCATGTTTCGTGAACCATAATCTGGGCGGTAGGAGCATACTCCTTAATAGCACCTATAACTGTTTCTAAATAAGGTGCAAAATAGGTTGCGTAATCTCTGCTACTTGCCGGAGATGCCTGCTGAATGGTAACATAATCCCAATCGGTGGTATAAAGGGCAGTCTCTAAAGTTATTTTAGAAGAAAGCTTATTGTATGTATCCGACCCCTTGTCGTTATATTGGAAGGTGTAAGAGGCGTTATTTTCTGTAAGATTAGTATAGTGTTTTTCTAAGGTGCTTCCGCCAATTGTAGCCTGAGCAATACGAAGGTCTTTGCCTTCAGCCATGGCAATTTCGGGCAACATAGCAGTTGCATCGTTGGTATAGCTATTACCAATGGCAAGAACCTTAACGGTGTCTTCAGTAACACCGTCATCTAATGTGGTTTGAAGTTTTGCGACACCTGTTTTTTCAATATTAAGGGTTTTTCCCTTAGCAATTTTAATGTCGTAAACGCCGTTCTCGTTAGGCTCAACTACTTCACCGCCGTAGGTAACATTAGCTGTTATACCGGCAAGTGTAAAGGAATACCAGTCGCCTACACGGGCATTTGCCGGGTCGTAAGTATCACCCTCGCCTGCGTATTTGAACTCGTCGTCAGACCAGATAATATATTTTTTATCACCGGTAAGAGTCAGTTTTGTGGTAGGGTAAATCATAACATCATCAATATAAGCCTTACTGCTTGCTTTATTAAAATATAACACTATACCTTTGGCAGACTGGGCTGCGGTTTCTCCATCATATGTATAATACTTTGTGTAACCTTGATAATCTTCAGCGTAAATGGTGATACCGCCAAGTCCTTCAAGAGAACCACTTGTTTTATCTTGTTCAAGGAAAGAATATACCTGGAACCAAGGGTCAGAGTCGGGAGTAAAATTCTGTCCCATAAAAGATACACCGAAGGTGTCGCCATCGGCAAGGCCAAGCTCTTGGAAGCTGGGAAGAATTGCACTGGGGTTAACTGCTATAGCACCGCCCTTAGCAGTAGTGTTGGTGTTATTATAGCACATAACCTTGTTGCCATTAACATCTACTACCGATACATATGTTTTATTATGAATTTGTCCGGCACTTTCAAAATCGTTATAGATAACGGTTTTATATTCCCAATTGTTTGGTTTTTTATTAAGGTCTATTTTATTGAAATGGGCGGTAAGGTTTGTTGCCTTAGAAAGTGTAGCATCAAGCAATACCTCATAGGTTGGGCTGGTGCTTACAACATTACCCTGAGCATCTTTCCAATATGTAAACTCATAACCTTCGTTAGCGGTGGCGGTGTAAACAGCAGTTTCGCCAACAGCATACTGCACACCTGCGGTAATATAGTTTTTAGTTTCGGTAGCCGTATTAAACTCTGCAATTTTGTTTTCTACACTTGCTGTTCCGGCTGTAGAATCAGATGTAGAAGCAGTAATCTTATCGGCAGGAATAATTTCGCCTATTATAACGTCATCGCTGTATGAAACAGCAGCGTTTGTGTTATAGAAATAGAGGTTTTCTTTTTCAGCAGTAACGGTGCCGGCAAGAATATTAAAATCACCGGCGGTTCCAACCTTATAAATAAGGCCCCTGCTATAGCTACTTTCGGTATTTGCAACTGCAGGGTTAAATGCCTTATGAACATATTTTGCATCTGTCTTTGTTCCATTTGCATCTACGGTGTTTGCCGTATTTCCGCCCGTCCAAAAAGAGGTTTTTGAACTGGCCGCCGCAGTAGTATAAATATACACTCTGTAGTTTTTACCTGCAGTAAGATTTTTAGATGAATCATCAATAAACCTTATAAGGGGGTGTGCGTTAGAAACGGCAAGTCGCTGAATTGCCTTGTTTCCGCTATAAACACTGGCAGTGCTATCAGTTGTTTTATCAACCATAGCATAGGCGGTGGTGTTGAAAAAACCTATTCCGCCGTCGGCGGTAAGCTTATAGTCCTCAAAATCTTGAGTATAAGTATAGTAGGTCGTTCCTTCAGCCGAGCTATAGGTTGTAAATAGCCCCAACATACTGCTTAGTACTATACTTAAAGACAGTATTAATGATAAAAATTTTCTCATAATATTTCTCTTTCCTCCCACTAAAATTTCATATAATAATGATACGTTATATATGAACCAAAGTCCATAAATTAAACAACACTTTTTTGTAATTTTTGCTAATACTGTATTTTACATATTGGTTAGCTTCTATCGTCTTACCAGTGGCTTTATGTTTTTACATACTGCTTTTGCAGTATATATCAGTAGATTTTAATTAGTTTTTCTAATCAAAAAAACAGTCAGTTCTGCTTAAGACAGCAAACCTGACTGTTATAACCGAAGAAAGTAGAACTTCATAAGCTTAAAAAATAACTTATTGTTTTTAACTGCTTATAATCCACTTTGACGGCGGTATTTAGATGGAGAAATTCCTATACACTTTTTAAAATAATTGCTAAAATAAAAGGTATCCCTATAACCAACCTTAACAGCAATTTCACCTATATTCATTTCGGTGGTCGCAAGGTATTCACAGGCCTTGTCAATCCTCATTTGGTTTCTAATTTCAATAGGAGTTTTACCTGTTTGCTTTTTTATTGCCGTTCTAAGGCGAGACGGGCTATAACCACTATATTCGGCCAACTGTTCTATGGAAAAATCTTCGGTGAAGTGTGCCCTAATATAACCAAAAGCTCTACTTAACTTACGGTTATTCCCCTCTTTAATCCACGGCTCATTAAGAAATATAGAAAGCTCATATAAAATATCGAAAAAATATTTTTGTGCCCTTAGAGCAGTTCCCCTTTTTTCAAAAGGGTAATTACGACCCACTCTGGTAAAAAGCTCAGCTATATTATTAGGAGTATCTTCAAAAACGATGGTGGGCTTGTCATAAATAGTGGCCAACCTTCCGGATTCAGCTTCTTCTATAATAAAATCTAAAAAACACAATCTGCTATTTTCTTCCCACTGAGCAATAAACCTTTCACCCATTGGGGTATAAATAAGCATACCGGGTGTAACGTTAATGGTTTCACCGTTTTCAAGGCGATAAATGCCATTACCATAATAAACATAAACAAATTTGTTATATCTGCTTCCGTTGGAATAATCTGCTTTAAGCTGGGGTCTTACTATTAACGAGTTTAAGAACTTTAAAGATATTATGGTCTTTTTAATATGTTTCCACTCTAGCAGTTTCATTATTATCCTCCTATTTCCTACTTAATTTTATTATATACAACAAATTTGCATAGTACATAGATTATTCTACGAATTAATGTAATAATCTACAATTTTAATTAAATTACATAACTACAGCCGAAGAGCTGAAGAGCTAAAGAACGCCTGCCTCTTTACGAATTTGCATTGGAGTTTTGCCTTTTTCTTTCCTTAAAATTTTTCTAAAATACGAAGAAGAGCTAAAACCTAAATGACTACTTATTTCTTCTATTGATAAATCGGTTGCAGATAAAAGGTCTACTGCCTTTTCAACAACAAGGCCTTGCCTGATTTGCCCCGGGGTTTTGCCGATTGTATTTTTAAAAATAACATAAAGCCCCGCCTCACTAACACCGCATTTTTTAGCAACCTGGCTTATATTTATATTGCTGTCACTACGCATAATTTCAACAGCTTTCTCTACCGTAATTTCTCTTCCCGACAAAGTGTCTACCCTTAGTTTTGGCATAATCTTTCCCAAAAAGGTATACAAAAGGCCTACAGATAAGGGTGATACCGAAAGCTCTTCTTCAAGCTGGGAAAAAAGCGTTTTTTCTTCCCCTGTGCAATCTATTGCTTGAAGTGTGTATCTGTCATTTTCTGTTTTAGGGAAATAGGAAAAACCAAAGGAATAAAATTCGATATCACCATTTTCATCGGGGTACCAATAAGACTTATATTTAAGTCCTTTAGGAATATAAAAAATATCGTTAGCTTTTATGTTCAAAGTAACACCGGCAGTGCAAATTTTAGCTGTGCCTTTTAACATTCGGGCTAAATAGTGTACTGGGCAACCTAAGGTGTTATCAGTCATATGATACTTGCTGTAGCGGAGTATATAAAATCTAAAGCTTTTATAGAATTGTATATCAGTCATTCATTTTCACCGCCAAAATTTAAATATTTTTACCTGTTTTTCTATAATATAATACATTGAATATATTTTTGTCAAGATATAAAATATTCTTGAGGTGATTATAATGCAAAATTTATGTATAGCATTTACAGACATTAACAAAGCAGAAATTATTGATGTTGGTATCAAAGAGCCTGCAGCTGATGAGGTTTTGGTTAAACTTGCTGTTTCAACAATAAGCAGCGGTACCGAACGCGCTAACCTTATGGGAAGCACCACCACAAACTGGCGCGCCGCCGAACAGGAAAAGCCTGTGTATCCACGCTTTGGTGGATACAGCTCTGCCGGTATTGTAGAAAAGGTGGGGGCAAACGTAACTAAAGTTAAGCCCGGTGACAGGGTTTCGGTTTGTTGGTCACAGCACAGCCAATATACAACCGTAACCGAGCGTAATGTTACTAAAATTGACGATGTTTCTTTCGAAAACGGTGCCTTTTATAACATTGCTTCTTTCCCATTGGCCGCTATCAGAAAATGCCGTTTAGAGATTGGCGAAAGCGCTATTATAATGGGTATGGGAATTTTAGGTATGGTTGCCGTAAAGTTACTTAAAATTGGCGGAGCCGTTCCCATTATTGCCGTTGACCCAGATGCCTCAAAAAGAGAAAAGGCCATTGAGCTTGGGGCAGATTATGCCTTAGACCCCTATGACCCCGATTTTGCAAAAACAGCCAAAGAGCTTACAAACGGCGGCGCCAAGGTTGGCATTGAGGTTACCGGTATTGGCGCAGGTCTTGACGGAATTTTGGACTGTATGGCCTGTTTTGGCAGAGTTGCCCTTTTAGGCTGTACCCGTAACAGCGATTTTACTATTGATTACTACCGCAAGGTGCACGGCCCGGGAATTACCCTTGTTGGTGCACACACTGCCGCCCGTCCTAAAGACGATTCACGCCCCGGATTTTGGACCCAACCCGACGACAACATAGCTCTTAAAAACCTTACCGAAGCCGGAAGAATTAATTTTGCCGAAATGGTTGAAGAAACACATTCACCCCTTGATGGCCCTGAAATTTATCAGCGACTTTGCCGTGATAAAACCTTCCCCATTGTTCAATTTGATTGGAGAAAACTATAATGAGAAAGATTAAAATTGCCCAAATAGGCTCTAATACAAATAGCCACGCGGTGCCGGTTTTCAAAAGCCTAGCAAAGCAGACAGATGTTTTCGATATTGTTGGCTACTGCCTACCTGAAAATGAGGAAGAGCGTCTGCCCGACCATCTTGAAACCTATAAAGATTATAAGCGCCTTACTTTGGAGGAAATTTTAAACGACCCCGAAATTGAGGCCGTTGCAATTGAAACCGATGAAATTTATCTCACAAAGTATGCCATAATGGCGGCAGAACACAATAAACATATTCACATGGAAAAGCCGGGCACCTTTTGTTTAGAGGAATTTGAAAAGCTTATTTCAATTATGAAAAAAACTAAAAAGGTTTTTCATACCGGCTATATGTATCGCTATAACCCCTATGTTAAGGAACTTATGGCCAAGGTTAAAAGCGGCGAGCTAGGTGACATTATAAGCGTTGAAGCCCAAATGAACTGCTCTCATAAGCCAGAGGTAAGAAGGTGGCTTAAAGACTTCCCCGGAGGTATGATGTTCTTTTTAGGCTGTCACCTTATCGACCTTATTTTGCAAATTAAGGGAACACCAAAAAATATCATTCCCTTTAATAAATCAACAGGTAAAGACGGCATTATTGCCAAAGATTTTGCCTTTGCCGTTTTAGAATATGACAATGCAGTTTGCTTTGCCAAAACCTGCGCAAGTGAGCGCGGAGGTTTCTTGCGCCGTCAGCTTGTTGTAAGTGGAACCAAGGGCACAGTTGAGCTTAAGCCTTTTGAAATTTGTGTAGACGGAGGACAATATACCGGCAGAACCGAATACACATCTGAAAATTGGCAAGAAAAGGGTGATGAAAGCACAAGCGATTTTTATTACCGCTTTGACGACATGCTTCATTCCTTTGCAAGAATGGTTGTGGGTGAGATAGAAAACCCCTATACCTGTGACTATGAGTTAGAGCTTTTTAAAACAGTATTAAAATGCTGTGAATAGCAAAAAATTAAGAGCGCCTTTAAAAGGGCGCTCTTTTTACTGTTATTGTATTAAATAAGTGAGTTTACAAAATTTATCCTATACTTTAATCCTTAACTGTGGTAAAAACCGCAACACTTTATAAGGCCGATAAAATCTACTTATCAAATCGCTTTTTAGTGTTTCGACAAACTAATATATTAAAGGCTAAAATGCAAATTAAGTGGTTTATAAAATCACGGCGGAGCTATGTATATCATAATTGCGAAAGGGTTTTCAATACACACCTGAAGGTGTGATGAGATACAAGGGCGGCTAGTCGCCCTTGATAATATACAGCCTGACGGCTGATGATATGCCATCGCTTCGCAATGGATAAAAAAATCTCGTTCCGAAGAACGAGATTTTTTGGCAGGGGCAGAGCGTTGCCCGTAATATCCACAATATTTAAATTTTTGCTGCATAATAAGGGTTACTAAGAAATTATTTCATAAACAAAATCACGAAAATTGTATTCTTTATTAAATTCAATTTTTCGTTCTAATATCTCATGCATTTTAATTATATGCTTTTCAAAATCGTTAGACAATGTATTTTCTCCTGTTATTAGAACCTTATCGGCATCACATTCACTCCATAATAAATCCCAAAAAGCATCCCAGTTTTTTCCATACCATTCAGGAAAATCGAAAACAATTCTTATTCTTTCATGTAATTCACTTAATGTTTTGCAACCAGTTAAATCTAACTCTATTATTTTCATAGTAAATGGCTCCCTTATATTATTTCATAAAATGTTTTGTAATGGTCATAGGTTACGAATATTAGTCCGTCGTTAGACCAAAGTATTCTTTCTGAATTTCGTTTGCCTATTTTATAATTGATATCCGCCTCATACCATATCCTACCCAATGTTTCAGGCAGGTGTCCATTGTCGTTGCGATATTTTCCTGAATATATCATCTTATTGTTCACAAAATTCGAAGGCCATTTGCCTGGTTTCCAACCTTTTAAAAACGCCGCATAATCGCTTATATAATATTCAGGCAAATTACCTGGATATTTCAATCAAAAATCCGCTCCATCTAATTTATTGTCAGTTGCGGTGCCTGCTTTTAAGGCTTCCATTATTTTAATAACACAACGACAGAATGGATGGATTGGTGGTTTTGGAATTGGCGTTTCTGTGAGTCCATATATTTTTCCGTGCATTTCTTCGCAAGAAATACACCTTTTAGAGTCATCACAACTAATTCAATGCTTATAATTTTTTGATAACATAATTACTCCTTATTGTAATAAATTAAAGCTAGCTTCGCATTTATTATATAAGGAATTAAATTGATTTTCCCCCACCAATTTTAGACTGTAATTATTATAATATATGAGATGGCAAAAATCAACACGAAGTGTTGGATGTAATCCGACGAAGTCGGTATGTAATCATCACAAAGTGATGTATGTAATCAATCCGAAAGAGGACCTTACAAGTCTTACTACTTGATGACATACCATTTGCTCTGCAAACGGATTACATACGCCTTGCGGCGATTACACACCAATCCTTCGGATTGGATAAAAAATCCCCGTTCCGAAGAACGAGGATTTTTTGGCAGGGGCAGAGCGCTGCCCGTTATATCCACAATTTATGAGATTATTTTATAAGTAAAATTTGGAGTTTCTTCCTTTACATCATCTAGCACCTCAAATAATTCTTTAGTAGCTTCTTTTAAAGTTTTTTCTAAGCTATTAAGATTATGTATTTGAACCTCAATATCACCCATATCATCAAAAAGCCCCTCTAGTAAATCCCAAAGAGCATCCGGGTTCTCACCATAATATTCAGGCAAACCGAATTTCACCTTAAAAACCTTATGTATTTCTCCTAAATATTTACATTTGGAAAAATCTAACATTATGGGATTTTCAGTTATTCCTTTATACTTATAAAAATCTTGACTTTTATTATTCATAATTTTTCGCCTCTAGATTATTTCATAAAATGTTTTATAGTGATCGTATGTTACAAAAATCAAACCATCGTTAGACCAAAGGATTCTTTTTAAATCCCTGTATCCCGATTTATAATTAATATCAGCTTCATACCATATTCTTCTGGGAGAAACCGGTAAATGTCCGTTTATATTTTTGTATATACCTTTTGTTAGCATTTTATTTGGTGCAACTAAATTTAAATTTCCTAACATTGGTTTATATCCCAAGGTTTTTGCTTCACTATACGTAATATAATATTTGGGTAGTTTTCCATTATATTTTAAGCAAAAATCAGCACCATCCAGTTTATTATCGGTTGCTGTGCCTGCTTTTAAGGCTTCCATTATTTTAACAACACAACGGCAAAAAGGATGGAGCGGTGGTTCGGGATTAGGTGTTTCGTATATACCATAGATTTTTCCGTGCTCTTTTAAACAAGGAACACAAGTTTTTGGATCTAACCTACTAATCCAATGTTTATAGTTTTTAGATAACATAAATACTCCTTAATATAATAATTTAAAGCTAGCTTTGAGTTTATTATATAAGAAGTTTAATTGATTTTCCCCCACCAATTTTAGACTGTGATTATTATAATATATGAGATGGCAAAAATCAACACGAAGTGTTGGATGTAATCCGACGAAGTCGGTATGTAATCATCACAAAGTGATGTATGTAATCAATCTGAAGGAAATAAACATACAAGTCTTGCGCCTTGATGACATACCGTTTGCAGGGCAAACGAATTACATACTCGCTAACGCGAGATTACATACCAATCCTTCGGATTGTATAAAAAATCCCCGTTCCGAAGAACGAGGATTTTTTGGCAGGGGCAGAAGGACTCGAACCCTCGACGCACGGTTTTGGAGACCGACGCTCTACCAACTGAGCTATACCCCTATATTATTAATTTTTACTGTGTTACATTATGTCTCGGGTTTTGCCCTCTTGTGGTACCCGAAATTCATTTTGTCTTGGAGCGACAATGAATTTCGACCACTGCGCCAACAAATTCTCGCTTCTTCTGCCACTAGCAGCGCTTGAATTTGTTGCCCGACGCACGGTTTTATCAGACCGACGCTCTACCAACTGAGCTATACCCCTATACATTTCAATATGCGGAATTTAATGGTGGGCCATCAGGGACTCGAACCCCGGACCGACCGGTTATGAGCCGGTTGCTCTAACCAACTGAGCTAATGGCCCGCATAGAAATTCTTGCGGTGTTTTAAAACGTCGCAAGAATTATTATACATAACAAACTATGTTTTGTCAACCAAAAAATTAATCTTTTTAAGAAAAATTATAACTACTTATCAATACGTCCGTAAAGAGGCATTGAATCAGCATCTTTTACCGGTGCTCGTTCAGGGTCAACCTGGGGCTTGTAAACTTCTCTACGAGTTGAGCGACCGCCTCTTTGACGGTTATAGCCACCCTTTGAACCTCTGTAATCATTACGAGGACGGGGTTCTTTTCCCTCAGGTGCAATAACAACCCTTCTGGATGCACCCTCACCAAAGGAGGTTGAAGTAACACCTTCAATCTCTTGAACGGCTGTATGAATAATTCTTCTTTCATATGGATTCATAGGCTCTAAAGTTCGGCACTTGTCGGTTTTAATAGCCTGTTCAGACATACGCTTAGCAAGTGCGATAAGTGTCTGCTCTCTCTTTTGGCGAAAATCTCCTGTATTAAGAACAACTCTATAATATCCGTTAACACCTGCATTGGCAGCAAGAGATACAAGATACTGAAGCGCATCTAAGGTTTCACCGCGATGACCAATAACTACACCTAGGCCTTCGCCGGAAAGGGTAATCTGAGAGCCACCGGTAATTTCTGCAACAGCAATTTCAATATTGTTGCAGCCTAACTTTTCGAGAATAGTTTTAAGGTATGCAACCCCCTTGCCTGCAGGAGTATTCTGTTCCAACTCATCGGCAGGAATAAATTTGAGTTCGGTCTTTTTTTCCTCTGTCTTAACTTCTGTCTTTTTATCGGCATTCTTTTTGGCTTCTGGCTTTTTATTTGTCTTTGCTTTAGTAGCCTTCCCAGGCTTAGGGTCAGGAACTTCAACCGAAACCTTTACCTTTGCAGGGCTTCCGCCAAAAAGTCCCAAGGTTTTCTTTTTAGGAAGAGCAACAACCTCAACCTGAACCTCCTCTTCAAAAGAAACATTAAGCTCTGCCAAGGCCTTCTCCTTAGCTTCTTCAACTGTGTCGGCTATGCCGATTGCCTCTTTAATCAAAACAACTTCCTCCAATTTTATGTTTTAAGCTGAAAAATACAGCAAATAGTTTTATTTATTTAAACCCTTGTCCTTAATTGCTTTTTCTTCTTTATATCTTGAATAAAGCTCTTTGGTTTGCTCATTTGCAATCATTTTATTAGGGCCGTAGCAGGTTTGAATTACTGTCTGTATTCCGCCGGAAATAAGGCTGGAACAAGCCCAATAGAAACCGGCAGCAGAAGAAACTGTGAAGCCAATGAAAAGCGAGATAAGAGGCATTGTGAGCATCATACCTGTCATACTTGGGGCATCAGGGTTAGTCTTCTTCTGAATACAAAGGGTAACAAGGCTTGTAAGCATTGCAGCAGCAAAAGCCATTACGGGAATAAGCCAGTTAAGCTCGAAATTGTTGATTATATCAATATTAAACTCAGGCTTAGAGGTAAGGTCTATGCCAAGAAAATTAAAGTTTACACTATTAAGCTTTTCGGCTATTTCTTCATAGCCTGCAGGGTTTTTATTAATTTTACTAATAATTTCGGTTTGAATAAGATATTCGTTTGCACCGGTGATTCCAAGGCTTTGCTGAGCGGCGGCAATGGCCTCCTTGCTGACACCTACAATATAAGTAAGTGGCTTTAAAACAACCTGATAAATACCTAACATAATAGGAAGACGGATAAGCATAGGAAGACAACCGCCCGACATAGAAATGTTTTCCTCTTGATAGAGCTTTTGCATTTCCATACTGTATTTTTGACGGTCATCGCCGTATTTTTTCTTAAGCTCATCGAGTTTAGGCTTAATACGTGCTTGTGCCATAGATGATTTTTGAGTTTTTATGTTAAGCGGAATAAGCAATAAATTAATAACCAATGTAAACATAAAAACCGCAGCGGCAAAATTACCACTGAATAGATAGCTGAACTGTTGTAAAACCCAACCAAGGGGCTTTAAAAGAAAATCAAACATAGAAATTCAACTCCGATTTTTAATATACAAATGCCACAGGCATTATTTTCTAATCTTATTTTTCGGTGGAACAGGGTCATAACCACCCTTGCAAAGGGGGTTGCACCTCAAAAGCCGCCATACGGCTAAAAAAAGACCCTTTACACTTCCGTGAACCTCAATTGCTTCTAAGGCATATGCCGAGCAGGAAGGTATGAATCTGCAGCAATTGGGTTTTGTGGGCGAAATGTTTTTTTGGTAAAACCTAATCAGCCTTATGAGTATCTTCTTCATTGTGTTTTAACACACCGTCCTTCATAAGGCCATTTTTAACTGAATTAAATATAACCGTGCTTTTAACATAAGTAGTTTTAACACGGGCAACAAAAACAAAATCATAACCTTGTGTGAAAAGAGGTAAAAGATTTCTAAAGGCGGCAGTAATAACCCTTTTGGCCCTATTACGTTTAACGGCACAGCCAAGCTTTTTAGAAGCTGTTATGCCCATTCGACAATGACCTAAATTATTTTTACTATAATATACCACTACCGACGGAAAAACCAGACACTTGCCCCTTCCGTACAGACGGCGAAAATCTTTATTGAGTTTGAAAATTTCATACTCAGCCAAATTATCAGCCCGTTTCTAAAACATAAACTAAAAGGCCACTTAATATTAAGTGGCCTTTATGAGTACAAGCTAAAATCTTAATAGGTAAGCTGCTTTCTACCCTTTGCTCTGCGGCGTGCGAGAACCTTGCGACCGTTTCTGTCAGCCATTCTCTTTAAAAAGCCGTGCTCTTTTTTACGATGCAACTTCTTAGGTTGATATGTTCTTTTCATGAAGTGAAACCTCCTTTTCTTTTTTAGCGACAATAAACTATACCCTGCCGCCATAGAATAAGGCTATAAATAAATTACAGGCCCAGCAATTTTAAATTATACCTTAAACTACCGTTATATGTCAATCATTTTTTTGAAAAAAGTACATTTTTTTAACTTTTTTGTTAGTTTTATTCAAATATTGCCTTAAATCTTTTATCAGAATTTACCTTTGTCTTAATATTTATAAAGGCATTCTTCAAATAGGGGTGCCCCTCCATATATGATAAGGCTGTTTCAAAGCGTTCCTCATTACCACGCACAGCACCGCCCAAAACAATTCCTACAACAGCATTCTGAACTGCATGGTCGCCAACATTATACATATCTGAAAGCATATCAATAAGCTTTTTTATCTGCTTTTTGTTCTTAGCATCTAACATTTCGCCTGTTTTAAGACTAAATGTTTCTTTAAAGAAATCAATATAAAGAAGTGTTCCGTATTTTGAAACATGTGCCTTATAATCCTCTTTAAATTGGGGAAAAACAGAAAGAAGCTTGGCGCAAAGTGCTTCAATATTTTTAGAATTGCCTGAATTTTTTTCAGGCAAAGCAACTTCACCACTTCTGGCGGTGCGAACTCCCCTTATACCCATTTTGCCCTTAAGGGTATCTAAAAAGTCCATTCCGGCGCTCTCCGCATCACGAAGGTTTTCACTTTCTTCAAAAAGCCAAGAGGAAGCAATGCTATATTCACTCGGTACACCATTTTCATCAACCTCTGCAACCTCTAAAACAAGCATTTTTGCTTCTTGATTATGCTTAATAGCAAAAGAAAGCTTATCGTTTTGGTAAAGGCCTTCGCCCTTGTTTTCAAAATTATTACTTTCAATAATTCCTTGCAACTGTCCTACAATTGCCGAAAGAACCTGTTCGTTCATTTAAACACATCCTAAAAATATATTACTGGATAATTGTACCACAAAAACACCGATTTGTCATTAACAAATTATTAAGACTTATGTAGGTTTGCCCTAATTAACCCAACAGCTTTGTGCGTAAGGGGTATAACAACAGCTCCCAAGGCGTTACCAACTGTTATTACCAAGATATAAGCAACAGCCAGAATGCTCCACTCATCTGCCATACTTAAATAAAACACATCTGCCACAGAATGTTCAAAGTTTGACAGCACAAGCACCATAACAGCTAAAAACACACCCAAATATTTTTGGGCATTATTTGTTGCATTTTTAAAACTGTCTGTAGCAATAAAAATAAGTACACCGCCAAAAAAAGACAGAATAAGCAGACTCCACACATTGCTTTCCAAAATATTATCGCAAAGAGAGGCGGACCGCTCTGACAGTTTATCTGAAATTTGGGTAAAGCCTAAAACAAGACTGGAGAAAACCGCTCCCAAAAGATTGCCTATAAACATAGGGAAAAGCTGAATGTTTTTTCTGCTTTTTTGAACGGTGACATAGCCAACCTTTGCAGTGAAAAGATCTAAACCGTAAGAAAATACCGCAAAAAGGCCTATACTGCAAAGGGCCGAGCCTAAATATTTACTGGAGGTGCTAAGGTATGCAACGCACCCCAAAGAAACCATTACGCCCGCCAATATTCCCTTAATAAGTGTAGACAGGCTGTAAAGCAAGAACATTCTTGTGGCCTTTGAGTTTAAAAATTCAAGAAAAATATTCGAACTGTTCCTGGCATTTTGTCTTGCATAATGCATTATTTTTTCCTCCGTTTTTAAAATTTTCTTCCGCTTCCGCCACCGGAGAAACCTCCTCCGCCGCCGGAAAAACCACCAAAGCCACCGCCGGAGAAACCTCCTCCGCCGCGGCCACCCCTATATACACCGGGGCCACCAAAAAAGAAGAAGGGTATACCACCTGAGTGACCGCCTCTGCCGCCGTTTTTCTTGCCAAGATAAAGAGCAATAATTAAAACGGCAACAATAAGAATAATTCTGGCTATATCAAACTCTTCATCTTGGGTACGGTTATTTTCCCGTTGGTCTACCGGAACATAATCTTCACTTAGGGCAAGGCCATACTCAATATATATTTCATTAACAATTGAATTGTAAACCGAAAATAAACCCTGAGAAAACTCGTCTTTTCTAAAATGCTCCATACCGTAAAGGTCTAATATACGCCCGGTTTTAACGTCGGTTAAGGCACCCTCAAGGCCCGAGCCAACCTCTATTCTTACCTCTCGCTCTTCCAAAGCAAGAATAAGTAAGACACCGTTATTTTTGTCGGCAGAGCCTATTCCCCATTCTCTGGCAAGTTCTATAGCAAAGGAGTTAATATCTTTACCGTCAAGGTTTTTAACGGTAACCAGAACCGCTTGGGCTGTTGTGTCAGAATAAAGTCTTTCCCCTAAAAACTGAATTTGTTCCTCAGAGGAAGAATCAATTATATCTGCAAAATCGTTTACAAAAAACTTTTCTGTGGGGTTTAAAACTGTAGTTGTTTGTTTTTCTTCACATCCGCAAAAGCTAACGCAGAGCAGAAATAAAACCAGCGCAAAGCATAATTTTTTCAAAAAACTTTTTATCATTCAAAGCTGACCTCGGGATTTTTTTCAGCGCCCTCTTCTGCCTCAAAATAATCTGCCTTTTCGAAGCCGAACATTCCTGCAAAAATATTTGACGGGAATTTTCTTATTTTAGTATTATAAGTTTTTGCTGCCTTATTATAGTCATTACGAGCAGTAGCAATACGGTTTTCGGTGCCCTCTAGCTGGTCCTGAAGAGCAATAAAGTTTTCACTGGCTTTAAGCTGAGGATAATTCTCTACCACAACCAACAAACGTGAAAGAGCCGAAGAAAGTTGACTGTCTGCCTCGCTCAGTTCTTCAACTGTATTGGCACCAGCAAGCTTACTTCTTGCATCGGCAATGGCTGTATAAACCTCATTTTCGTGTGCCGCATAGCCCTTAACTGTATTAACCAGGTTAGGAATAAGGTCACTTCTTCTTTGAAGCTGAGTGCTTATCTGTGCCTGTTTTGTTTCAACCTCTGTTTCTAAAGAAACCAAAGAATTATAGGTTGAAGTAACACTTGAAACCAAAATAATAACAACTAAGGCAATAACGCTAAGAATAACAAAAAGCTTAGTTCTTTTTTTCATAAAAATACCTCTCTTTGTCAAAGCATTAAATTTGATTTTAAAGGGTGTTAATTTCCTTCAAATGATATGGTATAAAGGTCACACCTGAAAGTTCACTGTTAAGGCTATTTGTAAGTGGCTCAACAATAACATCTTCGGTGTGAAAATGACCTGCATCAAAAAGGTTAAAGCCCATTTCTGCCGCCTCGATAAAATATTTATGCTTAACATCTGCAGTAACCAGAGCATCGGCACCCATCCCGGCGGCCAATTTCAAAAAATCACTTCCCGAACCGCCGCAAACAGCAACCTTGCTTATTGATTTTTTATTGTCGGTATAACGCACAACACCGCCTAATTTGTTTTTTATATGCTCTGCAAGGCGGTGGGCATTCATTTCTTCAGGCAATTTTCCCATTTTAAAGGTGAAACCGTCACAATCGGTTATGGATTCCACAAAGGAAAGGCTTAAAGCTGAGGCAAGTTGGTCATTAACGCCACCCTTAGCAACATCTAAATTAGTATGCATCGAAATAACCGAAATACCAGCCGAAAGACAAGAAAAAACTCGTTTATTGTCATCGGCTGTAATACTTTTTAAAGGTTCAAAAATAATTGGGTGATGGCTTATAATAAGCTTAGCACCGTTTTTCACAGCAAAATCTACTACCGCCGAAGTAACATCAAGGCAAACTACGGCTACGTTTATATCGCTGCTTTTATCCCCCACCAAAAAGCCGGGATTGTCATAATCCATAGCCAGTTCAATAGGTGCAATACTGCAAAGCTTATTATAAATTTCAAAAGCCTTCATAAGTTTCTCCTATTTTTTAAATGAATCCTTAAGAGCAACGGTTCTGTTTATAATAATATTATCACTTGTAGAATCAGTATCAATGGCAAAATAACCCTGTCGCATAAATTGGAAGGTATCACCCGGCTTAGCCACAGCAACATCCTTTTCAATTTTAGCGTTTTCAATAATTTGTAAAGACTGAGGATTAAGGTTATCTGCAAATGAAGATACACCCTCTTCATCAGATGGATTTTCAACCATAAAGAGCCTATCATAAAGGCGAACTGTAGCATTAACCGCGGTCTTTGCAGACACCCAGTGCAGTGTTCCCTTAACCTTTCTTCCGTCAGGTGCATCTCCCCCTCTGGTTTCGGGGTCATAGGTACAGTGCACTGCGGTAATATTGCCGTTTTCATCGGTATCTACAGAAGCGTATTTAATAAAATATGCGCCCTTTAGACGAACCTCTTTAGCAGGGCAAAGTCGGAAATATTTTCCGGGAGGGTCTAACATAAAGTCGTCCTGCTCAATAAATATTTCTTTAGAAAAGGTTACCTTTTTACAGCCAAGCTCAGGCTTATTGGGATTAATCTCAACCTCTAGCTCTTCTGTTTTGTCCTCAGGATAATTATCAATAATAACCTTTAATGGACGAAGAACAGCCATTGCTCTATCTGCATTCTGGTTAAGATAATCTCTAACGCAGGATTCAAACAAAGCAAAATCTATAACACTATAGGCCTTAGAAACACCAATTTTAGAAACAAACTCTCTTACCGCCTCGGCGGGATAGCCTCTTCTTCTCATACCACAAAGGGTTGCCATTCTGGGGTCATTCCAACCGTCAACCAGCTTATCCTGAACCAATTTAAGGCACTTACGCTTACTGGTTAAGGTGTAGTTTACATTCATTCTTGCAAACTCAATCTGTCTTGGGGGAGTTTTAATATCTAATGCACGAAGGAACCAATCATAAAGGGGACGATGATTTTCAAACTCTAAAGAGCAAAGAGAATGGGTTACACCCTCTTTTGCGTCTGACAGGGGGTGTGCAAAATCATACATAGGATAAACACACCACTTATCCCCTGTTCTGTGGTGAGGCACCTTCATAATTCTGTAAATAATGGGGTCGCGCATATTAAGGTTAGGTGATGCCATATCAATTTTTGCCCTGAGCACCTTTTCACCGTTTTCAAACTCACCCTTTGTCATTCTCTCAAATAAATCTAGGTTTTCTTCTATAGAACGGTTACGATAGGGGCTTTCCTTACCCGGTTCGGTAAGTGTGCCGCGATATTCCCTCATTTGGTCGGCGGTGAGGTCGCAAACAAAGGCAAGACCTCTTTTAATAAGCTCTACTGCACAGTCATAAATATAATCAAAATAGTCAGAGGCATAATAAACATTATCCCATTTAAAGCCAAGCCATTTAATATCTTCTAAAATGGCATCTACATATTCTGTATCCTCTTTAGTGGGGTTGGTATCGTCCAAACGGAGATTGCAGGTTCCGCCATATTTTTCGGCAGTACCGAAATCTATACAAATCGCCTTAGCGTGGCCAATATGCAAATAACCATTAGGCTCTGGGGGAAAACGGGTTTGAACCCTGTCATATACCCCTTCTTTTAAATCTTCATCAATAAAATCATATATAAAATTACTTGCCGCTACTGCGGTTTCTTCCTCGGGAAGTATGTTTTTCTCTTCCATTGTTTTCTCCTTTTTAAGCCTCAAATGTAGCAATAGCGTTATCTATACGCTTTAACGACTCATCTTTGCCTATGGTCTTCATTATACTGCAAAGGTCTGGTGTGTTTGTTCGGCCTGTTACAGCAATTCTTATAAGGGTACTAACATCACCGGGGTTACCCTTATAAGCCTCAGGGTTTGCCTTGTAGGTTTTAGTGTCAGGTGCAAAACCTAAATCGGGGCAAATGCTCTTAATTTTTTCAAACCACTCGCTTTGTTCGTCCTTTTCGTCATAAACCGACTTATAGGCTTTAAGTAAACTTACGGCATCTTCTTTTGAAATATTTTCAGGAAGCTCGAAGTTTGGAACAAAAAGCTCGTTAAAGAAATATGCGGCGTATTCCTTGGCCTCAGAGTAACGGGCAATATCCTTTCTGGGTTTTGGAACATCGCGGTCAATAGCAAAAATCTTCTTTGTGAATTCCATATCCCGTTTAAGAAGATCGGCAAACTCCTTATCAAATTCCTCCGCCCAAGTGATAAGCTCTTTAACTACAATATCAGAGTTTTTAAGACAAATAACATTTTTAGAAACATCTAAAAGCTTTGCGCCGTCAAAAAGGGCACCCGAAAGGCTCATTTTCTTAAGATTGAACTTGAATTTTTTATAAGACTCCAATTTATTAGCCTTTCGCCAAGCTTCAAACTCAGAACTTGCAATAGTCATAAGATATTCTATAACGCTTTCAGCGGGAAAGCCCTGTTCAATAAAATATCTTACCGCGGCTTCAGGGTCTTTTCTTTTTGAAATTTTTCTCTTATTGCCGTTATCAAGCTTCATTATGGGAGCAACGTGGGCATATTTAGGTGCCTTAAAGCCAAGAAGCTTAAAAAGCTCTAAATGCTTAGGTGTAGAAGAAATCCACTCATCGCCCCTTATAACATGGGTGGTTTTCATAAGGTGGTCGTCAACCGCATGGGCAAAATGGTATGTAGGAATACCATCAGACTTAAGGAGTACAAAGTCTTCATCATTTTCGGGCATTTCTATTTTTCCCTTGATACCGTCGGTGAAAACAATTTTTTTGTCCTCACTGCCTTGTGATTTAAGACGAATAACATAGGGCTTACCCTCTTCAACAAGGGCTTTAGCCTCTTCATATGTTATATCTCTGTGTTTTGCCCATTTTCCGTGATAGCCGGTTCTTATTTTATCCTTTTCCTGCTGGGCGCGAACCTCTTCAAGCTCCTCCGCTGTACAAAAACAGGGATAAGCCAGACCTTGTTCTATAAGCTTTTTAACATAGCACTGATAAATTTCTGCGCGGTGGCTTTGCTGATAAGGACCGTATTCACCCTTTTGGCCTTCTACTGTAAAGCCCTCATCAATATGAACTCCAAAATGTTCAAGGCCGTTTACAATGTCTTCAATGCCGCCTTCAATTTCTCTTTTCTTATCGGTGTCTTCTATACGAATAAACATTGTACCGTCGGTGCTGTCGGCAGTAATACGGTTAACAAGAGCCATAAAAAGGGTACCAAGATGTAAATACCCTGTGGGGCTTGGTGCTATTCTTGTAACAGCCGCGCCCTCAGGCAAATTTCTTGATTGGTAAAGATTTTCATAATAATCGGGCGTCTTTAAGGTATTAGGTAACAAAAGCTCTGCAAGCTTTTCAAAATCTGTCATTATTGCACTTCCCTCATATAGATATATATTAGTAGTTTTATTATCTCAAATTTTGCCCAAAATTACAACCATTATTTTTAATTTTTTCGCCCTTTTTTAAATCTTTTTATTACTTCTTCGGGGAAAACAGCATTTGTTTCATCTATTTCGCACAATATAAACCCAAAATATCTTCAAAAAAATATTAATTGGAACAAAACGCTATTGACTTTTACAAACTAAAGTGTTAAAATACAAATATATTAAAGTGCTGAATTTCAGCATCCTGGAGGCAGTTTTATAATGATTAACCTTAAAAATGATATGACCGACCGTTTTTTCGAGGCAGTGCTCACCTTAAAAACGGTTGATGAGTGCTATAAATTTTTCGAAGATGTTTGCACTATTAAAGAAATTAAAGCTTTCACCCAACGCTTAGAGGTTGCCAGAATGCTTAAAAATAAAAGCCTTTATAACGACATTGTTTCGGCCACCGGTGCCAGTACTGCAACAATAAGCCGAGTAAACCGTTCTCTTACATATGGTAGCGATGGATATGACATTGTTTTTTCAAGAATTGAGGAAAAAAAGTAATATTCGGGTTGCTTTATTAAGTATTATTAATTGGGTCGGCTTTTTGTCGACCCAATTTTTTAAAATAAAAATGAGGTGATAATATTGGGCTTTGAAAAAATAGCTGTAGAAGCTATAAACGAAAACTTTATTAAAAACATAGGCAGCGAATGGATGCTTATAACCGCCGGTAACAGCGAAAGCTTTAACACAATGACCGCAAGTTGGGGCTTTGCAGGGGTAATGTGGGGTAAGCCCTGCGCCGTTGCAGCAATTCGTCCACAACGCTATACCTATGAATTTACCGAAAGGGAGAAAAACTATACTCTTTCCTTCTACGGTGATGATAAATCGGTTCACGCCGTTTGCGGAAGCAAATCGGGCAGAGATGTTGATAAAATATCGCTAACCGGTCTTAAACCGGTTTTCGACCCGGATACCGGCGCCCCCTATTTTGAACAGGCAAGGCTTGTTTTAATTTGCAAAAAGCTTTATTCTCAGGACCTTGAAGAAAACTGCTTTTATGACAAAAGCCTTGTAGATAAAAATTATCCAAATAAGGATTTTCACCGTATGTATTACGGAGAAATAGTTTCGGCATTTATAAATAAATAAAAAGAAAGGATTTTAAAAATGATTGGTTTATTAATTTTAGGAATTGTGGTTTTCGTGCTTGTTATTGCAAATATCAAAATTGTTCCCCAAGCCACAGAATATGTTATTGAATTTTTGGGGAAATACCGTACCACCTGGAGTGCGGGTATTCATGTTACTATCCCCTTTTTAGAAAGAGTTGCTAAAAAGATAACCCTCAAAGAACAGTTTTTAGACTCACCTCCGCAACCGGTTATTACTAAAGATAATGTAACAATGCAAATAGATACTGTTGTTTATTTTCGCATTTTTGACGCCAAGCTTTATGCCTACGGTGCGGTGAATCCTATATCTGCTTTAGAAAACCTTACGGCCACCACACTTCGTAATATTGTAGGTGAGCTGGAGCTTGACGGAACCTTGACCTCAAGAGATAACATTAACACAAAAATGACCGCAATTCTTGACGAGGCAACCGACCAATGGGGCATTAAGGTAAACCGCGTTGAGCTTAAAAACATTATCCCCCCTGCCGAAATTCAAAATGCTATGGAAAAACAAATGAAGGCCGAACGTGACAGACGTGAAACCCTTCTTCAAGCCGAGGGACACAAGGCGGCCGCCATCACCCGTGCCGAGGGTGACAAACAGGCAATGATTTTAGAGGCTGAGGGTGAAAGAGATGCCCGAATAGCCCGTGCCGAGGGTGAGGCCAGAGCAATTTATCTTTCCAAAAAGGCCGAGGCTGACGGACTTATGGCCCTAAAGGAAGCCGCTGCAGATGCCGCTGTTTTAGAGCTTAAAAAATATGAGGCGCTTGTTAAACTTTCCGACGGAAAGGCCTCTAAAATTATTATTCCCACCGATGTGGTGAATGCTACAACCTCTAATGTTATTTTCTCTGAAACCTCTGGGCTAGGCGATGTTACCCTTCCGGGTCAGGACCCCATTCCCCCTAAGAAAGCAGACCCCTGCTGTGACTAATTTTTTCGCGGCTCTACAGTGTAGAGCCGCGAATTTTAATATTTGAAGCATTAAAACTTCTAAATTTGTTCACATTTTTAATATATACTGTAATTTGTTAATTTAAGTATATTAAGGAGATTACTAATTTGTTTAGAAACTTTCTTCAAAATTTAACCTACAAACTGCAAAGCTTTATGTATGGCCGCTATGGTATGGACGATTTTTCAAGGTTCTTAACCTGGGTGGCACTTGCCTTTTTCATTATTAACCTTTTTATAAATAGTATTATTCTTTATTTTTTGGGTTTGTTTGCACTTATTTTTTCCACCTACCGTTGCTACTCTAAAAACATATATAAAAGGCAAAAAGAAAGAGCAACCTATGTTAAATATAAAAATAAACTTTTGGGCTGGTTTCGTATAAGGAAAAGAATTTACAACGAACGAAAGGTAAATAAATATTTTAAATGCCCCACCTGTAAGGCATATTTACACGTTCCAAAAGGAAGAGGAAAAATAATTATTACCTGCCCTAAATGCAAGAACGAAATAACTCGAAAATCATAACTATATAAAAAACCGCTTGTTCGAAATGACAAGCGGTTTTTTGATTAAAGACTATTCGAGAACATAAATTGTAACATTGCGGATACCGAAATTAATACAAGCGCTCTCGGTATTAAAATAAAGGTCAACCATATAAGGGTTTCTATTTGCAAATCCGCCGGTATCTGCCGCAATAGCATAACCGTAAACATATTTACCATCGTTAGAAACTATATACATTTTTGTTCCGTAAGGAATAATGTTGGGGTTAACCGCAATATAACCGGGTTTGGCGGCAACTCCTGTAGAGCAAATTGCGCCCTTAGGGCTTGTATAAGCAGAAGCACGGAAGGTCATTGCCTTGGAATATTTAAGGGGAACGCCGTTAGCATCAACCTTAACATCACCGATTTCAGAGATTGTTTCAACAACCTTTCCGGTAGCTTCGGTTTGTTTTTTATCATTTACCTGTTGCTTTTGTACTGCAGCCTTTTTAGTACCAATAACTGTAGTTTTGGTTGTGGCCTGCTTTGTAACATTTTCGGAAAGAACCTCCACACTTGTTACAACGCCGTTTTCAACCCTTTGTTTAACCGTAACAGTTTTAGAACCTTCTTCGCCCTCGGTAACCTTGGTGTCGCCCTTATTAAGCTTATTAGAATATTCAACCTTAGTTGTAAAGGGTATCGACTCTTCATAGGTTACTGTCTTATATTCTACACTTACAACATCAATATAGCTTTCAGCGGTAAGAACATCTTCTAAATTTTTGTTACACATATCATACTCGCCAAGAGTAAGACCTGCGCTTTGTAAAGCTTTGGCAACAGTTCCCTCTGTCATATTGGTTGAATATTTTTCGTTACCATAGGTTATGTGTACTGGGAATGAACGCATAATTTTCAGTGTTCCTACACCGTCTTTAAGTTCAAATTCGGTAACGTCGCCATCTGACAGTGTTATCTGATTTTCAGAAAGAATTTCTGAAACATTTGAACAATAGGTTTCTACCTCAAACGAATTGTCACCGTCAGTGATTGTTACCTTATTTACATAATCGGTTGCGGCAAAAGCTACCATAGCGGTAACAGTGCTTAAGGCAACCACAAGTGCGGTAACACACTTTATAATGGCAAACTTAGCTTGAAACATTAAAAAACTCCTTCTCCGTCAATACAGCAGCAGCCTAAAAGTTTATGGCTTTACAGATGCACGGAAAAACGCTTCTGTATCTGCTGTTTTGTTTTTTCCTTTTTAAAATAAAGTCCAAACAAAGGTGCGGCCTTTTTGACCACGTTCAATAGTATATCCCCCAAACCCAGGTTCGTCAAGGCAAAAAGCGGCCTTTTTAATATGCAAAATAGCCAAACTTGGGGCCAAAAAGGTTACAAAACAAAGGTTACAAAGTTGTAACTAATTAGTTTTATTCCATTTTTTACCATTTGCCCTGCATTCTATTTGTGCAAATTGCTACCGTTTGTGAAAACAATTGTCATTATGCTAGTGTTTTTCTGCTAATCGCTGTATTTTTTAATTAAAAATTTTAAAAAGTGGTGAAAAAACATCGTTTTAACACATTTTTTAAGTTAAAAATATATAAAATAAGGCCGAAATTGTAAATATAAAGCAAGTTTTCCCCCGAAAAACTTTTTTATGCACTTTTTTATAACCCATAAATAAAACAACAATCTATAGTATGCAAACACGAAGAAACACTGTCCAAACTACAATATTTGCATAAAATATAGTAGTGAGAAAACAACGCTCACTATAAATATATATTAAGTTTCTGTTTAAAATTCCATTAAACGGGTAAAAATAATCTTGCAAGTAAGATGTCTGTTCACGGAAAGGAAGAATTTTTATGACAGTAAAGCGAGGAGAAATATACTACGCAGATTTAAGCCCCGTAGTTGGTTCTGAACAAGGTGGAATTCGCCCGGTACTTATTATTCAAAACGATGTTGGTAACCGTTATAGCCCAACTGTTATTGCCGCCGCAATAACAAGCCAACAAGACAAGGCTAAATTACCTACACATATAAGCGTAGAGGCAGAGGGAAGCGGACTTCAGAAGAATTCTATTGTTCTTTTAGAGCAGGTTCGTACTATTGATAAGCGCAGACTTAAAGAAAAAATGGGAAATCTTGATATTTCTTCAATGGACAAGGTTGACAAGGCGCTTTCGGTCAGTTTTGGGCTTAGATAACAGCACACCATATAATAGTAGTACCGGCGTATAAATTAAATATTCATTAATAAAAGAGAGGTGTTCCCCACCTAACTTGGGAAACACCTCTTTAACATATTATAGATTATTCATCTGCCACAACAGTTTTATCTACAGCGCCAATAGTGTAATCAAACTTATCATTTATAACATATCTACCTTTAAGTCTAATATCGGCCGAAGACGAGCCTACATATATATTATATACACCAGATTCAACATGCCAATTGTGTAACAATACATTATAATATGCAAAGCTATCAAAGCCAAGTGTAAAGGAAACCTCTTTTTCCTCACCTGGCTCAAGAGCTATTTTGTCAAATGCTTTAAGCTCCTTAAGAGGTTTGGAAACAACCGAAACATCGTCACCAACATAAAGCTGTACAGCCTCTTTACCGGCCATTTTACCAACATTTTTAACCTTAAAGGTTACGGTTAGTTGCGAATTGGGGTCATTAGAGCTTTCTGCGCTTAGTTTGAGGTCGCTATATTCAAACTGGGTATAGGAAAGTCCGTGTCCGAATGGATACCAAACATCCTGCATATGGCGGTCAAAATAACGGTAGCCAACCTGCCACTGCTCAGGATATGTAACCTTAACTCCGTCGCCGGGATAATCAATAAGGGGATTATGGCAGTAAGCAAATGTTTCAGAGAGCTTACCCGAGGGGTTAACCTTTCCGGTAAGAACATCGGCCACAGCACTGCCTCCTGCTTCGCCGCTTATCCACATTTCAACTATTCCCTTAGCCTTATCCTTCCAAGTGCCGGGAACAATAGCGGCACCGGTCTGTAAAACAACTATAACGTTTTCACAGTTATTGCAAATAAATCTAAGACAGTTTTCCATATAGTTTTCTAAAACATTATGGTCCTTATCTAAGCCTTCGGTTTCAAAGTGAATAAGGCTTCCTGCAAACACAATGGCCAAATCACACTTACGGGCGGCAGACGCCGCCTGACCCCTTATGCCATCGCGGTTAGGTATATCTTTATTATTATAAAGCTCTTCAAAAACAAGGTTTACATCGTTACCCAGGTTTGCCTTTAAGCACTCAAAGGGAGACTCTATCCATTCGGGCTTGGTATGAACAGTAGAGCTACCGCCACCCATATAGGTTGGGTTCATAGCGTGACCACCGAATACGGTTATATTCTTAAATCTCTTAGCGTCGATAGGAAGAATGTTATCTTCATTCTTAAGAAGAGTAATAGCCTCGTTAGCAATTTCCTTAGCGATATTATGCTGCTCCCTGCGGTCATAAGGTGTGGTATCCTTTTTAGCCGCTTTTGTTTTATCTAAGAAAATAAGAAGTTCTTCCAGTGCCTTATCAATTTCTTCTTCGGTGATAATGCCGTTTTCTATGGCCTTTTCAAGCTGAGCCTCAATATTCGGGTTCTTCGGCATTTGTAAGTTAAGTCCGTTTTTAAGTGCTTTAGCAACATTATGCACAGAACCCCAGTCAGAAATTACTACACCGTCATAACCCCATTCTTCTCTCAGAACTTTTTTAAGTAACCATTCGTTTTCCGAACAGAAAATAGCGTTAAGCTTATTGTAAGCATTCATAACACTAGTGGGGTTAGCTTTTTTAATAGCAATTTCAAAGCCCTTTAAATAAATTTCTCTAAGGGTTCTTTCATCAATTTCAGAGTTACCTGTTCCACGGTCAATTTCCTGGTTATTGGCGGCAAAGTGCTTAAGGCTGGTGCCAACACCGCAGTCTTGAACACCCTTAATATAGGCGGCACCAAGCTCACCAGAAACTAATGGGTCTTCAGAAAAATATTCAAAATTTCTTCCACAATAAGGGTGGCGTTTAATATTAATTCCCGGACCTAATAAAACATCTACCTCTTCTTTAATGCAGTCCCTTGCAAGACCCACGCCCATCTTATACAGGAGGTCGCGGTTCCAGGTTGCAGAGGCAGCAGAAGCAGTTGGAAAGCAAACACACCCGCCCTCTACAGCGCAGGGCTTGCCCGAAGCGGTTCTGACCCCGTGAGGGCCGTCTGCCATTTCTATTGAAGGAACATTAAGTCTTTCAAGCTCGGCAGTAGTGAGCATATTTTTTCCGGTAAGAAGCATAGCCTTTTCCGAAAGGGTCATTTGTTTGATTTTTTCTTTATACATAACTTCACCTCATCTTGCGTATGAAACTTTTCATACACTTATAGCACTATTTTACCTTATTTAAAACTTAAAGTAAATACTTTTTTATATTTTTTAGTGGAAAAATATAAAAAAGTATTTTTACAACCCTAAAGCATACTACAAAAGCCAAATATCCTCTTTTTTGCGCTCATATACCTTTGGTTTTAAAGACTCTTTAGCTTTTCTTGGTACATCTGCTGTTGTACGGGGTGCCCTTTTGGGAACAAAAGAAGCCATTTCTTCAAGTTTTTTTGAAAGACCCTGAAAATCTCCCTCAAAAGAATAAATTTCTGTGTCTTCTGTTTTTTTGGCAGAAATAATTCCCCAAGCACCTATCTGGGCCGAAAGCTTTTTTGCCTCCTCTGAATTTAACATAACATATAAAAGAGAAAGACCCTGCCTTTGTACTGTCTTATTTAATTCCTTAAGAGAAGAAATAAACTTTTGCTCCGGATCGAAAAAAATAACAGGCTTTAATCCGCCCAAAATTTTAGGACTTGTTGTAGCCTTTTTAAGGTACCCTATTTTTTCTGCAGCCAATATAACCCTTTTTTTGGTTTCCTCGCTTATTTCGGCGCTATTTTTAAAAACCTTAGACACGGTTGCCACCGAGCAACCTGAAATTTTTGCAACATCCTTTAATGTCATATGGTACCCTCTTTTCCTATAATATCTTTAATTACCTCTCCTGCAATTAAAAGCCCCATTACAGAAGGCACAAAAGAAATACTTGCCGGAGTAGGTCTTTTCCCATCTTCTGTAGGCCTTTTTATTGCCGGTCTGTCAGAAAATGCAGCCTTAATGCCACTAATGCCGCGCTTTTTTAACTCTAACCTCATTACCTTAGCCAAGGGACAGCCTGAGGTTTTTGAAATATCTGCAATTTTAAACCCATCTGCTTCAAGCCTGTTACCGGCACCCATAGCCGAAATAACCGGGATATTTGCCTTAAAACCTGCCTCACAAAGGGCTATTTTACCTGTAACATTATCTATTGCATCAACTATATAGTCATATTGGGAAAAATTTAACTGTGATACGCTTTCTGGAGAAATGAAAAGATAATTAGAGCTAACCTTAGCACTTGGATTAATATCCATAATGCGTTCCTTCATAACATCGGTTTTTTTCTTACCCACGGTACTGTCAAGGGCAATTATTTGACGGTTTATATTGGTTATATCTACCTCATCATAGTCAAATAAATCTAAAGCACCTATTCCCCCACGGGCAAGGCCCTCACAAACAAAGGAGCCTACACCCCCTATACCAAAAACCGCCACCCTTGAAGCCGACAATTTTTTTACCCCATTTAAACCGATAAGCTGTTTTGTTCTGTCAAACCGTTGAGCCATGTATACCTCCTAAAATATCGTCAAGCCGATTTAAAACACCCTCAAAGTTAACACCGTACCAAAGCTCCGGAAAATCGAAGGTGTTTTCAATAGACAAACAAGTAAATTCTACAGCCGCCTTCAGGGAAAAATCAATGTCTCTCCCAAGGGTGAGAGCCGAAACAAGAACACTGCAAAAAACATCACCTGTGCCGTGGTGCATACCCTCGATTTTTTCGTTAAAGCAATAACTTATAGCGCCAGTTTCAACATCTAATGCGGCGGCACCAAGGGCCTTTTTATCAAAAGAAACACCGGTAAGCACAACCGTTTTTTTGCAAAGCGAACCTAGCTTCATAAGAATAGAATTTATATAATCCTTATTATAAGGCGGTGGACTGTAGCTTTCTCCAAGCATTAAACAGGCCTCGGTCATATTTGGAGTTATAACATCTGCACACTGACATAATTCCCTCATTTTACCGGGAAATTCGGGCGAAAATGATTTATACAAACAACCGTTATCGCCCATAACTGGGTCTACAACCACCAAGGTTTTTTCGCTTTTTAGCTGTTTAATGGTTTCAATTAAAATATCTACCTGTCTTGTAGAACCTAAATAACCCGAATATATTGCATCAAATATAAGCTTTTCTTCTTTCCAACGGCTCACAATTGGCAAAATATCTTCTGTAAGGTCTTTAAAGGTAAAATCTTTAAAGCCTCCGGTGTGATTTGAAAGAACAGCTGTAGGAATAGGACAACACTCCAACCCCGCTACAGAAAGAATGGGAAGAGCAACAGTAAGAGAGCACTTTCCCAAACCCGATATATCGTGAACGGCCGCCACTCTTTTTTGGCGCATTTTAAAACTCCTCCCCTATATCCATAGTAGCGCGGGCATTCAAACCTGCATTTGCTCTTCCTTTTTCGTAACAGGCCTGAACCCCAACCATTGCCGCATTATCGCCGCAATATTTTAGCTCGGGGAAGAAAAGTTCAATATTGTTTTCATTTGCGGCCTGGGTCATTAAACGGCGAAGTTCACTGTTGGCCGAAACACCCCCTGCAACCACAACCTTTTTAAGGGCGGTTTCTTTTGCAAGGCCAATTGTAGAATTAACAAGCATTTGAGCAACACGCTGACGAAGGGTAGCCGCAAGAACAGGAACATCAACACTTAGACCTTTTTGTTCCCTGTTATGTATTAAATTAACCACCGCCGTTTTGAGTCCCGAAAAGCTAAAATCATATTCACTGCCCTCAACCTTTGGAAAAGGCAATGGATATTCTTTAAAATCGGGCTTAGTAGCAATTTTATCAAGGGTAACGCCTCCGGGGTAAGATAGGCCCATAGCTCTTGCGGCCTTATCAAAGCATTCTCCTGCTGCATCATCACGAGTTTTGGCTAAAATTTCAAACTTCGTATAATCGGTCACCCTTGCAATAACGGTGTTCCCACCCGAAACCAAAAGGCACAAAAAGGGTGGTTTAAGCTCAGGTGCAGATATATAGTTAGCGGCCATATGAGCCCTTAAATGGTGCACCGGTATTAATGGCACATTAAGGCTCATAGCAAGTCCCTTTGCAAAATTAACTCCCACCAAAAGGGCACCAATAAGACCGGGAGCCGCCGTAACAGCCACAGCACCAATATCATTTTTGGTTATTCCGGCGGTTTCAAGCGCCTTTTCTGTAAGGGCATAAATTGCTTCGCAATGCCGTCTTGAAGCAATTTCGGGAACAACACCGCCATAAAGCTTATGCTCCTCAACCTGACTTGCAATTTCATTTGCTAAAACTGTTCTGCCCTTGGTAATAGCCACAGCCGTTTCATCACAAGAGCTTTCAATTGCTAAAATATATTTCTCTTCCATTACTTAAAATACCTCGTCATAATAAGACCGTCTTCCCTTGGGTTAGAATAAAAATTTTTACGAAGACCCTCTGACACAAAACCAAACGATTCATAAAGCTTTATAGCCGGTAGGTTTGAGGGTCGCACCTCTAATGATAAAAAAGCTAAATTACTATCATTAGAAAACTCAATAAGGGCCTCTAACAGCTTTTTACCAACGCCTTTTCGGCGGTGCAAAGGCATAACCCCTATATTTGTTACATAGCCTTCATCTAAAACAGTATACATTCCTGCATAACCTATGGGCTTGTTTTCTTCTTTAGCCAAAAAGAAAACCGTATTATCTGAAGAGCGAATCTGCTCATCGGTCCAGGGAGTTTTAAAACAATGCTTTTCTATAACTGCAATATCTTTAGAATAAGCATTAATATCTTCAATTTTTAAAATCAATTAAAAACCCCCTCGTTTAAAAGAATATCTATTCCTTTTATTATTTCATTAAGACAATTTTCATAAACCTTGGCATCGCCTCCAAAGGGGTCGGGAATACCGTTTCCCAAAACAATAACCTTCTCTTCCGCTATTCCGGCTGAAAGTAAAGCCCCTTTGTGGATAAGGGTCATTACCACTATCAAATCTGCTTCAAAAGCCATATCTAATGTAAGAGGTTTTGAAAGAAAACTGCTAATATTAATTCCAATTTTCCTTAATGCTTCATTGGAATTTTCACTGATATTGCACTCACTTGCAGCAAGACCTGCGCTATCAACCTGCCAACCTGTAATACCTTGCTCTTCTAATTTTTTCTTACAAACCGCCATTGCCATTGGGCTTCGGCAGGTGTTTCCTGTGCAAACAAATATTACTTTTTTCATATGCTTTTTACCTTTATTAACCTTTGGCATCAAACCAGTTTTTTGCCTTATGCACCTCAGCTATTAGGGGTACAGAAAGCTTTACTGCATTTTCCATTTCGTATTCAAGTATTTCTGCGGCCCTTGGTGCTATACTTTCCTCAGCCTCAACAATAAGCTCATCGTGAACCTGTAAAATTACCTTGGCATCTAGTCCGTTTTTAATAAAGCTTTCTCTTGTTTTTACCATTGCAAGTTTTATAATATCGGCCGCCGTTCCCTGAATGGGCATATTTCTTGCCACGCGCTCACCAAAGGCTCTTAACATTCCGTTAGAGCTATTTATTTCAGGAAGATAACGTCTTCTACCAAACATTGTAGTAGAATAACCCTTTTCCTTGGCCTGTAAAACGGTGTTTTCCATATATTTTGAAATACCCGGATAGGTTGCGAAGTAATCGTCAATATATTTAGCCGCCTCAGCCCTGGAAACACCAATATCCTGAGCCAAAGAAAAGGCACCAATACCGTAAATTATACCAAAATTTACTGCCTTTGCGCTGCTTCTCATTTTGGGGGTCACAAGTAAAGGCGGCATATCAAACACCTGTGAGGCAGTTTTTGTGTGAATATCTTCACCACTGTTAAAAGCATTTATCATAGCCTTATCACCTGCTATATGTGCCAATACTCTTAGTTCAATTTGAGAATAGTCGGCATCTAAAAGCAGGTACCCCGGCTTTGCTATAAAGAATTTTCTAAGTTCTCTGCCCTCTTCTCTTCTTACGGGGATGTTTTGAAGATTAGGCTCCAAAGAAGAAATTCTGCCGGTTCGGGTTTCGGTCTGATTAAAGGTAGAACGAACGCGACCGTCATTATCTACAGCCTTAACCAAGCCCTCGCAATAGGTAGAATTAAGCTTTGTAAGGGTTCTGTACTCTAAAATTTTGGGTATTATGGGGTGGTCGTTTTTCAGCTTTTCTAAAATTTCGGCTGTAGTAGAATAGCCGGTTTTGGTCTTTTTACCGTGCCTTAACTCAAGCTTTTCAAACAATATTGAGCCTAACTGCTGAGGGGATTTAATATTAAAGGTTTCACCGGCAAGGTTATAAATTTCCCCCTCTAATGCCGTTATGCCCTTTTCGAGCCTGTTACCCATTTGTTTAACACCGTTAACATCAAGCAAAATTCCGTCTCTTTCCATTTCGCTCAGCAATTTTGCCAAAGGCAGTTCTATTTCTTTTAAAAGCTGCTCCATATTATTTTCGGCAATTTTCTTTTCTAACACAGACCAAAGCTCAGCCGCCGCCGCAATCTTAACACATTCTTCGTCTTGGCTTTTGTCAACCCGCGGCATTGCCTTAAGATATTCTTCACAAAGACGAGAAATATCGTAAGAATTGGCCGAGGGCGAACATAAATATCCAGCCAAAGAAAGGTCAAAAGCAACCAGCTTAGGTTCATAAACCGAAGAAAGGGCTTTATATAACTGCTTACTGTCGGTTGAATTTATTAAAAGCCCCTCTTTTCGGAAAATAGCTGTAAGTTCAGTTCCGTTTTCGACAAGATTTGCCTTAGTTATAAAGTTTTCTGCCGAAAGGTAAACCTGATTGTCATTTATCATAACAGTCAACTTATTAAATTTCAGCTTTAAAAATTCCTGTAATGGTACCAGATTATATTTTGGTGTGTCTTGTTTTATCTCTGCAATATCCTCTGAAAAATTTTGAAGCTCCATTTTTTCCAAGAGCTTAAAAAATTCTAACCTTTTAAGCATTGAGGCTAAAAGGCTTTTGTCAACCTCGCCAAACCTATATTTTTCAAAATCAAGTAAAATTGGCACTTGGCGATAAATTGTTCCAAGCTTTCGGCTTAAAAAGGCACTTTCCTTTCCTGCTAAAAGCTTATTTTTTACCCCCTCTTTAATATCAAGATTTTCTAAATTTTCATAGATATTATCAATATTATCAAACCGTTGAATTAAATCGGTTGCTGTTTTTTCACCTACACCTGCAACACCGGGAATATGGTCGCTCGAATCGCCCATAAGGGCTTTAAGCTCTATCATTTGTTTTGGGGTAAGCTTATATTTTTCGAAAAGGGTTTCTGGGGTGTACTCTACTATTTCGGGACCGCTCATTTTTGTGGTGGCGAGTAAAACCTTTGTGTGTTCAGATACAAGCTGAAGACTGTCGCGGTCGCCGGTGGAAATAACGCAAACATCATCTGTTTGTTCTGCCACAAGGCTAAGTGTTCCCAAAATATCGTCAGCCTCATAACCTTCAAGTTCAATACAGTGATAACCAAGTAAACCAAGCAGTTCTTTTAAAACCGGAAACTGACTTGCAAGTTCTGGTGGCATTGGTTTTCTTCCCGCTTTATATTCGTCATACATTTTGTGGCGAAAGGTGGGTGCTTTAAGGTCGAAAGCAACAGCAACACCATCTGGCGCCTCTTTTTCAATAAGTTTATTCAAAATGTTAATAAAGCCATAAATAGCATTTGTGCATTGTCCCTCTTTAGTTGAGAGAAGACGAATACCATAAAAAGCACGGTTAGCTATACTGTTTCCATCAATGGCCAAAAGCTTCATTATATTTTCCTCCGTTATTTATATAACACATATTGTATTTATTTTAACACAAATTGATTTAAAAGTCACTAAAAAACGAAACTTTTTCGCAAATTGCAATAATTTTCATTAATATACCAAAAACTTACTAAAATTATTATGCATTCTATATGTAGAAATTTATATAAAAATGAAGTATAATATTAATAAATAGTGCATTAGGAGGTTTTTCAATGTTAAAGTGCATTAAAAAAATTTGTTCACTGGTGATTGTGTCCGCAATTATTTTTGCTGTTTCATTACCGGCAAAAGCAGTAAATACTTCAGTCAACGGAAAGGAATGTGTTTCCTCATATTCAATAAACCATGACCGTACTAAAAATTCTTCATCGCAGGAATTTAAATTTATAGTAAACGGTTCAGTTCTTTCAGCTGTTAATCTTCCCAATGACCAATCTTTTGATTATGGCTTTGGCGTTTTTGAACCTGTTACCCTTAACAGCAATACCGGAGAATACATTAAAACTACAGTTTCTTCGGGAATTTCATACTACCAAAGCAGTGGTGTAAGTGATTATACAGCCACCGACCCGAAATTCAACCTACAAAGCATTAATTATGTAACACCTCAATATGTTATGGGTGAAGCAACCAAAGTTAAATCGGGGACTTATTTGTTTTCATTATGTACCTCAGATAGAAAAGACACAGAATCCTTTAATATTTCCGTAAGTTTTTTAATCGAGGTGGACAGTTCTCAAAACGTAGGTATAATTTTTAATTCAGAATTTTATAACATCAACCTTGAGAAAAAGGCAAATTTTGAAAACAACTATAAAAAAGATTATTATAAAAATTACTATTCTTCTGTTCCTACCGACGGAAGCTCACTTACCGTAGCAGAAGAAGAATATGTTAAATCCTTGGCCGAATATATCGTTAAGGATATTCCTGAAAACTCATCTAATATTAATTATCTCAAATCCAAGGCGGTTTATAATTGGCTTGCAGAAAACCTGTATTACGACTATGATTTCTTCTACAATTCCAACGGACGACCCTCAGATACCGATGTGGTGAGAATTCTTCAAACAAAAAAAGCGGTTTGCGAAGGGTTTGCTGTTTGCTACACTACCCTTTTAAATCAGCTTAACATTGAAAGCGCAGTGGTTTATGGCTTTGCCCCAGGTCAAGGCGGCAACGAAGAAAACTTTACTCCCGGAACAGACGATGTTACTGCCGCAAACCACGCATGGAATGAGGTTAATATTGACGGCCAGTGGATTTTGGTAGACTCCACTTGGGGTTGCTCAAACTCTTACTATAACGGCAGATTTACTAAGGGCGCTCCCTCTTTCCTTTACTTTGACGCCCACATTCAAATGTTTTCTCAATCACTGCTTAGCTCCAACCCGGTAAGTCAAAACGCTCACTGCACTGTTATGTATGACTCACCCCTAACCATTAATTCCAGTACACAAAGTTTTGAAGAGCTTTACTTTAAAATTCCACAGCTTAAGCCTCTGAAAAACGGTGCAGCCTTTACAAAAGAAGCCCTAAATCTTCCCGATAAAATTACTAAAATAACCCCCACAGGCAGCACAGAGGTTGACGTTTTTTGGGACTTAAAACGCGAACAAATAAACGTTTACTTCCCGGATGACTGCTACTACGACCCTAATATAAAAAACCGCTCACAATCTTTTGTAGTTTATGGTTTAGTTGACGATTGTTATATTGTAACTATAAGAGTAACTGTTTTAGCCCAAGAAACTTCTCCCAAGATGGTTGAGCGCCACGCACATATTATTGTTCTTGAACAGCTTGAAGGCTATGAATACCGTGTTAACGGCGGAGAATGGAAAGCTTCACCCTATTTTAAAGGTTTATTGCCCGACACCAATTACACCTTTGAGCAGCGTAAAATTTTTGAAACAGAAGACTTTGAAATAATTAAAGAGTATTGTTCGATTGAAAATAATATTTCCTCTGCTACCTTTACCACCGCCGACAGGACCGACTTTTTACCCGGTGATATTGACGATGATGGCACAGTTAATATGGACGATATTGTAGCCCTTGCAAAGCACCTATCATATTGGGATTCTGCATTTTGCGACTGCGCTTTAGACCCAAACAACGACGGAGAGGAAACACTTTACGATGTGGTTTACCTAGCCCGTCATCTTTTGGGTTGGGAAGGCTATGAAAAGCTTTCTGAACAACCTTTCTGTAATTTTAAACACAAATAAAAATAACCGGTTTTCCGTAATTGGAAAACCGGTATTTTTTTGACCTTTTTAATGAACAGTTTATTATGCAAGTTTAACTGATTCCCACAAATATTCATAATATGTTCTTATATCTGAATCTACATCGTGAAAATACTGAACCTTAGGATAGACCTCAGGATAAAGATACTCATTCCCCTTTAGGGAATAATCATCGTTTTCTAAAACCGCAGTATTGGGTGTAGCATAATAAACATACTCAGCAATTTCAAGAGCAATATCCGGCTCTAAGAGGAAATTTATATAAAGCATAGCAGCTTCATAGTTTTGGCACCCCTTAGGAACGCAAACCGAATCTACAAAAATATTAGTACCCTCTTTAGGGTAAACAAATTCTAAATCAGGGTTATTTTCTTGCATTAAAAGAAAATCACCGGCATAGTAGGGTGCTATTGCTGCTTCTCCGTCTTCCATTTTCTGAAAAATTTCGTCCATAACATAAGACTGAAGAATTTTCTTCTGTTCTATAAGCTTATGGGCCGCTTTATCCCACTGAGTTTTATCGGTGGTGTTAAGGTCAAAGCCTAAAAACTGTTGAGATATTGCAAAGGCATCTCTGGGATTATTAAAATTAAGTATATCGCCCTTATATTTTTCGTCCCACATAGTGCCCCAGCTATCCGGCTTTTGCTTTACGGTTTTAGTGTTATATATAAGCCCTACCATACCTACGCTATATGGAACCGAATACTCATTTTCAGGGTCAAAATATAAATTTTTGTATTGGGGGTCTATGTATTTATAATTGGATATGCGCGAAAAATCAAGTTTTTCAAGCATTTTTTCCTTATTCATTCTTTCTATCATATAGTCAGAAGGAATTATAATATCGTAAGATACACCGCCGCTTTTTAGCTTAGCATACATAGCCTCATTATTTTCATAGGTGGTATAGTTAACCTTAATTCCGGTAAGCTCTGAAAACTTTTTATTTATATCCATAGAGCCTTCTGTACCGTCAGGTATATATTCGCCCCAATTGAAAACATTAAGAGTAGTCCCTGCAAGGCTTTTATTATATTCCCCCTCTAAAGAAAGCTCATAATCGGCTGAGGGAATATATTCTTCACAGTAACAACCGCAAAAAGACAATGCTACCAAAAAACACAAAAGCATAGCGAGAATTTTGTTAAAGCTTAAGATTTTCAAGCTTTTGCACCCTCCCTTCTTTTTTCGCTTCTGGCTTGAGCTACATTACTTAAAATAAGAAGCAATAAAACCGAAAGGAAAATAAGTGTTGAAAGGGCGTACATATCGGGAGTAACACGCCTTTTGGTCATAGAGAAAATTTTAATTGGCAGAGTTTGAAAATCCGGTCCGGTAGTAAAATAGCTTATAACAAAATCGTCCAATGAAAGGGTAAAAGCCATCATAAGGCCGGAAAACACACCCGGCATAATTGAAGGCAAAATCACCTTAAAAAACGCCATAAAGGGTGTACAACCCAAATCTTGCGCCGCCTCGGCTAAATGATGGTCGGTTTGTCTTAGCTTTGGAAGAACCGATAATATAACATAAGGTAGGTTAAAGGTTATATGGGCAATAAGCATAGTGCCAAAGCCTAAAGAATTTTTACTACCTACCATTTGTCCAACAAAAACGAAAAGCAACATAAGTGAAATACCCGTAACAATATCGGGGTTCATCATTGGAATATTAGTAACAGTCATAGCCGCTGTTTTTGCCCATTTTTTCTTCATAGAAAAAATACCAACAGCGCTTAATGTTCCAAGAACTGTTGCAACAAGCGAAGAGAGCACCGCCAACACAAGGGTGTTTTCAAGAGCCTCTATTGTAGAACTGTCATTCAATAGCTCGGCATACCACTTTAAAGAGAAACCTCCGAAAACCGAGGTGCTTCTTGAGGCATTAAAGGAATACACAACCATAACCGCAATGGGGGCATACAAAAACACCATAACAAGAGCGGTATATATTCGGGAAATATGCTTCATATAAGAATACCTCCCTCTTCTGAATCGTCAAAGCGGTTCATAACCGCCAGGCTTATTAAAATTAAAACCATAAGCACAAGGGAAATTGCCGCACCCAGGTTATAGTTATATGATGACTGAAACTGCATTTCTATAACGTCACCAATTAGCATTGTTTTTCCGCCGCCCAGCTTCTGAGAGATGTAAAAGGTGCTAACGCTAGGCACAAAAACCATAGTAATGCCCGAAATAATTCCCGGAACGGTCATAGGGAAAATAACCCTTCTTAGCCTTGAAATGGGTGATGAACCTAAATCATCAGCTGCCTCTAAAAGAGATTTATCAATTTTAACCATAACGGTGTATATAGGAAGCACCATATAGGGCAGATAATTATACACCATACCAAGCACAACTGCGCCGGGGGTGTTAATAAGCTGAACAGGCCCAATGCCTATTTTTGAAAGAAGCGTATTAATTATACCGGTTTTAGCCAATATAGTTATCCAAGAATAGGTTCTTATAAGAAAATTCATCCACATTGGGAGCATAATAAGCATACTCATCATACGCTGTGCCCCAGCCTTCATATTAGACATAAAATAAGCCAATGGATAAGCAATTATAAGTGATATTACAGTAGCCTCGGCAGCATAAAGCAAAGACATACCAAAGGTTTTGGCATACCTTGAAAGGCCAGATATGTTATCTAAAGTAAAGGCACCGCTTTTATCTGTAAAGGCATAATAGGCTACCATTAAAAGGGGCACTATTATAAAAATAGCAGACCATACAATATAGGGTGCCGAAATTAGTTTTTGGGCAAAATCAGTTCGTTTTTTGTTCAATTCTCATCCTCCTCTAAATCGGAAAGATGTTCAATTTCGTCACTAAAGGTGCTGTAATCACCATACATACCCGAATATTTTGATTTTTTCATAACATGAATGGCGTCGGGCTCAATATAAAGCCCTACCTTATCCCCCACCTTTTGCTCATCGGTGGTTTGTATCATCCATTTGAAGCCGCCAATATCCACAATAATTTCATAGTGAACACCAAGAAAAGTAACCGAAGTAACCTCGCCAAGAAGCATTGCGTCCTTTTCAGGAACAATATCTACATCCTCCGGGCGAACAACAATATCTACCCTTTCATTTCGGGCAAAGCCACTGTCTAAACAGGTAAACTCTCTTCCCGAAAATGAGGTTAAGAAGTCTTCTTTCATTACTCCGTCAAGAATATTGCTTTCACCTATAAAATCTGCAACGAAGGCGTTTTTAGGCTCATTATAAATATCCTGCGGGGTTCCAATCTGCTGAATTACACCCTCATTCATAACAACCACAGTATCAGACATAGAAAGTGCCTCTTCCTGGTCGTGGGTAACAAAAATAAAGGTTATTCCAAGGCTTTTTTGAATGTTTTTAAGCTCTACCTGCATATCCTTACGAAGTTTAAGGTCTAAGGCGGCAAGAGGCTCGTCAAGAAGCAGAACCTTTGGGCGGTTTATAATAGCCCTGGCAATTGCCACACGTTGTTGCTGACCTCCCGAAAGCTTGGCGATATTTCTTTTTTCATAACCTGAAAGGTTAACAAGCTTGAGCATATCGGTTACCTGCTTTTTAATCTCAGCTTCGGGAACCTTTTTGACCCTTAACCCAAAGGCAATGTTTTCAAAAACATTAAGATGGGGAAAAAGGGCGTATCGTTGGAATATAGTATTAACCTGACGTTTATGAGGCGGCAGATGATTTACAGCCTTCCCGTCAAACAAAATATCACCCTCGGTTGGGGAAACGAAACCTGCTATTACGCGTAGTGTGGTTGTTTTGCCGCAACCCGAAGGGCCCAGCAAAGTAACAAACTCCTTATCCTTAATAGCAAGGTTAATTCTATCCAGAATTTTTTCCCCATCGAAAGTGACGGTAATATTTTTTAGCTCGACAATATTTTCATTTGTCATTTAAGCATCCCCCTTTGCGGACACAAAGTGCCGCGAAAACTTTCAAAGTTCTGCGCGATACCCGTAGCTTCTCTGTTAAGTGCCCTCCGCAAAGGGTTTTTCATAGCTCTCTCAGAAATTCCGGGAACTACGGCAACAAAACTTGAAACCACTCTATAAGCACAGATGCATTAAACGATTAAACGTATACAAGCATAATTGTATAGGAAATACGCTAAAAAGTCAATAGATTTTACTAAAATCGCCATTATTTTCTAAGTTTTAACTGGCAGTTGTTTTACAATATATTTTATGCTATAATTATTTTAATAGAAAGTACATAGGATGTGATTATTATGAGCAACTCACCACTTGATTTTGTTTCAAAAGCCACGATAGATAAGGAATCTTTTATAGGCATTTCTGATATTGGATTTGCCACAATAAAGAAAGCCATGCTTTTGTGTTCATTAATAGTTTTTATCTCTACCTGCCTTCAACTTTTTCTATACCTTTCTTATGGGATTTTCTCATGGATAATAACTTTTTTAGCCGCCTTGGTTTTTGGGTTTATGGCAATACGCTATTTCGACGTCATCCATTTTGCCTCAAAGAGGTTCGAACAGCTACAGTTTCTGTATGCTAGAAAAACCTTTTATGAAGAGGTAAGCTTTTCAGATAAAATTACCGTCCACTCTCTATCAAAAACTACTGCCGAGGTTTTTTATACATCGGTAAAGCAGATATTTTCTTATAAAAATTATATTATTTTACTTTTGGAAAACGACATTTATTTAACTGTTCAAAAATCCCCTGAAGAATGTTATATTGAAGGGGAAAGCCTTACAGAATATCTTTTATCAGAGTGCCCCAACCTTAAAACAACCAAGGTAAAACCCTTAGGCTCTGAGAAAAGTATATGTACAGCCCTTTTGGTTGTTGCCTCAATTTTACTTGCTATTGCTATTTTCTCACCCTCGGTTATATCCTTTATAAAAGAATATCTTGCCGAAAGGCTAATATATTTGAATGCACTCAACTAAAAGAGGTTTTTAAACAACAAAAAACGAGTTGGAAAATCCAACTCGTTTTTGTTTTCCTATATGCTAAAACGTTTTAGGTCTATTCTTCCGTCTTTTGAAAACTCTACACCCTCTGCCTCAAGAAGCTTACGCTGAACATCTTCACCGCCGAAAGCAAAGGTCTTTGCCGTTTGTCCAAGTCGGTTAACCACCCTGTGACAAGGAATTTTTTCCGGCCTTGGATTATTGTGTAGAGCATAGCCCACAACCCTTGCCCACCTAGGGTTTCCGGCGAGTAAGGCCACAGTGCCATAGGTTGCCACTTTTCCCGGTGGAATTGCCTCAACCACTGCATAAATTTTTTCAAAGACAGATTCAGACAACTTTATTTACTCATTTCTTGGTATAAATTCTGGGGGCAGTCAGCAAACCGCTTTCGGTAAGCCTGTATTCATAGCACCAATCCCCTTCTTCTTTTCGCCAAGCAGTGGGGCCAAACCAATCTTCAACCCTATCGGCCAAATGAAGGGCACCAAAGGTGTTAATACGACTTGCGTGAACGGTAATATCTAAAATATGCTCTCCCTTTTTAAGGTTACCCAGTTTTGCACGATAGGGTGCAAGGGAAACGTTGGAAATTCGTTTACCGTCTAGCTCAACAGTTACACAAGGTGCCGCAAACAGACCCAATGCAACATCCATATCCTTACCGCCCTCAATTTTAAAACGGTATGTGGCAACGCCGCCGTAGAAAGCAAGACCTTGTCTTGTCCAGTCGCCGCAGTAAATTTCTCTTTTAGGCTTATCAAGAGTTACAAAGCTGCCCAAAACAGTTACTGAGAAATCACCTAAAAGGAACATATTTTCAGTATTTGTCATTGTTGCAAAAGGCTTTTTAACCACTATAGTATTTTGACCCTTATTAACCTTTCCAAGATTTACTCGGGTGATTGAAAGGTCAACATAATATCCCTCTACCTTTTTCGTTACGGGATTACCATTATAAATAATTTCAGCATCTTCAAAGTCTTCTAATGCAAGTTGAACATTATCAAGCTCAACCTCGCTGTTGAAGGTGGTTTCAACAGTAATTGTATGGTTGGGAACCTCTTTAGGTGCGGCCCAGGGTTGTGCCCCTCCAACAGAGCCGACCGACATTTTAAGAGCCTTTTTAGCTGCCACACCAATACGAAGCATTTCTTCTGCTGCTTGCCACTGACCGTCATCTACACGCCAACGGGCCATATCTAGAACGCAAACATTAGGCTCATGTAAAATAAGCTCTGCCTTGCCGTTTAAATATGTATATTCCTCTTCGGCCCTTTCATTTATAGCGTGAGCCTCTGCCCTGCCATTATCAAGGCGAACAAGTATACTCGACTGTGCATCACACTCCCAATTAAGAACGGTATTACCGTCTTTATAGGTCGCGGCAATTGTATAACATTCGCCTGAAAGAGTATCCATTACAGTAGGCTTATATTCACCCTTGACTGTTACGGTATAATTTTCTTTAACATCTACCTTAACGCGGCTTGTGGGGTTGACGTGGCAAAGGAATAGGTTTTTGCCGTCTCCGTCGTTTCTGAGCGCACCAAAAATATTGGTAGAAGCCTTACCCTCTTTTGTTTGCATAACACTAAGATTACGATAAGGTTCAAGAGCAGAAATAATAGCGTTATTATCCCAGTTAACATACTCACATTTTTGTAGGAGTTTTTTACCCTCGTCTGATGGTACTGCATCAATAAGGGTAGGTGTTCTTCCTATGAAAATAACCTTTCCGCCCTTGGAAACAAACTTTTCTAAAGCCTCTAAAGTAGTTTTTCTAAGGGTAATACAGTCGGGAACAAGCACTACGTCATAGGTCATTTCACCTACCGCAAAGCCAGTTTCACTCTCTTTAAACTGAACGGGTAGAGTCGATTCACATATATAATCAAAATCTAAGGTATTAAACAAAAGTGTTTCGGCAAGATTTAGGAAGTTCTCATCAAGCTGATTTCTAAGAGCAAAGCTTTTATCGTTAGGGCCAAAGTTTATCCAATAGCTTTCAATGGGGTGAATAACACCAATCTTAATATCTGCCTTACCTCTGGTCATAAGGGTGTTTACCCTTGCATAGTGGTCTTCAATATAAGAATATTCGGGGTACCAGGCAGATTGATGTCCAATAGAGGCAGGATAATCGCGCTTAGCCTCGCCCTTCATTGAAACCCAATAAAGGTGAGGAACACGAACGCTAACACCCAGCGCTGCTTGCCAGTCACCCTGAAGCTTGTGACCTCTGAAATCAAAATCCCAGTTGGTAACACCGTAAAGCTCACTAAGAACACCGGGATAGCCGTATTGGTGGGTGGCACTTGCGGCCTGTTTAACTGTAGTATACTCTCGCCAGTCACAAAGCATATCCACACCGGGCAGACCATAAGAACGGTAGGCTCTCATAGCCTCACCAATAGCGCAGGTTTGGGTTTCTAGGGTGGGCTCCTCCATCATATGGCCGGTCATAAGAAGATTATTTTCTTTACACCAACCGCCAATGTTATCACAAAAAGCCGAAACAAATCGTTCGGTAACGTGGTCGTGATAGCGGTAACGAGTTACCGAAACTACACCCTTTTTATCCCAAACAACCTCGGGAAGCTTATCTAAAAAGCTTTCGCCATAGGCGGCAAAATATGTATCCTCAAAATCGGTTGTATAGGGCATAACCAAATCTGTCTTGTCGGTAGAATGGTCTAAAACCTTCTTTTTGGTAACCTGGGGCTCATCTGTGAAAATTGCGGGAACGGTTTTATCAAACTCGTCGCCTACTACCTCTTTGTACCTTTCGTGGGTGGTAGAAACAAAATCATCTATAGCCGATTTTGAAAGCGTATCAACATAAGTCTGGAAGTTAAACCATGCAGACTCCAGAGGGGTTTCAAGATAAGCATACCAAATATCGCCCTCGGCAGTTTCTTCTTCGCCTAATCTTTTATACTCTTCAAGATAACCCTCGCTATCAAGTTTTACAGAATATTTAGCAATAAGATAGCCGTTGTCACTTCTTGTAGCCAAGGCAGATGCATTACCCATTTGTTCTTCCTTAACGGTATCGGAATAGGGCACAGTAGTAAACATAATATATTTCTGTCGGTTTTCTTTTTTAGCCGTTACATAACCGCCGCCAAAACCAGAGGGCCATTTATCTTCGTCATAAAGCCAGGCAAGCATATTTTCTTTCTTTGCCTTTTCGGTACAACCCTTTATAAAGCTCATATATTCATCTGACAGATATTTTGTGGACATACCCACACGGGTATGCATATGAAAGCCACCCATACCCATCTGCTTCATAACATCAATTTCTTTTTCCAGCACCTCTTGGTCTAAATCACAGTTCCAAGCCCAAAAAGGTGTACAACGGTATTCCGCTGTAGGGTTTTTAAAAAGCTCTAAATCAAGCTTTTTTGATTGATTTTTAGGATATAACATTTTGCAACCTCCTATCACCTGGTAAAAAACCAAGCTAACTAACTTTAGTATATCAGTTAAAAAAAATTATGTCAACGAAAATATGTATCTAACTAGCGTTTCTTTTAAATATTATACCAAAATCCAGCTGAGAAATTATTACCGCGGCAAATACCAAAATACAGCCTATAAGCTCTCGTGCTGACAGTCGCTCTCCAAACATTGCGCCCGTTATTGCGGCAAAAACCGATTCAAGACTCATTAAAATAGAGGCCACCGTGGGGTCTGTATCTTTTTGCCCCAATATTTGAAAGGTATAAGCTACACCGCTGGAAAGTACACCTGCATAAAGAATTGGAACCGCGGCACTTAAAATTTCGCTAAGCTTTGGTGCTTCAAAAATAAACATACATATTAAGGAAAGCAAACCACACACCATAAACTGAATGGCCGAAAGCTTTATTCCGTTTACCAAGGGCGCAAATTTGTCTACCGTTAAAATATGAAATGAAAAGGCCACGGCACAAAGAAGCACGAAAATATCTGGTGCTGAAAGGCTAAGCCCTGAGGTAATACAAAGCATATACATTCCAAAAACAGCAAGAGCTATGCCCACCCACACCGAGTAGGAAACTTTTTTTCTTGCAAAAAGACCCAAAACGGGAACTATCACAATATAAAGGGCTGTTATAAACCCGGCCTTACCGGCCGCAGCTTCACTATCGCTATAAAGAGAAATGCCAATTTGTTGAAGAGAAGAAGAGAGGAAAAGCACAACACCGCACAGAGCACCGGCAAACCATTCTGTTTTGGTTGGCATAATATCAGCCTTTTTGTTACCGTAAGGCTCTGTTTTTTTGCAAAATATTAAAATAACAGGAATGAGCACCACTGCACCAATTAACATTCTAATTCCATTAAAGGTGAAAGCCCCAACATAATCCATACCTGTGTCTTGTGCTACAAAGGCAGCACCCCATATTATTGAAGCCACAAGCAAAAAAATGCTTCCCCTTATTTTTTTAACATTCATTTAGTGATACCTCAGTTTTAAAAAATATTGTCAAGACATAAGATATATTATCATAAAGCACCAAAATTAACAATACGAAAAACAATGTTTTAACATAAAATATATATACTTTTGCTGCTAATTATGGTATAATAAATAAAATAATTTAACGGAGGTTTTTATTGTGCTTGTTCTGGACATATTAAAATCAATCATCTATGGCATAATAGAGGGTATTACCGAATGGTTGCCTATTAGCAGCACCGGTCACCTTATTTTATTAGAGGGTCTTATTCCCTTTAAAACCGTAAACAACAGCTTCTTTGAAATGTTCGAAGTGGTTATTCAGCTTGGGGCTATTATTGCTGTTATTATTCTTTTTTGGAGTAAGCTATGGCCCTTTAAGACAAAAACCTCAAACGAGAGCGGCATTACCCCCTATCTTAAAACCGAAACCATTTCTCTTTGGGCAAAGGTTATAATCGCCACCCTTCCCTCTGCCATAATCGGTCTTCCTCTTGACGATTTTTTAGACGAGCATCTTTATAACCAAGCCACCGTTTCTATAACCCTCATTCTTTATGGTATATTCTTCATTCTTGTTGAGCTGTGGAACAAAAAAAGAACTGCAAAAATTGAAAATCTAGCCGACATAAGCTATGGCACCGCCGCCCTTGTTGGCTGTTTTCAAGCCCTTGCTATGATTCCCGGCACCTCTCGTTCCGGTGCCACCATTTTAGGTGCAATTTTAATTGGTCTTGCCCGTCCCGTTGCGGCAGAGTTTAGCTTTTTCCTTGCTATTCCCACGATGTTTGGCGCAAGCCTACTTAAAATAGTTAAATATTTAGCTGAGGGGAATGGCTTTGCTTTTGGCGAAATTGTTATTCTTCTTGTTGGTATGGCTGTTTCATTTGTTGTTTCTATTATTGCAATCAAAGGTCTTATGGCTTATGTCAAGAAGAGAGATTTCTCTTTCTTTGGATATTACAGAATAGTATTAGGACTTATTGTTTTAGCTGTTTTACTAATTTAGGACGATATTAAATGTTTAATAAGATTAAATGTAAAGTAAAAAATCTATAGAATTCCATAGTTCCTTCCTTTAAAAGAGTCAGAGCAAAAAATGTTATAATGTTAACCATCGCCGGAATTATTAATGGTTTTGGAATTAGCGTTGGCACCTTTGTTATGATTTATAACATTCTGCTATATATAATTTGCGGCTTTGTTATCAAAAGCTGGATACTTCCCCTATATTCCATCATCACCTATGCAGGGGCTCTCAAAACAGTGGACTTCATTGTTGAGGGTATTGACCGTTCTAAGTACGCTATGATTATAACAGTTAGTCCGGAAGAAATTTGCAAGGCGCTTTCAGAGGAATTTGAATGTGGTGTAACAAGGGTTGAGGGCATTGGAGGGTATTCTAACACCCAAAAAACTGTAATATATTTTGTGCTAAACCGTTTTCAGGTAGTAAAGCTAAAAGAACTTGTTCACCATATAGATGTAACAGCTTATATAATAATAAGCGATGTTGCCGATGTTTTTTCGGCAAATCAGAAATAATAAGAAGAATAAAAAACCGAACCTGTGCATTAAAACTTCAGGTTCGGTTTTATTTATTATTCTTTGATACTGTTTAATACAAGCTGTGAAATTTCTTTTGATTCTTTTCCTAAAACATATGAAAGCTCGCCGCAAAGAAGCCTTTCGGCATCCCTCAAAAACCTTTCATCCATCGACCTTAATTTGCGCCCCTTTTGAGATTGGTGGCTTTGGTGAATGTAAAGGGCTTTTATAACCGCCGCTATTCTCTCTCGCTCCCCCGAAATAAGAACCTTTTTATATTCTTCATTTCTAAGACGGTCATCTTCTACCCAAAATGGTAAAATATCAGGTAAACCAGCAACAAATAAATCTGCCTCATTTTTAGAAAGAGGATTATACATTCTAGAAATTAAAAGCTCATTATCGGTCGGAACCATAACGGTTGCCTTATCATCAATAATCGGCTTTAAAACAAAAAACTCTTTTTGGGAACCTGCAACCTCTCGCTTTTCTACGGAAACAATATTGCAAAGCCCGGTGGTGGAATAATTAACTACATCATTGATCTTGAACATTATAATACCTCTAACTATTCTGATTGCCTCTTATTATTAATTATAGCAAAAAAGCTTTAAAAATGTTATAGGCAAAATCAACAATAATAGATAAGATTATATTAAACATTTTGCATTGATACAGTATTTTTGCTTAGAAAATAAATAAAATGCTATCGATTTTCTCGTGCGGAAATGAAAAGATTCCCCCACACAGCGTACTGCTTTGTGGGGGAATTTTACTTTCTAACTTAAAATGGCTTTAAATTATTGTTCAACAGATGTTGTGTTGCTGGAAGAACTTTGACTGTTACTTTCTGTTTGCTGAGCATTTTCATCCTGAGAATTATCGGTATTCGATGAAGACTCATTTTGAATAAGATTAGAATTATAATAAAGAATAATAGCTTCATCGGGGCTAAGCTTAGAGCCAAGCTCTGGAGAGGCTTCTATAATAACCTCTTCTTTAGTAGCCGTGTCCCCTCTTTTTTCAACAAACTCAATATTAGCAGGGTCGAAGCCCAACTCTAAAAGTGTAACATATGCCTGGTCTTTTGTCATACCGGCAAGTTTTTTAGAAAGGGTAACCTCTTTCGGTCCAAGGCTTATTGTGAGTTCTACTTTAGTATCACGCTTAGCATTGGTTCCCACTGCCACCGACTGACCGCAAACCTTTCCTCGCTCCACCTTGTCGTTATATTCCTTTTTGACTACGCTGAAAATAAACCACTTTTTATACTCGTCGTTATCAATAAGGGAAGCATAGGTCTGGTTTGAAAAGTCGGGGGTAGAAAACAAGCTTTCAGGACGTGAGGGATTGCCTATATCACCAACCGACACAACACTTGGAACGGATGGAACAGATGTTGAATTTTTATCCTCAGCCGGTTTCTTCAAAATTGCAAAATAAACTATAACTGCTAAAACTAACAATACTACAGCAGTAGCAACCGCCGCAATTATTGTATATTTTTTGGTGGATATATTAGAAACCTTTTTATCTTCGGTTTTCTCTTTTGCGGGAGCCATAACTACATCAGATGACTCCAAATGCTCTTTAAAGCCGTCAATTGTCTGGGTTCTGTCCTCTTTTCTAAGCTGAAGTGCATTAGCCAAAGCAATAAGAACACCTCTTGGAAGCTCCTCGGCAACCGATTTTTGGAAGGTCATATTATCCTTTTCCAGGCGCGATAAAGCGTCGGTTGGTGGGTTTCCTGTAAGAGTTCTAAACAGGGTGGCCGCAAAGGAATAAACATCTGTAGATGTTGTTAGTTCTTCTCCCTCATATTGCTCTATAGCTGCAAATCCGGGGAAGAGCTGAGAGGTCATATTGCTTTTAGCATTACGTATTTCGGGAATACGAAAACCCGTTAATCGAATTCTGCCATCACGGCCAACTACCAACGTTTCTGGTGATATTCCGCCGTGAACAATACCGGCACTGTGCATAGCTTTTATAGCACTGATAAGCGGCAAAAACAATGGACGAACCTGTTCCCACTTAAGATTACCGCCGTTGCGAAGTAAAAACTCTTTGAGAGTTATTCCGGGAAGATATTCACTTACGCAATAAGCTGTGTTGTTGGTTTCGAATATATCGAATACTCTAAAAATTGCTTTTATTTCGTTTAATGAGGCCAAATTTTTATATAGCTCAATAAACTTTAAAAGACCATCATTATAAGTAAAGTTCTCATCTGAAGCAACAATTACTGTATTGTCGTTGCCTCTTGTGCAAAAGCCTGTAGGATAATACTCTCTTAAAGTAACTACCATAGACTTTAGGTTATCAAAGGCTAAGTAGGTGTAACCACCACCGTTAGAAGAAAGCACCTTTCCCACAACATAGCGGCCGGCCAAAACTGTTCTAAGCTTAATTGCCTCGGGTTCGTTATAGGTGTTTTCATCGAAACCGCAAACAGAACAAACTGTTTCTCTTCCGGTTTCACTCATACATCCCATACATAAATTATCGGTATGTTGCATTAAAATCATCCTTTCGTATGATTACAGTAAACAGGCTAAAGCTGTTTTACTGAAGCTATATCACACTGAATGGCCCTTTGAAGCTCCTCCAGTGAGTTAAACCTTGTTTCTTCACGCATAAACCTTAATAGACTAACTTCGGCAACTTCGCCGTAAACTTCACCGTCAAAATCAAATATATAAGTTTCACTTGTTGGCAAATCAGTTTTAAAGGTAGGTCTAATTCCGAAATTTGTTATGCTTTTATAAGCCTTACCGTTAATTTGCGTTTGGCTTAAATATACACCAAATTTTGGAATAACTTTCATTTCGGGGTAAGGGATATTTACTGTTGGGAAGCCAATGGTTCGGCCGCGCCTATCGCCATGACAAATTTTCCCCGAAAAGGAAAAGGGTCTGCCTAAAATAATTGCGGCATTTTCCATATCACCTAGAGAAATACACTGTCTGATTTTGGTTGATGAAGCTATTTGGCCACCTACCGTGACAGCAGGAGATATTACACACTTTATTCCCTTAACATTACAAAACTCTTTAATTGTTTGAGTATTGCCTGCCGCGTTTTTACCAAACCTAAAATCAAACCCCACAGAAAAAACAGCCGGGTTGTACTTTTGAAACATTTGCTCTAAAAATTCTTTTGGAGGAATATTTTTAACCTCTTCAAAATTCAGAACAACCGCCTCTATACCCATTTTATTTATTAAAGCTAATTTTTCTTCTCTAGTTAAAATTAGTTCTATTTTATTTTGCATTTTTGGTGGGACATCAAAGGTTACGGCCATTGGTTTATAGCCGCTTTGGGTTACCGACTTCAAAACCGCCATATGCCCAATATGAAGCCCGTCAAAGGTACCAAATGCTATTGCGCTTTTTTGCAAAGCCATATCATTCCTTATTATCTGTATTATTCACGAAGTTTATTAAACATTCTATTTTCAGCTCAGTTTTTTCAGCATCTACAACACCAAGACCTAAGAATATATCTTTATATTTCACTCGATAAATTTTATCTGTCTGAGGTTTGGTTAAACCCGGCAATCGCTCTAAAGCCAAGGCCCCACCGTTGCAAAACCTTATTGCCTGTTTTTGAGAAACGAAAACTACAGGGTAATGTTCGACTACCCTTTCTTCGCTGATCAAAAATTTTTCAACATTTTCTTTTGTAAGTTCTTCAAGTGAAGCACACTGTTCCAGCTTATATCCCGCCGTGCTGGCCCTTTCAAGGGAAATTAAAACCGCACCGGTGCCGAGTGCCTTTCCTAAATCGTGGGCAAGGCTTCTTATGTAGGTTCCCTTAGAACAGTTAACCCTCATTGAAAATTCACAACCGTCAAAATTCGAAATTTCCAGACTGTTTATTGTAACCTCGCGGGAGGGTCGCTCAACCTCAACACCTTGCCTTGCGAGTTTATAAAGAGGTGTTCCGTCTTTTTTTATTGCAGAATACATAGGCGGGGTTTGGCTTATTCTGCCCACAAAGCTTGCGGCGGCCTTTTCAAGCTGTGAAAGATTTATATTAACAGGGTTAGTAGACAACACATTGCCTGTAATATCTAATGTGTCGGTAGTAACACCTAACCTTACCCCAGCTATATATTCTTTATCGGCCTCTAGCAGATATTTCGAAAGCAAGGTGGCTCTGCCTACCAAAATTGGCAACACACCTGTGGCCATTGGGTCTAATGTGCCGGTATGCCCTACCCTTTTTGTACCGCAAAGCCATTTAACCTTTGCAACCGCCCCGAAGGAGGTTATATCCTTGGGCTTATTTATCAGCAGTAACCCCTGCACTTTCTTCCTCCAATACTGCCCTTACGGCCAATAATATTTTTTCTTTTGCCTGGTCAAGACTATATTTATTTGAAATCTGACAGCCAGAGGCCCTTATATGTCCTCCGCCCCCTAAAAGACCGCAAATTTTAGATGCATCAACAGGGGGATAGGTTCTGACCGATGCCTTAAAGCTACCATCTTCCTTTTCTCTTATGGTAACACCCACCAAAACCCCCTCTATTGTGCGTGGAATAGCGGTGATGCCATCAATATCCTGGTCTTTACAGCCGGTTTGCTCATACATTTGCCTTGTAATGGTAATAACAGCACAGCTGTCATTAAAATAAAACTCCATATTATCCAAAGCCATTTTTTCAAGCTGTAGCCTTAGTCTGCTTTTTGTTTCAAACATTATACGGTTAATTTCTGCCGTATCAATACCGGTTTCCATTAAGGCCGCACCTATACGAAGGGTCTTGGCAGTAGTATTTGAAAAGCGAAAGCAACCGGTATCGGTAGAAATGCCGGTATAAAGCGCCAAAGCCATTTTTTTGTCTATTTCAACACCAAGACACCCTGCAATATCAAAAATACATTCACAATTGGCACCGGCCGAAGAATCTAAATAGGTTCTTTTGGCATAGCCTGTGTTAGACATATGATGGTCAATACAAAGCTCTATATTCTTGCTGTATTTTTCTTCTAAGCTACCCAAAAGCTTAGTATCTGCCACATCTACTGCAATAACTGTAAAGTCTTCCTTTGCGGTATAACAAGCGGTATCAATAAAATAGTTATATTTATTTGGAATTTCATCAGAGCATATTACAGTGGCATTTTTTCCTAACTTAGCCAATATCATAAGCAGGGCATGGGCAGAGCCTAAGGTATCCCCATCGGGACTGGCGTGGGTTAAAATTAAATAATTATTATTCTCTCTTAAAAACCTTGCGGTTTCCTCTAATGATAAAAGTTGTGTTTTATTTTCCATAGTCACACCTATTCATCATCTCTGTGAGAAAAAGAATTGATAATTCCCATAATATCTGCACTTTTTAGTATTGAATCGTCAGCCACAAAGCGAAGCTCAGGGACCTTGCGAAGCTTCAGTCTAGAGCCAAGCTCACGCCGCAGAAAACCTGCGGCATTTTTAAGACCCTTAACAGATTCTAAGGTAGCTTCCTCGCCATCAATTGCGCTAACATATATTGTAGCGTAAGAAAGGTCCCCGGAAACATCAACCTTTACTATGCTTATGAGTTTACTTACCCTGGGGTCCTTAACCTCGCGAAGCAATTGTGACATAGCCATATGAACATCTGAAGTAATTCTTCCGAGTTTCTTATCTGCCATAAATTTTTCCTTTCAACCGCAAGGCTTAATCGCGGTATTCTTCAATAACAAAGGCTTCAAAAATGTCGCCTTCCTTAACATCGTTGAATTTTTCAAGCCCTATACCGCATTCATAACCTTGGGCAACCTCTTTAACATCGTCCTTAAATCGGCGCAGAGATTGAATTTTATCCTCAGTAATAACAATACCGTCACGAACAACACGAATTTCAGCCGCACGGGTAACCTTACCTGACTGAACGTAACAACCGGCAATGGTGCCAACGCTGGAAATTTTATAGGTATCGCGAACCTCAATTTGTCCCAAAGCAACCTCGCGGAATTTAGGAGCCAACATACCCTTCATGGCGGCGGTAATTTCTTCAATGCAGTCATAAATAACGCGGTACATACGCATATCTATACCGTCACGCTCGGCAGATGCCTTAGCAACTGCATCGGGGCGAACATTAAAGCCAACAATAATTGCACCAGAGGTTCCGGCCAACATAACATCAGACTCGTTAATAGCACCAACACCACCGTGAATAACCTTAACACGAACCTCTTCGTTGCTAAGCTTTTCAAGGCTTTCGCGAACAGCCTCAACAGAGCCCTGAACATCGGCCTTAACAATAATATTAAGCTCTTTCATATCACCCTCTTCAAGGTGAGAGAAAAGATTATCAAGTGTAACCTTAGATGCGGCCTTAAACTCTTCTTCCTTAGCCTTTTGTTTTCTTTGTTCAACAAGCTGACGGGCAAGGCGCTCGTCTGAAACGGCATCGAAGGAATCGCCGGCAGAGGGAACCTCTGCAAGACCGGTAATTTCAACCGGAACAGAAGGACCCGCCTCTTTAAGCTGCTGACCCTTTTCGTTGGTCATAATACGAACACGGCCAACCGAAGAACCGGCAACTATAATATCTCCGGCTTTTAAGGTTCCGTTTTGAACCAAAAGGGTTGCAACAGGGCCACGGCCCTTATCAAGACGAGCCTCGATAACAATACCCTTACCTCTACGGTCGGGGTTAGCCTTAAGCTCCATCATTTCGGCAACAAGAAGAATATTTTCCAAAAGCTTATCAATACCCATATGGGTATGCGCCGAAACGGGAACGCAAATAATGTCACCGCCCCACTCTTCAGGAACCAAGGAATGTTCGGTAAGCTGTTGTAAAACTCTGTCGGGGTTAGCTTCCGGCTTATCCATTTTATTAATAGCAACAATAATTTGAACATTCGCGGCCTTGGCATGGTTAATTGCCTCAATAGTCTGTGGCATTATACCGTCGTCTGCGGCAACAACCAAAACTGCAATATCGGTAGCCATTGCACCACGCTGACGCATTGAGGTAAATGCGGCATGACCGGGTGTATCAAGGAAGGTTATATCCTGTCCCTCATGGTTAACTCTATAAGCACCAATATGCTGAGTAATACCACCCGCCTCTGTGCTGGTAACCTTTGCGTTACGAATAGCATCTAAAAGTGAGGTTTTACCGTGGTCAACGTGACCCATAACAACAACAACGGGGCATCTTGGCTTAAGGCTCTCTGCTGTATCCTCTGTGTCGTCCATAATACGGTCTTCAATGGTAACAACAACTGCCTTTTTAATTTTACAGCCCATTTCTAACACTACTATTTCGGCAGTATCATAATCAATGGTCTGTGTAACACTTGCCATAACACCAAGCTTCATTAAAACCTTAATAACCTCGGCGGCGGTTTTCTTCATTTGGGAGGCAAGCTCGCCAACAGTTATTTCGTCACCAACTGTAACGGTAACAGGGGTTTTCTTAATGCGCTCAAGCTGCATTCTGCGAAGCTTGTCGGCCTCGGTTTCCCTTTTAACACCTTGAGGACGTCGATAATCGTGAGATTTTTGCTTAATCTTCTGCTTTCTCTGCATATTATCGCGCATTGTATTGGCAGGTGCGATTGATTCGTATTTCTCGTTGTATTTTTCCATATCAACGTTATTTGCGCGTGTATCTACCCTACGAATTTGGGCAGGACCGCGGTTAGGCGCAGGGCCACCTGCCTTTTCCTTTTTAGGCTGTGGCGGAATATAAATAGGTTCGCTGTTATTAACAGGCTTATCTGCTTTTTGGGCCTTATTAGGTGTACTCTTAACCGTCTCAGCCTTTTTGACCTCCGGCTTTTTAACTTCAGGCTTTTTAGGCTCGGCCTTTTTAACCGCAGGTTTTACAGGCTCAGTATTTTTAGGTTCGGCCTTTTGTACTACCGGTTTAACAGCTTCTGATTTAACCTGGTCTTTATTTTTGTTTTGTACCTTTTTCTCTTCAGGCTTTTTCTCAACAGTGGCTTCTGCAGGTTTCTGTACAGCTTCACGTTTTTTGCGCTCTGCAGCAGCCTCCTTTTTAATTTGTTCTAATTTTTTAAGCTCATCCTCACGCTGACGCTCGGCTTTATTTCTTGCTTCGTTTCCTATTGCAAAATATTCGTCAAAGCTTTTAACCTCGTGGTTTTTGGTGAGTTTATTAAAGATATAATCAAGCTCATTTTCTTCTAAAGACTGAGAGCTTTTTTTGGCTTCTCCACCAAGGGGAGCCAAAAGTGCTATAATATCTTTTGATGATAATGCAAAGTCTTTAGCTACATCGCTGACGCGATATTTAACATTTGCCATTGGTATTTCCTCCTTGCAAAATTGCTTTGCAAAAGCCGTCGTCGCAAGTGGCGACCACCCCTGCTTTGGTGCCTATAGCTTGTGACACCGTAAAAGTATCAAAAGGAACCCTTATAACAACCGCTTTTCCTTTTTGTGCGAAAAAGCGAAGCTCCTTTTCGGTTTTTTCTGAAATATCCTCTGCTACCATTACAAGGCACTTTTTCCCCTCTTTAATTAAAAAGGTAACCTTTTCGGTGCCTGTAATAAGTTTTCCCGCCTTTCGGCAAAAACCAAGCAGAGTAAGAAGCTTATTGGTCAACAGCGTTCAACTCCTCTTCAAGGCTATTGCAAACACTGTCGGGTATTACACATTCAAAAACGCGCTGAAACCTTTTGGCCTTAATTGCCCGAGCCAAACAATCGTTGCTTTTGCAAATGTATGCCCCTCTACCGTTTTTCTTACCCGAAATATCTAATGAAATTTCACCTTCGGGTGATTTAACAACACGTATAAGCTCTTTCTTAGGCTTCATTTCCATACAGCCTACACATTGGCGCATAGGTATTTTTTTTATGCCCATTAAGTCACGCCCTTTATAACAAAATTATTCGTCTTCACCGTAATAGCCGCTCTCAGGACGAATATCTATCTTCCAACCTGTTAGCTTAGCGGCAAGGCGAACATTCTGACCCTTGTTGCCAATAGCAAGAGAAAGCTGTGAATCGGGAACGGTAGCACGACAGGCCTTAGGCTCTTCGCTGATGATTTCAACCGAAACAACCTTGGCGGGAGAAAGTGCTTCAGAAATAAACTCTACCGGGTCTTCAGAGTATTTAACAATTTCAATCTTCTCGCCGGAAAGCTCTTCGACTATTTGGTTAACACGGGCACCGCGCTGACCTATACAAGCGCCAACGGCATCAATTTCTTCATTTGCACTGTAAACGGCAAGTTTGCTCTTGGCACCAGCCTGGCGGGAAACGGCCTTAATTTCAATAGTTCCATCGAAAATTTCGGGGACTTCCATTTCAAAAAGACGCTTCACAAGTCCCGGGTGTGTACGTGAAATAATTGCCTTAGGGCCCTTTTCGGTTTCCTTAACGTCTACAATATAAACCTTTACGTGGTCGCCCTCATAAAGCACCTCATCAGGAACCTGTTCGCCCTTAAGTAAAATGGCCTCTCCACGGCCAATGTTAACGGTTGCATTACCTGTTTTTGGGTCAATTCTTTCAACCACTGCGGTAACAAGCTCATGATTGCGGCTTTGGAATTCTGCCAGGGTTTGACCCTTTTCGGCCTCTTTAATGCCTTGTCTTATAACGTGCTTACAGGTTTGAGCCATAATTCTTCCGAAGTTTTTGGTATCAAGCTTAATTTCAATAATATCGCCCTCGGCAGCATTTTTCTTATATGTCTTAGCCTGTTCAACGGTTATGTCGGCATATTCGTCTTCAATTTCTGCCACAACATTTTTTCTAACATAAACCTTCATTTTCTGCTTTTCAAGGTCAATATCACAGAAAACAATTTCTCTTCCGCCGTATTCTTTTTTTACGGCTGTTACAATAGCATTTTCAATTTTTTCTGCAAGAAAATGGGCATCAATACCCTTTTCCTCTTCCATTTGCATTAAGGCCGCAAAAAATTCCTTAGTATCCTTACTCATTTTTCCATTTTCCTCCAATATGTTAATTTAATTATTCATCATCACAAAGCTTTGCTTTAGAAACCTCCGCCCCAGCAAAAGCAATCTCTTGACCGTCAACCTCTAAAACAGGGCCTTTATTATAAGCCTTTAAAACACCGCGGAAGTTTTTAACCCCATCTTTAGCCTTATAAAGGGTAAGTGCTATTTCACTTCCAATAAAGCTTTCGAAATGTTCTTCGCTTCTAAGTTCTCTTCCAAGACTGGGTGAGCAAACCTCTAAATAATAAGAAACCTCAATAGGGTCTGCCTCATCTAATATTGGGTCTACCGCGTGGGAAACATCGGCACAATCGTTAATTCCAACGCCGCCCTCTTTATCAATAAAAATGCGAAGATACCAAGAGGCGCCCTCTTTAACAAAACGTACATCCCACAGCTTAAGACCTAAATCCTCTATAGGCTTTAACACAAGCTGACTAACCTTTTGAGCAGTGCTGTTACCTGCCATTTACATTAGCTCCTTTCGAAAAAGGCAAAGTGCCTAACAAAAAGTGAAGAGCGGGTCGCCCCACTCTTCAAAAACACCTTACTTAACTACAAGTAGTATACCACACTACTTAGAAAAAATCAATAGTTTTTTATATTTATTATATTAATACTCTAAATAAAATTGTTGCAGATATTATAGACAAGATTAAACCAGTTCTCCTACACCGTTTAAAATATATTTTGGGCGGTAAGGAAAGCTATCAATATCTTCAATGGTGGTAACTCCGCTAAGCACTAAAACGGTATCAATATTTGATTCAATTCCTGCTATTATATCGGTATCCATTCTATCCCCTATAAAGGCAATGTCTTCACTGTGGCAATTAAGCTTTTTAAGGCCGTGGCGAAGCATTAAGGGGTTAGGCTTTCCTACAAAATAAGCCTTTTTGTTAGTTGCAATTTCAATAGGAGCGATAAGTGCGCCGGTAGCAGGCATTATGCCTTTTTCGGTGGGGCCGGTTATATCGGGGTTTGTACCAATAAGTTTTGCACCCTTATTTACAAGCTCAATAGCCTTTTCCAGTTTTTCAAAGCTATAGGTTCTGGTTTCTCCAACCACTACATAATCGGGATTCACATCGTTCATATAAATTCCGTGGTCATAAAGAGCCTTAGAAAGGGCGGCCTCGCCAATAACATAAGCGGTACAACCGGGCTTTTGGGTGTGCAAAAACTCGGCCGTGGCCATCGCGCTGGTATAAAAATGGTCAGCCGAAACAGTAAGCCCCATTCTTTCTAATTTCATACTAAGCTCATGAGGTGTTCTTTCAGAACTATTAGTCAGAAAAACAAACTTTTTATTGTTCTCAATCATCCAATTAACAAATGCTTCTACACCGTCAAGTATACGGTTTCCGTGATAAATAACACCGTCCATATCACATATGAAGCCAATCTTGTTTTTGATGCTTTCCATAGTTATTCTTCCAATCCTTAATGAATAAATTTTAAGTTAGTTAACAAACTTCTTATTATCTTTAACCTTTTCAGTAAGCTTTGTTTTATTGCCCTTTTCATCGACAATATATGTATTCTCAAGCTGACTTATAAGGCTTTTTTTATAAGCCTCAATATACTCTCTTCTAAGGGCCGCCTGTTCGGTCTTTTCCTCTTCTGTTAAACCCTCAGCTTTTTGCTTTCTTGCAAGTTCGTTAATACGCTTAATTTTTTCTTCGGTCATTTTAATTGCCTCTTTTCATTTGCTCTAACCTTTTTTGCTGACGAATATCCTGCCCGCAAAACCTTTTAAGATTATAACAGCCCAAAATACGGGAAGCTACACGTGGTGTATATTTTTCAGCTAATTCTTCAACCGTAAGATTTGTGCTTATTATTGTAGGTTTGCCGGAAAGCAAACGGGTATTTATTATATTATAAATAAGTGACTGAGAAAAAGAATTAGAAAATTCTGCGCCCAAATCGTCTAAAATTAAAAGGTCGCACCCGAAAACATCGTCTAAAAGAGGTGTTTCGGCGCTATAAGAGAAATGCTCCTTTTCAAGCTTATGTAAAAGGTTTTGTGCCGGGGAATAAACTACCCCCATACCCTTTTCTAAAGCCTCTGCCGCAATAGCCAATGAAAGGTGGGTTTTACCAAGCCCTGTACCTCCGAAAAACAAAAGACTTTCGGAATGTACTGAAAGGTTTTGGCAATATCTAAGACAAAAGCCAAGTATTTTTTCCATAACCTTTTTATCTTCTTCTGTCTTATAATATCTTAAATCAAAATTGCCGAACCTGCACTGGGCAATAGGCATTTCGGTGCATAGCGCTTTATAGGAAAGCTCTTTGGCGCGGTTTAAAACACATTTACAAAGCTTAGAGCCAACATAACCTGTATCGTTACATTCGCCGCAAATAGGTTTAAAAGGCACTATGCCGCTTTTTTCAAGAATCTGCTGTCTTTCGGCAGAAAGAGAGGCAGATTTTTTCTTTAAAGCCTCTACCCTTTCACTATAACCTCCCAAGGCTGAAATGCCAAGCATTGGGCCAAGCTTCATAATTTCCAAGTCTATTTCGGCCAGACGGGGGTTAGCGGCCGCCGCCATACTGCGACGGTTCTCATATTCCCTTTTATTAGCATCGCCTTTTTTTCTTATATCCTCCAACGCGGCGGATAAATAAACTTTATTATATCCCATTTCAGTCACCGTTTATAAGCTGGTCAACCACAGAAAGGTCGTAAGAAGCATAGCCACCCTTTTTGTTGTCCGAAGCGTTACTTTTTCCTTCGTTTTGTTTTTCTAGGTCTTCTTTTGTTTTTATTCCGTCTTTATTCCAGGCCTCTAAAACCGATTTAATATAAGAGGCTCTATATTTCCCAATACTGTCAATACAAACATCATAAGCCGCCTTTAAAACTTCACGGCTCATTTTCCACTGAGAAACCGCCTTTACCGCCAACCTGCTTTCGCTTTCGCTTGGGGCTCTCATATCAAGACCAAAAGCCGAGCGCATAACATTCCAGGCTAAACGGGTATTAGAAAGCTCTACAATTTTTCTTTCTGCATCCTCAATGGTTAAAACTCCGCCGTCTGCCCAATCCTTAGCAATTTTTTCTATGTAATTTACATTACATCTGCCAACTTGAAGAGCGTATTCTACCGCCATTAAAATTACCGATGCATCAAGTCCCAAATCATCAAACATCCAAACCAGAGAAGAACATTCGCTTTGCTTTAAGGTTCTTCCAAATTTAACCTGGGCTTCGGTAAGCAAAAAGGCAATTTCCTTATCTTCAAGGCCTCTTTTGGCAACCTCGCCCCTATTAGGTTTAACAACCTTTTTAGGGGGATTTTTTGTGGCCACAGTTTTAACTTCTTTTTGGTGTACAATATTTTTATCACAGTTAAGTAAACCAAGCTCACACCAAAAAAGGAGAGCGTCTTTAACATCTTCACAGTCTACCGCCAGGGCTTCAGCAACAACCGAAGGTTCTAAGCTTTCTGCCATATGTCTGTAACAATAAATTATTACCCTTAGCTGTAATGCACCGGCAAGTTTAATATGACTATCTGCAACCTCTGTAGGAAGCATAAAAGCAGAGGCCAATTTTTCAGGCTTTATTTTAAACTCCAAAAAGAACTCTCCTTTCTGTATAATACAAAATAATTATACCAAATTTATTCGGGTTTGTAAATGAAAATTATTTCAAAAGGCGAAGCCCTTTAGGATAACGGTTGGTAATTCTTCCCGATGAGTGTTTACCAAACCCTAAAGGACAGCCGCAAACACTTATCCCCACAAAGCCATTTTCAGTTTCTTCTGAAGTTATTTCTGACCCCATTAAAAATTTTTCTACCCTTTCATCATTCAGCTCAAGGTTTAAAACCCTTTTGGGTTTTGTAGAAAAAGAGGCAAATAAAGCGTGTGAGGGTTCAAGTCTTGCCTTTCTTATTTCACCCACAAAAAGACCCATTCTTAAAATATCGCCTTTAATATCGGGCATATTTTGTGGAACTATATAAACAAAATTGTTTTTAACAACAAAATTTCCTTCTGGCCAATATTCAAAATTTTCCTCTAAAAACTTTAAAACTAGTTTTTTATCAGAGGCTGATATGTTTTCCTGAACGAAGCCGCCAAAATAAGTATTTCCGTCTTCTATTCTTTTAAAACTTGCAATAAAATGCCCCTCACCGCCGTCAATGGGGAAAATACGTTTGACAGAGCTGTCTATATCTTCTCTACCCGAAAGACCCTCGCGGCCAAATTTAAGATTTATTTTTTCAAGCTCAAACTGAGGGTGGTTTTCTAAAAACCAAATAACAACCTCTTCGTTTTCTTTCTTGTTAAAGGTGCAGGTGCTATAAATAAGTCTGCCACCCGACATTACTGCCTTAGAAGCATTGCTTAAAATTTCTTTTTGACGGGTCGCGCACTCTTCAACAGCCGCCAAACTCCATTCGTTTTCCAGGTCGGAATTATGCCGCCACATACCCTCACCCGAGCAGGGCGCATCTACCAAAACCTTGTTAAAAAATCCCGAAAGACTTTCACACAAATATTTAGAATCTAAAGAGGAAACCGCCGCGCCGCCAATCCCCATTCTTTCTATATTTGAAAGCAACGCACCGGCTCTTTTTCTTACATATTCATTAGACCACAAAATTCCGTTGCCTTTAAGCTCTACACCTATTCCGGTAGATTTTCCACCCGGAGCGGCGCAAAGGTCTAAAATGTTTTCAAATGGCTGTGCATCTACAACAGAAAGAACAGACGAGGCCGAAGGCTCTTGAACATAAAAGCCACCCGAATGGTGCAGAGGTAAATTTCCCACCCCCGAAAGAAGTGGTGGAATATAATATTCATCTTTGTAAAAGGGTGTTTTTTTCAAATTATCCTTAAAACATTGTTTTACAACATCAAAGCTTGTTTTAAGGGGATTTATACGTATTCCTCTAAAGCTGGGCTTAGCATAAATTAAGTCAAACTCTTCTTCGCTTATTCCCATAAGCAAACAGGTTTGTTTTTTAAAATCACAATTCATAAAATTAGCACCTCACAGGAATAAACAAGGCCTTTGGTGAGAAAATAGTTAATGTGATAGGTTTTAACCCTGTCGCACTAAATAAAGGTGGTGAAACAAATGGATAACCAGAACAAAAACCAAAATCAAAACAAACAGAATGATCAGAACAAACAGAACAATCAGAACAAGAACAACCAGAACAAATTTGACAACAAAAACAACCAGAACAAGAACAACTAAGTATTTCTTGTAGACGAGGCGGAGAAGTATAACGCTTCTCCGCCGTTTTTATATCTAAAAAATTCAACTATTTTTGGGTATTACATATCATATTTTTTCTCAAATCCCTCGCCGAAAACTCCACCGGTAACCGTAACTATAGTAAAAGCCTCAGGGTCGGTAACCTTAACAGTTTTAACCGCTTTGTCAACCTCCGGCTTACGAAGTGCACAGAGCACAACCTCGCGATTTTCGTTTTTATAACCACCCTTAGCAGGTAAAATTGTAACGCCTCTATCGGTGGCCTCAAAAATAGCATCAGAAATTTCTTTAGTTTTATTGGTAACAATAAAAAGGAATCTTCCTGCATCAGAGCCATATAAAACTGCATCCAGCATTTGGGCTGAAGCAAAAAGAGTAATGGCTGAATAAAGGGCAGTTTCTAAATCCTTATAGGTAATTGAAGCAATTATAACTATAATTCCATCTAAAATAAGAACAAGTCTTCCCATTGAAAAATAGGGGTATTTTATTCTAATCACCTTGGCCAAAACATCGGTACCGCCGGTGGTTCCTCCCCTTAGCATAACAAGGGAAAGACCAAGCCCAATAAGCACACCGCCGAAAATGGCCGCTATAAGTCTTTCACCCTCATACACAGGAAGAAAGCGGTCAAAAACGTCTATTATAACCGAGCTTATAAGGGTAACGAACAAGGTTTTGAAGATAAATTTTCCCCCAACCCTTAAAAAGCCTAAAGTTATTATTGGAATGTTAAAAATAAGAATTAAAAGGCCTATGGGCAAAAAGGGCAACAAATAATTAACCACGGCGGCAATACCTGTTATTCCGCCCGGAGATATTTTGTGAGGGTCTACAAAATATACCACACCAAAGGCATAAACAACCGACCCCACTACTAAAAATAAAAGGTCAATCAAAATATCCTTAAGTGATTCGCCGTTGAACAAGGTCTTTATCTTCAAAACAAACACCACCGTATATGAATATATTGTAGAGTATTCGGTTTTTCTAATCCTCAGCTTTGCTAAGCCATATCTTTTCAAAAAGCTGTTTTAATCTTTCTTCTTTCTTACTAAGATGCAAATAACCAAAAAGCGCCTCTAACCCGGTTGCGGCATGGTACTGTGCAAGGGAAGAATTTTTAGGGACATTGTTAGTGTGAAGGTTTCTTCCGTGCTTAAAGGCTGTAAGTTCTTCCTCATTTAACATATCCTTTATTACTTCAAAGCCCTCTGCCTGAGCATTGGCATTAACATATTCTACCGATTTTTTATGAAGCTCACCCGAGGGGCGGTTGGTTTCGGCCAATTTTTCTCTTACCATCAGGCCAAAAACCGCATCCCCTACAAAAGCAAGTGTTCCCGCGCTAAGCTCTTTTACTCTTTCCATTATTCATCTACCTTAGTATTTTAAATGCTCTGGCTATGAAACATAGTCAAATTCAATATCATAAACACTTACGGTATCGCCGTCACGAACACCGGCATCAATAAGTGCATCTATAATACCCGAGGACTGCAACACCCTTTGAAAATATTGCAAGGATTCGTAATCATCAGGGTCTACAGTTTCCAAAATTTTAAGAAGCCAAGGGGCCTCAACAACATAAATACCCTCTTCAACCTTAAGGGTAAAGTCGCGCTTTTTGGCAATTGTATAATCCTCTACCGGCTCGGGCTCTACCTCATAAACCTTAAGAGGTGGAAGTTTTGCAAGCTCGGCTGCGGTATAATCTATAAGTTGTTTAGTTCCCTCTGCGATAGCGGCCATTATAGGGAAGAAAGCAAAGCCCTTGTCTTCAAAATATTTGCGGTATTCATTAATCTTTTCTTCCTCTACAAGGTCGCACTTATTAGCAACAACAATCATTGGGCGTTCCTTAAGCTCGGGGCTAAAAATTTCAAGCTCACTATTAATGCGGTCAAAATCTTCAATAGGGTCACGACCCTCGCTGCCCGAAATATCTAAAACGTGAAGCAGAAGTCTGCAACGGTCAACGTGGCGAAGAAACTCGTGTCCCAAACCGGCGCCTGTTCCTGCGCCCTCAATAAGACCGGGAATGTCTGCCATAACAAAAGAGGAACCCTCGCCCATTTTCACAACTCCCAAAACAGGTGTAAGGGTTGTAAAATGGTAGTTCGCAATTTTAGGCTTTGCTTCACTAACAACCGAAACAAGGGTGGATTTTCCAACATTCGGAAAGCCTACGAGACCAACATCGGCCAAAAGCTTAAGCTCTAAAACTACCTCGGCGGCCTGTCCGGGGTTGCCGCTTTTCGAAAAACGGGGAACCTGACGGGTAGAGGTTGCAAAATGGGTATTACCCCAACCGCCGTTGCCACCCTTTAATAAAACAACCGGCTCATCGCCAGAAACATCGGCCATAATTCTACCGCTTTCGGCGTCCTTAACAATAGTTCCCTTGGGAACACGAATTATAAGGTCCTGACCCTTTTTGCCGGTACAACGGTTTGCACCGCCGTTACCGCCGCTTTCGGCGATATATTTTCTTTTATATCTGAAGTCGGCAAGGGTTGAAAGATTGGTGTCGGCCAAAAGAATAACGTTTCCTCCTCTGCCGCCGTCACCACCATCAGGGCCACCTGCTGCGACATATTTTTCTCTGTGAAAGGAAACGGCACCGTTACCGCCGTCACCTGCTTTTAAATAAATTTTAGCTATATCAACAAACATTTTATTTATCCTTTCGGGCAGAACAAAAAATTCGAACTACCCTAGTATATTAATTTAGTAAAATGTAAAAAACAAAGCCCCGGAAGCTCCGGGGCAAATGTGTGTAGCTTATTCGGCAGCCTGGATGCTAACCTTTTTACGGTCGCGACCCATACGCTCAAACTTAACCTTACCGTCAACCAGTGCAAAAAGGGTATCGTCAGAACCCTTTCCTACATTTTCACCCGGATGAATGTGGGTACCTCTCTGGCGAACTAAGATGTTGCCAGCTAAAACGAACTGACCGTCAGCACGTTTTACACCAAGACGCTTGGATTCACTATCACGACCGTTCTTGGTAGAACCCATACCTTTTTTATGAGCAAAAAGTTGAATATTTACCTGTAACATGAATTACACCTCCGTAGTTAATGCAATATAATCGGGATATTGGTTTGAAAGCTGCTTAATATGAAGCATAAAGCCAGACATAATATTAAAAGAGTCTTCAAACCCGTCTTTTAAAATCAGTGTCATTTCGCCCCGCTCTTCGTTTACAGAAATTTCTGCCCTTGCGCCCACAATTTCTGTTATTGTGTTAGCAGTCATATATGCGGCAGAAGAAACTGCAGAACAAACTATTCTGCCAAGCTCATCCTCGGCGTTTGCGGTAGAATGACCAACAATATGGAAGCCTGATAAAAGCTCGTCTTCAAAATAAAAGGCGACCGTAGTCATATTTTATTTTGCTTCAGCAGCAGCTGTAGCCTTTACAACTTCGATGTTTTCAATCTGAACCTTGGTGTAGGGCTGTCTGTGACCCATTTTACGGGCTGAACCCTTTTTAGGCTTGTAGGTAAAAACAGTAATCTTCTTGCCCTTACCGTTCTTAAGAACCTTACCTGTTACAACAGCATTTTTAACATAGGGTTTGCCAATTTTGAAAGCGCCCTTGTCGGGAGCCATGGCGATAACCTTGTCAAAAGTAACTGTTTCTTCTTCAGCGGCGCAGAGTTTTTCAACGAAAATAACGTCACCGTTTTGAACACGGTACTGCTTTCCGCCGGTTTCAATAATAGCGTACATTTTGTGGCACCTGCCTTAATTTAAGTCTCGCTAACGCAGGCGGCGAATGAACGCACTTAAAAAAGCCTACACTAAGCGGCTTAAGCATTGTACCACTTATAAACACAAAAGTCAAGTAAAAAATCAGTTTTTATAAAAATTATTTTTTATGTTGTATTGGTGCCATTTATGTGGTAAAATAATAAAAAAATTATTCAAAACGAGGTGAGAGTATGGACTCCGTTCCCGGGTGTAGCTTTATTTCATTTAATTTATACAATAATAATGGCGGTCTATGTTTCTCACGGGAAGGGTATTAGCCCTATCCCCTGGCTTTTTTGCTTTTATATTAAACATTTTACCGCCTTGACAAAAAGAGGAGGTATTTTTTTATGTCTTTAACCACCTTTGAAAACATCTGCCAGTTGCTTCAAAGTAAAAAATTTAATCATATAAAAGAAATTCTTTCAAATATGAACGAGGTAGATATTGCCGAGCTTATAGACCTTGCAACCCCGGAACAAGCCATTATAATTTTCAGGCTTCTTCCCAAGGAATCGGCCGCCGAAACCTTTTCATATATGGACAGTGAAACCTGCAAACGCCTTATTGCGGTTTTTACCGACCGAGAGCTGAGAGCAGTTATGAGTGAGCTTTTCGTAGACGACGTTGCCTCTCTATTAGAGGAAATGCCGGCCAATATGGTAAGAAGAATGCTCTCGGCCGTATCACCCGAAGACCGTAAGGATATTAACCTTATCTTAAAATATCCCGAGGATAGTGCAGGAAGTGTACTAACCACCGAGTTTGTTCGCCTTAAAAGAGATATGACGGTGGCAGAGGCTTTTGAGCATATAAGGAAGTTCGGCCCAAATAAGGAAACAATATACACCTGCTACGTTACCGATAACCGCCGCCGTCTTGAGGGTGTTATAACAGTTAAACAACTTTTGCTTGCAAGGTATGAAGATATTATAGGCGACATTATGGAAACCAATGTTATTTCGGCCGTTACCACAGACGACCGCGAAGAGGTTGCAAACACCTTTGCTAAATATGACCTTATTGCGCTGCCTGTTGTTGACCAAGAAAACCGACTTGTAGGTATTATTACCGTTGACGACGTTGTGGATATTATCAAAGAAGAAACCACCGAAGACATTGAAAAAATGGCCGCCATTTTACCCGGTGACAAACCCTACCTTAAAACCGGGGTCTTTGAAACCGCCAAAAACAGAATACCTTGGCTTGTTCTTTTAATGTTTTTAGCTACAATTACGGGAATGATAATATCCTCCTTTGAAAATGCCCTAGCCGGTTCTATTGTGCTTACAGCCTTTATTCCTATGATAATGAACACCGGCGGTAACTCAGGCAGTCAGTCATCTGTTGCAATTATAAGAAGCCTTGCTTTGGGGGATATAAGCTTTTCAGACATTGGCCGAATAATGTTTAAAGAACTGAGAGTGTCCTTTATTTGTGGTCTGGTTTTGGCTGTAGCTAATTTTATAAAAATAATTCTATTTGATAACCTTATTTTAAAAAGCGGAATTTCCCTTACCGTTTCGGCAGTTGTTTGCCTCACCTTGGCGCTTACTGTTATAATAGCAAAACTTGTTGGCTCTTCTTTGCCCCTTATTGCAAAAAAGCTAAGGCTCGACCCGGCGGTTATGGCCAGTCCCTTTATTACAACTATAGTAGACGCAATTTCTCTTATTATATATTTTAAAATTGCAACAGTTTTGCTAAGGATTTAATACAAATGAATGTGTTTAAAATTAAAATGGAATTACCTAACCGAAAACCAACACGATTAAAAAATTATAATTATGGCGCCGAGGGTGCATATTTTATAACAATATGTACACACAATCGTCGAAATATATTATCCAACATCGTAGGGGAGGGTCTCTGCGCCCTCCCGACAATAAAATTAACCCCCATTGGAGAAATCGTTGAAAATTCAATTAAATATATTAATAGCATTTACAATAACACAACGATTGAAAAATATGTAATTATGCCAAATCATATACATATAATTATCAAAATCAAATATAATGCTAATTAATTTCTAAATCGAACGGGAGGGCACGGAGACCCTCCCCTACAGGTATATAATATAATCGGAAGGTTTAAATCTTTTACAACACATAAATATGGCGATATTCTTTGGCAACGTTCCTTTCACTACCATATTGTACGGGGCGAAAAGGATTATATTAAAATTTGTGAATATATTGATAATAACCCCACAAAATGGAAAGAAGATAAATTTTATGTATAAAAATAAAAGGGATTGGAGATTTTCCTCCAATCCCTTTGATTATACATTTTAATTACAATTATCGAAGATTATTTATTCAAAGCTTCGTGTACAGCAACTGCTGGGGCAACGGTCATACCAACCATTGTGTTGTTACCTGCACCGATAAGACCCATCATCTCAACGTAAAGAAGCCTTGCGTACAACTTTTCCTTAAATATTTAAGAGATAAACACATCATTCTGATGCGTTCTTAAACACATTATACATGAAAGCCTATCAAAAGTCAATCATCTTTTTATCAAGTTTTATTTAAGTCTGTTTGTAATGATTGATTGATAGTTCCTTCTCTTAAATTTCTTGCTCGGCAGTTATCCAAGCACTTATTGCAGCCCTCTTCTAACGTTAGAAAATCATCCCTAATCATCTGTAGTTTCTTCATCATTTTCGCCTCAAAAAGTTGGACACATTATAAATAGAAAAACTAAAATGATGTGTCGTTTTTATTTTAACTGTTGGTATGAAGCAGATTTTATCTGCCAAAAAGATTTATATTGCCCTGAATCGTCCGTGGCAAAACGGTCCGTTTAAACACGCCCTTAACGATGAAGAAACGGCCGCTGTTCCCGCTTCTTTGCTGAGAAGATGTGACAACCTTACCTATTGCGGTGAAGCTTCTATTATAGAAGGTGCGTATTGATAATAGAGCAATTCTTTTTTTCGAAAAAGTTTCGTGATTCGCTTTATTGACATCGTATTTTGTATTATGTATAATGATTAAAAATTGCTTCGGAGGAATAAAGATGGGGATTCGGTAATTTGCAATCATCGTTCATAAACGAAAAGGAAACTCATCACCAAGCCCTCTGTTATTCCATCAGAGATTAAAAGTTATCTCTTCCCTCCAAACGAAGATAACAATCTAATATAAAAGTGTTTTTTACTTGCAAAACACACTATTTTATGACATAACCAAATTAGTGATGAATTTTCAGCACCAACGCACTAAAATAGGGTAATAGCCACAATCAAGGAGGTAAATTAAATATGGAAAAATATATTTCTCCAAATGAAGAAGGACTATTTGGCTCAACCGACAGCGAAACTATTCAAAATGCAATATGTATGGCTGAAAATGACGGTTGTCGTACCGTTTTAATCCCTCGCTACAATATGAGGACTGGTAAAAACGAATGGAGAATTTCCGAGAGTATTAAGTTGCCGAGCAATTTTAACATATTTCTGGATAATTGCTATATGGTACAGGAGACCGGCACCTACGACAATATGTTCACAAACCTGTACTCCTGGGAACCCGAAAAATACAAGAAGCTTGAAAACGAACAGACAAACATTTCAATTATCGGACTTGGTAACGTAATACTCGACGGTGGTGTACATAATCACCTCATGGAGAAAACGTCGGGTAAGTTCAATCAACCTCCGCTCCGACGAAACAATATGTTTCTTTGGATTAACGTAAGCGGCTTGAGAATTGAAAATCTTCATATAAGAAATCAGCGTTGGTGGGCGATAAACCATATGTTCTGCCGCAACGTCACGATAAAGGATATTGACTTTTATGCAATCCCCCACGTCAATAATATGGACGGTATTGATATGCGTATAGGCTGTAACAATTTCGATATTCGAAATATTACGGGACGCACAGGCGATGACGTTATAGCCATGACGGCTGTTCACGGCAAAGGCGAAATGGCATCTGCTGTGGAGGGCAAGGATCTAGACATTCACGACATTAAGATAAAGAATGTAAAGGCGGACCCGTACTATTGCTTCCTTGTCCGCATTCTCAACCACGACGGCTCAAATATATACAATATAGACATCGACACGGTTATGGACGTATCCGATTACACGAAAAAAATGCCTAGCGGAACATGCGTGGGCATCGGAAGTAATATATACTCATTCGAACGTCCTGCAAATCACGGTGAAACAAGATGCATAAACGTTAAAAATATAACCTCACGCAGTCGCTCTGCGGTATTGGTCAGCAAAACTCTGTGCCATGCAGAATTTTCAAATATAAAGACCTATGGAGATAATATAGAGGGTTTTACCGTCTCCGATGGCTGTACACTCGAGGATGTTCGTGTTAAGCATTTGTGGTACGGAGCAAAACAAGAGGAAATCTTAATGAGCAAAGAGTTAAAACCCGATCAATACCGTGGAACAGTCTTAAATTTGCCCTCTGCCAAGGGTGATATTAGTTTTTTCAATGTGAATGCCGATTTGGTGAAAACGTTTGTAAAAATAGGCGGTGAGGTTAATGTAACTATCGACGGATATAGCCTTAACGATGCTATGAATACCTTTGAGGTTTCGCCTGAGAGCAAATTATTTTTGAATGGGGAGATAAAGTAATATGTTGAATTTTAAATTACGCGGTTATCTTACCCCTGAGGATTTTTCGGGGAGTGATACCGAAAGAATACAAAAGGCTCTCGACACGTCACATTCGCAGGATATAGGTAGAGTTGTTCTATCCGGTAGCTATGAGGTTGATAAAACACTTTTTGTACATCCTATGACCGATCTCGTTTTTGAGAGAGCTACACTTTCTGCAACAGGCGCCTTCCCTCTTCTTGCCAACAAGAATCTGGATGAGAAGAAAAAGCACTTTTACTGCTTCCGCGACGAATTCATAACACTTCGCGGTGAGGGACGAATCGAGGGCGAAGTAGTGCTGTACAACGCCTTCCGCGTAAAAATCAACGGTATTGAGTTTGGCGGTGGATTGAAGCTTTTATTTACCGAGGAGGTAAGGCTCTACAACAGCAATTTTTCAGGCAAGTGCGGTATTCTAATGGGAATGGGCGCAAATAATTTTATTATGCAGAATTTATCCTCTAATTGTGACGGACCTGCCATAGTGATGGATGCATCACATATCCCCTATGACTACGTTGTCGGAAAAGAACCTGATATTCACGATATAATTCTGCAGGACTCAAGCTTTGGTGCAAGCTCGCCTGCCGTACTACTTAACTCAACAGTTGATGCAAGAATATACAATATACAGATTGACCACATTAGCTCCGACGGTACTGTATTGAGTTTAGGAAAAAAGGATAACGAAGTTCCCCCGGAGTGCTACTTTAATCTTACGGCAGAAAATCTAACTTCAAAGCAAGGTGATAAAATTATTCTGAACGCCCCCACAAAGAACTGCTTCTTTAATGTATAATTTACGCAGAAAAAAAGGGAATATAAAACGCTGATTACCGAACGATATATTTAATTGAGTTTATCATTACAATCAGCTATTTTTCATCATTTTCTCCTAAAAACAAATTGAACACATCATAACGTAATCCACGTGAATGATGTGTTCAATTTGTTTTTATAGGAATTTAATAAAAGATGATTTCAGGTTGATGCTAAATTTATCAAAAACTTGCTTCAAATTTGATAAAACCTCGCTATTTACTTGATAAAATCATGCTTTTTGTTCAATTACTTGCTTGCCTCTTCAACTGCAACTGCACAAGCAACAGTCATACCAACCATTGGGTTGTTACCTCTCACTATAAACAGCCCTTTTTCCTTCTGCATAACATTTTTCTTTCTCATGACTGTTTTTTGCCTAAAAAACGGTGCTTTTCGGGGGTACTTGTCTTCCGGCGGCTCTATGTGGCTCTATCCGTTGTAGAAAAAATGTTGAAAAGATATTTTTTCTACATTTGAAAATCGTTATGTAGAAAAAAATCTCTCATATAATTTTTATAAATGTGTCTGTTTATCCTATTTCCCTGATAAACAAGACAAGAAACAATACAGATTAGATTCTTCTTTTTCTCTCCTATTCTTAAAATTCAAATAATATCTATGTGGGTATGGAGAAGATGTTTTAACATCAAAATATACCGAATTAAAATAATCTTCCTTGACAAGTTCAATTTTATTTAGGGGTATTAGGATTTTTGTGCCAATTAAATCTAAATATAAATTTTTATCACTAATTAAAAGATTTGCAAGAGTAGATAATGTGTTTTTCTCAACATTCCAAAATGGACGGGATTCGTTATAACCTACGCTCTTCATACGACAACTGTTTTTCTCTTCAATAACAGTTAGAAATTTAGTAACAAATATTGGATACTCGCCCTTTCTCATAATATCATCAAAATCATTTATATCTCTATCAAGCGATATGTTATTATAGTTTTTTTCTTGACACAACTCTACAAAAGATTTAACTGCAGTTTTATGCTCTATGTTTCCATTCTCGTATTCTTTGCAAATATTCAATAGTGAATTACTATGCATTAAATATTTCTCGTGGCATTCTTGATGTGCTACATCAAAAAATCGCTCTGTTTTTTTGCCACAGTAAATACATTTCATTAAGTTCCACCAACTTTTAACTATATTGAAATATCTTTTTGATTTTAACGGGTTTATTGCACTTTATAGCATAGTCAATCATTGACTTTGTACCCTTGCTTTTCTCGTCCCAAAAGCAAATAACATAGTCGCTGACCTCTGCCATTTGTTTATTTCGTTTTGGTCCAGCGCTTCTGCCGTAGGCTTTCCAATCGGCAGGGTATTTTTCAACCTTGAATCCGTTTTCTTCTGCATATCGTTCCCCGATAGTGTCAGCGCCACTTGCACAACCCGAAACGATAACTATATTGTTTTCTTTTCGGATATTTGATAAGCAATAATCAATATATAATTTTGCCTGTTCATAATTATTGTAATCTCTGCACCCTGCAATCACAACTCTTTTTGTGGTTAATTCCTTCTTAAACATAAACACACCTTTAAAATTTATATGGGGATTATATCCCCTTAATATTTAAGATTATAACCCCCATAATATTTATTGTCAAGGGGGGTACTATAATGATTGTTTTTGATAAATTATGGAAAACTATGAAGCTTAAAGGTGTTACTACCTATAAATTAAGAGAATCCTGTGGAATTGACAGCAAAACCATAAGACGGCTCAAAGCCAACGAAAATATCGAAACAAAAACCATTGATAAATTGTGCTCGGCTTTGGATTGTGATATATGCGACATAATGGAGTATAGAAAATAATTGTGTTTAAATAAAGGGCGTTTTTCACCGCCCTTTATTTTTATGGGTAGTATTTTCTTGAACATAATTACACCCAATAAAAAAGCACACCCCGAGGGGTGTGCCGAAAAAGTGTTCCCTCAGTTTGTTGCGACGCAAACTGACATTTCACCATACGGAGAAAAGGGTAACACCTTTTACCAAGGTATTATCCGTATGATGAAAAAAATTATTCAGTTCGCGTCGCAAATAGAGTTTAACACATTCGGTTGTTTTTTGCAAGTATTATACAAAAATTGCTCAGAAAAAGAAAAGCTTATGATATAATATAAATGTCAAGGGCTTGGGAAATCCCCAAGCCCTATATTAATTATCATACATTAAAAATTACTTATTAAGCGCTTCGTGTACAGCAACTGCACAAGCAACAGTCATACCAACCATTGGGTTGTTACCTGCACCGATAAGACCCATCATCTCAACATGGGCAGGAACAGAAGAAGAACCTGCAAACTGAGCGTCAGAGTGCATACGGCCCATTGTATCGGTCATACCATAGGAAGCAGGACCTGCAGCCATATTATCGGGATGGAGAGTACGGCCTGTACCGCCACCGGAAGCAACAGAGAAATATTTCTTGCCCTGTTCAATACATTCCTTTTTATAGGTACCTGCAACGGGATGCTGGAAGCGAGTGGGGTTGGTAGAGTTACCGGTGATAGAAACATCAACGCCCTCGTTATGCATAATAGCTACGCCCTCGCGAACATCGTCGGCACCGTAGCAACGAACCTTTGCGCGTTCACCGTTGGAATAAGCGGTTTCCTTAACAATTTCAAGCTTACCTGTGAAATAGTCAAACTTAGTCTGAACATAGGTAAAGCCGTTGATTCTGGAAATAATTTGAGCGGCATCCTTACCAAGACCGTTAAGGATAACACGAAGAGGCTCTTTTCTTGCTTTATTAGCGCTTCTTGCAAGACCGATAGCACCCTCAGCAGCAGCAAAGGATTCGTGACCGGCAAGGAAAGCAAAGCACTTTGTTTCTTCTCTAAGAAGCATTGCGCCAAGGTTACCGTGGCCAATACCAACCTTACGGTCGTCGGCAACAGAACCGGGAATACAGAAGGACTGAAGACCAAGGCCAATTTTTTCTGCAGCCTCTGCAGCAGAAGCAACCTTATCTTTAATTGCGATAGCACAGCCTACAACATAAGCCCAAGCAGCATTTTCAAAGCAGATAGGCTGAATGCCCTTAACAATGTTATATGCATCTACACCTGCATTGTCACAGATTTCTTTAGCTTCTTCAATAGAAGCGATACCGTGCTTTGCAAGTTCAGCATTAATTTGATCTATTCTTCTTTCATAACTTTCAAATAAAGCCATTACGTTACGCCTCCCTTAATTATTCTTCACGGGGGTCGATAAGCTTTGCAGCATCATCAACACGTCCGTACTGGCCGCTTGCTTTTTCTAAAGCTTCGTTAGCGTCCATACCCTTTTTAATCATATCCATCATTTTGCCAAGATGAACAAACTTATAACCGATAATAGCGCCGTCAGCATCAACTGCAACCTTGGTGATATAACCCTCAGCAAGTTCAAGATAACGGGGGCCTTTAACCTTTGTAGCATATGTAGTACCGGTCTGTGAACGGAGACCCTTACCAAGGTCTTCAAGACCTGCACCAACAGGAAGACCGTCTTCAGAGAAGGCTGTCTGTGTACGACCGTAAACTATCTGTAAGAAAAGCTCTCTCATAGCGGTGTTAATAGCGTCGCAAACAAGGTCGGTATTAAGAGCCTCAAGAAGAGTCTTGCCAACAAGAATTTCAGATGCCATAGCGGCAGAGTGGGTCATACCTGAGCAACCAATGGTTTCAACCAAGGCCTCTTCAATAACGCCCTCTTTAACATTAAGTGAAAGCTTACAAGCGCCCTGTTGAGGTGCGCACCAGCCAATACCGTGTGTCAGGCCGGAAATATCTTTAACTTCCTTAACCTGAACCCATTTGCCCTCTTCCGGAATGGGAGCGGGGCCGTGATATGCACCCTTAGCAAGGGGGCACATTCTTTCTACTTCGCTCGAATACTTCATAAATGTACTCCTTTCGATTTGTAGTTGATTTAATACAACTGTACCTATTTATTATAGCAACCTTTGACTAAAAACTCAATAGGTGTTTTAATAAAAATCGAAATTTGTTAAAAATTAAACAATCCACCCGTATCTTTTCAGGGTGGATTGTGATTTTTTGCAGTTTTAACAGGATATTTGTAACTATCGGCTTTAAAAAATACTACGCCTTATTGATAATAGAAGCTATCTCCCGGGGCCTTTTGACCTAAAGATACCATTCCGGCTGTATGAAGTGCATTTATATGCTTCTTTATAGCCTTTTTCATTTTTTTGCCATCTACGAAAGAAAACTCTGCCGATTTAAGAACAGTTTTTGCGGTTTCCAAATCTTCAAAAACCTTATATTCCACACAAAGCTTTGCTGTATCATCAATATGGGTCTTAACTATATCTACAGACTTTTCAATATCCTTCATAAGTTTTTTAACGGCCGATTTATTTTGCTCTAAAAACTCATCGGTCACAACAACACAGCCCTCAATAAAACCGGCATCTTCGGTAACAAAGTTCCAATCAGAGCGAAGATTCATAACCGAACGAAGGTTTTTATTTTTAGCAAGGGCCTTTGTTTTTATACCCTGAGTTGCAACACATATTTTAATGTTACCTTCCACCAAATCATTTAAAAACTGTGTTTCATCAGTAGAATATTTAAAGCTTACTTGACCGTCTTTAACACCGTTTTTCTTAAGCAGATACCTTAAAACATATTCTTCCGAGGTGTTACGGCTTGAAAACTGAATTTCTTTATTTTTGAGGTCGCTTATTTTTTTAATCTCACTACCGTTTTCTATAAGGCTAACTTCACCGCTGTATGTAGTCGCCAAAACAGTAACTGTGCCACGCATTTTATTATAAAGGGTTGAAGCCATACTTGCAGGAACAATTGCAACATCGGCTTCTGTTCCCAACCTTCCTATAACGCTTTGAGCAGTATAACAGGTGCTAAAGTTATAGCTAAGCTTAGACTCACCCGCGGTGTTTTTCTTCATAAGATTAACAAGTGACGCCGCATTCATATCTCCCATTGCCACAATATTAACAGTTTTTGTTTCACTGCTACAACCCGAAAAAAGGCACAAAACCATACCTAAGCAAACTAAAAGACTTATTATTTTTTTCATAATATCTCTCCCAAAACATTGTTTAAAACAGTATAACACATTACGGCAGTATTTTCTACCCGGTATTAATGTTATTTTTCAAAGCGGCTAAAAAATTTAAAGGTCGAAGGCCAAACAGAACCGGCAAATACAACCATAACAAAATAAGAAAAGGCTCGTGAAAGTGGTTCGAAAGGAATAAAACCGAAAACAAAATAACAAAGCTCTTTAACAGCAACCGTAAGGGCAAGACCGCCAATAAGCTTAATTATTTGTGCCCACCAAACAGCCTTGGTATTAAAATTAACATACCTTACGTCAAGTTCATAAACAACCACCATTCCTAAAACGGCACCTAACATTTTATAGGCGTTTTTTATAGAGCTTACAAGCTCTGGTTCGGTAGCGGAATAAAGGGTTACTGTCATATATATAACCTGAAGAACAGAGATTAAAACCATTGAAGCAATTAAAATTCTCATTCCCTTTGGTTTTTTATTAATTATTTTGAAAATAACACCAAAAAAGGCAATAAGCAATATTGCAATAGCAAATGAAACACCCACATCTAACGGGGTATGTACACCCAAATACATTCTTGAAAAGGGTACCAAAAGGCACAAAGCCAAGCATAAAACCTTAAAAGCAACATTTTTAAAGGAAACAAAAAGGGTCCCGAAAACCCCCACCGAGCTTTGGGTATGCCCGCTAGGGAAAGAATACCCCGTAGCCTCGGGTATTGCGCCCTCTACCGCCTTAAAGGATGGGTCTTTAACCCAAGGCCTTTCAATTTTAAAGGTAACCTTTAAAAGCTGATTTATCTGAGTGCCGAGAAAACCAACAAAAAGCAGGTAATAACCCTTATATTTGTCTACACACCAAAGAACAAACATTGCCGCAACCATAAAGGGAATTTCCTCCCCTAAAAAGGTAACAGCCAACATTATTTTATCTAAAATGGGATTACGAATAGTTTCTAAAAAATAAAGAAAATCCATAACACACCTCTCATTTCATTTTTTCTTATTCAAAAGTATATCATAAAACAGAAGAATATTCAACGAATAATTAAAGCAAAAAGAAAACGCGGCGCCTACCGGCACCGCGCAAGACTCAAAACTTAATTGTGATAAAGCTTTTTGGTTTGATATTTTGGCTCGTAGGTAATATTAACACCCAATTTACGGAAAACATTTTCGTCTACTGAGGAGAGAATTACCGAGGAATGAGCCTCACAGCCCCTAAGCTTTGAAAGCTGTTCAACCGCCTTTGCGGCCAATGGGTCACTAGCCCCACAAATTGAAAGAGCTATTAAAACCTCGTCGGTGTGAAGTCTGGGGTTATGGTTGCCCATATAACCGGTTTTAAGCTTTTGAATAGGCTCAATTATAACGTGGGAAATAATATTAATGTTGTCATCAATACCGGCTAGTTCTTTCAGAGCGTTAAGCAGTACAGCCGCAGAGGAACCTAAAAGCGAAGAGGTTTTTCCGGTGATGATTTTGCCATTATCAAACTGCAAGGCAACGGCGGGGGCACCGGTTTGCTCGGCCTTGTCGAGAGCCGCTTTAACAACAGGGCGGTCGGCTGTTGTTATACCAACCTGACCCATCAAAAGTTCAAGCTTGGCCACCTCAGCCTTTTCAGAGGTGCCTTGCCTAACACCGCAACAAGCCGAATAGAACCTGCGAAGGATTTCCTGCTTAGAGGCATTATTAACAGCCTCATCATCAAAAATGCAGTACCCTGCCATATTTACACCCATATCAGTAGGACTTTTATAGGGTGATTTGCCCATTATGCGCTCCATCATAGCGTTTAAAACAGGAAAAATTTCAATATCTCTGTTATAGTTTACGGTGGTTTCACCGTAAGCCTCTAGGTGATAAGAGTCAATCATATTAACATCGTTAAGGTCGGCGGTAGCGGCCTCATAGGCTAAATTAACCGGAGATTTTAAAGGTATGTTCCATATTGGGAAAGTTTCAAACTTAGCATAACCGGCCTGAACTCCGCGCTTATTTTCGTGATAAAGCTGAGAAAGGCAGACAGCCATTTTACCGCTTCCCGGACCTGGTGCAGTAACCACAACCAAGGAACGCTCGGTTTCAATAAAATCGTTTTTGCCAAAACCGTTATCACTAACTATTAGGGGGATATTTGAGGGATAATCTTCAATAGGATAATGCTTATAAACCTTAACACCCAAAGAAGACAGGCGTTTTTCAAATTTATCTGCCGCCGGCTGAGAGTTATAGCAGGTTATTACAACACTACCAACAAAAAGTCCAATACCTCTAAAGGCATCAATAAGACGAAGAGTGTCCATATCATAGGTTATACCCAAATCGCCCCGGCGCTTATTTGCTTCAATAGCATCTGCATTAATTACTATAACAATTTCGGCCTGGTCTTTAAGTTGAAGAAGCATTTTAACCTTACTGTCGGGCTTGAAACCGGGCAAAACACGGGCAGCATGATAATCGTCAAACAGCTTACCGCCAAACTCCATATAAAGCTTACCGCCGAATTTGTCAATCCTATCGCGTATCTTTTGAGATTGAAGCTTTATATATTTATCATTATCAAAACCGATTTTGCTCATTTTCACTATGCTCCTTACAATAAAAAACGCTCAAGAAAAGTGCTGAGCGTTTTTTAAAATTTCCACTAAACAAGTATACTACAAAAAAATATATCTTTCAAGCAGAAAATTAATATTTTGTTAACTTTTTTATTTTTAACGGAAAGAATGTTTTTTAAGCATTGAAAGCCGCTCGTCCCAAAGGTTCTGAGAAAGGTCAACATAATATGAGTGGGGTTTTTCAAAACGCTTAACCTCGTCCCAAAGGGTTTCAACCTCTTTTTTGCAATATTCGGCTATCTCACTAAGGGTGGGGCTTTTATAAACACACTCACCCTTATCAAAAATTCGTACAGCTAAAGGCCTTGCTGTAAAATTCTCTACCCTTTTTCGTTTCCATGTGTGGTCGGGGTCGAAAATCTCATAAGGTTTTGACTCGTCTATTGTTTCGTGATGAAGAGTAATAACATCAGCAATAGCCTTGCCACTATCATTATCAAAAAGGCGCCATACCCTTTTAAAGGATGGGATTGTTATTTTGGCCGTGTTTTCACTCACCTTAATTTTAGGAATTATATTTCCCTGGTCATTCTGCACAGCCACAAGCTTATAAACTCCGCCAAAAACCGCCTCAGAGGAGGCTGTAATAAGCCTTTCACCAACACCAAAGGTATCAACCGCCGCCCCTTGAACAAGCATATCCCTTATAAGATATTCATCTAATGAGTTTGAAACGCATATTTTACAATCGGGGTAACCGGCATCATCTAACATTTTACGCACCTTTTTAGTAAGGTATGTAATATCGCCACTGTCAATTCTTACCCCCAAAGGCCTTTTTCCCATAGGCTTTAAAACCTCATCAAAAACCTTAATAGCATTAGGTATTCCCGATTTTAAAACATTAAATGTATCAACCAAAAGCATACAGCTGTCGGGATATTGTTTTGCATAAATTTTGAAAGCCTCATATTCGCTTGAAAACATCTGAACCCAGCTATGGGCCATAGTTCCGCTTGGCTTAGAGCCAAAATCCTTAGCGGATTTAACACAGGAGGTTCCGGCACAGCCGCCTATTACAGCCGCTCTTGCCCCTAACACCGCCGCGTCATAGCTATGGGCTCTTCGGGCGCCAAACTCTAAGACAGCCCTGCCCTCGGCCGCGCGTGAAATGCGGTTAGCCTTGGTGGCAATAAGGGATTGATGGTTTACGGTAAGTAAAACCATTGTTTCTATTAAAAAAGCCTCTAAAGCCGGGCCCCTGACAGTAACAATAGGCTCCTTTGGAAAAATTGGTGTACCTTCAGGTACGGCCCACACATCACAGGTGAATTTAAAATTAGCAAGATACTCTAAAAATTCTTCACCAAAAAGGTTAAGGCTTCTTAAATATTCAATATCTTCCTTTTCAAAGCGCAAATTTTTTAAATATTCTATAAGCTGAGCTATGCCGGCCATAATTGCATATCCACCCTCGTCAGGAACGCGGCGGAAAAACATATCAAAATAACAAACTGCGTCTTTATCCTTAGAATAAAAAATTCCATTAGCCATTGTAAGCTCATAGAGGTCCATAAGCATTGTTAAATTTTCTTTCATAACTTTTTCACTTCCTATACAATTGCTTAACAAAAAAGACTGTTCAAAGAACAGTCTTTTTTAAATTATTCTTCCTCGGCTTGGTCTTCTGGGGTTTCTTCTTCTGCAAAAACAACATCAGAAACCACAACATTAACCTTGGTTACAGCACTGCCGGTCATACCCTGAAGCTTTTCTTTAACCCCAAGCTGAACCTTTTCTGCAACCTCGCCAACCTTACGGTCTTCGGCAACCTTTATATAAATTGTTATATTGATAATGCCATGCTCTGTATTAACAGAAACAGATTTTGTGTTGCCGTTTTTTTGAATAATGCTTTTTATTGTTATAGGGCGAAGACCCAAAGAGGCAACACCGGGTGTTTCCGAAGCAGCCATTTCTGCCATACGGGCAATAACATCATTATTAATAGCCAGGCCTATATTATTATTGTTCATAGTTAGCCTCCTGAAAATATGTATAATAATTACTTGTTTATATTATACCATATTTTTTGGAAAGTACAACTATTTAATTGCAACAATTTTAATTTTTTCTAAAGAAAAATCTGTTTGTGAGGTTACTGCGTCTTGAATTTGCAGTGTTTGACTTGCCAAAAGCTCTTCGGATTTCACAATAACGGTTATATTATCTTCCCCTATAACAGCCACAGCCTCTTCAAAGCCCTTTGCCTTAACAAGGCTTTCTATTGCGTTTTCCTTTTCAATTTCACCTGCTATTTCGGCTATTTTTTCATTAGCTTTAGCCTTATCTCCCTCGCTTGCTTTAACATCGTTTGCCGTTTCTTTAAGAAGAGCCAAAGCCTCATCTCTCGCCTTTTTGCGGTCACTTCTGGCTGTTGTAAAATAATCTGCCTGTGGCGCGGCAGTTTCAGTAACCTCCTGTTCGGTTTCATTGGCAACATATTGGGTATCGCCCAGGTTTTTGTCTGAAACCGATGATGTATTATTATTCGTTCCAACGAAGCCGCCTGCTCCTGAGGAATATTCCATATTAAGCCATACTGCACCGGCCAAAGCCAACATAAGCCCAGCCATTAACACCTGTTTTTTGCCGAAAACTTTTTTCTTTTTCATTAAATTATCTCCTTATTTGATAAATTTTATGTAAATCAAGCCTTTATTTGGCCTGTGATATACTTATTTTTCTGGAGGAAATATCCAGCATAGAGGTAATAGAAGCAATAATACTTTCTTCGGTTTGAGCATTTATTCCGGTACAAACAATAGCTACACCTCTAATAATTGGCTTTTTCTCGGTTATTATGAGGGGGCTTTCGCCGCCGTCGCTGTTTTTAACTATAATATACTCCTCACTGCTTTTAACGCTTTCCTCATTGGCTATACTCTCCCCCTTATTATCCTCAGAGCGGTTACTATCGGTTGTGTTTTGGTTAGCATAAACATATTCCAAACCCGTTTCAAGGGTTACCGCAACTACAGGAGATTTATCCCCCGTTACAGCCGTAACAATCTGGCTTATTTTCTCCTCCAGTCGGGCGGAATATTCACTGTCGTTTTCTTTTATTACCGTAGTACCTTCTTCCTTTGGTTTTATTCCCGAGGAAATTAAAATTAAAACTACCCCAACCGCCGCAAGAATAATAAATATACCATTCTTTTCTCCTGACATAAGTTTTTCCTTTAATTTATTTATCAACTCTTTCATTGTTCCACCGCCGTTATGCCTGTTTCTTCCTTTATGATTTTTGACGCTAAATCAAACTGTTCATCCTTTTCAAGGGTTAATAATACCCTTTTAATACTTATGCTGCCGTCTTTCGTTTTATCCGTATCAAGCTCTATTTTTATAGGGCGAATATGGTTTTTTAAAAGTATTTGTGATATGGCAACCGTGACAGTAGAGTCTGCTATTTTAGTTTCTGTCTGTTCTATGTTGCCTTCGGTATCTAAATTAAAATCTACATTAAAATCTGCCGACAAAACTGCAACAATTAAAGAAGAAATAAAAAATATGCCCAAAGCATATTTCATAACCTTTTCCATTTTTCCTTTTGGGCACAAAAAGAAAAGCGCGGCCGATATTACACATATTACCGTTATAGAAAGTATTATTCCCTTCACTAGCCTACCCCCGAAACTACTGCTACCGAGATAATATAAAGCATACCTATAAATACGGTACTGCCAAGCAAAATGGTAACACAAAAATCAATAGACTCAAAAACCGTAGCTATGCCCTTTATTTCAAAGAAGTCTGCCACCAAGCGGCAAACAGCAAAGCTAAGACGCCAACAAAAAAGGCTTATTACCATTGGCAAAAGAATTGCGGCTATGGCTATAATACCGTAAATTCCTATGCCACTTTTTAATATTCCAAGGCTACCCCTGGCGGTATTAAGAGTTTCGGCCAAGGTAGGCCCCATAATTGGAAACACACCTGTTATAATTGTTTTCGAGGCTCTAACGGCTATATTATCCCCAGCGGCGGCCACAGCAGTTTGCATTCCCAAAACAGAGGAAAAAACTCCCGATGCAATTCCTAAGAACCATAAAACCCCTTTTTTAATATATCCGCACAGCCTTACAACGCCCCCTAAAGGTGATATACCTGCGCCCAGCCCTAAGCACATAACCGAAGTTGCCGCAGGAACCAAAATATAAGAAGACAGCAAAGACATTGCATCTAAGGACATAATAAGCATTGTAGAGGCACCGGCTGAGGTTGCTGTATAACCGAACGCCGTGATAACCCCACAAAGGCAAGGAATAAAAACAACCAAAAAAGAGCTTAAAGCCTGAAGCACCGCACTACATCCCGTTAACAACTGATATAAGCTGTTAAAATAGACTAAGACTACCGAGAATATAATAAATATGTTATATGCGCCATAATTTTCTTCTAAGGGAACTGTGGCATTAATTAAAGAAAAAATCATAATTATGCCTACAGCCGAAAGGGTAATTTTAAAGGGTTCTTTAATGCCGTTTTTAAAGCAGTTTATAATTACTGTAATAATGCTTTTAAAATCAGGTGGCGAAAACTCTTCTGCCGAAGAAATATTAAGACCAATATCTTCTAAAATTTTTTTAGCACTATTATCTAAAGCATCATAGCTTTCCCTTACCTCTGAGGCTGAAAACTGTTCTTCATAATAATCATCTAGTTGCTCGGCGCAAACATTAGAACAAAGTAAGGTAGTAAATAAAATCATCAGCGAAAATAGTTTGATAAATTTCATATTTTCACCGCATTAAAGAAGAGGCTAGTTCTAAAACCTTATTTATAAGCGGAAGTGTTAGAATAAAAACCGCCGCTCTGCCGCCAAGCTCTACTCTTCCGGCAAGAGATGTTTGTCCAAAATCTGCACACAGCTCTGATGCAAATTTTGTTATATAACAAATTCCAAAGGCCTTTAGAACATAAAAAATAAGATTAGACTCTACACCGTACTCCTCGAGTCTTCCAAGCAAAGACTTAAGGGGAGAAATAACATTTAAAAAAATATACCCCAAAAGCATTGCGCAGACCACGGCTGATAAAAACAAAGCATATTCTGGTTTGCTTTCCCGTAAAAAAACAATAAGCACAAGAGCCACCAAAACAAAAGCAACCGTTTTAAGCATAGCAGTCACCTACAACCCAAAAAGGTCTTTTATTGTGTCGAAAAGCTGTGCTATAACCTGAACCACCATAAACAGAACAACAACCAAGCCTGCAAGGGTAGTAAGCATTGCCTGATCCTCTCTGCCGGATCGTGTTAATAGTTGATTAAGCACTGCAACTATTATGCCTATAGCGGCTATTTTAAAAACAAAATCTATATCCATTTTACAATCCTTTCCGCTCGGGATTTAGCAGAAAACCGTTTTTATTCTTATTGATTTTCTATATAAGTATAATAAATATTACGGCACTCAGAGCCATAGAAAGCCCCAAACTAAGCCTACTTTTTTCTGTTTTGACCGACTCTTCCTTGGTTTTGATTCGTTCAAATTCTGTAAAATAAAATTCACAAAGCTCTATTTGTCCCTTTATATCGCTTTGTCCAAGGCTGGCAAAAAATTCACTGAGAAGAAAAATCTCATCTTCCTTTAAAAGAGCGGGTTTTATTTTTTTCAAAGCTTCTAATATGTCGTTATAGTTTCTTTTTTTCATAACCGACCTTATTATAAGCTTTACATCTTTTGAAAAGCCCGGCTGTGAATGTAAAAATGAAAGAAGCCTATCAAGCTCTGTTTGTGTAAAGCGTATTCGCTCTTTTACGGTTAAAATAAGCTGAACTATCTCTATAAGCAGGGTGGTTCTTCGGTTTAGGTGTATATATTGCCCTATACCCCAAGAAACAGGTATGACCGATAACAGTAAAATTCCCAACAGCTTCATTTGGTTATTTCAAGGCCGTTGGCATTATAAACCTCATAATTAAAGCCGTCTTTTTTATTACAAAACACAACCCTGTTAATTGCTCCTGTTTCAAGCAAGGCTCTGGTCTGAAGTTTTTTGCCAAGCTCCGTTACACTTCCTATATGGGCTGAGGTTATAACCGAAACCCCCGAATTCATACTTTGTTTTACCGCCTCTACCTCTGCAACATCCCCCACCTCATCAAAGGCTATAATATCGGGATAAAGGGTTCTAAGGGCTATTTCTATTCCCTTTGGTTTAGGACAAGAGGTTATTACGTCGGTGGTGCTTCCCAGGTCTGCGGTGGGAACGCCACCCTTTACGGCGGCAAGTTCTCCCCTGGTATCTACAACGGCCACCTTATAAAAACGGCCGGTCATTCCTCCGGCTAGGTGGCGAACCATATCCCTTATAAGGGTAGTCTTTCCGCTTCCCGGACCTCCGCACACCAAAATTCCACCACCGTCATAATCTTTAATTACATTTCCGGCACAAAACTTAACCTCTTTAGCTATTCTAAGGTTTATAGAAGAAATATCCCTGACAGAGCTTATTCCGCCGTCAGCACCAACAAAGGTACCGCAAATTCCTGCGCGGTGCCCCTCTTCAAGCATAATATAACCTTCCTTTATTTCTTCACTATGGGAATATACCGAATGGTTACAAAGCTCTCTAAAGGTTTGCTCTATCTCTTCGGCCGAAACAATTAGCATATCTGCCTTAGGAAGCATTGAGGTACCGTTTTTCAGAATGAAAAATTGGCTATTCCCCACCGTTATGGTAAGGGGTCGCCCGGCTCTAAGCCTTATTTCTTCTGCAGAATATTTAAGCTCTTTTTCTAACCTAATTAGTCTTGCAGAAATTCTTTCAGGCAGATAATGTAAAACGCTATCAAATCTTTTTAGTGAATAATCCTTGTCCATTTTATTTCTCCTTGCGGTAAATTCTAATTAAATATATGTTTAAAAGAAAAATAATAGAACAAAAAATAGCACCCGAGAAAATCTCGGATGCTATTTGGATTAATAATGATTTTAGTTTTCGCTGAAAATTACCGTTACATCGGGGTGGAGCTGAAGAATGGAAGCGGGTACCTTGGGTGTAATCTCACCATACATTGCCTTTTCTAAAATTTCTTTTTTGTTGCTACCATTAGCAATAAGAAGAATTTTCTTTGCCTGCATAATAGACATCATACCCATTGTAATAGCTTTTCTGGGAACCTCGTCCATAGAAACGAAGAACCTTGCATTTGCCTCAATGGTAGAGGGGTCTAAGGTTACAGGGTGAGTAGCGCCTACAAAAAATTCGTCCGGCTCATTAAAGCCAATGTGACCATCAAGGCCAATTCCTAAAAGTTGAAGGTCTATTCCGCCCAAATCAGCAATAAGCTTGTCATAATTCTTACCCTCTTCTTCAAGGTTCTCAGCACAGCCGTTGGGAACATAGGTGTTTTCAGGAATGATGTTGACATGATTAAAGAGGTTTGTATTCATAAAATAGCGGTAGCTTTGGTCGTTCTCACCGGTAAGACCAACATACTCGTCTAAATTAACCGAAGTAACTGTAGAAAAATCTAAATCGCCGTTATTGCAATACTCGATAAGCTTTTTGTAGGTTCCTACAGGAGAAGAACCTGTAGCAAGACCTAAAACGCAGTTAGGCTTTGAAATAACCTGTGAAGCAATAATGTTAGCTGCCTTACGGCTTAACTCTTCGTAAGAATTAACAGTGATAAATCTCATAATATACCTTCCTTAAATTAAGTTTTATTTGCGAATAACTATATTTTGCATACTTTTAACTATGCAGTTTTCGGGCAGAACCCCTCTTACAGAGGTTAGGGGATATACAGAAGTGTTTTTTCCTATTACCGTACCGGGGTTCAAAACACAGCCACAGCCTACATCTGCCTCGTCACCCAAAATTCCACCTATTTTTCTAAGACCGGTTTCGTAGTTCTCATCGCCCTTAATTACAACGGATTTTCCGTCTGCTTTAAGGTTAGAGCAAATAGAGCCTGCGCCCATATGAGCATGATTACCCAAAACCGAATCACCAACATAATTATAATGAGGCACCTGAACTTTGTCAAGTAAAACTGCATTTTTCATTTCGGTTGAATTGCCGATAACGCAGTCTTTTCCTGTTATTACAGCGCCCCTTATAAAAGCACCAGGGCGAATTTCACAACCCTCACCAATAATAGTAGGGCCAATAAGGGTAACATTGGGATAAATTTTTACACTGTTATGAACCCACACATCTTTTTCTATTTCGTTATACCCGTCAAGACCGTTGGCTATAAGTGTTTTTATATAGTCTTTTATTTTGGGCAACATCTCCCAAGGATACTCTGCCTCATCAAAAAGTGGCTTTAAATAAGGTGTTTCACAACAAAAAAGGTCACAAGTTTTTACTTTTTTATTCAACTGAATATCCTCCGTTTGTTATTTCTTTAGCAATTATTTCGGCAAACTCTTTACACTTTTCTTCGCTTTCAGCCTCAATCATAATTCTGATAACCGGCTCAGTTCCGCTTTGACGAAGCAAAGCTCTACCGTTGCCGTCAATAAGCTCTTCAACCTTTTTAAGAGCTTCATTAACGTTAGCATCAGCCAAGGTTGCGGCCTTGTCCTTAACCCTGATATTTTTTGTATACTGAGGGTAAAGGTTCACAGGCTCTGCCAATTTGCCCAGAGTGGATTTTCTGTCGCACATCTCTTCGGCTAACATAATAGCTGTTAAAATTCCGTCACCTGTGGTGGCATACTTTTTAATGATTATATGACCCGACTGCTCACCGCCAAGGGCATAATCGTTTTTCTGCATACATTCATATACAAAGCGGTCGCCTACAGTAGTTTGAACACACTTCATACCCGCCTCATCAAGACCCTTTACAAAGCCGCTGTTAGACATAACTGTTGCAACAACGGTATCGTCATTTAACATTCCCTTAGACTTAAGGCGTTTGGCCAAAATATACATAATCTTATCGCCATCAACAAGACTGCCATTCTCATCTACAGCAAGGCATCTGTCTGCATCTCCATCAAAGGCAAAACCAACATCTAAATGCTTTTCTTTTACCAGGTTACAAAGCTTTTCGGTATGTGTTGAACCGCAACCATTATTTACATTAAGGCCATCAGGCTCGGTACCAATAACAACAGTTTTTGCTCCCAAAGCGTCAAAAACCGATTTGGCTATCATCCAAGAGGCACCGTTAGCTGAGTCGAGGCCTATTTTAAGATTTTTATAAGAGTTTGAAGCAAGGGAAATAAGGTAACCTAAATAGCGGTTTCTTCCCGAAGAATAATCTATAATTCTTCCTATTCTTTCTCTGTGGGCTAAAGGAAGATCATCTCCGGTTACACCGAGATAATTCATATCGCCGTCAATATAGGCTTCAATGTAAGAGGTTGTGTCGTCGTCAAGCTTTTCCCCAAAACGGTTGATAACCTTAATTCCATTATCGTAAAAAGGATTGTGAGATGCAGTTATCATAATTCCGCAATCAAATTCATCCTGACGGGTAACATAAGAAACGCTTGGGGTAGTGGTTACGTGAAGCATATAAGCATCGGCACCCGAAGCAGTAATGCCGGCAACAATAGAATATTCAAGCATATAGCTAGAAAGTCTGGTGTCCTTACCTATAACAATTCTTGGGCGATAATTGGTTTTTGTGCAGCCCGAAAGCTCTGAAGAAAAATACCAACCCAAAAATCTTCCTACACGGTAGGCCTGCATTGAGGTGAGGTCTTTATTTGCCTCTCCGCGAAAACCGTCGGTACCAAAATATTTATTTTGTCTTTTTTCACCGGTAGCCTTAGTGTTTATTGATATTTTGTTTTGTAAAAGCTCATCAGTAGACAAATTAAAAAGCTCTGCTAACTGCAAAACCTTATCAATCTGCGGCAATGCCTGATCCATTTCCCATTTAGAAACCGATTGTCTTGAAACCTCTATTTTTTCTGCAAGTTGCTCTTGAGAAATTCCGGCAGATACACGAAGCTTACATATTTTTTCGCCGATTGTCATAAATTTTGCCTCTTTTCTTATTCGTTTACGAATATAGTATGCTTTAAACAGCAATTATATAATATCAAATTTTTCAGCGACTTACCACCAACCGAACCTTGACTCGTTCGCTACCTTTAGTTGCTTTTACACGCATTTCTGCGATAAATTTTTTTTAAAAACCACTTTTGAGCCAAAATTTTGCCAACTATCGTTGTCAAAACCTTGTTTAGGTGTAAATAATTTCCACTTTTAGTATAACCCTTACGATGTAAAATAGTCAATAAAATTTATTTTTACAAAAATATATAAGCAACCCGCAGTTTACTATTGCATTTAGCGGCATTTTAATGTATAATTTTTTAGAATAGAAACTGTTAAAGGAGCGACCTTTTTTGAATTTTATTAAAACCCCTGTCAAGGGAATGAACGACTTTTTACCATCTGATATGCGACTGAGAGAATATGTTCTTTCGGTTATAAAAGAAACCTACGCAGACTTTGGCTTCGCCCAGATTGAAACCCCTATTCAAGAGCACATTGAAAATCTGCAAAGCAACCAGGGTGGAGAAAACGAAAAGCTTATATTTAAAATTTTAAAAAGAGGCGAAAAGCTTAATATTGAAACCGCCAAGACAGATTTAGACCTTGTTGACAGCGGTCTTCGTTATGACCTTACTTTACCCCTTGCAAGGTATTATGCCAACAACAGTGAAAATTTGTTTACCCCCTTTAAGGCCTTGCAAATAGGTAACGTTTTTCGTGCCGACCGCCCACAAAAGGGTAGGTTCCGTCAGTTCACCCAATGTGATATTGATATTTTGGGTGACGACAGTATGTTAGCCGAAACCGAGCTTGTTAGTGCAACTTCAACTCTTCTTTTAAAACTAGGGTTTGAAAACTTTAAGGTAAGAATTAACGACAGAAGAATTTTAAGGGCAATGGCTCTTAGCTGTAACGTTCCCGAAGAAAAGCTTTCCTCTGTTTATATTTCACTGGACAAGCTTGATAAAATAGGTGCCGATGGTGTAAAAGAAGACCTGCTTCGCGGTGGAATTGACTCTGATACTGCTGATAAGTATCTTGAGCTTTTCTTAGACAGAGATGGAAAAACCTGTAGTGAAATTTGCGCTTCATTAGGCGAATTTATAGATTCTGCTATTCCTGAAGGCATTGATGCCCTTATGAAAAATGTATCTGCCGCTCTTGGAAGTAAGGTTCAGCTTGTTTTTGACCCTACCTTGGTTCGCGGAATGGGTTACTACACCGGAACCATTTTTGAAATTGAAATGGCCGAGCTCAACTCTTCTGTAGCCGGTGGCGGCCGATATGATGAAATGATTGGCAAGTTTGGTGCCAACCCAACACCGGCCTGTGGTTTTTCTATTGGCTTTGAGCGTATTATAACAATCTTAAAGGACAAAGGCTTTAAGGTTCCCGATAGCAAAACTTCCGTTGCTTTTCTTGTTGACAAAAAGGCTTCTGCTGAAAAAATTGCCGAAACCTTTGAAACAGCCGCCAAGCTTAGAAAAGAGGGGTGTCGCGTTATGATAGCCAAGCGCAACAAAAACGCCAAACGCCAAAAAGACCTTTTAATTTCTGAAAATTATACCGATATTCGCGATATATTCTAACTTGTTTTAAGGGGTGATTTTATGGCGGTTACGAGCGAAATTTTCAGCCGAAATGTAACAAAAAAAATCAATTTTAATTATCTCTCATATATTCCCAAAGACTACTCTAAAGAGAAAAAGCCACCCCTTCTTATTTATCTTCACGGGGCGGGTGAAAGAGGAGAGGATGTTAATATTGTAGCCCGTTACGGCCCCTTTAAATATGCACAGCTTGGGGATGATTTTCCCTTTGTTATGGTGGCACCCCAATGCCCTAAAGATAAATATTGGGGTAACTACACCGAAAGCTTAGATAGTTTTTTAGACGAAATTATCAAAAAATATAACATAGATGAAAGAAGAATTTATCTCACCGGCAACAGTATGGGTGGCACCGGCACCTGGCACTGGCTTATGGCCAGTCCCCACCGCTTTGCTGCCGCAGCCCCTGTTTGCGGAACCGGAATTTATTGGTATGCTATACGCATTAAAAGTAAACCTGTTTGGGTTTTTCACGGCGATAGCGACACTACCGTTCCGGTAGAAGAAAGCCGTAATATGGTTAAGAGGCTTATTGACTTTGGCGGTTCACCAATTTACACTGAATTTTCAGGCGTTGGTCACAATGCTTGGGATTATGCTTATAACAAAGACCTTTATGATTGGTTTTTAGAACACAGTTTATAATTTAGGAGGCAACCATGAAGCTTTCAACTCAAACATTAGCACTGTCCAAAACCTTTGGCCGAAAAAAAACAGTCGAAATTCTCGCAAGTGTCGGCTACGAAGCAGTAGACATTACCTGTTCTAACAAATCGGGTTTTGACAGTGACCCAATATTTGGCAATGATTATAAAAACTATGCCAAGGAGCTTATAAAAACAGCCGAAAACGGTGGGGTTTACTTTAACCAAGCACACGCACCATTCCCAACCTCTACCGACGATGTGGGTTACACCGCAAAGGTTTATGAGAAGGTTTTGCGAAGCATAGAATTTTGTTCTTTGCTGGGAATTAGAAACATTGTTGTACACCCAAAACAACACTTACCGTATAGAGTAGAGGGTAACCCCGAAAGGCTTAAAGAAATTAACCTTGAATTTTATAATTCTCTTATCCCCTACTGTAAGGATTATAACGTTTGTGTTGCCGTGGAAAATATGTGGCAATATGATGATAATAAAGTAATTACTCATAGCACCTGTAGTAGACTGGAAGAATTTAAAGAGTATATTGATATGCTAAACAGTCCTTACATTGTTGCTTGTTTAGATTTAGGCCACGCAAACCTAATGGATAATCCGGATGTTTCAGGGTTTATAAAAGGTCTTGGTGATAGACTAAAATGTCTTCATGTTCACGCTACCGGATATAACAGCGACCTTCATGTTCTACCCTACACCGCAGGAAATATGGACTGGGACGGTATTTTAAAGGCTTTGGCCGAAATTAATTATGACGGAGAGCTGACCTTTGAATCAGACACCACCATTGCCAATGTTCCCGAAGAGCTTAAAATTACTACCGCCAAATTTATGTGTGATGTAGGCCACACTATGACGGCAAGGTTTGAAAAATTCAAAAATGAGCTTTCTAAGTAAAAAACGAACCTGAACACCTCTGTGTTTAGGTTCATTTTTATTATATATTTTTTTGTTTAAATCTCCATTATTCTGGGAACTATGCCCTCTTTGGTTATGTCTATAACCGCATAAGAATAAAGACCATTTTTTCCTGCAAGGGTGCCGGGGTTTACAAAGTAAATACCGTTTTCATAAAGAATATCTGCGTTATGTGTATGACCGTAAAGGCATAGCTTACTTTGGCTTTCTTTTGCCTTTTCCTTTAAATAAGACAAGGAACTTTTTACATTGTAGGCATGGCCGTGTGTGTAAAGGATTTTAACACCCTCTATAAACTCATAACCTGTTGTGGACAGAAACGAAAAAGGGTTATCACAATTGCCGGGAACCATATAAAAGGTTTTATTATCATAGCAATAAGAAATTTCTTCTGCTTTTGAAAGGCCATCTCCCAGAAAAAATATATTTTTAATATCGGGGTGGTTATTGATTGCCTTTTCAAAATAGCTTACCTTCCCGTGCATATCTGAGGTAACTAATATTTTCATAAAAAACTCCTTTGTGATACAAATTAAATTTTCTGCATAAAATATATCAGTAATATATGAGGTGATGTGTTATGTCAAACAATTTCGATTCTTCTAAACTAAACGAAGAAACAAAGCGGCTTTTAAAAAGCAAGGGTATAAACCCGGAAATATTTCAAAACAACGGGGCTGCTGAGCTTCTTTCTTCTATTAATAAAACAGAAGCCGCAAAAATCAATTCTATATTAAATGACCGACAGGCCTTAGAGCAGATACTTTCCTCCGACCGTGCAAAAGCAGTAATAAAACAGCTTTTTGGCAACAGCAAATAAATGGATATTAACGAACAATTAACCAAGCTTTTAAGCTCCCCTGAAACGGTAGAACAGCTAAAAAAAGTTGCCGGTGAGTTTTTAGGAAACGATACCCCTGCACCTCCCCAGCCCCAAAGTAGCGGTGGGTTTTCACTTCCCCAGGGTCTTTTAGAAAATGTTGGTAACATTGGCTCTGTTATGAAGCTTATTTCCTTACTTCAAAACGGCAAGGATGACGACCGCATAAAGCTTTTACACGCTCTTAAGCCACACTTAAGTATTAACCGCGCCAAAAGGGTTGATAAGGCTATTTCACTTTTGAAAATTGCCTCTGTTCTTCCTATATTAAAAGAAGAGGGCTTATTAGACGGCTTGTTAGGGGGCGATATTTTTTGACCGAAAACCAAAAGGCCGAATTTGAAAGGCAAAAGCACATTTCAGAAAACCAATTAAGGGAAATGTATTACGGTAAAAATTCTTCTGGCGGATTAAAGGTTCCTCCTTTTGTTAAGGCCTCACAGCCCGAGCAAAAGGAGTCCTCTACATCCCAAACACAAACCCGCTCAAATTCAGAGCCTACCAAACCGTCAAAGCCCTCTGCAGTACCAAAAAAGCGAAATATTTTAGAGCTTATTAACCTTAAAAACCTTGTGCTTGATGATGACAGAATTTTGCTGGTTTCCCTTTGCCTTTTATTATCACACGAAGAGGCAGATGAGCTTTTAATAATGGCGCTTATATACATAATGCTTTAAAGCACTTGCTCAGCCAAGACCTAAAAAGGGTACTTGGCTGATTTTTTTATTTTATCACATTTTACGGTTCAAAGCAAATTATTTTTCCTGCGGTAAAATATATTTGACTTTATGCCTTTAGGGGTTATATAATAGTATTAAAATATCACCCGAAAGGTAATGCTATGCTTTATACAAAAGAAGAGTTTATTAAACTTCGCCAAAACATTATAAGAAAAGATTTTGACAGAATGAATAATATGCAGCTTGAAGCTGTAGTTACTGCTAAAGGTCCACTGCTTGTTTTGGCCGGTGCCGGTAGCGGTAAAACAACTGTGCTTGTAAACCGAATAGCCTGTCTTGTAAAATACGGCGATGCTTTTTTTAGTAATTATGTTCCTCAGCTTACTGCAGAAGAATGGCAGTGCGGCCTGGCTTTTGCTAAGGGTGAAAGCAATTATTTGCCCAGTAGCGCTTATTCATATTTTCCTGCTCAGCCTTGGGAAATTCTCGCCATTACCTTTACTAATAAGGCCGCAAACGAGCTGAAAGGCAGAATAGCACAGCGTTTGGGCGATATAGCAAACGATATATGGGCCGGAACCTTTCACAGCATATGCGCAAGAATTCTTCGCCGCTATGGTGATATAATAGGCTATTCCTCTCATTTTACCATTTATGACGCCGACGACCAAAAGCGCATTATAAAAGAGATTTTAAAGCGTTCGGGAATATCTGAAAAAGAGCTTCCTCCCAAACATATTTTAAACGAAATAAGCCGAGCAAAGGATAGCCTTATTTCCCCCGAAGAATATAAACTTAGTTGTGGCAACAATCCTATAAAAAAAGCAATAGCCGAAATTTACAAAATATATCAAAAACAGCTTGCTTCTTCTGACGCTATGGATTTTGACGACATTATTTATAACACTGTAGCCCTGTTTGAAAAGGACTCTTCTGTTTTAGAATACTATCAAAACAAATTCAAGTATATTATGGTAGACGAATATCAAGATACAAACCATGCACAATACCGCTTAGTAAGTCTTTTGGCAGACAAATATAAAAACATTTGTGTTGTGGGCGATGATGACCAAAGCATTTATTCTTTCCGTGGGGCAACCATTGAAAATATTTTGAGCTTTGAAGATAATTTTCCCGGTGCTAAGGTTGTAAGGCTTGAGCAAAACTACCGTTCTACATCGGCAATACTTGATGCGGCAAATTCTGTTATTGCTAATAACCGTGGCCGCAAGGGTAAAAAACTTTGGACAGAAAACTCAGACGACACAAAGCTTATGGTTGCAACCCTTTCCACCGAGCAAGAGGAGGCAAAATACATTGCCGACTGTATTTTAGAAGGTGCCAAAAATGGCATTAATTTTAGCAACAATGCTATTTTATACCGTATGAATGCCCTTTCAAGCACTATTGAAAATGTTTTAGTTAGAAGCGGAATACCCTACTGTATAATAGGCGGCCACCGCTTTTTCGACCGAAAAGAAATTAAAGACGTTATTGCCTATTTGCAGGTAATTAACAATACATCTGACAATCTTCGACTGAAGAGAATTATAAACGAACCCAAAAGAGGCATTGGTGAAACCACGGTAAAAAATGCCGAACAGATTGCTCTTTCTCTTGGTTGCAGTCTTTTTGAGGTTTTTGAAAATGCCGAGGACTATCCCACCCTTTCAAGAAGCGCCGCGCGACTTAAAGGGTTTACCCAAATGATACATAAGCTTGAGGATATGGCAGAAACCTCCCCGCTTGACGAGTTATTTGAAGCCACTATAAATGATAGCGGATATATTTCTGCCCTTAAGGCCGAGGGTGAAGACTCAGCCGACAGGGTTGATAATGTAAACGAGCTTTTATCAGGCATTCGCACCTATATGAAAGAGGCTGAGGCTCCCTCTCTTTCAGAATACCTTGAAGAGGTTGCCCTTGTGACAGACATTGATAACTACAATGCTGATGACGACCGCGTGGTGCTTATGACACTGCACTCTGCAAAAGGGTTAGAATTTGACCGCGTTTTTCTTATAGGAATGGAGGAAAATATTTTCCCAGGTGTGCAATCAATATATGACACGGCTCAGCTTGAGGAAGAAAGACGACTAGCCTATGTAGGTTACACCAGAGCCAAGAAAAAGCTTTTTATAACCAACGCATATACAAGAATGCTCTTTGGCTCTACACAGCGTAATACTGTGTCCCGTTTTGTTAAAGAAATACCTTCGCATCTTTATAACACCTTTGGCAACTATTCATCTTATATTACAAATCGTGACCAAAGACAGGCCTATAATAATTATTTAAACGGCTCTGATGACACCAAGCCATATTTTGAGCAAGGCGTTTCTAAGCCTTCAAATAACACAAAACCATCTACAAGCTATACAAAAGGAATGAGAGTTCGTCATAAAATTTTTGGTGAGGGGCTGATTTTAAGCAGCACCCCAATGGGCGGCGACTTTTTATTAGAAATTGCCTTTGATGAAAAAGGCACTAAAAAGCTTATGACCAACTTTGTGAAAATGGAAATACTATAACAAAAAAACAGTTGTCTTACAAAAAAGTAAGTCAACTGTTTTTTAACTATTTGTACTATCCTAAAGTATAGCTTTCAAGGGAAATCCCCTTATAATAATGCTTTAAAATTTGATCATAGGTATAGCCGCTCTTAGCATAGGCATTTGCGCCTACCTGACTCATACCAACACCGTGACCGTAGCCCTTAACCGTAAATACAAACTTATCGTCGCTGGGACTGTATGATATGGTATATGCACTGGAGCGAAGAACATTTGCAGAGCCAACTCTGGCAGATGTAAAGAAGCTGTTTCTAAGGTAAGGGCCTTTTTGAACAGAGCCACCGATGTTAACCGTTTTAACATAAAGGTTGTTTGCATCATAGGTGCATTTGAACCACTGATTTTTATCAGCAATTTGTGTAAGATCAACATTAAGGCTTTCCTTAGCCCAATTAGCAATATCTACTGCTGAATATTTTCTAATGGTCTGATAGCCTGAAGCATTTTTATCTACCGAAGAATCAACACTTGCAAGGTATGGCAACTGGCTTGACCAAATATCTGCACTATTTGCAGTTTGTCCGGCGGAAATGGCATAATAAAAGGTTTGTGCAACGCTTCCGTTATAGGTAGCAACAATTCCCGCAACCTCGTTGGCTGCCTGTATAGCCCTTTCACCAGGAGCCTTCATAGGGGCTGTGGGGGTAGAACCACTGGCTGCACCATTACAAAGTAACCAGGAATAGGCCGCAACGGCCTGAGCCTTAAGTGCCTCTAAATGGTAGCCCGAACCCATTTCGGCCTCTAAAATATAAGCAATTATCTCATTAGCCGGGCCTGTTTCAACCTTACCGTTAAAGCTGTTTTTTACTGTAAGGGTTGGTAAAATTGATGGGTCAACAACCTGGGATGTAGTTGAAGAGGTTTGAGTGCTGGAATTTTCGGTATTAGAGGTTGCCTCTTCTGAAGAAATTTCCTCATTAGATGTTGTGATTTGAGAAGATACCTTAGAAGATGTTTCAACCTTAGAGGTTGTTATAGGCTTGGTAGGTTTAATAATAACCGTTGACGAAACCGGGCCCTCCTGCTCATATCGGCTGCTTCCGTTATCTGCCATATTTTCTTCGGCTTTATCCTTTCCCGAAGATGTTGTAATTTGACTACTTATTTCCTCTAATGGGTTAGATGAAGTATGCTCAGAGGAGGTGGCCTCATTTGATGATGTGTCATTTAACGGTGCATCAAAATCTACCATAGGGCTTTCACCGTCCCTTACTCTTCTGGCAACAAGCACAACACTGCTTGTGTTATCCTTACAAATTAAGGTGATAAGCTCATCAGAAGCATCAACCGCAATGTTTGTTTCTATTCTTGAACGGTTTTTAACCCTTTCAACATAATCTAAAAATTCGGCATCGTCAAAAAACTGTGTTTGAACATCTAAAGAACTTCGCTCACTGGATACAGCATAAACAGAGAAGATCTTCCAGCGGTTTTCTAAATAAAGGGTATCGAAGGTAATAACCGGGGCAGAACGGTATTTTGAGTCATCTAAAAACTCTTTTAGTTGTGAAAAAACCGAAACATTGCTATCGCCTCTACCATAAATTACAATATTTCTTTCAAAAGAATCTGCCGTAATGCGCGAATTGGTATAAGGCGTTCCGTATTTATTTACACTTCCTTCAAAAAGGTGGCTGTTATAATAATTAGACGAGTGTGATTTTGAGGTGACTATAGGAAGGCTTATATCTGTTCCCGGAACGCTTAGCCAACCAATAACATCGCTATTAGCTTGGTAAAGCCTTCCGAACTTATAAAGCATATTTTCGGGAAGCCCTGTCCAGGTTTGGCCGTAAAGCTCATGAGCCGTTGCAAGAACAGAAGAATAATGCATAGGCTGGTAGTTACATTCATAGCCAAAATAAGCCGCAATTAAAACAACCGCTGCCAGAACAACCGAAATTACTGCCCTCAATATATGTTTTTTACGCTTTTTAGGACTTGGTATCTCATCATTAGCCAAAAAATCTTCAAGATTATATTTAACAGTATTGCTGGCATCAGGTTGCTCTAATACCACAAATTCTGTTTCCTGTTCAGCCTTAGCTACAACCACACCGCCATTATCATAGTCTTCCTTAGTGTCAAAGTTTTGGTCTTGTTCTAAGAAAGCATCAGAGTGAGGCTCGACAAGACTTGAAAGGTCTATTTTTTCATTGTCTTGAGGTACCGATGGTTGCGCTTTCTTCTCAGCAAGTTCTTCTGACTCTTTTTTGTTATCGTCATCTTTCGCAATAATCTTTTCTTCTTGGGGTAAGAAACAAGTATCCTTTTCTTCCGGTAAGACTACCGACGAAGTGGTGATTTCCTTTTCAGAAAGTAGCTTTATATAAGGACAAACTAAAGAAGAAAGTAGCGTATGACGAAGCTCACGTTCACTAGTCAGCAAAATTATTGCTTGGTCATTATTTTCCATAACACAACCGCCAAGCTGACCCTCACCGTTTATAAGAGGAATAGCCTTTTCGGGAAGGGAATATTCCATAGAAGAGTTCACTGAAAACTCAGCCTTATTAAGCGGTGTAAGTATATACCCCGTAGCCCTTGCAATAATTTTTGGCAGATATTCGCTGTCTAAGGGATTAAAGCTTCCTATTGCCACAACCACCCTGCTACGAATAACGCTTTTGCTAAGGGCGGAAAGAAAATCGCTCTTATTGTGGGTCAAATGGCTTAGAAAACGCATATTGCAGCAGCCGGAAATTTCAAACTCCATTTTAAAATCGGTAGATTGGTTGAAATAAATTACCTCTAAAGTAAGGTTCGGACCCACAAAAACACCTCCTGACCGGCCATAGTCTTAAGGCTATAGCATTATAAAAATTATTACTGTTACTACACCTTTATTGAATTAAACCTGAAGTTGAACTTGTATTATAATCTTCATCATTCTCAGCTAAAGAAGCATCAGAAGATGACTGTGAAAATAGGTCATCAGTCTGTTCAGATGATACTTCGTTACCCACCTCAGTAGCTGTACTGTTTTCCTCTAGGTTGGCGTCTATCTTTGAAGAGCTTTCTTCTGTTAAATTACTACTTGACCCTTGCGAAGAAAACGAAGGCTTTGTAGTGCCCTTTTTTTGATACCAAATTTCAGGGTAAAGAGGAGAAGTGTTAACAGAGGAAGAAACGGCTTTATATTTATCATAACTATCGTCTCTTACCCTTCTGGCAACAACCACAAGCCTTGCCTCATCAAAGTCGTATGCACAGGTTGAAAGCGTGATTATTTCATCATCATAGGTTACATCTACATCTGTATTTATAACACTTCTTTTTCTTAGTTCTTCTATGAAAACCTTAAATTCCTCTTCGTTTGCAAAATTGCTTTGACGGTAATTGAATACCTCTCCATTATCATGCTCAGGCAACGTATTAGTAACAAATACCGAGAAAACCTTATATTTGCCCTCCCTATAAAGTGAGGTGAACTCAAAGGTTGGGTTTTCTTTATAAAAGTCATAGTTAAGATATTTCTTAAGCTCACCAAACATAGCACCATCGCGCATACTGTGGCCATAGATAATAAGATTTTTACTGTTTTCTAAAACACCTATTCTATTTTCGGCATCTATAAAAAGGGCACCGTAGCGGCTGGTTTTCTTATTCATATCGTGATTGATATAAAAATCGTTATCATTACACTGATATACCGGATAATTAACCTTGGTATTATTGATTTTTAGCCAACCCTTAATATCCCTGTTTTGGTTTATAAGATTTTCAAAATCAAGTAAAATTCCTTCACCGTTCTTAATTTTCTCTTCAGTTTTATAGGTTTCGAATTCTGATGCCACCTTATTGTATTCATTTGTTTTTGAAACACTCTCGGCAAAATAATTAACAAGATATACAGTCGTTCCGATAAGTACTACAAAAGCAACAAGGAAAATTGTTTTTCTTATAGTTTCTTTAACACTGTCGCCCTTAAGGGGTAAAATTGCAGAAATAAACCTATAAAATTTCCCATTCTTGTTAATTTTTAAAGCTTTGCGTATTTTTGTTTTCTTATAAACATTTGTTTTCACAGAGGCAGCTTGTTCATTATCAGTTTCAATGTTTTCCTTTTCAAGGCCGGTTATCATTTCGATATTACCGTTTTCGTCTTCAATTTCTAATTTTTCGGCTTTTTGTTCGAATGCCTCAAGGTAATCATCTTCGAAAACAAAGTTGGCCGCATTTTCTTCTGCCAATTTAAGCTTTTCGGGATTGGGAATATTTACGTCATCACCTATAGCGAATAAACCTTTCATTTCTTCATCAGTAAAAGCAAGTTGGTTAAGCGATGCTCTGGGAGTATTCCTTTTTTTGCTGAAAACAATGGGTGTAGTACCAGGTAAGGTATATCCCTCTATTACATCTAAAGCCTCACAGGGCAAGGTTCCTCTTGAAAGCAATTCATCACAGCCCTCTAAATATCTGCGAACCATATCTAATGCAGTAGAAGAGGCTATAATTCTTGTCTTTTCCCTATTGTTTACCCCGCACATAATTTTACGGGAAAAGACCTTATCGCCGTCGGTAATAGCAATATAAACTAAACCTGCCGGTTTTCCCTCGCTTTGGCCGGGCCCTGCAACACCGGTAATGCCTACACCAATATTGCTGCCGCACATTTCTCTAATACCCAAGGCCATTTGCGCAGCAACCTCAGGGCAAACTGCCCCCTTTGTTTCAATAATATTTTTATCTACGCCAAGTGCCTCAATTTTAATATAGTTAGCATAGGCAGTTACGCCCATTTCAAATACCTCTGAGGCACCCGGAATTTCGGTGATTCGGCTAGATAGCATACCGGCAGTACAGGATTCGGCTGTTGCTAACTTTTTGTTTTTTTCAGAAAGAAGTTCAACAACCCTTTGCTGAAGGCTTTCGCAATTGTGACCGTAAATATTACTACCAAACTGTTTTTCTATTAGCTCAATAACCGGTTTGCACATTTCATTAGCCTTTTGCTCATTTCTTGCCTTGGCGGTAACCCTTATATCTACCTCTCCGGGCTTTGCGTAGGTTGCAACGGTAGGATTTTCTAGAGCGGTTAATTCACCACACTGCTCTGCCACTAATGATTCACCAATGCCAAAGACCCTTATGTTATGCGAAACTATAACCTCACCACTCATGGCTGTAAGAACAGGAACAACCTTGTTTTCAAACATAGGAACAAGCTCACTTGGTGGGCCTGGAAGCAAAATCACGGTATTCTTATTGTTTTTTACAATATAACCAGGGGCCGTACCATTCTCATTTTCTAACACGGTTGCGCCCTTTATGGTAAGGGCTTGTTTTTTATTACTTTGGCTCATAACCCTGCCGGTTTTAGCAAAATACTCACTTATATGCTCTAAACTTGCAGTATGAAGTTCCAAAGGAAGACCAAGCACCTTTGCTGTTACTTCTTTTGTAATATCATCTTCCGTTGGACCAAGACCGCCGCTTAAAATAACTATCTCGCTTCGAGAAAGGGCTTGGGTTAACTGTTCGTTAAGTCTTGCACTGTTATCGCCCACAACAGACTGAGAATAAACATTTATGCCAAGCTCTGCTAAAGTTTGTGAAAGATATTGGGCATTTGTATTTAAAATGTCACCTAGCAAAAGCTCGGTTCCTACGCAAATAATTTCAGCTCTCATAAAATATATCCTTTTTATAAATTTTAGTCCAAGAGGTTAAGCCTCTATAGTTTCAAAAATGGTTCCCTCTACTGCTCTCTCAATCATCTCTTCAAAATCTATAAGCTGCTCTGCCTTTTCTACTGCCTCAAGCTTAGGATTGGTTCTTGGGTGCTTGGGGGTAAAAACAGTGCAACAATCTTCATAAGGCTCTATAGATGTCTCAAAGGTATCAATTTTGCGAGAAATTATAACAATTTCTTCTTTATCCATTCCAATAAGGGGGCGAAAAACAGGCATATCTACAACCTTATCTGTAGTAACAAGAGCAGGTAAAGTCTGACTTGCTACCTGGCCCACACTCTCACCTGTTATAAGAGCCATACTGCCACTGTTTTGTGCAATTCTTTGGCTTATTCTCATCATCATACGGCGCATAATAAGAGTAAAATATTCTTCAGGGCAATTATTGGCTATTGCTTCTTGAATTTCGGTGAAAGGCACAACCCCCACAGGAATAGCACCTGAATATGCTGCAACCTTTGATAAAAGCTTTTTTACCTTTTGTTCTGCACGAAGGCTTGTATAAGGAGGACTGGCAAAATGTATTGCATTAAGCTTAATTCCCCTTTTTGCCATCATCCAGGCGGCAACAGGGCTATCTATTCCGCCCGAAATAAGAATGGAGGCTCGGCCCCCTGTTCCGACAGGCATACCGCCCGCACCATGAAGCTGACCGGCCCTTACATAAGCACCAAAATCTCTTACTTCTACAGTTACAACAACATCAGGGTTATGAACATCCACCTTAAGGTGGTGATAATTTTTTAATATTTCTCCGCCTAAGGTTTTAGAAATTTCGGGAGAAGTTAGGGGGAATTTTTTATCCGACCTTTTTGCCTCAACCTTAAAAGTTTTTGCGGCTTTAAGCGACTCCTCTAAATAAGGAATGGCAACCTTTATAATATCTTCCATATTTTTTTCACAAACTGCCGCACGGCAATATGCCGCAATACCAAATATTTTTTCAACTCTATCAAGTGCCTTTTTAAAAGGAAAATCCTCACAGTGGGGGGTAATGATTATTGTTGACTGAGCGCGTTTAACCTCTATATTACCCAAGGCCTTAAGGCTCTGCTTTATATTTTTAATAAGAATATCCTCAAAGGTCATTCGGTTAAGACCCTTAAGGGCAAGTTCGCCGTTTTTTATAAGTATAATTTCTTTCATATTGCTCTCCCGTCATCTTACGGATTTTTTAAGTTTGGCCGACGCTGCAACCAATGCCTCATATAAAATATCAATCTCTTCCTCATTCGTTTGTGAGTTAAAGCTTATTCGAAGCGCGCTATCTACACGATTGTTTTCAAGACCCATACTTCTTAAAACATGGCTTCCTGCACCCTTACTACAAGCGCTTCCGCTAGAAACACAAATGTTATAACCCTCTAAATAATGCAGTAAGGTTTCAGACCTGTATCCCAAAAAGGAAAAATTTAAAATATAGGGTAAGCCGTTATCAGGCGAGTTGATTACAACATTATCAAATGCCGAAAGCTTTTCTATAGCATAAGCTCTAATTTGTTTTACCCTATCATTTCTTTGCTTTATAGGGGTTAAGGCTTTTACCGCCGCCCCAAAAGCGGCAATAGCCGGAACAGCCTCAGTGCCTGAACGAAGATTTTTTTCCTGCCCACCGCCCAAAATTAATGCCGGAAGCTTTATTCCCTTTTTCACATATAAAGCACCTGAGCCTTTTATACCGTGAATTTTATGGGCACTTATCGAAACAAGGTCTGCCCCAAAATCATTGGGCACAAGTTCTATTTTACCAAAGGCCTGAACAGCATCAATATGAAGCAGCGCCGGGGATTCTTTTTCCTTAATCATTTCTTTAACCAATTCAAAGGGTAAAATTGCTCCGGTTTCGTTATTAACCGCCATAAGGCTAACAAGAATAGTATCTTTTCTAATGGCATTTTTAATGCTATCTAAGGGTATATTTCCGTTTTTTTCAGGTAAAAGATAAGTGACCTCGTAGCCTTTAGATTCCAACCTTTTCATAGGTTCTAAAATAGAAGAATGTTCTATTGCTGTGGTTACAATATGCTTACCTCTTCGGCACAAAAGCTCTGCCGCTCCAAAAATTGCTGTATTATTGCTTTCACTACCGGAAGAAGTAAAATAAATTTCATCCTCGCGGCAATCTAAAAAAGAGGAAAGCTCTTCCCTTACAGAGGTAACAATATTTTCTGCCGCAAGACCCAGCTCATAAAGTGAAGAGGGGTTTCCAAATCCTTCGGTCATTGCCTCTAAAGCCGCCTGGATTGCCTCTGGGCAGGGCTTTGTTGTGGCACTGTTATCAAGATAAATCAACCGTTTCAAAACGGCACCTCACAATAAAAATTTATAACACAGTTTTATATAATTGAGCCTGAATTTATATTTCAAATTAATAAAGGCGCAATATACACTATTTTAATTATTGTACCATAAAAGACAGCACAACACAAGGTGTTAATTTGTAAATTTTAAATTAGCTAAAGAAAGATTATATGTTATTATCCTTGATTTTAAATAATAAATATAGTATAATAGCTATGCAGAAGTTTGTTTTGGGCTTATACTATTCAACCTTCTACGAGTATAGCAAAAAGTTTGATTAGAAGGTATTAAATGAGCATTCCCAATACAGTTAAAGAAAAAACATGTTGTTTCTCAGGCTACAGGCCTCACAAATTTAATTTTGAATTTAATAAAAGTGATCTTAAATATATCGAGCTTGAAAGTAACATTATAAGTGCCTTATTGTCATCTATTGAGCAAGGGTATGACACCTTTTTATGCGGAGGTGCAATGGGCTTTGACCTTTTATGCGGTGAATTAGTTCTTCTAATTAAAGAACGCTTTCCAAACATAAAGCTTATTTGTGTTATTCCTTTTTCCGGGCAAAGCAAAAATTTTCCTGCCGAATGGAAAGAACGATATGATCGTATTACAAGCCAATGTGACAGTGTTTATAAAATTTCTGAAAAATTCAGCAAAGCTTGTTTTCATCTTCGTAATTTTGAGATGGTATATTCCTCCTCACGATTAATCACATATTTTACCGGTCGATCAGGGGGAACAGCCAACACAATAGCACTTGCACAGAGAGAAAAGCTTGATATTATAAATATAGGCCCTGAAAAGAAAAACAAAGTTGATTCAACAATAACTTATTATGTTGGACACTAAAAAAGCTACTAAAAGCCTCACTCTTAAATTAGAGTGAGGCTTTAATAAAACAATAAGGCGATAGAAGAAAATTCTTCTATCGCCTTATTTAATTCAGCTAATTAACTTGTGTGCTTAAATTATTTTGCAGCAACACGAGTTAACTCTTTATTAGCTCTGGTAACGCCAGTATTAACATTACCCTTATATTTATTAAGAACAGTGTTGATGTTAGCTACAGTGGACTTAGAAAGCTCGTTACAAATTTTGTTGTAGGTACCATCAGAAACATAGTCGGCAATACCCTGACCGTTCATAGTACGCTTCTTAGCGCTTTCTGCAGTAATGATGTTAAATACTTCTTCATACTGTTTGCTATAGAAGGTAGAAGACATGTCAATAGTAGATGGGTCGAGGTAATAACGAATGAAGTATGCAGCGCCCTGAACGTTTTTAGCGCCCTTAGGAACACCCCAAGTCTTAGGACGAACAGGAATGTATGCCTCAGACTGTGAAGGACCTGCTACAGGAACAGCCATCATGTTTTTATGTGTAGCATTATTCTGTACATCGAGCCAAGAGCCCTGATTGTAAAGACCGTATGCAATAGCTGAGAACATACCAACCTTACCCTGCTGGAAGCCGGTTAAATCATAACCTGTAGTTGCACCGGCAGTGTTAAGCTCAGCAGCTTCGGTCCAAGCAGTAACAAGAGCTTCGTTCTTAACACCAAGATTGTTGGTGAAGGTAGCCTTAACAGGGTCATAATCAACAAAGTCTAAACCTGCGGAGTTCATAAATACATCGAAGCCTTGAGTTGCAAAACCAGTATAACCCTTAGCAGTACCGTGCTGCTTAACTGCAAGAGCATATTCCTTCTGCTTAGCCCAGTTCCACTTACCAGCCTTATAAAGCTCCCAAGGCATTTCGGTAATGCCGCACTCGCTGAGAACTGCGGGGTTGTAATATGTTACATAGTTGGTATCTTCAACAGACCAAATACCGCGTATAGCAGCACCATAGTACTTATCGCCGGCACGGAACTCATCCATATAATTTTTGTACCAAATACTATCGTTAAGGTTAAACTTGTTAACATCTAAAGCCTGAAGAGACTTAGTAACAAAACCGGGGAAGTTTCTTGAGCTAAGGCAAACAACGTCAGGAGAATCCTTACCTGTAATCATAGCAACAAGTTTGGTTGAATACTCATTCTCAGTTGTAACTGTTGTGCGAACCTTAATGCCGGTTTTATTCTGAAAATCGTTAACCTGTTTTTGTTCAGATTCTGTGTAGTTTCTCCACATAAGAACATGAACGCCCTTTTCCTTAACAGAAGCAGGGATATTAGCATAGTCTGTAAGGTTTACAGGACCGTTGTTGCTACCCGACTGTTTAGAAGTGCTGTTCTTTTGCTTAGAAGTGGTGGTTTGCTTTTTAGAAGAACCATCTTTATTTTCAGAAGATGCATCAGCTGCATCACCGGTAGAATTGGTATCTTCTTCGTTGCCCTCAACAGATGTAACATCTGCGTTGGTTTTGCCGCTTTCGGTACCCTTGTTGTCTTTACAAGCAGTGAATGCCATAACAACAACCAACATAAGGGCAACAAGTGACAATAACTTTGCTGTCAATGTACTTGCTTTCATTTTGTTTTACCTCCATAAAATTTATTTAAAAATTATAAATGCACTTTACCGTACATTATATACAAGTATATTTTACTCGGTATAAACATTACTGTCAATAGAAAATTGTATGTTTTTAATATTTTTCATTTAACAAGATATTCCTGTTTCGGCTACAGGAATATCTTGCCAGTAATTTTACACCCGAAACTTTAATTATCCAACAATACCTACGCGGTCAATACTTTGAATGAACTTTTTCTGCATAAACAGATACATTATAAGAACCGGAAGTATAAATAATAAACAAGCGGCAGAAACCAATGGTGGGGCGCCCTCATTACGGTAACCCAGGGTTTCAAAAATTGTTAATGCATTAGAAAGTCTAACCGACAGCGGGAAGGTATTTGTAAAGAATATAACCGACTGATAATATTCATTCCAGTGCCAGATAATTGCAAATATTGAAACGGTAAGGAATACCACGCCAGATGAAGGAATAACAACCCTTACGAAGGTCATAAAGGGGCCGCAGCCGTCTATCCAAGATGCCTCTTCAAGCTCTTTAGGAAGACCCATAAAGAACTGTCTATAAATGAAGATGAAAAGACCTGAACGGAGACCAACACCGAAAAGCGAAGGTAACCAGAAGGTGAATGGCGTGTCTATTAAATCAAGATAAACAGGGTCAGGATTTTGGGTTATTGTATTAATCAATCCAATAATTCCCAAAACGTCGAAATACCTGAAGTTAAGGAACAGAGGAATAACCAAAATCTGAACCGGTACAATGGCTGTAAACAGCACCAAGGCAAAAAGCAATCCCCTACCCTTAAACTGGAACCTTGAAAAACCATAAGCTGCAACTGCGCAAGAAAAAATTTCTAAAAGAGCACTTATGCCGCCAATAAGCAATGTATTAAGCAAGGAGGTTGGGTAATCAAGTGCCTCCCAAGCTATTTTAAAGTTCTCGAAGGTGGGTGATTTAGTAATCCAGGTAACGCTGGTATCCATAATATCGCTCTTGCTCATAATTGAGAACGAAAACATCGCAAAAAGCGGATAAAGAATGATATAGCTTATAGAAATAAGGAAAACTAGGCGGAAAGCAGAAAGTATCCATTTTCCAATATAATCTTTAAGCTTATGTCTGTTAAGGTCGGGAAATTTATCTTTAACCTTTGTTTTTAAAAAGCTAGTCATTTTAATTTCCCTCCTTATTCCCAACGTTTAAGGCAAAGCTTAGAATAGATAAGAATTATCAGACCAATAATGGTACCAACAATAGCAAAGAATACCCAAAGCATTGCCGCACTGTGATAGTAGTTTGCGTTATCAATCATTTGCGTGTAGGCCTGATTAATAACCAAGCTATTAGACTGAGTTAAAAGTTCGATTAAGGTGAAAACAATAACCAGAAGTATTGTTTGACCTATCATAGGAAGTGTAATATACCAAAACTCTTCCCAAGTAGTAGCACCTTCAACCTTAGAAGCTTCGTAAAGCTGTGCCGGAATTGTCTGGAGTCCTGCAATATAAAGAACAACCGGAATACCACAGGTCCAAATTGTGTTGAAGATGTCGGTTATCATTTTTGAAAGCTGCGCAGTAAGGTCTTCAGGGAGATTCAACTGATTCAAAAGGGCTGAGAAGTCCATACCACTTGTTGTGCCGGCTGCAGAATATGCATCTTCTGCAGATTTTGCAGAAAGCTGAACGATAGCACCGTAACCGCCATAGCTTCTGGTAAGAAGCGTCATAACAACACCGGTAGCAACAATAACCGGAACGAAGAATACTCCACGGAAGAAGGTTCTTCCCTTGAAATTGCCATTAAGTACCAATGCAAGTATAAGGCTAACAATAACAATAATAGGCATTGAGGTGAAGAAACTGCTGATAGATTTGGTAAGATTATTAACAAAATCCATATCTTCTTCAAAAATGAAGCGATAGTTTTCAATTCCTTCAAAAACCGAATACATCTCACCGGGGGCTACCTCAACATAACAGAAAGAATACCAGAGTGATTCGAAAAGTGGAACTATAAAGAAGAGCAGCATACCAATGCACCAAGGAAGGATAAACATACGGCCATACATACTTTTCTTGGATTCAATACCCTTAACATGTTTTTTGTTAAGGTCGGGAATTATGTTACCTCTGTGATCATAAGCAATCTTTTGCTTCTTTTTAAGTCTTTCTTCCCTTTTCTTTGCCCGAAGCTCGGCCTTTTCAGCCTTAATAATGTCTTTTACGCTGGTAGCAGAGGAGCCTTCAGCGATAGTTATAGTTTCTGTGTTTTTATCTTTTTTCACTAAAATCTCCTCCTTACCTTGCTACGAAACCAAGAGCCTTAACAGTGCCGTAATCTGTGCTGACAAAATCTTGTTCGCTGTAGTTTACAACAACTGAAACTCCGTTTTCGAAAACTGTTCTTGTAACATCTTTTGCAATATAGCTGTGAGATTTTATAGCCGAACCCGCTACCTTGTTAAGGAAATCCTTAGATTCGCTAACATATTGCTCAATTTCGGCCTTAACATCGCTGTAAACTGCTGTATTAAGCCCACGCATATATTGCTTTCTTAAATCGTTATTGTAATTTGCTAATACTGTAAAGGAAAGTCCGCTACCCGTTTCAATTGCTTTAAGGAATTGTTTTCGGTGATTAACGGCCATATTAATAGCAGATGTGCTGATAGCTTTGGTTCCCTGGAACACTATTTGATAAAGAGGAACTTCTTCATCAAAAGACAGGAACTTTGCAGAGTTTGCAGGAGAGCCGGTTACAATATCTGCGGCTGCGGCTGCATAAGAAAATGCACCATCTAACATAACAGTTTTGCTCTTAGCAGAAATGTCGCCAACAATCTTCTCAACATCTGCACCCATTAAGGTTTTAAGCGGATAATAAGCATTTTCTACTTCAGACTCATAATCTGAATAGCAATAATTACCTAATGTATCAAAGGACATTCCGGTAATTGAAAATTTATCAGCAATTTCGACAGCTTCATTAACGCTCTGTGGTAAAAGCTTACGTGAAACCATTACACTTGAAACTCCGCCGGCACTCTTTTTACGCTCTGATCCGTTACTGTAGTTAAACTGCTTAACAACAGCAGAGATATCAATAACATTAACGGCAGCATCTTTACTAATGCTATATCCTTTACTGTCTTCAGCAAATGTTACAGGATTAAAGTTGAAGAAGGTTTTAATAGACTCATTATTAGTAAAATCAATAAAGCTCTCAAGACTCTTCTTATTTCCGTGAGCACCAGTAAGCTTATTATTACCGTTAAGCTTATAACCGTTAATACCGCCTTCACCATAACCATACATATTAGCTATTATGCTTCCGCCGGAAATTGTTTTAAGCTCGGAAAGAATATTCTTGGCTTCTTCGTAAGAGGTTAATGAAACCTCTTTTTTAGTGGGGAAGCCTAAGAAAAGGTCGTCCTCTACATAACTACCTATAAACTTAACAGTAAGCAATGAATTATCCTGCGATTTCTTCATTTGATGCTTATCGGTAAGGTATTTTTGGTAGAACCTACCATTCCTGTATAATCGGCCTCTTCACCTGACAGACAGTAATAACCAACCACATAGGGCGCTAAGCCCTCTTCAACCTGGGTGTTATACTGCGAACGGTGTCTTGAATCGGCGAATATTTTCTCATAGCCTATTACATTATAATAAGAGTTAACATAAGAATAACCTATAAGCGGGTCTCCTGTTTTTACAGACAGCCCTGTAGACTCTGCACCACTTTCAATAATAGCACAAAGAGCATAATTGCTGTTTTTGATACCATAGAAGGGCATCGTTAAAGGAATTTCACGCTGTGGACTCTCGTATTTGTTTATGGTCGGGTCAGTGCCGAACATTTCAGCTTCATAAGAACGGCTTTTGTTATCCGAGCGTAGGTCGGTATACATAAGAGCTCCGCTTCCTGAGGGGAGCACTACATAAGAATCCTTACTACCTGCGGCTGTGTTTTTAACCGAAGCCATAAAAGGAGCAGGTGTAACGCTGGTTATAATTGTTTCGCCATACAATTTAATATTTTCGGGATCAACCTTAACCTTAAATGCATCTTCCTCTAAATAAATATCCAAACCGATGATAGACTCTATTTCATCGAAATAAAAGCTAACTCTAAGACCATTATCGATTTTTTCTGAAGAGAAGCGACCTGACTGAATACAAGCAGTACTTGCATAATATGTAAAGGTTTGCTCACCTTTACGGCAAACAAGAGAAAGTAAAGAGTTTATTAACTCATTGCTTGCAAAATTTTCCACTGTAGTGGAATTAAGATAATCTACCGGGGTAGAGGACCATACAGCACCATCTTTTTTAGAGGTTACGGTTACAACGGCACGGTCCTTAACCCAATTTAGAACAAAGTTTTCATTTTCGGCAATAACGCCACTATCGAGATTTACCATCTCTTTATTGATGTCATATACCTCAGTGTTTTCCGTTTCGGAAGAACCGCAGCCGGAGAGCGCACCGAAGATAAGACACAAAGCACATATTAAAGCTAAAAACTTTTTAAAGTGTTTCATACTAAATCCTCCTGTCTGCGGTTATCTATAGCTTACTTCTTTGTAAAGGGTTCCAATAAAACCGGTAAGCTGTTGAACCAAAACAAATATCATAAGCACACAAAATACAACTACTAACATAGCCAATACTGTAATAATTGTCATTACAATAAACTTAAAGAAGCCAAACTCGTGCACCGTCATATTGCCCACACAAAGCATAATTGCCGTTAAGGCGGTGCAAACTGTGCTAATAGCGGTAAGAAGCAATGCTTCTTCAGGGGTAAACACGTGGCTGAGTGCTGTCAGCAAAATGTTGCTGACAATTGTAGGAATAAGCGCATAGCAAGTAACAATATAAACCTGCTTCATTGTTCCCTTTCCTTCAAAGAGTGTTGACATACCCCAGTTAGCAACGGTCCAAAGAAGAACCAAACCAACACTTGTTATAAAGGGGAACACCACGTTATAACTACTCTTATCAAAGGCAACAAAGCTGAAGGAATAATACATTGTTGAAACCACTCCGCTAAGGAAGTAAAGAATCATACAACCTGTCGCCAATTTTACCGAGCCGTTACCGTAGTAACGAACCTGCTGTGCACCCTGGAAGGGGTGAACCACGCTTTGCAGCATCGTGGCAAATTTTACATTCTTAATAAGTTTAACTTCGTGCTTGTTACTGTATACAAGGAAGAAAATAAGTCCGCCCACAAGGGCAATAGCTATAAGGAATATCCAAACGAAGTTATTAGTAAGATAATCATTTCTTACATATTTATATGCTGAACCATAAGTATCCTGGTCAAAGCCAAGCTTGGCATATTCAAGGCAAAGTTCATAATCTTCCTCAACCAAAGCGGCACGGGCAAGACCGCGATAAGCAAGTTGAAGATTGCGGTCATAGGTAAGCGCCTTATTCCAATACTCTTTAGCATCGGAATAGTTACCTGCATTAGTAAGATTTTGAGCTGTTTTAACCCAATTGCCGTATTCAGTTTCTTTATAAACTGTTACGTTTAAGTTAGATGTATCAACTACCAAAACATCTTGAGTAAGGTCGTTAATATGAATAGATGAAGCTTTGACAAAGGTGCCCTGCTGAAGACCTACAGAAATACCACCGCCAAAAACCGAAAGAAGGTTACAATCTTGGTCATAAATAAAAATGTGACCGTAAGTACGGCAGAGGCCATACATATAACCGTCTTTATCAACATCCATAGAGCAAAGGTCAGTAACTCTCCAAGCAAAATAACCGGTAGACATTGGGTATTTTACGCCGCCGCCGTCAGAGAAGTTTACTCCCTCCGCTGAGGTAACCTTGGAACCGGTTTTGTCTTTAAGAACATTGGTTCCACCGGGAGAAAGCTTTTTAAGCTGGCCGGCATTAGTTTTTTGTGTGGACACAGCGCCTGTTGCTGTATAAATAAAGTTTTCATCGTCAATTGAAATATCGGTAAAACAGTAAGGAAGCTCTTGTTCTGCATTAGCCTTCTTCATATCGCTCACAAAGATTTTTTCATAAATCTTCTCGAAAACACCAAGAATAGAACCTTCAACAGAGTTAGAACCGTAGAAACCGTTGAAGCTTCCGTCAGGCTTATAGAGAACTGCGCCGTAATAAGAGCCTTCACTTAAAATATAGACGTAGCCTTTGGTGTCTACCGCAATCTTGTTAGGACGGTAAGAGAAATTCTCAGGAATAACATCTGCATCGGGAAGTAAAAGCACCTTTTTAACTGTTTTATCAAGACCGGTAACAATAACCCTTGCATTTTCGGTATCTGCAATATAAATTGCTTGGTCCTCAGTAACGAAAATACCCTTAGCACCTACAAAGGTAAGTGCCTGATCGTTAAATGTAAGACTATCAATTACAGAATGAAGTGTGTAATCAGGGTTAACAACAACCACTCTGCCGTTACCGGAATCCATTATATAGATAAGCCCTTTAGTGTCAGTAAAGATATCGTTGGGTTCTTTAAAATCTGTAATACCAAGGGAAGCGGCAGTAATAGTGGTTTCAAACTCATACATTGGGGTGGACGAAGCAGTCCATCTGGTACCGGGGGCTGTCCAATAAGTATATGTGTCGTAGGGAACCTTCTGGAAGGATTCAGCAGATACTGTGCCACCGATAACGGTGGTCAGCATCATAAGCATAAGCAGAAAAGCGGCTACACGGCACACAACACTTCTTTTTTTGCTGTGTTTTTTCATAATTCACTTTCCTCCTATGCTTATTTAATACCGGCACTACTCATGGTTTGAGTAACGCTTCGCTGTGAAATAAGGTAAACCAAAATCGGTGGTATCATCATTATAACCGTAACCGCCATAGCACATCCCTGACGGGCTATACCGCCGGAAGCAATTGTAGATGCCGCAAAGGGCAGGGTTTTAAGCTCTTCACTAAAGATTGTACCGCCGGGAACAATAGACCACATATCTCTGAATGAGAAAAGAGTGAGGGTGAGCCAAGCGGGCTTAACAATAGGCATAGCTATCTGCCAATAAATTCTGAAAGAACCGGCACCGTCAATTCTTGCAGCCTCTATAAGAGGGTCAGGAACGTTGGTATCCATAAACTGCTTCATAAGAAATACACCCATTGAAGATGGAATAGCAGGAAGTATATAAACCAAATATGTATCTATCATTCCAAGGGTGGAATAAATGAGGTAACGTGGAATTTCAAGGGTATATGCATTATAAAGAAGTGACATCTGAATAACGGTAAATATAATCTTCTTACCTTTAATATCTGTCTTAGCTAAAACAAAGGCTGCAGCAGAAGCAACAAGAATATGGAAGAATGTAGTTACAACGCTGACGAAAATACTGTTAAATGCATATCTTGAAAGAGGAACCGCCAAGTTATCTAACAGGCTTGGAAGAGTAAGATAGTTAGAGGGTGTGGGACTTACTACATAAAACCTGGGCGGGAAAACCAAAAGCTCATCCAAAGGCTTGAAGGATGTGATGATACAGTATATCATCGGCAGGATAGAATAAAGACCAAAAACAACAAGAAAGAGGGTGTAGAAGAAGTTACCTGCTTTTGTACGGGTAAACCTTTTATACTGGTCTTTGCGGGATGCCTTTAAACGCAATTTTTGCAATTTTTTAGCATCTGATTTACTAATTGACATTTGCATTTAATTCTTACCTCCCCGCCATATTTACTAACTTGCCTAACAACTGTTTAGTAAGTGACATTAAAATAAACAGTACTACTGAAATAGCCGCGGCATAGCCCATTTCGTATCTCGAAGCACCCACGTCGGAAATAAGGGAAACCAGTGTGTCGGTTGAGTTATTAACACTGGGATAACCACAAAGTGCAATGGGCACTGCACCTACTGAGAAAGCAGACTGAATCTGCATAACAACGCCGAACATAAGAATGTTCTTCATTGAAGGAATGGTTATGTACCAAAGCTCATGCCAACGGTTACGAATACCGTCAATAGCACCGGCCTCATAAAGCTCGGGATTAACGTTTTGTAAACCTGCGATGTTGGAGAGGAAGGTAACACCCATATTAAGCCATAACTGAACTATACATATAACAGGAAGTGCAATACTGGGGTTTTTAAGCCACTGAATAGGCTCAACTATGAGACCCATAGAAAGCAATGTGCTGTTAATATAACCGTAAGCATCGCCACTGAAAAGTATCTGCCAAATAAAATACACGTTACCCGAAAGGGCGGGTGCATAGAAAAGGAAGGAAAGCAAAGTTCTTACAGTAGGGCCAAATTCATTAACCATCCATGCAAGCATAAAAGCAAGGAAAAATCCGATAGGTCCAGTAATAATAGCCAGTGTGGCAGTGTTGCTTAAAGCCTTAGGAAAAACTTCGTCCTGAACAAACATACGAAGATAGTTATCAAGACCAATAAAGCGTGGTGTGGAAACAGCATCAAAATCGAAAAAGCTGAGCACCACGGAACTAATAACCGGTAAAACTGTAAAAGCAACGAACAGGATAAAGAAAGGTGCAATCATAAAGTAGTATACAAGATTGCTGTTGAATTTATCTCTTTTGCGAAGCTTACTAAGTTCTGCAGCAGTTTTTGCATTATTCATACTTTTAGTCCCCTTTCTTACTGAACGTTATATTGCTCACGTTTGCGCTGAATTTCATTATCTGCAATTTCAGCCCATTTTATAAGCATATCTTTTGCGTTTTTATTGTTTTCAACTACATTCCAGTATGCCTGGTCAATACATCTGGAAGTGTAGTAGCTTCCGGGAATTTCAGGAACCTCCTGGAGCATCTTCCATTGGGCAAGAAGGTTCTTGACGCTTTCCTTGTCCCAACCCATATTTGAAAGTGCTTCAACGTTAGCAGTAGCAACACGTCCGGAAACACCGAGAATGGATTCACAGTTGTTAGAATACTCTAACTGAGTTTCTGCAGAAGTCCACCATTTAAGGAACTCCCAACCTAAGTGCGGGTTATTAGAAACCCTTAAAATACCACAGCCTGTACCGGAACCGGCCTGAACATTATTTATCTTTCCGTCTTCACCCTTAAATCCGGGAATGGGAACCATCTTCCACTTGCCGGTAATTTCGGGAGCAGCCATAGAAAGGTTAATATATGTTGTATAGTTTTGAATACCAAGAGGCATTGTACCTATACGGAAACGGTTGAAGAAGTCGGCTGTTTTAGGGAATTTATATTCGGTGTAGAAATCTATCCAGAATTCGAAAGCTTTAATAGAAGTTGGTGTGGTAAGGTTGGTTGCTGTACCTTTTTCGTTATAAAGCTCTCCGCCCATTTGCATTATAAGTGTGGGCAAAATACTAAGAGAACCAACACCTGCATTAACCTGAGCAACAGTGGTTATCTGAGTATATGGCAAACTGGCCTGAAGGTTATTACGGTAAAGTATAGAAGCGGTTTCAATATACTCATCCCAGGTTGTAGGAACCTTAAGACCATACTCTTCAAAAAGGTCGGTACGGTAGAACATCATATAGAAGTTGATTGTATCGGGAAGAGCATAAATTCCATCAGCAAAGGTAAAGGGAACTACCGAATCCTTAGCATCCATAAAACGCTCGAGGGTTTTATCTAAGTCGCCGGTGTATTCATCGGTATACTGCTTGGTTTCGGGGTCATATTTATTAAACCTCTTAAGGTCTATCATAGACTTACGAAGTGCAAGGTTAACCGGTTCTGAACGGGCCATATGTAAAGAGCAGTCGGGTCCGCGGCCGGAAAGTATAGCCTGAACGTAAGAAGCGTTAGACATTTTAAGATTAACGCCTATACCTGTTTTGGGTGTAAAGGACGATTCAATAAGGTTATTAAGAACACGAATCTGGTCACGACCCCAGTTAGCCCAGATGGTTATGGTTTCTTCGGTTTCAAGGTTACCGGAAACATTGTTATAGTCGGCACTGAAGGAAGAAATGAAACGCTGAACGCTGTAAGAGGTTTTCTCAAACCAGCTAGCCTTAGGATCAGCTATTTGTGCATCGGGGGCGGCAACAACAATGTAGTCGAGGTTGAGGCCCATTTCCATCATAGAATAAACAAGCGCACTAACACTTGTATAGTTGGAATAGAACATAGATTTATACTGGTGAGCAGTATATTTGTTCTTATGCATATTATCTAAAACGGCAGAAAGTGAACGGATAGTGGTAGCGTTTGTGCCGCCGTCCTGACCTGCTAAATCCTCAATGGCGTAAGAAATTCGGTTAAGCTCGTCTCTGTAAGCTTCAAGGTTTTCCATAAAGTTTGGAATCTGATCGAACAGGGCATAGTCACGGTTGCTGTCGGGGGACTCACCGGTAATCATAACAATGTTACGGTAAAGAAGACCGATTTCATAAACAACATCATTAAGGTCGCGAACAATTTCGGTAAGGTCGCCAAGGCTAACCTCTAAAGAAATAAGGTTTTCGCCCTCTTTGAAATAAACAAGGTAAGGATTACCCTCGTCATCAGAATACTCCATCATATTCCAATCAAGGTCATACTCAAAACCAATATTAGCAGCTTCTGCAAAAGGCTGTTCACCATTAATGGTAAGCTTTCGGTAAGAGGTGCCGTTAAGAACAAGGCTCTGCTGATAGCGGAAGCCCAGCTTATAATAACCGGCCTTATCAATATTAACCTTCCAGGTTATTTTGCTTCCCGGAGCAGACCAGTTAGCATCACCAATATAGTTAATACGGGTAAGATAGGGGTTAGAGCCAGCCTCAGAAGAAACGCTTGGATCACTTTGGTCATATTGACCTACAAGAGAGTTGTTGCTCTTATAAAGAGCATCTTCGCCCTCTAAAATGATAGGGTTTTCTAAGGTTGCATATTCTGCTTTATCATAATTAGCCGAAACGGTATTATAATCATCATATTCCACAGGTGCTTCGAGAATAATGTCATTCAGAGCTACCGGCTCTGCCACGGAAAGTACTTCAATTGTATGTTTGCCGGCAGTAAGGGCAATAACATAAGGTTTGGGCTGCATACCAGTTGGGTCTTTAAAATACTCAGTTTGGAACATGTAGGTTTCCTTTTGAGCTGCAGCAAACTGGTTGCCTATACCGTCAACACGAACATCGCCATCATCAACAAACACTCTGGGCAGTTCAAATGCGCCCATGCCTTCAAAAAGAACCTTGCCATCAAACTTAAGACCTAAGGAAACAGGATTGTTCTTATTAGGCATAGCATAATAATCAAACTTTACGGTGTAAAGCCCATCTTTGGGTACGTTAATATCATAAATAACGCTTCCCTCTTCATTTGTCCACTTGAGAACACCGCTTTTGCCTTCAAAACTGTCAACCTTTTCAACCTGAGCATTCTCAGATGAAACAAAGGAAACAGCATCTATAGTAATTTTACTTTCGGCAGGAGCAAAGCCCTCTGTCGCGGCCAAGTACTCTACATAAGATATGGCACCAGAACCTGTAGGCATAGCAGATGTGGTTTCCACCGCCCCGTCAACCGGCTCTGCAGATACACTTCCGGTATAAAGACCGGTGAAAAGCATTACTGCTGCCAGAACAAGACTAATCTTTCTTTTCATTCGTTTTACCTCCGTGTGAATAATATGGAATATGCCCGTCTTCGGCCTTACATTATATAATGTATGCACCTGTCGGCCGGGTAAATGTTTGAGCAAACACCCAAAACATTTACCTAAAGACGGAAAATACCGCCTCGGATGATACTTTTTTAATCCGAAACGTTGAAAAAAATAATATTTTAACCGATTTTAAGCACCTTTTATGACTTGTTAAAGATTAATTGCCAAAACACACAAACGCAAACCCTAATATTTATGCAACTTTAAGCTGTTACAAAGAAAAAGGTGACATATTTGGTAATTATAACCAACAAAACTGCCATATAGACGCAAAAACACCGATTGCTATTTTATTTTATCATATTTTCACCACAATTAAAGTCTAATATTTTTCTATAAAACTTAGAAAATTTAAACCGTTTTGTCGTCTAAAATCTCATTTTTGCCCTTTTTATCGAATTTGCTGTAATATGAATGGTTTTTTTATACAAAAAATAACGTCTTAGTTTGTACAAAAAAACAAACACCAGTATGTCACTTTGCACAATAACTATTTTTTGAAAATAATAAATGTATATTTTTTATTTTCTAAAAACGTTTCCAATATATACATAAGAATAGTAATAAAACTTCCCTGTTTTTCATACAATTAAATAGTAATTTAGGAGTTGATTGTATGAGGGAAGCTACTAAAAATCGTGCGGTCGAGCTTGGGGAGTATATTGCCCTTAATAAAGCCACTGTACGCGCAACCGCCGGCAGATTTGGTATTAGTAAGTCTACCGTACATAAAGATGTTACTCAGCGCCTTAAATCTCGCGACCCAGGACTATATGCCCAAGTAAAACAGGTGCTGGAGATTAATAAAATGGAACGGCATATAAGGGGCGGCATGGCCACAAGAAAAAAATATAAAGGTATTTAAAAATATTTTTTGAGGTTTATAAAAACAGAGCCGGGCGACCGGCTCTGTTTTTATGTTAAAATATTAAATTATTCGCCTTTTACAATAACTGCTTCAATGCCTAATATGTCAGCAATCTTCTTTATGGTCTTTGCGTGATGGCCAATACCGAGAGCATAGTGGTGAGTAGGACCTTCCATAACCCACTGCTTAATAAAGTCGCGAGTATTGGGCTCGAAATAACCACGAGTATTAGTATTTCCTGTGGGAGGGATAGCACCCTTCTTAGATTCACCTTCACCGATAACGAAGCGGAATTTTCCGTCATTTCCCTGTGTAATACCAAGCATTGTGATTGGGCCCTCCTTAAGCTTAAATTCAACAGAAGCGCCACTTCCGGGCTTACCATGATATTTAAGTAAGCTTCTTAAAATGGGTTTACCTTCTGCTATACGCATATGGTGGGGACCGTCGTGACCTACAAAAATATAGTCCTCATCAAAACCGAAGGGGTGGAACTCGGCAAAACTGCCACCAATATCCAAACGGTCCATTATAAGCATTGCAATACAGGTTTTAATGTCATACTCACCACACATTGGGAAGCCTTCAGCATTAAGAATAGAGTTGCCAACAATAAAGGAGCTGGCCACATGACGCTGAATGCTGCCTTCACTACCCTCATAGTAATAGGCCAAGCCGGTAAGCTTGAATTTTTCAATAAGCCTGTCAAGTGCTGCTGCGGTTTTAGCTGCCTCGTGAAGGTCTTTGTCGGTAACCTTAACGGTAACAGGGTCGCTAACAGGGTTGGGCATATCGAACTCGCGCTCAATAATTTCTTTCTTGGTTGCAATTTCTTCGTCGGTAACCTCATTATAAGCCTCAACGGCGTCTTCAATCTCTAAAAGAGGAACGTGAACACCAAATGCACTGGAAATAGCAGTGGGGTCGGCATGCATATCATACATAGCCTCCATAACATGACCCATAAGACCCATTCTTGCGCCCTTAAGGTCATGAAGAACCTTTGCAATATCACACCATTCTTTAACCTCTGCCTCTACCCTCTTATCATCATAGAGAACACCAATAATAACATCGCGAATTTTTCTATTCAAACGGTTTGCAACACAAATAAATTCGGGAACGGCACAAATTGCATCGTTTTCAAGCTGCATAAAGGTACAAGCCTTGGAGCAATCCATAGCCTCAAGAGGCTGAAGCGCCAAAAGTACCATGGGAACGTCAAGGTCACGAATAATAGGGGCGTAAACAGAGGAAGTCGCATAGGTTACCATGTTGCAGAAGATAACGTCAAGGTTATCGCCCTTCATTTTTTTAAGAACTTCATAGCCCTTTATACTGCTGTCTACCATACCGTAGTCTATAATTTCAACATCATTTGCGGCAATGTAATTCTGGGCATCCTTATGATAACCCATAATATTTTCTTCAAGTCCGGGGAACTGTGCCCAATATGTATCGTGTGCAACAGCGAATATACCTATACGAGCATTTCTTTTATTTTTTCTTTCTAACATAGCTAATCCTCCAATTATTTAAAATATTTTTCCCAGGTTTCCGCCTTATCCATAACAAGCACAGTACCTGTAACATTAGAAATTTTTATTGCCTTTCCAAAAACGGTTTCTTGAACACTCTGTTCAAACTCTTGGCTAACATAGTGAGGATAGATTGAATTTAGCATAGCATAGGTTTTGTCAGGGTCACCGTTTTTAGGCAGAACATATAATGTAGCATTTTTAAGGCCGCTTATTTGAATTCTTCTTTCAACACCCATTTGTGTACAAATTGCCTCAATAGCGTGAAGTGAGGTGTTGTCCTCTTGACTTACAAATACACGGCATTCGTGTCTCCAAGCTCTCGGCATATGATAAATGGCACTGCCATTTTCTAAATAGGTTTCATTAGCCAACAAAAGAGGTGCGCCAAGCTCGGTTTTAAGGGAAATTTTAACCGTTGTATCGGGGCAATAACCCGAATACCACAAGCTTCCCTCATTGCGGTGCATCATAATAACCGGCTCTTTAACCGATTTATTAAGCTTTTCAACCTTTATAGAATATCCCATATCCTCTGCTTGGGCACGAAGAAGAATTTCCACCGGGAAGAGCTCTTCATTAACGGTAGTGTCTTTTTTAACCGCGTCATCGGCATCGGTGGCTTTTCTGGAGCAATCTGAACCTCGGCACCAAGAAATTTTTCCACCCTGCCACAGAGGGTTAGAAACGGTATGTGCAATGATTCTTTCTTTTTCCCCACCAACAGCCGAAACTAAAACATTGGTATAACCGTTTTCGTTATGTAAGCACTCACAAAGGCCGCCGTCGGTAAGAACGCTGCCATAGGAAAGCTTCTTGGCATAATTATCAAAAATAAGGTTGTCTAAATATTTTGTTGTCTTTGCTTCAAACATACCTTCAAGACTGTCGCAAATCTCTATATTAAGCACTTCAAGCAAAGAGGCTTCAGCCTTTTTAAGGCTTCCGTAAAGCATTACTCTGCCACCGTTTTTAACATAGCTTATTAAACTTTCGGTAACAACGCTTCCCTTTTCGGGAACGGGGCTAACCAAAACCCTGTTTTTAAGAAAAGCTTCTTTTTCGTTGCTTAACCTCACAAAATTATCTGTAGAAATAACAGTGCTAAGGGGTAAAGAACGGTTAATAGCGGCAATTATATACCAATCCTCAAAGAAGGATTTTTCAAGTCTTCCGCTTTCCAATGTATTATACTCTCTAAAGGGGTATACCCAAACAAAGGGCGAGGCCTCATCAGGTGAATTTTCATAAGCCGAAAGCAGAAAAGGAATAACCTCTCGCGGCACTCTTTCAGGCATATCACCATAAGAATTGTCAATGGACAGCATATTAAGATGACTGGCAACCACCGTTTCACCGTTATTATTTATTCTGGCACAGCTCATAGGCAGATAAATATCGTGGGGCTGACCTTCATAACGATCTATCCAAGGGCTGTTAAGCCACCAAGGGTCGTGAATATAGAACCTAAAGAGGTAATCTTCACCGGGAAGCTCGGCGGCACGGGACATATATCCCGCAAGTTCTAGACCAAAGTTGCCGTCTAAAGCGGCCCAAGGAGAATTTGGAGGAGGAAGAAGCTTTTCAACCTCTTCATATATCATCTTATGGTTAACAGCATCGCTGGAATAGTCTATGCCAACGGTAAGATTAGTTCCCCTTGTTTCAATAGGAAAGCTACAATTTTTTCTGAACAATCTCCAGAAGTTGGCAATTTTTTCTTCACAGTTTTTAACCTTTTCGGGAAAGAAATTTTTCCCGTCATAAAGAGCACCTGTAACACCCCAGGTTTCAGTTCCAAAACCAAAGCCGTTTGATAGCCAAATATAATCAAATCCCATATCGGAAAGAAATACTTCAGCCTGTTTGCCCAAAAACTCACCCACCGGTGTACCCTCAGGAATACCGTTGGGATAGGCAGCATAGCTACGACCGTCTGCATTAAGGGTATAGTAACAACAAACCATACTCTTAACGCCCATTGAGGCACCCTCACAAATTTCGTTATGACGGTTATATTTAAAATCTGAAAGAGCAAACTCTGGCCCGGGGTCAAAGGTTTCACCAACCTGAATTTCTTTTCCGGTCATCTCTTTGCCTATTTTTTTAAGGGTAGCTATAATTTCTTTAAGATGTTTATAACGCATAACAGGTGGATTTTCTATGTAATCATAGCTACGGGTATGAAGACCTTTACCATCAGGGTCAACTGTTTTATCCCAACTTTGTCTTCGGTTAGCACCGCCAATAAAACGGTCCCATTCGAAAATATCTTCCATATTTCGGTTGTAATCTAAAAGCTCACTGCCGTCAGAAGTCCACATTAATATGGCAATTCTTTCTGCCTCTTTTACCAAAGGCAACCACTGTGTAAAAACCTCGCGACAAACCTTTTCAATATAATCAGAAGAATTTTCTTTAAAAGGTTTAAGGCTAAGCTCTAGTGTTACACTTTTCGGTCGGTTCATAAAATCCCCCCAATATTTTCTGTATTCATTATACATAAACAGTCCATTCTTTTCTATGTGTATTTTAAACATTAATATGTCAAAAACAAACATAATTAAGCATCTCTTACAAAAAACGGACTAAAATATGTTTATTTTGAACAGTTGATTTTTTTGTAAAATGCATTTATACTCAAATATAACACAACTTATAAACTAATTAAGGTTTATTTTTGCAATATTTAGAGTTAAGCAAGGGGCCATTTTATGAAAAATATAAACTTTTGCGACATTAATCCTTTTGTACGTTATGCTCAGTTTTTAACCATAACCTCTAACCGCCAATATATTGACATTGCACCGTATGATTACCGTATGTTCTTTTGCCGAAGCGGTAGCGGAACTATTATTATAAACGGAATAAGCTATAGTATGAAACCCGGTTGTGTAATCATGTGGCCACCGGGATGTAAATACAGTATTCTATTAGGAGATAATAGTTCAGTTTTAAACCTTATGGGTGTTAATTTTGATTATACCCAGAACTTTAATTACTTATCTTCCCCTATACCGCCGGAAAAATGGCGAAGCTACAACAGCAAGAAAATTGTTGAGCTAATAAATTTTACCGATTGTAAGGCTCTAAACCACCCCTTGTATATTCCTGATGTTCCGTTTTTACATAATCAAATGTATAATACAGTAGCCGAGCATATATCTAAAAAGAAGTTCTACCACATTCACAACTCGGGTCAGCTTAAAAGTATTTTATCATTAATTGCCCGTTTCGCCGCTAATGAGAAAAGTGTGGCAAAAAGCGAACTTCTTGTTGACGAAATAGTTCAATACATTCATTCCCATTACCGCGAAGAAATAAACAATACTGTTTTAGGTGATATTTTTGGTTACCACCCAAACCATCTTAACCGCCTAGTTGTTCAAAATACCGGAATGTCTATACACAAATATCTTGTGAAATGTCGAATCAACGCCGCCATAGAGCTTATACAGGCCAGTGATTTGAAAACAGGCGAAATTGCAGAAGCGGTTGGGTTTAAAGACAGCACTCACTTTTTAAAATATTTCAAAAAAATCACAGGAAAAACCACTAGTGATTTTAGAAGATAAAAACTGCTTGTTAATTAAGGCTTTCTTAATTAACAAGCAGTTTAATTTTTAAAACTTAATCTTTTGCAATCTGTTCGGCAGATTTGTTTAAAATGTATTTATTTATTGCAGCGGCGGCGGCCTTACCGGCACCCATAGCAAGAATAACCGTAGCTGCACCGGTAACAGCATCACCACCGGCATAAACACCCTCTCTGGAAGTAAGGCCGTCTATTCCATCGGTAACAATACAGCCCCTGCTGTTTGTTTCTAAGCCGGGAGTAGTGCTTCTAATAAGGGGGTTTGGACTTGTTCCTATAGACATTATCATTGTATCAACATCTAAAACGAACTCGCTGTCAGGCTTTGTTATAGGTCTTCTGCGGCCGCTTTCATCGGCTTCGCCAAGTTCCATTTGAACACATCTCATTCCGGCAACCATACCGTTTTCGTCGCCAAACACCTCTACAGGATTAGTAAGGGTTTTGAAAACAATGCCCTCTTCTATAGCGTGTTCTACCTCTTCCTTTCTGGCAGGAAGCTCTTCCATTCCTCTTCTGTAAACAATATAAACATTTTCTGCGCCCAGACGCTTTGCACTTCGCGCGGCATCCATAGCCACATTTCCACCGCCGACAACAGCAACATTACGGCTTTTTTTTATTGGTGTTTTACTATTGGATTGATAAGCCTTCATTAAATTAATTCGGGTAAGATATTCATTAGCGGAATAAACACCCTTAAGGCTCTCACCGGGTATTCCCATAAAACGAGGTAACCCGGCACCGGAGGCAATATAAACCGCCTCATTACCCATATCAAACAAATCATCTATCGTTAAAACCTTACCAATAACCATATTGGTTTCAATTTTTACTCCCATAGATTTGAGGTTTTCAATTTCATCGGCCACTATTTGCTTGGGCAAACGAAATTCGGGTATTCCATAAACCAAAACTCCCCCTGCCAAGTGCAAAGCCTCATAAACCGTAACATCGTATCCCAGCTTGGCCAGTTCACCTGCAGCGGTAAGTCCGCTAGGTCCTGCACCAATAATTGCCACCTTATGGTTGTTCGAAGTAGGGCGGCTTGGCGTTTGATTAATATTTTTTCTGTACCAATCGGCTACAAAACGCTCTAATCTTCCTATTGCAACGCTTTCACCTTTTATTGCTCTGACGCACTTGCCCTCACATTGGTTTTCTTGGGGGCACACTCTTCCGCAAACGGCCGGAAGCGCCGTGCTTTGCTTTAATATTTTATAGGCTTCGGCAAATTCACCCTGTGCCACCTTTTGAATAAAGGCCGGAATATCTATCATAACAGGACAGGCACTACGACAGGGCTTTGTTGGGCAGTTAAAACAGCGTTTTGCCTCTTCTATAGCCATTTCTGCCGTATAACCAAGAGCGACCTCGTCGAAATTTTTGTTTCTTACTTCCGGGGCTTGAGAGGGCATTTCTACCTTTTTAAGGGATAAGTTTTTTTCAGCCATTATTTGCTTCCCCTTTCTTCAAAAGATTACAGGATTCCTCTCTTTTCCTTGCTTCAAAATCTTTATACATACTGCTACGAGCCATAGCCTCATCAAAATCCACCAGATGTCCGTCAAAATCGGGGCCATCAACACAGGCAAATTTAACCTCTCCGCCAACTGTCAGGCGACAGCCGCCGCACATACCTGTTCCATCTATCATAATGGGGTTCATACTGACGGTGGTTTTAATATTGTATTTTTTTGTGAGCTGTGACACAAACTTCATCATAACAAGGGGACCGATGGCTATAACCTCGTCGTAATTATTTCCCCCATTTATAAGTTCTTCTAAAGCATTGGTAACAAGACCTTTTTTACCGGCACTGCCGTCATCTGTCATAATTTCAAGGCGGTGGCTTACCTTTTTAAACTCATCCTCTAAAATTACCAGGTCTTTGTTTCTGAAGCCTGCAATTGTATGCACCTCACAACCAAGGCTATGAAGCTTTTTGGCAATAGGGTAAGCAATTGCGCTACCAACACCACCGCCAATAACTGCAACCTTTTTAAGACCCTCGGTTTTGCTTGGAACACCAAGGGGGCCAACAAAATCGTGAAGGCATTCGCCCTCAACAAAAGAATCAAGCTCCATTGTAGAGCCGCCTACTATTTGATAAATTATAGTAACCGTTCCCTTTTCGCGGTCATAATCGGCAATTGTAAGGGGAACGCGCTCACTGTCTTCTTTTGCTCTGAAAATTATAAACTGACCTGGTTCAGCCTTTTTTGCAACAAAAGGGGCTTCTATAACCATTTTAGTAACGGTTGGATTTAATGGTGTTTTTTCTATAATTTTAAACATTTATGTCACCTCTGACGAACCTATAAAAAGTTCTTTAAATTATAACACAAAAAGCACCCCAGAACAAGTAGTTTTGAGGTATTTTTGTTTTATTATAAGGCTTTAATTTACTTTCCGTCTATTTCACCCTTAATGCGGCGTCCCTCGTCTAAAAGTTGAGTTAAGGCTTTTTTATCGTCATTTTCCAAGGCTATTTTATAAAACTGCAGATTTTCAATTAATGTATCAAGCTCACCTAAAACATTATCTTTATTTTCTAAAAAGAGCTCTGCCCACATTGTTGGATTAAGCCAAGCAACACGGGTCAAATCTTTGTAACTTCCTGCAGAAAAACCCTTATGGTTTTTTGCCTCTGGGCTTTTAATATAAGCATTTGATACAATATGAGCCATTTGAGAGGTAAAAGCTATCATCTGGTCGTGACGTTCTGCAGTTGTTACTGCCATTGAGCCAAGCTTCATAGGTGCCAAAAGTTTCTTTACTCTATCCAACAAAGCAATATCGTCGAACCTGGGAGGAACCACAACCATAGGTGCGCCCACAAACATATCTTCCCTGCTGAATTTAAAGCCCGAATTATGTGTTCCTGCCATTGGATGGCCACCTACAAATGTAAATCCAAAGCTCTCTGCCAAGGCAAAACCAATTTCACAAATTTTTCTTTTCGTTCCGCAGCAATCAATAACCGTTGTATTTTTAGCTATATATTCAGCCATATTTTCAAGGTATTGAGCAGATGCTTCAGGGTAAAGGCAAACAAATACAACATCACATTCATTTATATTTTTATTTGAAAGTACTTCGTCCACTGTTTCGGTCATAATTGCATAATCAAGCATAACCTTATCAATATCAAAAGCCAATACTTTATGATCTTCTTTATCGGCTTTATAAGCCTTAGCAATAGAGCCACCAATAAGGCCCAAGCCCACTATTCCTACCGTCATTTTGCTACCCATTTTATAAAATAACCTTTCTTACATCGTTTACCTTATTAACAACACCGGCAAACTCCTCAGGTGTTAAAGATTGTGCTCCATCGCAAAGGGCCTTGGCCGGGTCGTTATGCACCTCTATCATAAGTCCGTCTGCCCCGGCAGCAGCAGATGCCATTGCCATTGGTAAAACAAGTCGTGATTTTCCTGTTGCGTGGCTTGGGTCGGCAATTACAGGAAGGTGGGTAAGCTCTTGCAAAACAGGAATTGCAGAAATATCCATTGTATTTCTGGTATAAGTTTCATATGTTCTTATTCCGCGCTCACAAAGGATTATATTAGAATTGCCCTCAGACATTATATATTCTGCACTCATTAAAAATTCTTTTATAGTGTTGGCAAGGCCTCTTTTTAACAAAATTGTTTTATTAGTTTTTCCTAGTTCTTTAAGCAACTCAAAATTTTGCATATTACGTGCGCCAACCTGAATAACATCAACCTCTTCAAAAAGGGGAAGATGATTTGGATTCATTATTTCGGTTACTATGGGCATACCTGTAACCTTTTTAGCCTCTAACAAAAGCTCAAGCCCGTCTGCCTTAAGGCCTTGGAAGTCGTAAGGTGAGGTTCTTGGCTTAAAGGCACCGCCGCGAAGCATTGTAGCACCGGCCTTTTTAACAGCCTTAGCCACCTCAATTATCTGCTCTTCAGATTCGATTGAGCAAGGACCGGCAATTAAACAGAAATTGCCGCCACCCACCTTTACACCGCCTACATCTATAACTGTATCCTCCGGGTGGAATTTTCTATTACACTGTTTAAAGGGTTCAGATACGCGTTTTGCTGTTTCAACTATAGCAAGGTTGTTTAGCAAGTCAATATCTATCTTAGTGGTATCACCTACAAGACCCAAAACGGTATAATCGGCACCTTTAGAGATATGCACATCAAGTGACTGTTCTTTAAGCCAATCTACAAGATGTTCTATTTGGTCTGCTGTGGCACTGTTTTTAATTACTGCAATCATTTTTTAACCTCCAAAAACAAAGCCGCACAGTCAAAATGCTGTGCGGCAAAATCCTTCAAAAAATAAGGTAAGCTTAAATACCGTTTTTTGCAGCACAAAATTCTTTCACCTTACGGTAAAAGCAGTAATAATATGCGTATGCAAAAAAGCGTGATTTCATTGCTTTGCTTTCCTTTCTTTAGTCCTCAACTAAGTATTGTAAAATAGTATAACACAACTTTAACCAAAAGTCAACACTTTAAAGCGATAAAGTTAAAATTTTAATGCTTCAACAATTTCCGGGTAATCGTTTTCGAACACATTTATTTCTTCACTAAATACAAAGGTTATATTTTTATAAGAACCAGCACCGGTTATCACCACAGGACTATTCCCCGGAAGCCAAAGAGGCAAAGAAAAAGACCCCTTACCTTGCTGTGTTATAGTAATATTAAAGGCTTCAGAACTGCCCTGACTGAAATAAACCGAAAGGGAATGTTCTTTATTTTCGCCGTATTTAAGAAGAAAAGAGCCATCTTCTTGCTCAATGAAGCCATTTTTCTTTAAAGCCACTTCATCATTCCAAGGAAAATTTGATAATGCCTTAATATCTTCTTGTGCAAGGTTTATCATTTGGGGTCTGGGCGCAAGAATAATACCCATAACACAAATAGCAATTATAATTGTAGGAATAATTTTATTCTTCATAATAATATTCTTTCTAAAAAAACTCCCACCCTTTAAGGATGGGAGCATAATTAGTTTTTAGTTGTAAAACCAATAAATAATTATAAATTATTCGTTGATCTTAGTAACAACACCGGAACCAACGGTACGGCCACCTTCACGGATAGCAAAACGGAGACCTTCTTCGATAGCGATAGGAGTGATAAGCTCAACATCCATCTCTACGTTATCGCCAGGCATACACATTTCGGTTCCCTCAGGAAGACCTACAACACCGGTAACGTCAGTAGTTCTGAAATAGAACTGGGGACGATAGTTGTTGAAGAAAGGAGTATGACGTCCGCCTTCTTCCTTAGTTAAAACGTAAACCTGACCATGGAACTTGGTGTAAGGCTTAATTGAGCCGGGTTTGCAGAGAACCTGACCACGCTCAATTTCAGAACGCTGAACACCACGGAGAAGAGCACCGATGTTATCTCCAGCCTCTGCATAGTCGAGAAGCTTACGGAACATTTCGATACCGGTAACAACAGTCTTATTGGTCTCACGGATACCAACGATTTCAACTTCGTCAGAAAGCTTAAGCTGACCGCGCTCTACTCTACCAGTAGCAACGGTACCACGACCGGTGATGGTGAATACGTCTTCAACAGGCATGATGAAGGGTAAGTCAGCCTTACGGTCAGGAGTAGGAATGTAGCTGTCAACAGCATCCATAAGCTCAGCGATAGGAGCATAAGCAGCCTCAGAAGGATCGTTAGAAGCTTCAAGAGCCTTAAGAGCAGAACCCTTGATGATAGGAGTATCATCGCCGGGGAATTCATACTTGTCAAGGGTCTCACGGATTTCCATTTCAACGAGTTCGAGAAGCTCTTCATCGTCAACCTGGTCACACTTGTTCATGAATACTACAATGTAAGGAACGCCAACCTGACGAGCAAGAAGGAGATGCTCCTTGGTCTGAGCCATAGGACCATCAGTAGAAGCGATAACGAGGATAGCACCGTCC
>JAFQQN010000006.1 GCA_017410605.1 Clostridia bacterium
AAGAATAAAGCAAAAATTTAGTCCGTAGGTGGAGTGTGATTTCTTTGAGGTATCCTTGTGTAGTACAAGTAGTATATCGAAAAGCTTTTAAGCACTTATCTTCGGATAGGTGCTTTTTTCTTTGTATTTTTGTTTTCTGACAAAATTACTGTCAGAGGACAATGTATCCAAAAGAAGGTAGTTTTAAAATGTCGAGTTGTTGTTCAAATTGTGACGGGAAGTTAGTTGCACCAAAGGCTTGGTGCCGAGTACTACAGTCTGAGTTCTGCGACAGACTGAGAATCACTAGCAGAAAATCTTGTGCATTAAGCATACTGTGTGCCGAATATCCGTTGATGGTAAGGATGTAATTGTTCGCAAAGATACTACGAAGAATAAGACGAGTCTTAGAACGTTACCCCTAATACCTGATGTTGAAAAACTATTGCTTAAAACCAAAAAGCAGCAAGAGAGCAACAGAAGAAAATGTCGCAATGCGTACAACAAGAAATTCCTTGATTATGTTTGTGTAGACAGTTTGGGCGTATTACTTAAGCCCGACTATCTGACACAGCATTTTGAAATTATAATTAAAAAGAAACAACTTAAAGTATATTCGGTATCACGATTTGCGACACTCTTGCGCTTCGTTACTGCTTGCCAACGGTGTATCATTAAAAGAAATCCAAGACTGGTTAGGCCATTCGGATTTCAGCACAACGGCAAACATTTATAGCCATTTAGAGTATGGAGCCAAGGTCAAGTCTGCTAACAAAATTGCAGAAAATTTGAGCCTTGAGGAAAAGACAAAGGACGGGTAAATCCCGTCCCATACATAACTTATTTCTAACAGATTTCTAACGGATTTTTGGTAGTAATACCTTGTTTTGACATTGTAATCACTTGAATTTAAAGAGATTTTTGGACAAAGAAAATCTCTCAAACCCGCATAAACACTGGGTTTGAGAGACGATGGTGCGGATAACAGGAATCGAACCTGCACCGAGTTGCCCCGACTAGAACCTGAATCTTACGTGCCAACCGCACACCGCTTTTCTGCTGAGAATGCCAGTCTTTTCGGGATATTTCGGCGGTTCGGAAACTCGTCAAAAATGGTGTAAAAACCTGAATTTTACGAGTGTTCTATCCTACCATTTATCCGAAAAATTTTGTACCTATAATGTAACCCTGCGTAAGACTATTACGCTTTTTCACTCGTAAGACTTCACGATTCCTGAGGAAAGTCTTATTCGCATTCCACCAAGAACGTTTTGCCTCATTTCATAGTAATTATATCTAAAGTCTTACGAAAAGTAAAGTGGTTCCCCAAAAGTTTTTTAAAAAGTTTACGATTACACTATAAAAAGGCTGTAAGGAACAACAAAAGGTGAGTAAAAGTTTTTTATAGGGTATCAAATTTAATACTCAGCCCACAAATAAAGGCTACCATTTTTAACGGTTTTTAAGTCAGTTTAAGCCGTATTTAATGGTAGCCTTGTGTTACTTAAACACTTTTAATGGTTAAAGGGGTTAATTTTAAAATTTAATTATCATCATCAGCGGTGGACTCGTCAATAAGCTGGGCAAGAATCTTGCGATTTTCGTCTATATCAAAGACAATAGGCTCACGTCCCAACTTGATAGCCTTTCTTATTACCCAATCGGTAGTAATGCTTATTTCACTATTACCGTCCGAGTTCTTTTTAATAAATATGGTTACTCCCTTACTGGATAATGCGGATTCATATTTTTTTAATTCAGAACTAAAATGGTTGGAAGCCTTAGGGTATGCCTCTCTAGGATAAACATCACTATCATTTTCGTTCATAAAATCCCTTAATGCCTTATATAAGAATGTCATAGTACTACACCATTCGCCGTCATTTTCCTTAAGGAAGTCTATAAGCAAACGAATCAACATAGCGTTTTCGCAAGTTATCTCCATTTGTCTGTCCTTATTAGACTTTAACACCTCGTCAAATTCCTTGCCCCTATCTCCCATAGCTTCAGCTACAGCATAACCGAATCTATGAAAATCGGCTAATCTTATAGGGTTTTCAATTTTTACATTGGGGGCAATTTTGAGAGCTGAGGAAAGCAAATCAAAGATACCGCCTAGTATATATGGTAAGTCCTCGTTGAACGAATCCCATATTTCGCTTTCTTCCAATCTATTACTATCTCTAATAAGTTTTGTTGAAAAGAATAAAACACGTTCCGCAAGGTCAGCACGAAAGACAAAATTTGAAATACCATTAAGACACATACTGCTCTTTAAATGAGTACAATCTATATCCTTATTTGTGTAGTATTGCCTTTCCGTACTGCTTGTTCCAGTTACAACCTTGCATAAAAAATCACTTTGCTTATCTGTTAACCTTGAAATATTATCAAAAGCGGTGTAATAACAAGCATTTAACCTTACTCTTAAATTGTTAAGAGAATCTGGAAAAGATTCCAAATCACTAATAGAGGGGTCAATGATTTTTTTAACAATTCTTGATAATGTGCTTTTACCAGAGCCGTTTGTACCATTTACAGATATAGACGGATATACAATATTGGGGTTAAAACAAGTTACTATATATACAGCGAATAATAGCTTTTCTTCTGCCGATATATTAAGGTACTTATATAGACGTTCCCACCCTCTCTCACTATGAATCGGTGTAACTTGTGGTAACTGGTCTTTGCTTTGAATAAACATTGGGTAGTTGTTATCTTCAATTTTCCAACCGTCTTTGTCGATTTTTACGCATTTACCATTAGATAAGTCGTAAATAATTGAATTATCTGCATAGGGTGAAATGCGATACTTTGCTTCCGTTATTTCCTTGTTGTAGGCAAGATTTTTGATATAGTCAATACAATCTCTCATAGTTGTACTGATAGGAAATGAGCCTGTAAGTTCCTTAAACTCGCTTTTTACGTAGAATATAAATTCAGCACTATTTAAGGATACATTACACGTCTTTCCGTTTCGTGTGATTTTCGCAAAGATATCCGTATCCGTCCTTAACAGCGGATAATCTTTCATCATATCAATTAAGATATCTTCTTGATTGGCTTTCTTGCCCTTAGGGGCGGTTTTCTTTTTTGCACTCATTTTGAGTACCTCCTAAAATAATTATAATGTCAGCCGTACAAGTCCCTCTTGAACGTCTGCAATATAAATAAAGGGGAAAGCTGAAAACCCATAAGGCATTTTTACAAGAAAATCTTGAAAAAACCTCAACTTTTGCAACTGTAAGAAACAAATCCGCAACAAAAAAGAGCTTAAAAGTCAAAAAGATTGGCACTATCGACTAAATAATCGGTAGTGCCGTTTAACTTTTATTGTGCAAGAGGTAGATTTTTTGCTGTTTCCTGCATTCTGCCTTAAATCAAGCCTTTTATATGTGTTTCTATATGATTTTTCAGTATATCGGTAAAGTTATCTCCGTACCCTCCCATAGCCTCAGCTACTGCATAACCGAATTTATGAAAATCTGCTAGACGAATAAGATTTTCAAGGTTAATATACTGATGAATATCAAGAGCCGTAGCCAATAGGTCAAATATACCACCTAGAATGAAAGGTAGATCTGCATTAAAATCATTACACAAGGTGCTTTTTTCTACACGGTTTTTATCCAACGATTTCATTGTGAATGATAACGTTCTTTCGGATATATCAGCATATTCGAGGAACTGGGGATTACCAGTAAAACAAAGCCTATTATCAAAATGTATATGTTCTTCTTTATTGTATTTTTTACGGCAAATGGAAGCTTTTATTATAGCCATATAAAACATATCTTTTCTTTTAGGGGACAGCTTGTAAACGTCATCAAACACTTCAAAATAGCCATTACTTAAAAGCACTATCAAATCACTAGGAGTAAGGCTGTTTGCAACGAAATTTGCATACGTTGTTGGGTCAACAATAGTTTTTAGCATTCTTGACAAAAAAGTTTTTCCGCTAGCTGACTCTCCCTTTATACATATAGTAGGAAGATATATAGACGGATTGAAACAACAAACTAAAAACACCTTTAGCAGTAGTTTTTCATCCTCCGATATATTTAGGTACTTGTCGAGTCTATTCAAGCCGTTATCACTTTTGATAGGCTCAACCTGAGGTAATTCCGTAGGTCTTTCAGCAAACAAATTTAAGTGGTTTTCGCTCACTTCCCAAGCGTTATTGCTTATAGTTACAGTTTTTTCTTTACTCAGCTTATAGACGATAGAATCGTCAAAACTGGATATACGATAAGCACCCTTTTTCTTCTTATTCTCAGCCATTTTATTATCTCCTTTCAAAGCTATAATGCTTTCTAAAAGAATACCATAAAAAGCGTTTCTATTGGTTGCTATTAAGATGTTTTTTGCAACAAAAAACCGTTACCGATTTTTATATCAGTAACGGTCTTATTTTTGGTATCAGCCTAAAAGCAATTTTAAGGTGTTTTCCGCACGTTTTACCGATTTCATACGATAAGGTGGGGTAAGCCTTAAAAACAACGCTGAGGGCAAAAGGAACAGCGGAGAGGGTGTAATATCAATCAAACCATATTTCGGGGTAAAGGAAATATAAATCCCCTCCGTCCCTGTAATCTTCGATCCTCGCAAAGATACTACACTTTTTACCTATATCATCATCAGTTAAGTAATAGGACTTTTCGCTGGAGTCTATCAGCTCCGTATCGTCATAGAAATACAATACCGAACATTCATATATTTTTGAGGAATCGGCAAAATAGGGGTCATTCAGTTGTATAGTGATAGGTTCTTCAAGCTGTAAGCAGTATTTACCAATATCAATGGTAAGGTTTCCAGTACTCATTATTGTACCACTTACCAAAATTCTTTCGTCTACATTTACATTGAAATCAACGTCAATTTCCGTATTGTTGCTAGTGTTGTTATCGGTACTAGGTGTTGATGATTCTTCGGGGGGATTTTTTGTAGGGATATAAGTACCCGTGCAAATAATAGGCAGTTCCACTCCCAATAGTTCATCAAGACTTGTTATAAAAATATGCTTTGTTCCATCTGTGCATATTCTATATTCTATGTCGATATCCTCGTCTAAAGGTGAAATAAATTTATAACTCCAACCATAAGCAAATGAATCTTTATAATAACCTCCTTCGTACTCGGCATAGTCTATATACTTTGCAGTTGACATATCGACTTTGAGTTCTCTATATGCATTACTGTTTTTCTCTGTAAACACAAAAACTATTTCTGTATCGTCATTAACACCTTTTCCTGCGAAAACAGCAAGATATCTGGTATCAGACATTTCTGTAGGATTTGACTCAAAATAAGAAACAGAAGACCTTGAATTATAAAAATTAGCGTTTTCTTCCCACCACTTATAATCAGCGGTATATGTAGTTTCTTGTTCTTTGTTTGTACTTTCGCCACCGTTTTGACCTTTATTATCGTTAGAATTACAGCCAACGAGTCCAAACAATAGTATAATTATAGTAAACAAACTGAGTATTCTTATTGAGATAGGGTGATTTGTAGTCATAGATTTTTACCTCCTTGGGGACAAGCTGAATCGTTACCGCCGAATACAGCCAATTATTCACATTATATTATATCACAAAATCGTGAATAAAGCAACTATCAGCAACAATTTTGTACTGGTTTTGCAACCACTTTTTAAGAATATGTCAAATGCAACTATAAAGAGCCTCTATGTTTCAATGAGAAACGCTGATTTTGTTATCATATTATAGAGGTGATGTTTATGGTTATTTGTCTATCTGTACGCCTTAAGGAACTTCGCACAAGTAAGAATCTTACACAAGCACAAGTGGCTCAGTACGTAGGAGTTACAAGAGCCGTTATAAGTGCCTATGAAACTGATATACGTCAACCGTCCTATGACATCTTGATTAGGCTAGCTGTCCTATATGGGGTAACTACCGATTATCTACTGTGTATAGAGGGAAAACGGTATGTTGATATATCAGCATTGACAGATCGAGAAGCTGCCGCCGTATATGAGATGATAAATTTGTTTATGGAAAACAAAAAAGAACTGAAAGGAATACATAAGCTATGAAGAAAAAACTTTTATCCCTTATTATGGCGGTATGCCTTGTAACAACGTGTATGCTCTCTATGGGTATATCAGCGTCAGCGGCAACCCCTACAATAATCGTTATGGAAAGAGAATGTAAAGTCGGTGATATGGTAGAGCTTGAAGTATATGCTAATGAGCCTCAAAGCTATGCTTGTATAGTTTTCTCTCCGTCTTTCGACCATTCGATTTTTGAAATTGTCGGTGTAAACTGCAATATAGAGAGTGGTACTTTCCTTTACAACGAGGATACTGAAAATCCTAAATTTATATGGTATAATACTGAGAATTATACAACAAGTATTAGTGAGATTCTTTTCACTATTTCGCTGAGGGTACTTGAAGACGCACCTGTCGGCAAACACGCTGTTACCGTAGACTATGAAGCAAAGAACATTTGCGACGAAAACGGTGAACTTGTAGAAGTGGAGGTGCGACAGGGTTCTGTCACTACCTTTCTCAGCATCCGAGGGGATTCCGACGGTGATTTACTTATCACTGGGTCTGACGTTGTTATGCTTGCTCGTTATTTGGTGGATTTGGAAACGGAAATCAACCAAGGGGCAGACGTAAACGGTGATGGCAGTATTGACGGTCGAGATTTGGTTAAGCTGTCAAGATACTTGATAGACCTTGAAGAAATCGACAATCCGTATAATCAGCCTTAAAACATATCCAACGGCGGTACGGCGGTAACTTTTCAAAAAACATAATTTTTCTATAAACAAATAATCTCATACGTTCAAAGGAGTATGTTGACTATGGCTTACGCCATAGCAACGAAAGGGAGTATTTTGCATAGGCAAAGCCTAGCAAAATGCTCCCACATTTTTTATGTATAAATTACTCTGTATCATAATTAACATTACCTACTTCTACCATAATTTTCATAGCAAGAGTAAAACCCTCTACAAAAGCGTTAACCTCAGTAACCCCTAGCAGTTCATTGTTACAATCTTTATACTTTTCAAAGGTTTCTTTTTGCTTATCCGTTAGGGTAGATAATAGTTCTTCCTCATTCCTACTGGATAGCTTTTCAAGGTGTCTTAGCCTATCTATATTCCTAGCTGTTCTTTCATTAGGTTGAATATTCCCATAATACAAATTTTCAAGAGTAGTCATATCTTATTACCTTTCCTTTCAAGAGTCTAATACTAGGGATAATTTTTCGGACGTTGCCGAAAAATCACCCCAACCGTTATACTCTTTCCCTATAAAAAATTGAATAAATTTCAAAAAGTATCTCCGTATATCCGTTACAGTAAAATACTTATATTTTGGGGACGAGCGTAAGCGAAGTCCCCTCAACCTTTTAATACATATACAGTTGACGGAGCGTAGCGTAGTCAACGTATATGTATTAGATTATTCTTAGCGGTAAAAAATCTATAACTTTCAAGATTTTATCGCCGTATCGCCGTTACACCTTATAGGCTGATACTCAGTTATCAAAGCCGATTATCCATACTAGCCTACCGTCTATCAGCCTTAGGAGTGCTTTATAGTTCCACCCCTTAGGAATACCTGACGGATAGAGAAAACGCAAAACGGTGTCAAATTTCCGCTTTTCTAGGCATATAACCGTAGTCCACCCAATATGCTTAGAAATACATAAATTGCTGTCTATTTCTCTCAGTAGACCGTAAACACGTTTACTATCGGGGAACTGAGGGGATAGGCATTGCCGACAGCCTTGCCTTATTGCTTGTTCTCCACTCATAGCAATATATACGGCTACGGTGTAGCCTATATCGGGAGAATCCTTGTTTTTGTACTCTTTCACAGCTAAACCTCCCTCAGTTATTAAAGCCTACTTTTGCTTGATTTCTTACAGTTCCTAAGGTGTCGAGAGGGTTATAATCACTATAATCCTTAGACAAATCACTACTGAACATATTTACATACTCTTTTACCACAGTTAAATCACTATGACCGAGCAGTTTTTGAAGTCTAAAGATGTCCCCACCGTTGAGAATCCAACGTTTAGCGAATGTATGACGGTAAAGGTGGGCTGAGGTTTTGCTTACCCCTCTAGCCTTGTTATACTTAGCCAACATTTCTTGATAGGAACGGATCTCGCCTTGTCCTCCGTAGGAATTACAGAAAACATAATCGTCAAGCTCTCCCTTGCGGTAAGTAAGGTATTCTTTCAGTATTACCGCCAACGATGAAGCCATAGGTACGATTTGAGCCTTACGGTTCTTCATTTTGTTAAGCTGGATAACGTTATTGTCAAAATCCAAGTCCCTAATTTGAAGATTCAAGACGGTTGATATACGGTTGCCAGTAGCAAGTAAGTAATTGGAAAATACCCACGTTTTGTACTCGTTGAACTCACAGCGTTTAAGGTTAGGTTTCTTCAACAGCTTTTTCAGTTCTTCATCGGTGTAGGTTTCCTTGATTTTCTTATCAGCCTTAGGCAGTTTAATTTTGTATTCGGGAGTAAAGCCGTTATTCATAAGGTAGTAGAAAAATGCTCTTATATCCCTTATGTAGGATTGGACGGTTATATCGTTGCACCCTCTCTTTTGTAGATAGAGGATAAAGCCGTCAATAACGTCTTGGTCAATCTCAGACGGTTTCAGTTCCTTGCCGTTAAGGTACTTTTGAAATACTGAGAATCTAACCTCGTAGATTTCAAGTGTTTTGTCGGATAGGTTTCTAGCTCTGCATTTTGCCATATAGTCGGCAAAGCATTCTTCCAACGTTACGGTATCAGCGTCTAAGGGTTGCATTTTGATTTTTGCCATAATAAATTACTTCCTTTCATAAAAAAATTTCACTCGTCGGACTACCTCAAATGAGTTTTGAAATCCTACGAATGAAATCTAAGCCATTATTATGGAAAAAGAAAAGACCTTGTAAACTGTAATAGCTTACAAGGTCGGTGGTGCGGGTAACAGGACTTGAACCTGCACAGCCTTGCGACCAATAGAACCTGAATCTATCGCGTCTGCCAATTCCGCCATACCCGCATATAGGTTTACCTTATTTTTACTGACGGAGAGGTAACACCTCCGTAGTTGTACCTAAAATCCAGTATTTTTCACTCTTAGAATGAATACCTGAATCTTACGTGCCAACCGCACACCGCTTTTCTGCTGAGAATGCCAGTCTTTTCGGGATATTTCGGCGGTTCGGAAACTCGTCAAAAATGGTGTAAAAACCTGAATCTAGCGCGTCTGCCAGTTCCGCCATATCCGCATATTAAGTTAACCTCTATTTTTACACGGCGAGGCAACCGAGTTGGAGCTTACTTTCGGATAAATCTTACTTTTCTGCTTAATCCACTGCCTTTTTACAACAAGAGTATTATACTTTAAATATAAACCGTTGTCAAGGTCAATTTTGGGCTTTTTGGCTTTACTTTATTTGCCGAATCAATCTAAAAATATTTCAAACATGCGCATAGCCGGGAAGACTTTAAAGGTAACAGTTATATTATTAAAATAATCCTCTTGCTCAATGTATAAAATAATAATTTTATCTATTGTAAATTTTATATATTTGTGATATTATATAAGATGTAAAATCATATTTAAACAAGATTTTACAATACACAAAAATAAGGGTGGACGAGCTTTGGAAAAGAGAATATTGTTTACTGCAAATTTAAGCTCATTTTTTATTAAGTTTTTAATACCGCAGCTGAAATGGTTTAAGGATAACGGCTATGAGGTTCATATTGCCGCTAAAATGGAAAATTTTGAAATACCTTACTGTGACAAGGTGTTTGATGTTGATTTTGCCCGCGGCTTTAACCTAAAGCAAAATATAACCTCTTATAAGCAAATGGTGGAAATTTTTAAAAATAACCAATATGATATTGTAAGCTGTCATACACCTTTTGGCGGCGCCATTACAAGATTAGCCGCAAAAAAGGTTAAACCCCAGAATACCAGAATGGTTTATATGGCTCACGGCTTTCATTTTTATAAGGGTGCGCCAAAGCATAAATATTGGCTTTTTTACACGGCTGAAAAGTGGTTGGCAAAATATACCGACGAAATTATAACCATAAACCTTGAAGATTATGAGGTTGCAAAGGCAGATTTTGATACAACAGTTTCTTATGTTGAGGGTGTTGGTCTGGATAAAGCAAAGTTTGAGTTCCCCTTTGATGACGCCGAAAAGGACGAGCTTAAAAGGTCTTTAGGTATAACCGATGGCGATTTTGTTATGATATACCCAGCCGAGCTGCTTCCCAGAAAAAGGCAAGAATGGCTTATTAACACCTTGGCCCCCCTAATGCAAGAAAACCCTGCATTTAAACTGCTCTTACCGGGAAAAGATTCTATGAACGGCTTTTGCCAGGCCCTGGCCAAAAAGCACGGGCTTGAGGAAAAAATACATTTTCTCGGGTTCAGGCGTGATATTCCAAAGCTTATAAAAATATCCGATATTGCTGTTAGCTCCTCTAATCAAGAGGGTCTTCCTGTTAATGTTATGGAGGCAATATATGTTGGTTTGCCCATTGTGGCAACCGCCTGCCGTGGCAATGCCGATTTAATTGATAATGGTAAAAACGGTTATATTGTTGATATTAATGACAGTAAGGGCTTTTGTGAAAATGTTATGAAGGTTTATAATATGACCCAAAGCCAAAGGGAAGAAATTAAAGAGTACGATAAAACCGTTATAAAGCAATATTTACTTGAAAATGTAATAGAAAAGATAGTGAATATATATTTGAATAAGTAGGGTTGTTTTCATGAAAAAGCTAACAATAGTTATTCCTGTCTATAATGCTGAGGCCTATATAAAAAGGTGCCTTGACAGCGTTGTTGAAAATGAAGCTTTTGTTGAAGAGCTTATTTTAATTGACGATGGCTCGTCAGACAATGGCGCAGAAATTTGCAAGGCATACGCTCAAAAATATTCATATATTAAATATTTTTATCAGCAAAATAGTGGTCCCTCTGCCGCCCGAAACAAGGGTTTGTCCTTGGCAAGTGGTGAATATATAATGTTTTTAGACAGTGATGATTATATTGAAGACCTTAGTGAGGTTCATAGGGTTTTAGGACAATATAACAGCGATTATTACATTTTCCCAAATCTGGAAAAAATAAATAGAGAAAACAGCCCCAAAACAAATATTAAAGAGGATAAATATAAAGTTTCTCAAAGCCAAGAGATTATAAGGCTTCTCATAAAAGAGGAAAAAATCAATTCTCCCTGTTCTAAGGTATATAAAAGAAAGATAATTAAAGAGCATAATATAAGCTTTAACAGTCAATATAATATGGCTGAAGACCTGCTTTTTAATATGGAATATTTGAATTGCTGTGATAATTTTGTGGTTAACTGCACCCCATTTTATTATTATTGCTTTGTTAACTCTGAGTCGCTAACCCAAAGGTACATAGAAAATAAATATGATATGCTAATGGCGGTTAACCAAAGGCTTAAAGAGATATTCGGTAATTTGTCAGTAGACGATATGTATGATTTTTTGGTTTACAAAAACACCTTTTCGTCGATTAAAGATTTTTCTCATAGTGGTTGTAAATTAAGCTTAAGAGAAAAGCTTTTAAAAATTAAAAAATATAAAAAACAAACCTCTAAAAAGATAATTACAAATTGCGGTCTTAAAATGTTGGTATGGAGTTTGATTTTTTGTATCTTCCCTAGAGGAATGATATATCTATTTACAAAAATAGGAGGTTAAAATGAAGGTTATAAATAATGTTGTGCAAAAGGTTTTTGATATTGGCTTTTTTAAGCTAGTTTTTTTAATTTCCTGTTTTTTTTATTGTATTCCATTTACCAACTTTTTGTTAGTGAGTGTTTTTAAGGTTTTTATTTTTTGGGGAATAGCAATTTTTTTGTATAATTATTTCTGCAATAAAAAATATGTTCTTAAAAAGGCAGACTATCTGTTATTTGGTTTTTTAGGTTTGGCAGCACTAAGCTGTGTGTTTAATTTCAGGCAAAACCTTGTTCAAAATGTAATTGCAGTGGCATATTTGTTTGTTCAAACAGTTTTAATGGTTTCTTATAACAGAAAACCTTCTTTAGACCAAACGGTTAAAGAAATTAAAATGTTTGCAAATGCGGCGGTTATTTTAACCTTCCCCTGCGCTGTTCTTTCAATTTTAATTTTTTTGCTAAACTTTAAGTTTTCCTTTAGAGTAGGCTTTCAGCAGTATGTTTTCGGTGTTTTTGAGGGTCGTTTGTGGGGCATACAGGGCAACCCAAATACCTTGGCTCAGTTTGCTCTTGTTTCAATTTGGTTAAGCATAATTTTGCTTTTTATAAACAAAAAATACGGTGGTAAAAAAGGGCAAAGAGTTTTCCTTTATACTAATATAGTATTACAAATAATTTGTTGTGTTTTGTCAAATTCCCGTTCAACTATAATAGGTGCCTGTGTAGCTGTTTTTGCCTTTGCCCTGGCTTTAATAGGCCTTAAGAAAAGAAAAGCCGACCAAAATGTTTTAAAGGCAATTTTCAAAAATTCTTTAACAACTGTTTTAAAACTTGCTAGTGTGGTTATTTGTGTGGTTCTTGTTTTTGTAGTTGTAAAACAAGGTATGAGAATTGCTTCTATTCCTTTTAAAAATGTTGACCTTGATTTTCTGCCGGTTTATGAAGAAGAAGCACCTGAAGATACTGAACAAAATAAGCCTCAGAGTAACATAAACAAAACCGATAGAGAATATTTAACCGACGATTATTCTAACGGTAGATTAGAAATATGGCAGGGTGCTGCTAAGGTTATACTTAAAAACCCCATTTTCGGTGTGGGCGTTAAAAATATAAACGAAAGTGTTAATGCATTTTTAAGCGAGACCACTGTAGCTGCCACCCCAAAGCTTTCTGAAAATATGCACAACATTTATATTCAGGTGTTGGTAGCTAACGGTATAGTTGCCTTCCTATTTTTTGTTTTATACCTGGCAATCACCGTCTTAAAAAATATAAAATTTTTATTTACCTTCAATTCAGATGATGAAAATAACAAATTTATATTTAAACTGGTTTTGGCCCATTTATGCTTGATTGGCGGGTTACTCATAATCAATTTGTTTGATTCAAACCTTCTTTATTTTTGCTCAATATTCATGGTTCCGGTGTTCTGGTCTTCTATTTCTCATATTAATGCTCTCAAAGACAGCGTCACAGGTAAAAAGAAAAGAGTGTTATTTTCTATTAGCAATCTTGGTGGCGGCGGCGCCGAAAAAGTGCTTATGGATGTAACCAACAATATGAATTTTGAAGAGAATGAGGTTGAGGTTCAAACAATTTTCAATGAAGGAAAATATATAAAAGAATTAAATGAGAATATAAAATATTCCTATATCTTAAAAAAGCCCACTCTTCTTAAGAAAAGAATTTTAAGCAGAGTTATTAAATATTTCCCAGAAAAATTTGTTTACAACTTTTTTATTTATAAAAATTATGATGTAGAAATAGCATTTTTAGAGTCGTTACCCGTTAAACTTCTTTGCGGTAGTAACTCTTCTGCAATAAAGGTTGCCTGGCTTCATGCAGATATTTTTTCTGTAAAAGAAACTTTGGCTCTGTTTATAAACAAAAAAAGACTTACAAAGTGTTATCAAAGCTTTGACAGGGTAGTTTGCGTTTCCGACAGTGTTAGAGAGTCTTTTGTTTCTAATACAAAATTATATCAAAATGCGGTTACCATTTATAACCCTATTGATAAAAAACAAATTATAGAAAAAGCCGGGCTTAATTGTGATATTAAGGCCGATAAAAACAAATTTACCATTGTAACCGTTGGCAGTCTTACTTATGCCAAGGGCTTTTTAAGGTTGTGCCAGGTTATAGAAAAAATAGCCGAGAAAAATAAAAACATAGAATTGTGGATAGTGGGAGAAGGCCCTGAAAGAGCAACGCTGGAAAGTTTTATAAACGAAAAACAGCTTGGTGAATATATTAAGCTTTTAGGCTTTAAAGATAACCCATATTCCTATTTAAACCAAGCAGACCTTTTTGTATCAAGCTCTATTACCGAGGGTTATAGTCTTGTTTTGGCCGAGGCTATGGTTCTGGGTATTCCTGTATTAAGCACTAACACAAACGGACCGGCAAATGTGTTGCAAAACGGCAAATATGGCTGTATTGTGGAAAATTCCTTTGAGGGGTTATATGATGGCATAAAAAATTTAATAGATAACCCAAACGAGCTAAATAAGGTTAAAGAAAAGGTTTTGCAAAGGCAAGGCTTCTTCAAGCTTGAAGAAAAAATAGAGCAGGTTGAAAATTTATTTAAGCTAAAGGATAATATTAATAAAGAAAGCGACCTGTTTTGTACAGTATTTACTCCAGCATATAACAGAGGTTATATTATAGAAAAGCTATATAACTCTCTTAAAAACCAGACCTGCACCGATTTTGAATGGGTGGTTGTAGATGATGGAAGCACTGACAACACCGAAGAGTTGTTTAAAAAGTGGTGCAAGGAGGAAAATTCTTTTAAAATTAATTATATTAAGGTTCAAAACGGAGGTAAACAACGGGCCATTAATAAAGGCGTTTCGGTGGCAAGGGGAAAAATGTTTTTTATAGTTGATTCCGACGATTCCCTTACCGAAAATGCCGTTGAAAGACTTAAATTCTATGAGGGAACTATAAAGAATTATAATAATTTTGCCGGTATTTCCGGGCTTAGAGGCTATAATAGAGAAAAAGTTATAGGCGAACGGAATGGGGCAGAATATATTGACGCCTTTGGACAGGAAAGAGAAAAGTATAACCTGTTGGGCGATAAGGCCGAGTGTTATTACACAGATTTGCTTAAAAGATACCTTTTCCCTGAGGTTATAGGCGAAAAATTTGTCACAGAGTGCATTGTTTGGGACAAAATTTCCTTCGATGGGTATAAAATCAGGTGGTTTGATGAGATAATTTATCTCGGCGAATATCTTGAGGACGGCTATACAAGTGAGGGCACCTCTTTATTCGACAAAAATCCTATAGGATTTTTGCTTTATGTTAGGAACGAAAAGCTGTATTTCCCTTTAGACATTAAAAAACAAATAGGAAACTATTACCGTTATTTTAAAATGATGAAAGAAAGCAAATCTTTAGGCGAAATTTCTGAAGATCTGCTTACAAGCAAGTCTTTTATTAAATTCTGCGACCTTTTATACAACGTTAAGCTTAAAATTAAGGGAAGATAATATGAGAACAGAAAACTCGGTTAAAAATTCAATAGCTGCCGTAATATCTAATGTTTTTATAATGGTGCTTGGCTTTGCCATTCAAACAGTATTTCTCAAAATATTGGGTGAAGAATATTTAGGAATAAACGGGCTTTTTAATAACATTATTTCTATGTTGGCTATAGTTGAGCTGGGAATTGGTCCTGCCATTGTGTCTAACCTTTATAAGCCCTTGGCTGAAAACGACCAAAACAAAATTAAAACCCTTATGGCATATTACCGAAAAAGCTATAATTTAATTGGCGTTTTAGTTTTAGTGGTTGGCGTTGCTTTAATGCCTTTTCTTAAATTTTTTGTTAAGACGACAATTAATTTTACAAACCCGGGTGGAATTCATCTTATATTTTTGCTCTTTATTTTTGATGCAGCATTTTCCTATTTTTATTCTTATAAGCGTTCCTTAATTCAGGCAGACCAAAAAAACAGAATAATAAATATAGTTCATTTAATATGCTATTTCCTTATGATAGTTTTTCAGGCTATAATCTTGTTTATAACAAAAAACTATATTTTATTTTTAATAATTAAAATATTTTTCAGGGTTTCAGAAAACGTTATTTTGTCTGCCATAGTAGACAGAGGTTATAAATATCTTAAGGGTAAGGCGGATAAAATAAAAAAAGAAGATAAGGATAATATTTTCACTAAGGTCAAGGGGCTTATTTATCACAAGGTAGGCGGATATATAGTTCTTGGAACAGATAATATTATTATTTCATCCTTTCTTGGTGTTGGGTTAGTTGGTTTATATTCTAACTATTACCTAATTATTAACTCACTTTACACCCTTTATTGCCAGATATTTGCTTCCCTTACTGCCAGTGTAGGCAATTTAATAGTTACCGAAACCAAGGAAGCAAACTTCAAGGTGTATAAAAAGGTTATGTTCCTCAACTTTTGGATATATGGTTTTTCCTCTGCGGCAATTTACTGTATGATGGAGCCCTTTGTCACCCTCTGGCTTGGGGAAAAGTTTTTGCTTTCCAGCCCGGTTCTTGCAATTTTGGTAATAAATTTTTATATGCTTGGTATGCGTTCCGGCATAGGCACCTTTAAAGATGCGGCGGGAATTTTCCACGAGGACAGGTTTATTCCAATTTTAGAGTCGGTAATTAATATTGTGGCTTCCCTTGTTTTTGTTAAATATTTGGGAATGTTCGGTGTATTTTTAGGCACTTTTGTAAGCTCACTTATTGTTGTTTTTTACAGCCTTCCGAAGTTTGTGTTCAAAAAGGTGTTTGATAAGCCGGTTTTTGAATACTTTAAGCTATATTTTAAATATGCTTTCATAACCGTTTTAGGGGTTGTTGCCACTTGGGGTGCAAAAAGCCTTTTAACACCCTTGCTTGGGCAGTCGGCAATACTAGCCCTTTTGGTTGCAGTTGTTTTGTCGGCAATAGTACCCAATTTGGTATTTATACTTTTCTTTAGGAACAGTGAAGAATTTAAATATTATGTACAAATTGCGTTAAGTAAGGTAAAAAGAAAGTGAAAATATTATGAAAATATTGTTTATAACTAAGCTGTTAACAGTAAAAGGCAATGGGGTTTTAGGCGCCCTTAAAAACGAAATAATATATTTACAACAAATAGCCGATGTAGCTCTTTTTAACATAGGCTTAGAGCTGGAAAAGGATATTGCCCAAACGGTTTTTACAGCACCGGAGTACCAGACCATAAGTGAGCTTCCCGAACCATATAACAAGCCTGATATTGTTGTTTTTGAGGAGGTTTATAAGCTAGATTATGTAAAGCTTTATAACGAATGTCTTAAAAACAAAATTCCTTATGTGGTTATTCCCCATGGCTGTCTTGTTACGGCCGAGCAGAATAAAAAGAAGTTAAAGCATATGGTCGCCAATATTTTATTCTTTAATAGATATTTAAAAAAGGCGGCGGCGGTTCAATACCTGAACGAGCAGGAACGTGACAACTCAAAATTCAGGTGTAAAAAAACCGTTATAATACCAAACACAGTAGAATTTAGGGAAAGAACCCAAGATATTGACCAAAGCCTTTTCAGGTTTATATATGTTGGCAGATATGACGTAACCGTAAAGGGCTTAGACCTTATGGTGAGCGCCTTTATATCCCTTAAGGATTGGTGCCGTGAAAACAATGTGGTTCTAGAGCTTTATGGCCCTATTGAAGAAAACCCCGCCCTTGACGCATTAAAGAAAGAGATTGCAGACGCTGATTGCGGTGACTTCATTTCCATAAACGGCCCGGTTTACGGCGAAGAAAAGGCCCGGAAATTGCAACAGGCCTCAGTATTTATTCAAACCTCCCGTAATGAGGGGCAACCAATGGGAATAATAGAGGCCTTGTCCTACGGTCTTCCCTGCGTTGTAACCTATTCAACCTCTTTTGGCCACTACTGTAATCAAAAGGGCTGTGGTATCGGCGTTAATTTTTCTAAGGAAGAGCTTGAGGGTGCCATTAAAAATATTTTTACCGATAAAGAGTATTTAGCCTCTTGCCGGGTTAGCGCTGTGGAAAATATGAAGAAGGACTTTGATACCAAGGCCGTGTCAGAAACCACCCTTAAAATATATAAAGAACTTATTTCAAAGTAATAATGATAAAACGAAAACAAGGTCTCTTATTTGGAGACCTTGTTTTACTTTATAAACTTCTTCACTATTACCTTTTACTTATTACCTTAACTTCCCGCCCTGCCGTAAGTGGCAATTGATAACCTGCAGTAAAGGCAGGTGGGTGACCGCCCCGCGGTTTCGCGCTCCCTTCTTCCAATAACGGTCAAAGCCGTACCGGGAGGTCTGCAAGCCCGCCGCAGGAGAAAGGCCCCCTATAAAAAAGGTTGTAGGGTTATGCTTTGCCACGGTCCGCGAACAGGGCAGGAAAACTAACTATTAAATGAATTTATTCTTCGTTTATTTCAAACTCGTCCTGTAAACGGGAAATGAAAAGGTCGGCAACGGTTTCGTACTCGTCATCATCGGGAATATCTTCAAAATATTCCTCGCCGTCCTCATCTAAAATTGATTTTACCAAAACAAGCTCACCGCTGTCATCAAGCTTCTCCTTGGCATCGGTGTAATAGGGCAGCATGGCAAGATAACGGCCGTCATCGGTTTCAATGGCATCTAAAACCTCAAAGGCATATTCTTTTCCGTCATCGTCTACAAGGGTAATAATATCATTACCAAAATTGTTGTTTTCACTCATTTTATATTTCCTCTCTTTTATTTTGATAAATGTTATTGCACCCTCTAATGCCAAACAAAAGCAACTTGCAAGAGCACAAACTTAAAATCAGTCCTCAATACTTACAGACTCGTTACCTTCCTTTGTGTTTTGGCCTACTGCAAAATTAACGGCCTTGTTGCCGTTGTTTTCGTCGCCAAAAACATAATCCTTTCCGGGCAGAACGGCATTAAGAACAATACCGGCAATAGAAGCCACTGCAAGGGCAGAAAGAGTAATGGTAAGACCGAAGATATTAAAGGATACACTTCCAAGGCCTAAAGCGGTAACCAGAATAACGGCGGCAACAATAAGGTTGCGGCTCTTGGAAAAATCGACCTGATTTTCTACAACGTTTCTAACACCGATAGCTGAAATCATTCCGTAAAGAACAAAGGATATGCCGCCTATAATGGCTGTAGGAATGGTCTCAATAACAGCCGAAATAATAGGCACAAAAGAAACAATAACAGCAAAGACAGCGGCAAGTCTTACAACCTTGGGGTCGTAAACCTTAGAAAGGGCTAAAACGCCGGTGTTCTCGCCATAGGTGGTGTTTGCAGGGCCGCCAAACAGCGAAGCCATAGTGGTTGCAAGGCCGTCACCCATAAGTGTGCGGTGAAGACCGGGCTTTTCAATGAAGTTTTTACCAACGGTAGAGCCGATAGCCGAAATATCGCCTATATGCTCCATCATTGTTGCAAGGGCAATGGGAACAATGGCAACAATAGAGCTAATAACTAAAGAGGTGTTAGACCAATCAACACCTAAAACAGTGGCTTCTTTGTGAATGGGAAGACCAATAAGGTTGCCCCAAATTTTGCCCTGTGCTATGTTGTTTATAATTTCAGTAACGGGTGTAAAATCAACCTTGTTAAAGCAAACAGCAACAATGTAAGAAACAACAATGCCTAAAACAATGGGAATAATTTTAAGCATTCCCTTGCCCCAAACATTAAAAATAATAACAACCAAAAGGGCAACAAGGGCAATAGGCCAGTTGGTTTTGCAGTTGTTAACGGCACTTCCGGCAAGGCCCAAACCAATTGCTATAATAATTGGCCCGGTAACAACAGGTGGGAAAAAACGCATAACCCTTTTTATACCAACAAGCTTAATAAGACCTGCCAAAACAAGATAAACCAAACCGGCACAAGCAACACCAAGACATGCATAGGGTAAAAGCTGAGCTTGGGTCATTCCCTCTTTACCGGCGGCAGGGGCGACGGCGGCATAACCGCCTAAAAAGGCAAAAGACGAGCCTAAAAACGCAGGAACTGTTCCACGGGTTATAAGGTGAAAAAGAAGTGTGCCAATACCCGCCATAAGCAGGGTGGTTGCAACGTCCAGGCCTGTTAGCATAGGCACTAAGACGGTTGCGCCAAACATTGCAAACATATGCTGAAATCCTAAAAGAAGCATTTTGGGGATACCAAGTTTTCGGGCGTCAAATATGCCCTCGTCACCAATGACGAACTTTTCTTTACTCATTTTCATCACTCTCCAAAATTATTGAACATCCTGTTCTTATATATTATCTCACAAAACCCCTGTTTTGTAAAGTGTGATTTTAGCTTTCAATTAATATTAAAATTGAGGGTTTTATTGTTGACAAGAAAAAAAAACTGCGGTATAATACTAAAATAACCATATTATGGGTAATTATAAATTTATAGATATTTTAGGAAAGGAGTAGGGCTACGTTGAAAAAAACATATATCCCTGAAAATTATCATCCTCAGCTGGATAGGTACGATATGCAAAGAGCAATTTCCTGCATAAAGCAAACCTTCCAGAAAGAGCTTTCGGCCGCGCTTAATTTAAAGCGTGTTTCCGCGCCGCTTTTTGTAACGGAGGCATCGGGCCTTAATGATAATTTAAGCGGTGTAGAACGCCCTGTTTCCTTTGATATTCCGGCAGTGGGGGCAGATGCACAAATAGTTCATTCCCTTGCAAAGTGGAAAAGACTTGCCCTTAAGCGCTATGGCTTTAAAATTGGCGAGGGTCTTTATACAGATATGAATGCCATTCGCCGTGACGAAGAGCTTGACAATCTTCATTCAATATATGTTGACCAGTGGGACTGGGAAAAAATTATAACCGAGGAAACAAGGAATGAAGAGTATCTTCGTCTTGTAGTTAAGGCAATTGTTAAGGCAATTTGCGATACAAACGACCATTTAAGGCTTCGCTTTCCACAGCTCAAAACTCAGCTAAAAAACGAAGTAACCTTTGTTACCACCCAACAGCTTGAAGACCTTTATCCAAATCTTACACCAAGTGAGCGGGAAAACGCCTTTGTTAAAGAGCATAAAACAGTTTTCATTATGCAAATAGGCGGCGCACTTCGTTCAGGCAAGCCCCATGATAACCGCGCCCCCGATTATGATGATTGGAACCTTAACGGCGATATTTTCTTTTGGGACGAAACCTTAGACCGCGGTATTGAAATTTCTTCAATGGGCATTCGCGTTAACGCCGAAACTCTTGATAAACAGTTAAATATTGCCGGTTGTAATGACAGAAGAGAGCTTATGTTCCATAAAATGCTTCTTGAAAACAAGCTTCCCCTAACGGTGGGTGGCGGCATTGGTCAGTCAAGGCTTTGTATGTTAATTTTAGGGGCCTGTCATATTGGCGAGGTTCAGTCAAGTATTTGGGATGAACACACTGTAGCAGAGTTTGAAAAGGCCGGAATTACCCTTTTGTAAAACATTTATTCAAACAACCTTTGGAGGTTTTTAATATGAAAACAACAGTAAGAGAAATTTATAGGTCACCAGAGCAGTTTGCCGAGAAAACGGTTAAAATTTCAGGTTGGATAAGAACCATTCGTTCCTCCAACGTTTTCGGCTTTATTGAAATAAACGACGGTACCTTTTTCAAAAACATTCAGGTGGTTTTTGAAAGTGAAATTATAAATAATTATAAAGAAATTGCCTCCCAAAACGGCGGCGCCGCCCTTAATATTGAGGGTACCTTGGTGCTCACCCCTGAAGCAAAACAGCCCTTTGAAATTAAGGCCACTAAAATTGAAATTGAGGGCACCTCTACCCCCGATTATCCTCTTCAGAAAAAGCGTCATTCTTTAGAATATCTTCGCACTATTGCCCACCTTCGCCCCAGAACCAACACCTTTTCTGCTGTTTTCAGGGTTAGAAGCCTTGCGGCCTATGCTATTCATAAGTTTTTTAATGAGAGAAACTTCGTTTACACCCATACACCCATTATCACCGCAAGTGACTGCGAGGGTGCAGGTGAAATGTTCAGAGTAACTACTATGGATTTGGAAAATCTTCCCACCGCTGACGGCAAGGTAGATTTTTCTAAAGACTTTTTCGGAAAAGGCGCAAACCTTACTGTAAGCGGTCAGCTTAATGCCGAAACCTATGCAATGTCTTTCCGTAACGTTTACACCTTTGGCCCCACCTTCCGCGCAGAAAATTCTAATACCACCCGCCATGCCGCAGAGTTTTGGATGATTGAGCCGGAAATTGCTTTTGCCGACCTTAACGACGATATGCAGTTGGCCGAGGATATGCTTAAATTTGTTATAAGCTATGTTTTAGAAAATGCCCCTGAAGAGATGGAGTTCTTTAACAAGTTTGTAGATAACGGTCTTCTTGAAAGACTTAAAGGCATTGTTGAGTCTGATTTCGGTCGTGTTACCTATACCGAGGCTATTGAGCTTCTTAAGAAGAATAACGATAAGTTCGATTACCCTGTAGAGTGGGGCTGTGATTTACAGACCGAGCATGAGCGTTATCTTACCGAGGTTATTTTCAAGCGCCCTGTTTTTGTAACCGACTACCCGAAAGAGATTAAGGCCTTCTATATGCGCCTGAATGACGACGGAAAGACCGTTGCCGCAATGGACTGCCTTGTTCCCGGTATTGGCGAAATAATAGGCGGCTCACAAAGAGAAGAGCGCCTTGATGTTCTTACCGCAAGAATGGCAGAGCTTGGCCTAAAGGAAGAAGACTATTGGTGGTATTTAGACCTTCGTAAATATGGCGGAACTAAACACGCCGGTTACGGCCTTGGCTTTGAAAGAGCAATTATGTATCTTACCGGTATGTCTAACATTCGAGACGTGCTTTCCTACCCCAGAACAGTAGGCAACGCAGAATTTTAATTAAATTCAATAAGCAAAATGAAACAACCTTCGGATTTTTGTCCAAAGGTTGTTTTTATTATAGCAGTTATGAAATTAGATAGTTTATCTTGCCACATCTGCATACCAGTCGTTTTTGCGAATTTCGTGCTGCTGCATATAAATTGTGGGGTCAATATCGTCATAAATAAAGGCATGAACCACCTCGGCAGCATAGTCGCGGTCAAAATATACATAAGAGCCAACGCCCGAAAGGGTTCTTGGGGCGGGCATTTGGTATTCATCTAAGGGTATACGCGACTGCTCCATAGTGGGAGAATTAAGCATAATTTTTACCGCAAGGCTAAAAATTTCGTCTGTACTAAGAGAGGTCTCTACATAAGGCATCATTGCCTTTATAAGGTCGAGATATTTTGTCTTTTTAAGGCCTTTAACCTTTTCAAAAAGCTGTGAGAGAACATAACGCTGACGCTCTGTTCTTCCCTGGTCGTTATTACTTCCCCAAATGTTTGAAACATAACGCAATCTCGAATAAGCTGCTGCCTGAAGGCCGTTTAGGTGGTGTTTTCCGGGCTTTAAAATGTAGTATGGTGTGGGGTCTTCACCTGTTTGCTCACAAATGATTCTTATAGATTCGTTAAGGGCATAATCACCGGCGCTTATCGGAACAACCTCTCCGGGGGTAAGCTCAACTTCTATTCCGCCAACAACGTCTATAAGGTCGGCCATACCGAACCAATTAACTGTGGCATAGTCAGAAATATCAAGCCCAAAATTTTGGTTGATTGTTTTAATAGCAAGTTCAGGGCCGCCCTTACCATAGGCACTGTTAATTTTTTTAAAGGTGGTATTACCTTCGTGATTAATTTCAACCAAGCTGTCGCGCATAATAGAAATAAGCTTAATTTCTTTTGTTTTTGTGTTGGCGCTTAAAATCATAATGCTGTCGGTGTTTCCGGTCATAGACTGGGTGTTTCTGGTATCAACACCAAAAAGGGCAACGTTTATAATTTGCTTGTCTATAAACTCATTAAAGCCAAGCTCACTGTTTGTGGCATCAAGCTCGTTATAATTATAGTCAAACTCACCCAAAATGGCGGTAATAGCCACAACAAGAGCAACTAAAATGGCGGCAAGAGCTGTAAGCACCGAAATAAGGGCAATTTTAAGCTTTTTTCTTTTTTTGCTTTTCTTTTTTCGGTTTTTTGCGCTACGGTAATAGTGTTCGCCTATATTAGGGGTTTGCTCAGAAGAGGAAAAAACATCTTCAAACTGCAAATTCTCATTCTTTTTAGAGGAAGAGGAATAAATATCATCGCTATTATTATCTTGAAAATCAAAAATATCGTCATTTTTCATATTATACACCCATTTTTCAACAGTAATATATAGTATTAATTTGCTACTCGCTATTATACTACAAAAAGAAACAAAAATAAAGGATAATTTGTAAACAAATTATTTGTGACATTTTTCACTAAAATATAACATAATAAACTAAAAATAAACATTTTTCATACATAGTAAAGGTTTTGAGAATCAATATAAATTTATTTGCGTCTTTTAAATTTGAAACTATTGCAAATTTAAATTGAGTATGGTATACTTAGCCAAAATATTCAAACTAGAATCAGATTTGTCAAACAAGGATTTTATGCTGCGCTTAAGAAAACTTGTGTTGAATGTAACGTAAAAAGGGGTTTTATAATGACTTTTGAAGAGTTGACAAAAAAACTAGGCGTTGAAGATCACCAACCTATACCAAATGGCTATTACCCCGTGCCCGACCAAAGAAAAGGTGAGCTTTGCACCGTCGGAATGATTGATAATCTGCAAAAAAAATATGGCCTTTTTGAAGAATATTATGAAGCCGTGCGCGAAGGTTTTCTAGATTTGGAAAATGACCCCTTAAGAAAGACCTATCTTGAGTCAATAAGCCTTTATTTTAAAGATTTAACCGCTTTAGAAGCCACCACAATGAAAATTAAATATCCATCGTCAGTGAATACTCCCGCTTCAAATATGCTACCGCTCTTGGTACATTTACCCAGCATTGACGGCACCTATGAAACATACAGACAAAAAGGCTTAAGCCACGATGAGGCGATTGCTTGTCTGAAAATATATTCTATATATTTAAGGGAAGAGGAACACTATAGAAGCAAAATAATAGGTATTTCTCCTGCAATTTCTAACTGGATGTCCCGCTTTACAAAGTGTACTATCATCTATCTTGGACATGCGGGTCTTAACTTTCAACCTGCAAGTCTGCCGGACAATTCTCCTTTTATTTTAAAGAACCTTAGAAGCGGTGAGCTTGTGGGTGTTTTTGGGAAAAACATTCCCGTTCATAAAAGCGGAATACCACTGGGTAGCGCCGGAGCAGAGGATGAAGAGGGTTCCTTTATAGCAAAATTTGAGGAAACAGACGAGGCCTACATAGGTCATAGGGCAAATGAAAGATACATATCAAAAGAGCCTACAACCTTTCTAAAGAAAGAATGGCAGTTAGTTCTTTCTCCGGGAGATGATATGATTAGCGTTCATATTTTTTGGGAGGCAGATTTTACACCCGAAAAAGTATCGGCCTCTCTTGAAGAGGGCGTAAGAAGAGCTATTGCTTGTTATCCTGAATTTAATTTCAAGGCACTTCACTGTAATTCCTGGCTTATGAGCCCAGATATAAATGAAGCGTTAGGAGAAAAATCCAAGCTTAGCCAGTATTCCGCACGTTTTATGCGTTTTCCTGTTAAAGATGCGGGTATTGCGACCTTGAACTATGTTTTTCCAAATGGTTATGAAAAACTAGAAGAGCTGGAAGAAAAAACCACTCTGCAAAGAGCCATTAAGAAAAAATTGTTAGCCGGACAACATATTTATGTTACTCGCGGTGTTATACCCTTAACAGAGGTTACTTTTGATAATAATAAAGATTAATTATTAAACCAAAAAACAAGACACTTTGCGGTGTCTTGTTTTTTATTTTGCTTTTATTTTATAATTTTTATAGATTTAATAACCGGTTGGGCTTTTTTAGGAATTGTGCCGTTGCCATCAGTGGGCTTAGCTTCGGTGCAAACCTTGTCAACCACCTCTATACCCTCGGTAACATAGCCGAAAACAGCATAGCTACCGTCTAAAAAGGTGCTGTCCTCGTGAACAATAAAAAACTGAGAACTTGCGCTGTCATAGCTCTGACTTCTTGCCATTGAAAGGGCGCCTCTTGTGTGGGAAAGGGTGTTGTTAACTCCGTTAGCCAAAAATTCGCCCTTAATGTTTTGGTCGCTTCCCCCATATCCTGTACCCTCGGGGCAACCGCCCTGCATCATAAAGCCCTCCATAATTCGGTGAAAGGTAAGGCCGTTGTAAAAACCCTCTTCCGAAAGCTTTACAAAATTGCTTACGGTAATTGGGGCGGCGTCGGCATTAAGCTCTGCTTTAATGGTGCCGTAATCTTCAATTTCAATAACGGCGGTAACATCGCCTGTAACGGTTGTGCTGTCAGCATCATCTGGTACTGAAGAGGCGCTTTGCAAACCGTTGCTTTGGGCATTTTTGTCTGATGCAGTGGTTTCGGCTGAGCTACAACCCGCAAACAAGAAAAGAACAAGTAAAATGGTTAAAAGTGATGAAAACTTTTTAATGCTCATAATAATAACTCCATAACTATATTAAAGGTCTGCTAATGGGCAGACCTTATTTATTTAGAATTTAAAAGCTTACTAAGCTCACTCATAAAGGTGCCAATATCTTTAAACTGGCGGTAAACCGAGGCAAACCTTACATAAGCAACCTCGTCAATATCTTTCAATTTGTCCATTGCAAGTTCGCCAATTTTCTCGCTGGAAATTTCTCTATCTAATGAGTTTTGAATGACCGATTCAATATCATCAATCATATTTTCAAGGTCCTCAAGAGAAACAGGGCGCTTTTCACAGGCACGAAGCAAACCGTTAAGAAGCTTGTCGCGGTTAAACACCTCGCGAGATTTATCTTTCTTTATAACAACTATAGGAAGACTTTCAATAATTTCGTAGGTTGTAAAACGCTTTTGGCACTGAAGACATTCTCTTCTGCGGCGAATACGCTCACCCTCGTCTGTGGGGCGGGAATCTATAACCTTGCTTTCTTCAAAAGAACAATATGGACATTTCATAAAAAATACCTACTTTCGTAGAAAAAATTTACAATTAGTATATTTATTTTATCATCATTACCCCATTAAGTCAAGAAAATTATTATATGTCGAAGTGTGATATTTTTTGCGATAATTATTATTTAAAAAATGGAATTTTAAGCCCCCTTTTCTGGCAATACTTTTAGTATAGCCTAAGAGAGTCGAGCTCGGGCTACAGACTGCTAAAAGGGGTAATAAAATGCAGCATAATAAGGTCATAATTTGCGGAGTAGATACATCAAAGCTTCCTGTTTTAAGCGAGAGCAAAAAAACCGAGCTTTTAAAAAAGGCCAGAGAGGGTAGCAAATCGGCAAGAGAAGAGCTTATAAACGGAAATTTAAGGTTGGTTTTAAGTGTTATAAAAAGATTTTCTTCAAGGGGCGAAAATCCCGACGACCTTTTTCAAATTGGTTGTATAGGTTTAATTAAAGCCATTGATAATTTTGATATTAGCCAAAATGTAAGATTTTCAACCTACGCGGTGCCAATGATAATAGGTGAAATCAGGCGATTTTTGCGTGACAATAATCCCATAAGGGTAAGCCGCTCAATAAAAGATTTGGCATATAAGGCAATGCAGTCGAAAGAGCGGCTGACTGCGGCGCTTGGCAGAGAACCCACTGTCAGCGAAATTTCTAATGACCTTAAGGTGCCCAGACCCGATGTGGTTGTTGCCCTTGAAAGTATTGTAGAGCCAATGTCACTTTACGAGCCGGTTTTTTCAGACGGCGGAGATACACTTTATGTTTTAGACCAGGTCGGCGATAAAACCGAACAGGCCGGTTGGGTAGATGAAATATCTTTTAAAGAAACTATGCGAAATTTATCTGATAGAGAAAAGCTAATTATGAAGCTAAGGTTTATTCATGGAAAAACCCAAACAGAAGTATCAAAAGAAATTGGAATATCTCAGGCTCAGGTCAGCCGTTTGGAAAAAGGAGTTATTGGAAAGATAAAGCAATAGAGCTTTTTACGACTTACCTATTTTAGAGATTTTTTAACTGTTGCAACTAATTAAAATTGTTATAAGTTTAAAAACAGTTAATTAATGTAAAAATTAATCATCCGGCACATTTACTCTAAAGCTTAAATTTGATATTATAATTTTGGAAGAGACGAAAAATTTTCCTACCCAAAGAAACGCGGCCCGGCATTTGCCGGGTCGCGTTTCTTTATAGCCAAAGCATTTAATTTTTGTGTTTTAACCCTTGACTGCACCAGCAACAACACCCTTAATAATATATTTTTGACATAGCAGATAAAATATAATAATAGGGATAATAGAAAGCACAAGCATTGCCATAAGGGCGCCCATATCTCGCGAACCGTAGCCCCCTTGAAGATATTGTACCGCAATAGGAATGGTTTTATAATCGCTGCCTATTATAAGGTATGGAAGAAGATAGTCATTCCAAATCCACATGGCGTTTAAAATTGCAACCGTAACGGCGGTAGGCCGCAAAATTGGGAAAATAATATAAAAAAACATTCTTACAGGGCCGCAGCCGTCAACGGTGGCGGCCTCTTCAATTTCTAAAGGTATTGCTCTGGCAAATCCGGTGAAAATAAAAACCGAAAGCCCTGCACCAAAGCCAAGGTAAATTAGTATTAGCCCTAGAGGATTGTCAAACCTTAAAGTATTGGCTATTTTTGAAAGGGTGAACATTACCATTTGAAAGGGCACTATCATGCTGAAAACAAAAAGGTAATAAATTAAAGATGAAAGCTTACCCTTTACACGGGCCAAATACCAGGCGGTCATTGAGGTGCATAAAACAATAAGCCCTACCGCGCCTATAGTTATTACCAGTGAATAGAAAAAAGCCCCGAAGAAGTCGGTTTTTTCAATACCGTTTATATAATTTTCAAACCCTGAAAAGGTGCCGCTGTTTGGAAAGGTAAAGGGTGAGTCGGCAATGAAAAACTGCCCTTTAAAGGAGTTTATTACAACAATTATAACAGGGGCAATAAAAACCAGCGACAGCAAAGCTAAAAAAATTATGGTTAAAATATTCTTAAAGCTCAATTTTTCCACTAAGCCTCAACCTCCTTAGAACGGGTAAGATAAACCTGAAGCAATGCCAATACCGCTACAAGCAGAAAAAATACAACACCCTTTGCCTGGCCTACACCCTCATAGCCTATTCTTCCATAAAAGGTGTTATAAATGTCTAAGGCAAGCATAGAGGTTTCTCTTCCCGGCGCACCGGCTGTAAGGGCTAGGTTTTGGTCGAACAGCTTAAAAGAGTTGGTAAGGGTTAAAAAGGTGCAAATAGTGAAAGAGGGCATTGTAAGGGGCAGAGTTATTTTTCTTAAAATTTGAAAGGGGGTTGCCCCGTCAATTTTAGCCGCCTCAATAAGTTGGGGAGAAATATTGTTTATTCCGGCAATATAAATTATCATCATATAGCCTATCATCTGCCAGTTGGTAAGCACCACAAGCCCCCAAAATCCATAATTGGCATTAAAGGTAAGGTCCACACCGTAGGGCAGTAAAATTCCGTTAATAATAACCTGCCAAATATAGCCAAGAACAATTCCGCCAATTAGATTTGGCATAAAAAATACCGCTCTGAAAAGGTTGGTACCCTTTAGCCCCTTAGAAAGGGCAAGGGCCAACAAAAACGCAAACAGATTAACGGTTATAATTGAAACCACAGCAAATTTCACAGTAAACCAAAGGGCATTTAAAAAGGTACTGTCGCCGGTAAAGGCATCAATATAATTTTGAAAACCAACAAACTGCGCATTAGAAACGGTGGTGAATTCGGTAAAAGAAAGATATACCCCTAAAACAAAGGGTACTATAAAAAATACCGTAAAGGCAATTAATGTGGGAAGTAAAAAAATGAAAAAGTGTTTTTTAAGAGAGCTGTGCATTGTAAACCCCTCTCAAAGGATTATTTACTTTCTTTTTCCCAGGCAGAAATAACATTATTTTTAAGTGTTTCAAAATCGTGTTTGCCCTGAGCGTAGGAAAGCAGTGCAGAACCGAAGCTTTCTTTAAAGTTTTGGCTTGGAAATACAGTAAAGTTCCAGGGAATTGTGGTAACGTTGTCTTTTTTCATCCAACGAATAACCTCTTTGGCAAGGGGGTCACCGGGAACCTCGTCTTCCTCAAAGGTGTCAAATGGAGCTATAAAATCAAGCTTTTCGGTAACAAACTTTTTTCCGTCGCTGCTGGAAAAAAGCCAGTAAAGAAAATCTTCAGAAAGCTTTTGCTTGGTTTCGTCTACGTTCTTGTTTATGCAAAGAAAGTTTTCGGTGCCAATGCAAAGGCCTTGTGTGGCATCGGAAGAGGTGCCGGTGTAAATTGGTAAAAACTTAATGTTTTCTTGCTTAACGGTATTGCCCGAAACCTTGTTTATCTGGCTCCAAGCCCAGTTACCGTTTTGAATCATAGCACATTTCCCAAGGGCAAATTCGGCCATAGAATCGGCTACAGATTTGCTTCCAAGAAGCTTTTTGTCAGTTGTAGAATTATTAATATAAAGGTCGAAAACATTTTTAAAGTTTTCGGCATATTTCAGGTCAATCTTTTTGGTGTCGTCGCCGGCAAGGTCAATGTTCTTATCGGTAAATTCATAGTAGAGGGGAATGTTGGCAAGGTGGGTGTGCCAACGCCAGTCTTCGCCTGTTTGAAGCGAAGTGGCGCCAAATACACCCTCAATCCCAAGCTCACCTTTAAGGCGGGTCATATCTTCTACCACTGCCTTAAGGGTGTCAAAGCTATTTATCTCTTCAGTAGAGTTAATTGAAACCTTTTTGCCGTCAAGGGAAAAGTATTTGTCCATTATTTGTGAATTATAAATAATTCCATAACCCTCTACAACATAGGGAATACCGTAAACACCGCCATTAGATGTAACGGCCAGACTTTTGTCACTTAAAATTTTGTAAAGCTCACTGTCTTTAAGGTCTTTACAATAGTCTTTCCAATTTACAAAGCCCTTAGGCCCGTTTATCTGAAATATGGTGGGCGCTTCTGTCTTGGCCATTTCAGATTTTAAGGTTTGCTCATAGGTGCCCGAAGCAGCAGTAACAATTTTTAGCTCAACACCCTTTTGGTCTTTATATACCTTTGCAATTTCCTCCCAGGCCTCGGCAATTTCGGGTTTAAAATTAAGGTAATAAATTGTTTGAGTGTCGTTGTTCATATCATCGGTTTTGCCCATACAGCCGGTAGTAAAAATCGCAAGTAAAGCAATTAAAGCCGCAAGTATGGGGGATAAAAATTTTTTCATAAAATTCCTCCAAAAATTATTTATGAATATTTTTCCCCCGAAAAATAATTTTAATACAAATAATTTTAAAAAACGCGTGGCGTTTTATCCAATTCCGTATAAGACTTCGATTATAACCTAGCTTTCCCCCGAAGCCGAAGGGCTAGCACACGTTATGATTTTTAACGCGTGGCGTTTTATCCAATTCCGTATAAGACTTTAATTATAACCTAGCTTTCCCCCGAAGCCGAAGGGTTAGCACACGCTATGATTTTTAACGCGTGGCGTTTTATCCAATTCCGTATAAGACTTTAATTATAACCTACTTTCCCCCGAAGCCGAAGGGCTTGGTATGTGATCACGCTTTAGCGTGTAAGGCATCACAGCAAGTTGTATTTGCTCGGCTTGATTACATGCCACCTACGGTGGATTACATACAACACTGCGTGTTGTTTACATTCACGTCTTTGCTGTGATTTTATATGATTCCGGTGGCGGTGAGTACCTTGTGCTATTTTACGTAAAATTATATATTCATATAAAAAGAGTTAATAAAAAGTAATAGCAGTTAAAGGGCCTTAAAATTAAACATTATTCTCATATAAAACTCTAAAATCTCATAAATATTAATATGGTTTTTTAGGGGGATAAAAATGAAAAAGGTTTTGTTTTTTAAAAATGCAATTATAATGGCAATTACCTCTATAGCCCTTCGCACAGTGGGAATTTTCTTTCGTGTGTGGCTTTCTTCGGCAATAGGGGCCGAGGGAATTGGGCTTTATCAGGTTATTTTTTCGGTTTATGTTTTGGCTTCTACCTTTGCAACAAGCGGAATATGTACCGCCGTTACAAGAATTACGGCAAGTAAACTTGCGGTAGGTGATAATCAAGGGGCTTTACGCTGTGTTAAAATTTCGGTTTTGCTGTCATCGGCAATCGCTCTTTTTAGTATGTCGGTTATAATTTTGTTCGCAAGGCCTATTTCTCTTTATATAATTAAAGATATAAGGGCAGAAAACAGCATTAAAATTTTAAGCCTTAGTTTGCCCTTTATGGGGGTGTGCTCTTGCCTTAGGGGCTATTTTTTGGCGAGAAGAAGTACGCTGCCGCCCTCTTTTTGTCAAATAGCCGAACAGGTGGTTAGAATACCAATAATAATGTTTCTTGTGGTAAAAACCGCACCATACGGTCTATCAGCCTCAGCCGCCTCGGTAATTATAGGCGATGTTGCATCTGAGGTGGTGGGGGCCACCCTGCTTTGGCTTTGCTATATTGGTGATAAAAAGCGCCTGGCTAAGGGGGAGAAAACAAAGGGGGGAATATTAAAAGAGCTGCTTAGAATTGCCACCCCCATTTCAGCAGGAAGATATTTGCACACAGGGCTTCGCACAGGGGAGAATTTACTAACCCCCATTTGCCTTTCAAAATATTGTTCTGATACGTCTGTAGGGCTTGGCCAGTTTGGAATGATTAAGGGAATGGCCTTGCCCCTGCTTTTGTTCCCTGCCTCTTTGCTTTCTTCGGTGTCTACCCTGTTGGTACCAGAAATGACCGAGGCCATGGAAAAAAACAATAAAGCCTTAATCAGGTCGGCAATTGATAAAATTTTTTATACAACGTCGGTATTTTCTTTTTTAATTGGCGGAGTTTTCTTTGTCGCTTCGGGGCAGATAGGCCAGGTTTTTTATAAAAGCCGCGAGGTGGGTTACCTTATAAGAGCCCTTTCTCCCCTTGTACCCTTTATGTATATAGACCTTATTGCCGATGGAATTTTAAAGGGCTTAGACCAACAAAAGGTGCTGCTTAGAAATAATGTTATAGATTCTTTGGTAAGAATAATTTTGGTTGTTTTGTTGGTTCCCCGATTTGGTATGACAGGCTTTTTGGGTGTAATGCTTTTCAGCAACCTGTTTACAGCCACCCTTTCGGTTGTGCGAATTTTAAAAGTAACCGAAATGAAATTGGGTCTATATAAAACAATGTTCGCGCCCTTTTTGTCAATTTTCGTGGCCTCGGCAATAGCCCAAAAGCTTCTTCGGCCTTTTAGTCACAACCTTTATTTATATATTTCTGTCTCGACTGCCGGAATATCCATTTTATATTTTATCTTAATGGTAATAATGGATGGTAAAGAGCTGAAAAAACTCTTCCCCCAGAAGTTAATAAAATCCAGAAAGGTTTAAATTTTCGCTGTAGGTCTTTAAAAAGTTAAACTTTATTTTACCGCCCATGTAATATAAAATTATAATGTAAAGTTTAAAAAGAAAAGAAGGCATTAAATTAATGGTAAACATAGGCAACGATTGGGACGGTATTTTGGCCGACGAATGGAAAAAGCCCTACTACCTACTTTTAAGGCAGTTTTTAAAGGAAGAATATTCTTCTAAAGAAATATATCCTCCAATGGGGGATATATTTAACGCTTTAAAATATACCTCCTTCCAGGGGGTAAAGGCGGTTATTATAGGGCAAGACCCTTACCACGGCCCGGGTCAGGCTCACGGCCTTTGCTTTTCGGTGAAAAAGGGTGTAGAGCCACCACCCTCTTTGCAGAACATTTATAAAGAAATGGCGGCAGATGTGGGCATTGTTCCACCAAGCCACGGCGAGCTTACCCACTTGGCAAAGCAAGGGGTATTGCTTCTTAACACAGTTTTAACGGTACGCCGCTCAGCGGCAGCAAGTCACCGCGGCCAAGGGTGGGAAAACTTTACCGACAGGGTTATAAAAGAGCTTAATAACAAAAAAGACCCCATTGTTTTTCTTCTCTGGGGGCGCCCGGCTGCCGAAAAGGCAAAAATAATTACTAACCCAATACACCTAAAGCTGGAGGCACCCCACCCAAGTCCGCTTTCGGCTTATCGCGGCTTTTTCGGATGCAAGCATTTTTCTTTAGCAAATGAATATCTTGTTAAAAATGGAATAGAGCCCATTGAATGGCAGATACCTGATTAAAACACACTTAAAACAAAAAACAGCATCCCTCGAAAACGAAAGGGATGCTGTTTTTATTATGGCTTTTAGCCCTTGTGCAAACCACCTGTTTGACGGGTGGTTATTTACGGCCTAAGTCGCCTGCAATTTAATTACAGGGCGACTTAGTTAATATATAATATGTATTATCAAATTTTTAAAATTTCTATTTCCGGCAAGGCTATAAGTAAAATTATTCCGAAAAAGGATATTATAACTGCTAAAATTTCTTTTGGAGAAGGCTTTTTAGCAGATAATAAGCTGATAACGGTAGATACTATCATGGTTCCACCGGTTACAAAGGGGTATTGTGCCGAGGCAGGAAGATTTAACAGCGCAACCAAAAGCAGCCAGTTTGCAATATTGCCTAAGATTCCGCTTCCGGCCATAGCAATAATACATTTAAAGTTTATGGGTTTCTTTTCGCCCTTAACAAAAACAAGGAGAACCGCAACAATAACAATTAATATTACAGCCTTTAGAATAGAGTATCCGGCAGAAGATATTTTATTAAAAGGCAGTGCCTGATATACTTTTGAAAGAACACCAGCCATACCGTTGAAAAAGAAAATACCCAAATAATATATGTAGCCATTTTTATTATCACCCTTTTCCACAGTAATAAAAAGAGCGATGGTTATAATAATAAAGCAAAGAACCTTGTTTACTGTAATAGGCTCTCCATGGAATAAAATTCCGCTTAAAAAGGGCAAAGCCATTCCGCCAAGCATAGAAAAAAGAGAATATAATGAAAGGTTAATTTTACCTAACGCCTTAAGACTGCAAAAAGAAAAGGCAAGACCGTTAAGCCCTGAAATAATAGCCATTATAAGGGCAAAAACAGAGAATTCAAAAACAAAGCCTTTAATAATAAGCAGCGATATTAGACCGAAAATACCTCCCCCAAGGCTCATAACCAAGGTGGCCTTAAAACCACTACCGTAGTTACTTCTAAAAATATCTTTAAAGAAGAACATAAACCCAAACATAACAGTTGAGAGGGTTAACAGACCATAGCTAAATAAGTTTTCCAAAATAATTCCTACTTTCTTAACATATTACGGTTATCCGTTTTTGCAATATAACAAGAGCTATTTAACCCTTTAATACTTTATTAAAATTTTCTATCTGCCTATCGCTTGGCTTGTAATCCGGGTCAGAGCAAGGGGCAATGGTTGGCTCTCTGCCGTCAGAATAATAAAAAGGTGAAAGGGTGTCGTTTCTATATTTGTCCCTGTCTTCTTTGTTTTTAAAATTAGGCAGGTCATAGGGCATTCCAAACTCTAAAAGACTTCGGTGACCCAGAATAGCAACGCTTGACATTTTGGTTGCAAAATAAACATCAAAATCGGGTTTTCGGTTTTCTCTAACACAGCTTATAAATTCTCTTACCACACAAAAGTCGCCCCCACCGTGACCGGTGTTTTTAATAAGCTTGGCATCGGGGTCGTTCCATTTAGGCATATAAAAATTGTTTTCTTCCCTGCCGTCTGGTATTTGCCACGGGTCATAGCGAAGCATAATTTTACCGCCCGTGCCCCTTATATTTTCAATTTGACCCTTTTCACAGCAAAGACGGTAAGAATTATCACTGGCACCAAAGGTTGAACAGCCTGTAAATTTAAAAACAGAGTTATCGTTGTTAAGGGTGGTGATTATAGCCGCCTTTTCCCCAACGTAACTGGCCCTTGAGCAATCCTTAGGCAGAGGAAAATAAACCGGCATAGCAGTCACCCTTATAGGTGTTGCGCCCGTTGCATACATAATTGGGGCTAGAGAATGGGTTACATAATAGGTTCTGGGCAGGTGGCATCGCCAATGCTTCTCCCCGTCAAATAAAACCTTAATATTGTTCCATGCATCGGGTGTAGAACAGTAGGGGTCGCCGTTGTGGTTATATTCGCCCTCTGCATAAAAGCACTTGCCAAGAGAACCGCCTTCATAAATACGTTTCATTTCTTGGTTAAATAACATATAGGGGTAGTTTTCTGCTAACATATAAATCGCTTTGCTTTTTTCGGCCGCTTCAACCAGCCTTACGCCCTCTGCCATAGTGGCATTAGAAATACATTCGCAAAGCACGTGAATATTTTTTTCTAAACATCGAATAGCATATTCAGTGTGCTCATGAAAATAGTTTGCTATAACAACGGCGTCTAAGGGGTGGTTGATAAATGACTCAAAGTCTTCATAGTATTGGGTGGTGTCACCAAGCTTTTTACGGGCCTGTTCAAGCCTGTCTTTTCTTTTATCGCAAACGGCCACAACACTTGTGTTATTGGTTAAAAGGTGATCAACATAATATGCGCCGCGGCAAAAACCAAAAATACCAATTCTAAGCTTTTTCATTATGGCACCCCCCAAAAAGTCATCTAAAAATATTTTACCACAAGAGAGAGCAATGAAAATGGAAATTTTCTATGAGAATATTTAATTTTTCTACTTAATTGTTGCAAAAGCATATATTTATGTTACAATATCCTTGGTGATTAAAATGAAATATCGTGATAATATTTGCAAATTTATTTCCGATCAAAGCGAAGAAAGCCTTAAAACCACGGCCTTTGTATTGGAAACTGACCTTAATAGAATATCCAACGAAAAAGTGCTTAAGGATAATGCACTCCATATTGTTATAAGTGGAAGAGGAACCCTGGTTACTGATGCTGTAAAAAAACAACTAAAACCGGGCTATGTTTTTTTCACCTTTGCCGATGAGTCCTATAAGGTGGAGGATGCAAAGGATATGGCATATATGTATATAAATTTCAGCGGAAGCCGAAGTGACGAACTTTTTAAAAGGTTTGGAATTACGCCATCTTCTTGCGTTTTCGAGGGTCACGAGGGTCTTTTGTCTTTGTGGCAAAGTGCTATAGTGATGGCTAACACTAAAAATTCTGACCTTATTAGCGAGGGTGTGCTGCTTTACACCCTAGGTGAAATGACCCCTTTTGAAAAAAATAAAGAGCAAGAACTTATGGGCGCAGTTTTGAAATATGTTCAAAACAATTTTAGCGACTGCGAGCTTAGCCTTGCCGGATTGGCACAGAAATTGGGTTATAACGAAAAATATCTTTCACGAATTTTCAAGGATGATATGAAGGTGAACTTTTCGGCCTATCTTACAAACCTACGTATTCAACATGCAATTTTTCTTATTGAGCAGGGGGTAACTGCTGTTAAAAACATTGCCATTCTTTCCGGATATAAGGACCCATTTTATTTTTCGAAGGTTTTTAAGGCGGTGGTAGGAAAATCACCCAGAGAATATATGAAAAAATAATTAAAGCGTGTTAATAGACCACAAAAGTTGACGAAATCTATCCATAACGACAATTATTATGTAAATGGTGCAATCACAGGAATAGGCGGAGTAGTTAAGATAGGTGACGATTACTACCTTATTGCCGCCAGCGGCAAGGTGCTTACAAATATTGAAAAACACCTTGGCGAAGAGCTTACCAAGGGCGTAATTCCTGTAGGCCCCTATAAGTTCGGCGAAGACTGTAAATTAGAGCGCTTTACCGGAATTAAAAACGGCTACTATTATGTAGACGGAATAATCGGTGCTAACGCAGGACTTATTCAGCTTGACGGCGATTACTACTTCATAACCAAGAGTGGACTTGTAGCTAAGAATCAGAAGAGAACCATTACAGAAGAAACTGCAAACGGTTTCGTAAACCCAGGCAGATATACTTTTGGCGAAGATGGTAAGATGATTATTTAATTATTAAAATAAGCCGGTGTGCTGATTAGTCAGCACACCGGCCCAGTCTGTCGAATAACCCCAAATCTCAAACGAGGTTTGGGGTTAAGTTTTTAAAATTCTGAAAATTTGAGAAAAAACAATCATATAAGCCGTATAGGTGGGACATATTCCACCTATGAATTGCATACTTTTTCAGGTTCATTGCAGCAAATTTAAGCCTAACCCAGTTCGTAACTTGGGATAAGCCTCGGTATGGTGTGTATCGCATTGCGTGTTTCTCTTTTGCATCTGCGAACACTCTTTCAATTGTCTCTTTTCGTCGCTCGTATAATTCTTTGTATTCGGGAGTGTATCTAATATCTTCTACCGTTTCAAGGTAATCTAACCAAACATGTTTTGTAACAGTTTTTTCGTTCTTTTGGTTTTCGGTGCATAAATGTTTAGTGGGACATTTCTCGCAAATATATCCTTTGCTCTTAAATTCTCGGTAGCCTTCTCGGTTTGTGGTGGCATAGTTTAATACTTGGTTTTCAGGACATACTACACAATCAAAATACTCATCATATACATATTCGTACGGTGGATAATTTCCTTTCTTTCCCATTGGTCTTTTGTATGGAAGTACGGGTATTCTGCCATCATCTAAAACTCGTTTGCTTATCCACGGTGTTTTGTAGCCTGCATCAGCTACTATGTTTTCAATTTCAGGATTCTTTTCGGTTAATCTGTCATATAATCCGTCAAATGCTACACTATCGTGTACATTTCCCGGATTAACTGTTACATCCATTACATAGCCGTTTTTATCGCAACCTGTTTGTGCGGTATATGCAAAGCATTTCTTATGCTCGCCCTTATGAAATACTCCGCTTTCGGGGTCTGTAGTAGATGTTGTAATCTCTTTGTCTTCAGGCGGTTTTGGTCCGTCAAATGGTTTTTTGTCGTGGTCTTCTCGGTCTTGGTTTATCTCTGCCATCAGTTCTTCTTCATAGCGCTTTGCCGCTTGTGGTACAGCTCTCTTTACTACCTTTTTAATATTTGCATTCGCCTTAATATGCGTTCCGTCTATGAATACTGTTTCGGGTGAAAGATAACCCGCTCTCTCTATCTCATTTAATATCCAATAAAATATTCCCTCTATGGTTCTTTCGGTGTATCTATGTTTAAAGTTATAGCTTATTGTAGAAAAGTGCGGTATCTCTTCATTCATTAAATATCCTAAAAACCAACGGTATGCTACATTCATCTTAATTTCTTCTACTGTTCTTCTAAGTGACGGAATCCCATATATATGCTGTATTAACACCATTTTAAATATTACAACGGGGTCTATACTTGGTCTTCCGTTATCCTTACAGTATAAATCTTCGACCAAGTCATATATATGTATAAAATCTACTGCGCTATCTATTTTTCTTAATAAGTGGTCTGCCGGTACAAATTCTTCTATGCTGAACATTTCAAGTTGGTCTCTATGTATTCTGTCTTTTACTATCATTTTTATCACCAACTTTATTATACCATAAAATGCAGAAAAAGCCCAGCAAAAAACTGGACTTTTTCGACAGACTGAGCCGGTGTGCTGATTAGTCAGCACACCGGCCTTTCATTTATTATAGAAAAAACTCTACAAATTATTCGTATATTCTTACTTCGGTAATATAGGCTCGTTGGTCGTCAATAGTTTTATTAACTGTTATTTTAACCGCTTCTGCCTTTTGCTTTTCAAAATGTATTACAGACTGTTTAAAGCAGTTATCAGTAATATGGGCAACCTGAACCCATTTATCATTTTGCAAAAGAGAAACTGTAAAATCCTCTGCTGTGCCGGTTGAAATAACAGACGGCTTAAAACAGTAAGAGGGATAAGACAGTTCAACACGTGTCGTTACTCTGACCTCGCTTATTTCTTTTTCCTCGGGAAGAGCAAGGGTGATACTTGCGGGAAGTCCGTTTGTTCGGTTGCTTACCCATCCGTTAAAGTGAGTCTCGGTAGGACGGTTCTTACCGTTTGTTATATTTTCAGGCGAACAGTCGGCCAAGCTTTCGGTTTTGGAGGAATAAAGAAGTTCTCTGCCTTGATCTGGTAGCTCTGTGAGGTCCCCTTTTCTTTCAAGGGTGAAAAAGCTTTGTTTAACCCAGGCTCTTTTGCGCCAGAATAGATTTTCAGAAGCTGCAATAGATACGGCAAATTGTCCGTTTTCTATACTACCCTTAAAAGGAATATCAATATATCCCTCGAAATTTGCAGGAACGGTTATATCAGAGGCTTCAACCTCCTCTAATGTTTGAGCTATATTATTTTGTTCACTGTACTTATAAAGTGTTGCTTTTACGGTTATTGCTGTATCAGAGACGTTTTTAAGCTCAGCCTTATAATATTCAGGGGCAAAGATACTTGTGTCATTGCAGGGACCTGTAAGGGTCTCGTTTTTAATTTCTTCCCAACCGTCTTTTGCTCCATGTATTTTAAGAATATATAGGTCATCTGCAACAGAATCGGCTAAAACTTTACATTCTCTGGCAAGGTCTTCGGGGTCATTATTGTCTATGCCCGGTATAGTAAGGTCGTGGCGGAGAAGAAGTTGTTGAAGCTCGGTTATATGGTTTTCATAAATGCCTCTTGGGGTGGTGCTGTGCTTTTTACAAAGAGAAGCGGCAAGGCCAGCGGCTTGACCTAGAGTGGCAAGGGTAGATTCTACCCTAATAGAACCAAGCCCAATATGTGAGACAGAGCAACATCTACCGGCCATAAACAGATTATCAATGTTTTTAGAATATATAATTCGATAGGGCACGGGGGTTATAGGAACTATTTTATTGCTATAAAAAACTCCTTCCTTGCCTGAATAAACACCTTTGGGGTGGTGTACATCAAGAACCCAACCGCGATAGCTAATTGCATCGGGAAAAGTAGTGCCTGGCACACAATCGTTTTGATTAAAAACGTAATCACCTATAAGACGTCGGTTTTCTCGTTTAGAGTTGTGAAGAGCCAAACCACGAAGCTCATAGAATTCTATCTGTTCTGCTAACTCGGGTTTAAGGGGAGCAGAATTTTTAAGCCAGTTGAAATAACCAACACCAAGACGAATCATCTCATCTCTTGCGAACTCATCGTCCCAAACGTCGTCATGGTCATTAGAATTTTCAAGCCACCACTCGGCGTGGTCAAGCTGTGCTACTTTGCGATGAAGAGCTTCACCCTCAGGTAGCTTTATAGCCCAATCTGGGGCAGTAAATGGGGTGGGAGTATTATTCATACTCGTTTTAAAAACTCTCATATGGGGCATACCCGGTTGTTCATCACAAAGGCAACCGCTCATAGAAAGGGTGTCAGGATTGTCGGGAGCAAAGTCTTCGCCATATTGCCATTTTGCTTCTCTTCCTATATGGTAGACGGCACCTGCATAATATCCAAGCCAACCGTCACCGCTGCAATCGCAGAAAAAGTCAGCAGAAAACTTTTTCTTTAAAAGTGTATTGGTATTTACTGTGGTAGCCGAAACAATATGGTTATTTTCACTTTCTGCATCAATACAAAGCTCATTTACAAATATTGTGAGGTTTTCTTCCCTCTCACAAAGGGTCTCCATAGACCTTTGCCAAGAAAGTTTTTTGGTAATATGCAAATTCCTAATTTCGTTGGCTATGCCGCCCTCCCAAGCCTCGCGGTTTCTACAGGCGGCGCCGTCTAGACCAATGGTGCCCTCGTCACTTGCGTTACCGCCAATGGTGGGTCTACCCGAGATAAGGGCGGTTTTAAGACCGTTTCTGGCTGCCTCTATGGCGGCAGGTACGCCGCCCGGTCCGGCACCTATAACAACAAAATCAAAATGCAATTCTTCGGTGTCGGCGGTAATACCTTTTATCTGGGCTCTTTGACGCAACATTCTTTCTACTTCGGGGGTTGGGGTAAAATCCATATCGTTTGTAATTACTATACTTGCGAAACGGGAAAGCCAACCTGTTTTGTCAACAGCAGAAAGAGTATGCACGCCCTTTTCAAGATAAACATCACCGGCAATTTCCCAATACCATTTATGTGTTGGCATTTTTCCTAAAATATTGGGCAGCTCTTCATCGTCTACCGAAAGGGCAAATTGACCGGGAGCCTCGGGGAATTTCCAGTTTTTTGTGCGAACGTGAAGACGGTAAACGCCATCCTCTTCTACCTTAAAGGAATAGGTGGCATTTTCCACCGGAACACCCGGTTTGGTACATGCAATAAGATAGCTTTGTCCCACGCTTCGTACGAATTGACTGTCTTTTTTCCATCCGCCTAAATTTTTAAACTCAGCGGCATCAACCCATAATGTTTGCATATAAATACACTCCTTATAAATTTAGCATATTTTTATTGAAATTCGCAAAAAACTTGATTTAATTTTATTATAGAGGTAAAATAAAAGAAAAACTTTAAATTTGTGCTTTTTATCATTGATTTTGGGGTGAAAATATGAAGACAATTCAAAATTTGGTTAAATATATTGAAAGACTTTGTCAAGATAATGAATGGCATATAATAATTAGTGATTACTATAATGTTTTAAGAGATTATGAAAGCATAAGACCTTATCTTGCACAAAATAATTGGCACACAAACCCTTATTGTATGAAGGTCAAGGAAAGCAAACATTTCACTAGACGGTGTGTTGCCCTTAAAAATGCCGGAAGAAGAAATATTAAGCGGCGTGGCACAGCGGGGTGGAATTTTTGTTATTGCGGTGTTGCAGAATATACGCTGCCCATATTTTCGGGGAACATTCACGCCTTTACGGTGTCGGTGACCGGCTTTTTAGCACCAAAATCTCAAAGGATTTTAACAGCTATAGCCAATAAAACCAAAAGCTCTTTACAAGAAATAGAAAGTATTCGAAATGAAAATCTTAAAAAAATAACGCCAGTTATAGAGCAGAGGTTAGAATGTTATGTTGCCGTAATTGGCAATATGCTGGAGAAAATTTTAGAAAATAACCCACTTTTAACGTTTAAAAAAGATGAGGCCAGTCACGAACAAAAATATGTTTTAACAGCTATAGATTATATTGAAAAGCATTATGCCGAAGAAATAACCCCCGAAGATGTTGCCGAAGAGTGCAATATCAGCCTTTCACATTTACAACACTTGTTTATAAAATTAACCTGTGAGGGCATAGCAACTACAATCAGAAGAAAGAGAATAGAACGCGCCTGCGAGCTGTTAATAAGCACACACCGAAGCGTGAGAGATATAGCTCTTTCCTGTGGGTTTTATGATACCAATTATTTTTCTGTTGTTTTCAAGAGGATTAGAGGGATGACGCCCCTTGAATTTAGAAAGAGAAAAGGGCAAAACTAGAGGCACACAAATTTTTCATACAGAAACGGGGGCCATTGCAATATTGCAATGGCCCCCGTTGATTTAGTTTAATAGCTTAAAAGGTTTTATCCCACCCAGAAGTAATTGTGGAAATAATACTCTCTTCCTCCGATAAGATATACACCGTCACCGGCTACGTCACCTGTTTCGGTAACATAAATCCACTGGCCGTCTACTACATACCAACCGGGATTTGTAACTAAAACGCCACCGGCATTATAATATTTTCCGTTCCAAATATCATTGGAAACCATTATGCCATCATAATCGAAGGCATAGTAAGCGCCGTTTATTAGATATTCAGCCTCTTCGGTTACAACCTTTCCATCAGCACCTACAAAATACCAATCAGAGCCAACCTGGTGCCATCCGTATGAGGTAATGGTTTCGGTTAATACTCCGCCATCGTTGAAGTAGTGAAGCTGGTTATTAATAACCTTGTAACCGGTAATCATTTTTAAAGTGGGATTTTTGAAAGCGCCTGATACTTCTTGGTAATAGTATTTACCGCCGTCTAAAACCCAACCAACATTGACAAAAGAAGAATCGTTAAAGTACACCCAGTTGTTGTTTATAAACTGCCAACCGGTATATTCTGCACGGGCGCCGCTGGAGGTGTAGTAAGCGAAGCCATCATATTTATAGTAACTGCCATTGGCAAATCTATTACTAACCATAATACCGTCTTCGTCAAAGTAATACCATTCGCCATCAATATATAAGGTCTCGTCTATTATAGCCTCGCCGGCCATAGAGAAATACCAGTTTCCGTTAAGCTGTACCCAACCGTCAGCCATATTGCTGAAGTCGAATTCGTCATCAGAGGCAACCTCGCCAAGCCAAGCACCGCTTTCGGCGAATTTGTGGTATGCACCGTCAATTTCCATAACTTGGTCATAAACCATAGAATAGCCATCAAAATAATACCATGTGTTGCCCGAATAGAGCCAGCCATCTTCAACTAACGAGCCGTCGGCATTAGCATAAACCCAGTCGTTTTCATAGCGTTCATACCAGCCGTTAGATATAAGCAAGCCTTTTTTATCAAGGCAGTAATGTTTTTCGGTTTCGTAATCATAAATAACTCGGTTTATAACCAAACTGCCGTTATCAATGTAATAGTTACCAAGCCAACCGTCATAGCTTTCTCCGTTAACAAAGTAGTAGACTTCGCCCTCGTTCCAATTGTTATCGTGGCTGTAAACCCAACCGTTTGCAGCTGTTTTGCTTATAACTTCACCGTCGCTGTTTGTGGTAACCAAAGCATCGTAATTCCAGCTGTAGAATGTTTGGTTTTGTATAAGCTGACCCTTAGAGTTAAAGGCATATTCTTTATTGCCAATGTCATAAACATCACGGGCATAAAGGTAGCCGTGGTCTTCGGGATTGCCGTAATACCAATAACCGTCTATAAAGAACCAACCCTTTAAGGCATCGCCGTTAGAACCAAGATAATAATCATCATAGAATTGGTTACTTAACATTCTGCCTTGGTGATCAAAGGCGAAAAATCTGCCATCTTCAGCATAATAGCTGCCTGTTACATAGTCTTTATAGGGTGCTGAGTCATATTCATCATCGTAGGTTTTAACAAGGTACCAGTCGTTACCAACCTGGTTCCAACCCTCTTCAGAGAAGGAGCCAATTTTTTGGCCGTTAATATCGGTAACATACCATACGTCGTCAATTTTTGTGATATTGTCTACAATAAGTTTGCCCGATGAGCTGAACACATAGCCGGAAGAGTCTAAACCTGTAAAGAGCGAACCGTCTGCAGCAGCCCAATACCAGTTACCATAGCTGTCGCGAACCCAACCGCTGTTACACATTCTGCCGTTTATATCGAAGTAATAGTAAACACCTTTTATTTTAGTGGTAGTATCAGCAAATATATTTCCTTCGCCGCTGCAGAAATACCAATATCCGTTATCGTATACCCAATCACCAGCAACAAGCTTACCTTCTCTTATATAATAGGTATCGCCGTTTATTGTGAGGAACCTTGTGGTAGTAAGCTTTGTGGCAATACCCTGGGTATTCACAGCAGAAACATAGTAGTCTTTATCAACAATAAATGTGCAGTAGGACATATATGGGTCCATATAATATACATCGAATAGCCAACCTCTATGAAGTGAAGAATCTTCGGTCAGGTATACATAGTTGCCGTTAACAGTTTTCCACACATTTTTTTCTTTGCATACTGAACCGCCGTTGCCGTATTCGTCCATATAGGTGAGCAAATACTGTTTTCCGGAAGCATCGTCATAATAAACCCTGTCGGTCAACAACTCTCCATCATAATCAAAGGCGTAACTGTTAGCGCCAAGTTGATAAATTCCGTCTTTAAGAAGTGCGCCGTCTTGTATGTATATCCAGTACCAATTTTCTTTATACGAGCTAAGGTCGTTAAGGAACCAACCATCGGAAAGTTTGGTACCCTTACCGTCTTCACCGAAACAGAAAACACCCTCCTCAAGTTCCTGAACGCCGTCGCAATAAACTCTGCCATAACTGGTCCACATATAATAATAAACTCCGTTAAGAACATAAAGGCCGCTTTCTTCGGGAATAGAACAGTCTTCGCCAAACAGGAAGTAATCCTTATCACCATAACGACTAATATACAAAACTTCGTTTTGTGCTAATACACCGCCGGGTTTGGCATAATAACATTTCTCACCTAAATAGTTCCAGTCGTCATCGTAAATGGAAAGGTAGAAAAATTCATTGTCATACATTTTGCCTTCCCAGTCGAAGGCGTAATATTTTCCATCTATCAGGTAAACATCGTGGTCGCATATTTCGTTGTCTTGAACATAATACCAGTCGCCGTTAAACTGTGTCCAGGTATTGTTAAACAGCTGGCAGGCGTTACCGTCTTTGTCGGCAATGAAAAACTTCCTTACATCGTTTTCATAAAAAGAGTAAGAACCGTTTTCCAGCATACTGCCTGAAGAGGTAAAGCAATAGTTTTTACCGCCTATATTGTAAAGGCCATGGGTATAAAACTTACCGTTGGCACCGCAATAATACCAGGTGTCGTCATTATGCTCTGCCAAATGGGGCTGACACCAACCGTTTGTAAGTAATGCGCCGCTTTCTAGTGCATAATAATAATCCCAACTGTCTGTTTCGTGATTATACACCTCGGCTATTTCGCCACTAAACATTTTGCTATCATAACCGAAGGCGTAAAGAGTGCCGTCGACAGAAACTACTTCGTTTTCTGCTCTGGCGCAATTATCCTTGTAGTAAACCCAATCGCCGTCATCATCTGTAGCCCACGTATTTTGGGCAAGTGCACCGTCATGTGCGCCGCCTTGGGCGTAGTAAAATAATACATCATCAGAAGCTTCGTCATATTTCCCAAAGGTTTGGTCATAGAACATTTCGCCTCTGTTTTCGTCAAAATAGTAATACTTTCCACCTATATACTGCTTTCCCATAAGAAGAACATAGTCGGGCCCTGCATAATACCATTTTGTGTTTTCTACACCCTCGCAGGTATAGGTTGGTTTTGCCCAAGAGTCTTTAAATAAAGCTCCGCCCGGCTTAGCACAGTACCAGGTTTCAACAAAATAGCCAAGGTCTTCGCTGTATTCAGACAAAAAGAAATGCTCGTCATCATACATAATACCGTTGTAATTAAAACCGTACAAAACACCGTCTATTTCATATACATTACCACGGTAAGGAATACCGTCACCGCCAAAATAGTACCATTCGTTTTCAATTTGATACCAACCGCCGGTAACCATTACGCCGTTGACATAATACACACGTTCTGTATTGCCACCAACATCTTCATACTGCCAACCGGTAAAATCGGCAGGAGCATCGGCTGTTGCTGTTAATGAAAATGCAAACATAATTGCAAATGCCAGTAACAGCATTAAAAGTTTTTTGAATTTCAAAAAAAACCCTCCTTTAAATATTATAGCAAACTAGAAAATATTACTATTGCTAGTTAAATTATACAACTTTGCTATAAAAAAGTAAAGGGGGGTTGTGTAAATTATGCAAATTATTTTTATGTAATCAACCAAAGTAATTATCAAGAGTCTTAAATGTGTAACCTTGGCTTACGGCAAAATCAATCATACTGCCCAAAGCGGCAGCATTATCTTTTGACACTGCGTGAAGAAGAATAACTGCGCCGGGGTGAAACCGAGAGGTAACTGTGTTATAGGCAAAATCGGTTCCCTTTTGATTAGAGGTATCCCAATCGGCATAGGCCACCGACCAAAAAACAGACCTAAAGCCAATTGATGTAACAAGTTCTAAAGAGCATTCAGAATATTCACCTGCCGGGAACCTAAAATAAGGGCTTGTGTAACCAAAAGTTTCCCTTAAATAATTATCAAGGGTTGCTATTTCTTCCGCCATTTGGGTACGGGAAAGGCTTGGGAAAGATGGGTGGGTTGTACTGTGATTGCCTACTATATGCCCCTCGTCTATCATTCTTTGTACTAAGGCTTTGTTGCTTTTGGCATAGCTCATAGTTATGAAAAAGGCCGCCTTTACACCCTTTTCTTTTAGCGTGTCAAGAATATCTGCCGTAAGGTTTTCATATTCATAACCGTTGTCAAAGGTTAAATACATAACCTTTTCGGCAGTCTTGGTATCAAGGGCAAGAGCCTTTACATTCTCAAATCCGTCAAAGGTGTTTTGGTTAATTACCGACTGGCTATGGGGCTTACCGTCTTTAGCAATGCCAAAGGAATAACCCTTTTTTTCGGTAGATAGGCCTCTAAGATTATTCGGGTCGTTTACGGTGTAATTTAACGGCTGAACACTGTTTATTATTTGATTTTGCTGTAGCTCATTTTGGCTGTTTTGGGAAGATGTTTGTACCTTAGAAGAGCTATAATTTGCCTTACTTGTGGTAGTTAACGGTTTTGAGCTGTATTCACTACTGGTTTCGGGTTTGGAAGAGAAGGCTTCGATTTCTACAATCTCTGGGCTTGTTACCATATTTGAGCTTGAAGCCTTACTTGTGGTAATGTCTGATAAATCAGCACTCACCGACTTCTTATTTTTGCAGGAACAAGCAGTAATAACCAATGTGGCACAAAGGAGAATACTTAAAAATCTTTTCATAATATTAATCACTACCTTGTGAAAGAAAAATTAAATTGTTGTATAAATTATATCATATTTTTATTTTATTATCAATATATACAAAAATCCGCCCCAAACAGGGCGGATAATAATTTAAAAGTGAATGTTTATATGCAATGAGCAAAGGGAGAAACTATTTATATTTTATATTTGTACCTATAAAGCCAACATTTTTAAAGTCGGTTGGGTTTGTTCGTATTATATAATCAATATATGAATCAATTAAATTTGCGGTTAAAATATAGCCCATTGGGTTCATATGACCATGCAAGAAATATTTGCTTTTAAATTCTGCATCATATAGGGGGCCATATTCATAAAGGTCTATTACATAAGAGTTGTCAAAGTGCTCGGCAAGGGCATACAAGGCATTTATCATACCCTTTGTTTTGTTTTTATCCTTTGCATCGCCCTCGTTGGGGAAGGTTACAAAAAAGAACTTTGCATCAGGACTAATTTCCTTGTATTTTCTTACTATTTCAGCATAATAGCTAATAAAAGGCCTTTCCTCTGAAAACTTGGTGGCTGTTATATCCTTTGCTTCACCAATTTTTATATTTTGATTATAAATATCATTAACACCTAAAGCAATTACGTAGGCCTGACAGGCCTTGTCTTTATCCCAAAAGCCTTTTTCTTCTGCAAAACTATCAAGATACCATTTTGCTGTCATTCCACCTCTGGAAAAATTATATGCAACAAGTCCGTTCTTTCTTGCAATATACTGTCCCCAAGAATATTCATATAAATCGTGATAACCGCGATTTCCAGCAGCATCTATTGTTTCAAACTCGCCAGAAGAAAGGCTGTCACCAATAAAAGCCATTGTTCTGAATATTGCTGTATTACTATAAGCACCAACAAAATTTTCTAAGGGTTTTTCTTTTATCATAATCATTACTCCTTTTGTGTTATATAGATTCTTATAAATCAGCGTTGTTGGGTTTGTTCTTGCTTAAAACAGGAATCATTTAACAATACAGTTATTCTTAATGTTATAGTTAAAAAAGTCAAAACCCGAAATAGTTTTTGTCCAACGGTCACGCTCACCGTCACAGTGGGGATAATTATCTTTGTAAGTATATTGGGGAAAACCAAGCTTAATCTGCCCACTCTCTACAATACATTTTACTTCAGAAAATTTTTCATCACCCGACGAAGGTGTTTCTGTTTTGGTGGATAAAAGCTTATTTAATTTTGAATCACAAAACTCTATTTGGCCTGTACGAGCTTCAATATTAACGATAATATTTTCGTTCACAAATGCCATTTCATTGAGAGATATATGTCCACAAGCAAGATTAATTATTGCACCATTCGGGCAAGTAACACTATCAAAAACTACCTTGTTCACCATATACTATCAATCCTTCTTATATGTATTATAATGGTTATAGTAAGTCGAAGATATTGTGCCAAATTTTTTATAAAATTTGTCCTTTCCCATTGAAATCATTATTGTGCAAAATTAAATATTAGAATTTAATTTTGCACAATAATCATTATAACACGCACCTTTTTCAATTGCAACAATTAAGATAATGATTTAATGAATGCCTTGGCTATACAACGCAAAACAGTTATTGCTTTTTTGGTAGAAATGTTATAATTAAAAAGGCAAAATGATGTAGCTCTAAGGAGAAAATAGGTATGAAAAAATTCGGGGCAATTTTGTTGGTGGTGGTGATGCTATTATCAATGCTACCAATTAATGCATTTGCACAGACTTCGGAGGGGGAAGTAATAACTTCCGGCAGCTGTGGAGATAATCTTAGCTGGACTTTAGATGAAAACGGTTTGCTTGTAATAAGCGGCACGGGTGATATGGCTAACTGGAACTTCTGGGATGTCAGCGCCCCTTGGCTCAACTATTCAGAGCAGATTAGTAAGGTTATCATTGAGGAGGGAGTTACCTCTATTGGTCAAAACGCTTTTTGTAGTGAAGACAGTTATTTCGACTATAACGACCATTTTTATAGCGCACTCACCGAAATTGATATCCCAAACACCGTTACTACCATACATACTAACGGTATAAGCGGTCTTGATGTATTGGAAACAATTACTCTTCCCCCGTCGGTTACAACAATGGTTGGTGCTATGTAGGTGCCGACGGCTACGCCGTAACCAACAGTTGGAAGAAAGACAGTATTGGTTGGTGTTATCTTGGTGCTAACGGCAGTCAGGTTAAAAATGATTGGGTATATGATGGCGGATGTTGGTACTTTATTGATGCCGACGGTTATATGGTATCTAACCAGCGCCGACGGTGTTTGGAAGGCATAAACTGCTAAAACAAAATATCCCTTTACGGTAGTTGCTTTTATTCTACCGTAAAGGGGTTTTTTTATTGTCTGTTTTTATCGGGCTTATTTAGTTAAGAGTAGGGGGGATTAATTCAAAAGATATTATTTAACCGTTATAGTTATGTTGCCTGTATCGGTTGTAATTTCACATTTTCCGCCGGATATTGTTTTGGGGACATCAACTCTTCCGGTATCGGTCTTAGTTATGAACACTTTATCAGAAAGCAAACTGCCCTTAACACTTCCGGTAGAGGTTTTTATTATAATCTCTGCACCGTCAGAGTCGTCAAAGCTTATATTACCTGTGCTTCTGTGTAAATTAAGCTTTCCACTGGCTATAACATTTTTTAAAATAAGGTCACCTGTATCACCTGTTGATGTAATGTTTTGGCCTTTGGCATTTACTATATTGGCCTTGCCTGTTGAAACTGCCACTTTAATATCGCCCTCACAGGCTACATCAGAAACAGTCACTTTGCCTGTTGAAACCGAAAGGTCAAGGGTATTGGCACAAATGTTTTTAGTAGAAATATTTCCCGTACTTGTGGCAATTTTAACATTCCCAAAAGCAGATGCAAGGTTGTTTACATGGCCTGTGGTGGTATTTATATCAATACTATCAAATTTAAAATCTTCCCCTATTTCTATATTGCCTGTATTCCCTTTAACCGAAAGGGCACCGTATTCACCCTGTGGTATATTTACCGTTATTTTAGGTGTGTTAAAATTCACCCCTATATGCTCATACCATTTTCTGCTATCAACCGCCTCTATTATAAGTGTACCGTCCTTTACCGCAACCGAATGCTTTATATTTTTCTGCTCATAGCAAACAACCGAGGTTTTTGTGTTCTCACAGGGGGTAAATACAACATCTGCAGTTTTGGTTATTATAGAAATGTTATTATAGTCTTCGTTAATCTCATAATTGTTGGTTTCAAACTTAGTGGTTGACAGTTTTGTAAAATCCCATTCTAACACCCACATAACACCTCCAAAAGTTATACAGCCAATTAAAACTAAACAAGTGGCTGTAATAAACCATATTTTTGCTTTTTTAGTCATTCCTACGCCCCCCTTTTTATTAAGTGTTTTTTTGCCCATAACATAGGTGCCTTTGTAAGCATAAAAGCGCCTTTGGTTGCCGTTTTACATATATATAACATAAAAATAGAAAGACCTGCACAAACCAGTCCTATAGAAATTATAGCAACGGCTGTGAGAGCATTACCGTTACAAGCAAACAAAATACCTGATAAGATACCTCCAAGGGAACAGGCTACAAATGAGCCCTCTATTGACCACAAGGTAACAATAACAGACCATACTGCAATGTAAGCGGCAATAATTATTGCGATGAAGGTAATTAAAAGTGAAATCCATATGGGAGAACCCAACACAATAAGCACAATTTCCCAAGCCTTTAGCGCCCTAGGGGGTTCAATCTGCTTTTTAACAAGCTTGGTGGGTGGTGTGTCGGCTAAAATTTGTGCAACAACACTGTTAACGGGGCCAATTTCACTTACAGCCTCGCTTTCAGAAAGCCCTTCTTCCATACGGTCGTCAATCATTTCACTATAAAAAGCAATGCGCTCTACAAGGTCTTCTTGGGGTAAACCAAGCAATCCCTTACCCAGCTGTGCAAGAAACTCTTGTTTATTCATCAGCTACATCCTCCTTGGTTATAAACCGATATATAGACATAATTTCTTTCCATTCGTTCTTAAAAAAATCAATGCGCTCTAATCCCTTAGGGGTAATATGATAATATTTTCTAAGTCGGCCACCGTGTTCTGCGGTGTGAACGGTCAGCATATTAGCCGTTTCCAGACGCTTTAAAATGGTATAAAGGGTAGATTCTGAAAGCTCAATATATGGCTTCATATCCTTAATGATTTTGTATCCATAGGAAGCTTTGTTTTTAATAGCCGCTAACACGCAGATATCTAACAGACCTCGCTTTAACTGAATATCCATAAAATACCTCCCATTATGAAATACATCATATCACGAAGTATATGTTTTGTCAAGGATTTTTAAAAAGAGTAAAAAACGGCTATAATTTAATTGTACGGTATTGAAAATATAAGAGAAAGAAAATTTAAAAGGGCAGACTTTACGAAATAAATCGCAAAGTCTGCCCTTTTTATAGTGATTTGTTTTGATAAGTAGTTTAATCTGGTTTCATTTTAATCTCCTTTTATCTCAAAAAACTAATTATGATAGATTTTGTCGTAAAAACAAAATTAATAATACAATTGTTTGGCAGATAGAGTATACCATACACTAATCTTTTTTTCAACAAAAAAGTGTTGGCTTTTCGAATATGAAGCATTCGCTATACTTACCGGTCTCATAACCGAAGACCGTAAACTCAAAATCAATCTCTGTAATAAAAAACGAAACACCCACCAGAAAGGTGAGTACTTCGTTTTTGCAAGTTGCACCGAAAAAGATATCGGATTTTTTTGACGCTTGCATTATAACTTTTTTCTACAACCGTCAATCTGTATGTTCTGACCCGAAATATAATTTGCTTCGTCACTTGCTAAAAATAGAATCAGGTTTGCGTTTTCTCGGTCGGTTCCGGTACGGCCCATATAACTCAAATCAGATGGCTTGAAGAAGTCCATATCCTCGTTTTGAGAAGGGCTTACACTTCCCGGCGAAACACTGTTGATCAAAATGCCCTTTTCAGCCACCTCTTTGGCTAAGGCTGTGGTCATTGTAATAATAGCGCCTTTTGTTGCCGAATAATGCACCATATTTGCATTTCCGTAAACACCCGCAACAGATGCCACATTAATAATTCTGCCGTAACCATTTTCCAACATATTGCCGATTACTGCTCTGGTACAGTAATACACGCCCATAACATTTACATCCATATATCGTTTCCACAAATCAGAAGACGACTCTGCAAAAGAGGAGCGATCGCGCCAAAGGGCTGCATTATTCACCAGAATATCAACCTTACCAAAGCATTTAATTGCATCTGACACCACTTCATTTACCCGTTCTTCGTTGCTAACATCGCATTCATAGGTCAAGACTCTGTTGCCAAACTTTTTTGCTTCTTCACCGACATTCTGAAGCAGTTCGGTATTAATATCCAGTAAAACCAAATCAGCCCCCTGCTCGGCAAGGCAAAGAGCCACAGCCCTGCCTATTCCCACGGAAGCACCTGTTATCATTGCAACTTTTCCTTGAAATTTCATAATATTCCTCCTTTTGATTCAATATAGCATTTAGCGTTTTTTAATTCAATGTCTATAACGGTATATGATTTGATATTTTCGAAACAAAAATACAGATTTATTGTGATAATTCGCAAATTTACTTGATTATTATGAAATTAAATGATAAAATAAAAAGGGTGATGATAATGAATAGCAAGAGTATAAGAATCGAAAAATTCAAAAGTATTGCCTATGCGAAAGATAAAAAAGGGCGTATTTTATCCATTAATTCAAGATATGCAAGTTGCTTTATCATCACATTGAAAGGACAAATAAAATTCACATTTAATGACAAAACCATTATAACAAACTGCAATCAAGGCGTTTTCATTCCGGAAGGAACAGCTTACACAAACGAATGTCTTGAGAGTGCCGAAAGTATCACTGTCAATTTTTACATTTCAGATTCACCGGCATCGCCGTGTATCCTTAATAGTATCAACGAAAAATTAGCCATGAGCTTTTATCGGGAGATTTCCCAAAAAGCCTATGAAAACACCGAAAGTGCACAATACTATTTGCTTTCCAAACTGTACCACCTTGCCTTTTTACTTTTCAAGACAGAGTCTTTCAAAAATGCAAAACAAACACTTGCAGAAAAAGCACTTGCCTATATGCAAAGCGAATTTGCAAGGGCTGATTTGCAAATTGACGAGGTTGCTGCCTTTTGTAATGTAAGTGCGGTTTATCTCCGGAAAGTAGTAAAAGAGGTTTATCAAAAAACACCGTTTCTCCTCTTGACCGAACTGCGAATGAAAAAGGCATGTGAAATGCTTTTGGAAAAAAGACCCATTAAAGAAATTGCATCGTCGGTAGGGTATTCCGATATTTATCAGTTCAGCCGTGCCTATAAGCGCTATTTCGGCTATTCCCCAACAACAGAAGATAGAAAAGGAGCATAAAACATGGAAGAAAAAACTTTTGAGGAACTTAAATATCTGATCTCTTATCCGGAAGGATTTCAAAAGGATAAGAAATATCCTTTGGTTATCTTTTTACACGGTGCCGGATTTCGTGACGAAACAACAGATCGCCTGCAAAAAAACGCCTGTGTTACAAACTTTTTGAAGAGGCAGGATGCAAGAGGCTATGTTTTCCTTGCCCCGCTTTGTAAAAGCGGGAACTGGTATGAATGGATGTCTGTGCTGGTTAGTTTGGTAAAAACCTACCGTGAAATGTCTTATATCGACGAAACCCGTGTTCATCTGACAGGCAATAGTATGGGCGGCTACGGTACCTGGGCGCTTGCAACGTTGCACCCCAATTGGTTTGCCTCGGCAATGCCAATTAGCGGCGGCGGCATCGGCGCTTTTGCAATGAATCTGATAAATCTTCCCGTTCGCGCCTTTCATGGGCTTCGAGATAAAACGGTAGATCCTATAGAAAGTCTGCAGATGGTGAAGGCTGTGAATATGTATGGCGGTCACGCCGAGCTGATTCTCTTTCCGGAGCTTGAGCATAATTGCTGGGATGAGGTCTATTCCGACGAAAAAAACTACGATTGGCTTCTCTCTTTCACCGCCAATCCGGACCAATCTCTGGTAGAGGATCTTTCCACCACCTATTACGGCAATAAAAAAATATCTAACAATTGTTAAAAAGAAAACGGGACAGGTATTTAGTTCAAGTTTTTCCTAATGGTCGTTTTGGGGAAATGATATCTTTTGAATAGCACCTTGAAAAATGGTACGAAAAACCCAGAAACCGCCCAGGTTTCGGGACGACTTGAACCAATTATCGCGCGGCTTTGCCGCTTGCCCTCTTGCGGTGCCCAAAGTTCATTACGGCTTGGGGCGCCTATGAACTTTGACCGCGGCGCTTCGTTTTGCTCGCTGTATCACCCGCAGGGTGCGCTCGCGACGTCACTGGGCGAGCACCGCTCGTCGGCCTCATAACCCGAAACCGCAAACTCGAAATCAATCTCTGTAATAAAAAACGAAACACCCGCCATAAAGGCGAGTGTTTCATTTTGGTTGCGGGGACAGGACTTGAACCTGCGACCTCCGGGTTATGAGCCCGACGAGCTACCAACTGCTCTACCCCGCGATATTAAGTTTCACCTCAAAGGTGTAAAGTTATTATACACCCTTGAGGTGAAAAAAGCAACCCCTTTTTTAATATTTTTTAAAAAACTTTTCGCATTCTTCGACAAAAAATTAAAAGAAAAGAACAACGGGCTTTATTTTGTCAGTTGCAAGTTAAAGTGCGGCTAAAACCTTTGAGGCAACCGACAGGGCGGTTCCGCTACCGGCACCCGAGTTTTCTACCACAACTATAAAGGCGTAAGGTTTATCTTCGCTATCTATAAACCCTACAAAGAGGGAGTGTGGTGTGGCATTTTTTCCAATTTCGGCAGTTCCGGTTTTTCCGCAGACCTCTAAACCGGGAAAACGGTAGTCGCCGTAGTTTTCTTTAACATTGCTTCGCATCATTGTTTTAAGCTTTTGGGCATTTTCCTCGCTCATCAACGTGGTTTTAGATTTTGATGAGCTTTTAAGTGTAACACCTTTAGGTGAGGTTATTTTATTTATAACAAAGGGGGAAATACCCTCACCGCCGTTGGCGATAGCACCTACAAAGGAAAGGTATTGATAAGGGTTTACAAGGTCGTTTTGCTGACCTATTCCCGACCAGCCAAAGTCAATATCATTGGCCTCGGACACATTATATTTACTCTGAGCGCACTCTATACCGTCCATTTTAAGGGTTTTGTTAAAGCCAACCTTTTCGGCGGTTTTGGTTAGCGTACTGCGGCCAAGAGTCAGCGCTGTCTGGGCAAAAAAGGCGTTACAGGAATGAACCAAAGCTTTTTCAATTTTAATATCGCCGTGCATACCCATACAGGTTAGCTTTTCGCCCATAATATCGACACCGTAGTTACAGCTGAAGCAAAGCTCTTCGGCCTTAGTGTTTTCCAAAGCCGAAAGGGTGGTCACAAGCTTAAAAATAGAGCCGGGAGCATAAACGCCCGAAAGAAAGCGGTTAACATAAACACCATCGCCCCTTGGGGCGGTTACCTCGATAGGGTCGAAGGTGGGTGTGTTTGCAATGCACACAATTTCTCCGGTTTTGTAGTTATAAATTCCCACCGTACCTGAGCGGCTTCCTAAAGCTTTAGTGGCCGAAACACAAAGACTGCTGTCAAGGGTGAGGGCAATATTATTTCCCTTTCCGCTAATATTGAAAACACCGTTTACAAGGTCGTACCCTGCAAGGGTGGAAAGGTAAGCTGATTGCATTCCTGTAGAGACAAAGCCCTTAAGGTCGCCCACTGTGTGAACGGTAGCCTTTCTTATATCGACATTTGAGTTATATTTTCTCGTTTCGTTTTCGGTATAGGCCAAAAATGTTCCCTTACTGTCGGTTATTTCCCCTGCCTTTACCAAAAGACCTTGGTCAAAAATGTGCTTATTGGTGGGGTAGGTGGCCCAATCCTCATAATAAAGGGCTATTCGGGCAGAGTGAAGTAATATTCCGGCCAAAAACAAGACCACAACCGAAATTATTATTAAGCTACGGTGTTTGAGCCACTTCATTCCTCATACCTCCAGGGGCTTATTTCTTTTTTGTGTATTTCAGCCGCCTTGAAAAGGGAGAGCATAAGCCAAGCAGAAATAATGCTTGTGCCACCTCGGCTTACAAAAATAAGGGTAACACCCGTAAGGGGCAATAAGTCTAAAGAACCAAAAATGTTAAGCCCCGCCTGAAAGATTATCATTACCGCAGAGGACAAAACTGCTATAGAATAAAAGGCTGAGTCGGCATTTTTTGCAAGGCGGTATGCATACATTCCCAGAGCCGCAAAGCAAAGGGCAAGTGTAATTGCAATTATTGCGCCCCATTCTTCACTTACAATGCCAAAGACAAGGTCGCTGTCTGAGGCCGAAACAGGGGCAAGGTGCCCGTTACCGCCGCCAACACCCAAAAGCCCGCCACTGGCAGAGGCTATCATAGTTCTGGTTTGCTGATAGCCGGTAGAATCGGCAAAATCCCACGCGTGAAGCCAAACGCTGAATCTTCTTGTAACGTGGGGGAAGAATAAAAGCAATGACATCCCACCTAAAGCGGCCGCACCTGTTATTGCTGTAATAATTCCGGGGTGCATAAGCCTTAAGGAAAGCACCATAAGCATTCCTACAAAGAAAATGGCAACTGCACCAAAGTCATACATAATTGCCAAGGCACCAAGGCACAAAACAGAAAACACAAAAAATTCCCATTTAAGTTTTGGGCGGCAAATAATACTATAAAGGCTAGAGGCACCGCACACAACAAAGGCAACCTTACAAAGCTCAGAGGGTTGAAAAGAAAAGCCTGAAATTGTCAGCCAGTTTTGTGCGCCCCCTAAAATGCTTCCAAAAAAGGCGGTGTAGTAAAGTAGGGCGAGAGTAACTGCCATAAAAACATAACGGCATTTTTCTAAAAATTCGGGGTACCTTAAAACGAAGGTAAATATAAGGTATAAAAGTAGGCCGACAAGGTGACATGCGGTTTGTTTTATAAGCTGGTCGGGGTAAACACAACAGTTTACTGCAAGACCAAAGGTTATAAGAAAAAGCGCCGGAAGTTCAAAAATAAAAGCAAACCTTTTAATTAGTCGTCCTATTATGTAATACAGCCATTCTCCGGCAATAAGCAGGGCAAAGGCTACTGCAACAAATAGGTGGGCTTCTTTTCCAAAGCGAAGCAAAATTTGGCATAACACCAAAAGCTGAATTACCGTAAGAATTAAAAGGCAGAGCCATGCGCCGGGAATTTTAAAGGTATGTTTACTGTCAACCGCCCTTTTAAAGGTAAGTTCCTGTTTAGAGATAGTAATTTTATCGCCGTAATCTAAGGGTGCCGGTTGTGAAAGGGTTTGAAGGTTTATTTGAACCTTGCCTTCTACAGGGGCCAAGTGCCAACGCCCACCTTTAACAAATAAAAGGGCGTGCTTGGTTTTAACGCTTTTAAGGGGAATTAAAATATCTGCCCTTTTGCCCCTGCCTATAATATTTTCCTTGCCTGTTATGGGAATATTAACACCATCTGAGGTGGTGAGCCCGGCAAGAATTTTCAAAGGCTCTTTACAGTCTCTATAATATTTTATCCAACAAAAGACAAGCATAACCGAAAGCAAAGGAATAAGCCATCTTGATATGGCCAGATAATAAATATATAAGCCTTCCAAGGGCTCACCTCCTTTAAAAATTAATGCAGACTATCTTTCTAAAACGACAAAAACAAGCTCGGGTGGATTAAAAAGCCTGAAACCCTCTGTACCGTTGCCCAGCCCTCGGCTAACAATAAGGGTTTTGTTTTGCTTTTCAAAAAGTCCGCCGTCATATTCGGGGAAAAAGGTTTTTTCAGGGGAATATACACCGCCCTTAAAGGGAATACGTATCATTCCGCCGTGGGTGTGGCCTGAAAGAGTAAGGTCGGCACCCCATTTTGCATAAGTTTCAAAATAAAGTGGGTTATGGGTAAGCAAAAGGTTGAAATTTTCATTGTTAGGTTTACCTAAAATTTCTTCCATAGCGTCGGTACCAAAATAATAGTTTTGCTCAGTATGGGTGGCATCTTCCGAACGGTCGGTGTAATATCTTAAATTAAACCACATACCGTAAAGGTTTATTTTTTCGCCATTCTTTTCAAGGGTTACCATTTTATTGTTAAGGGTTTTCACCCCAAGGCTTTCTACCGACTGGTAAAACAGCTCTGTCCTTTCTTCCCCTAAAGCTTGTTCGTGGTTGCCTACAATAAAATATGTGTCATAACTTTCGGCTAGTTTTTCAGCAAGGCTGAAAAACACCGAATAATCTGTATCACTGGTGCTTACCATATCGCCCCCTAACAGAACAAGGTCGGGAGCGGCTTCTTCAAGTTTTTTGATAAGAGTGTTATTATCTTTGCCGAATGAGGCGTTATGCAGGTCGGTTATAAGTGCAATTTTATAGCCTTTAAAGGAATTTGGAAGTTTAGGGCTTTTAACGGTATAGTTTTTAACGCTTAAAAAGTGGTTGCTGTAAATAAAAACAAGGGCGGCCGCAAGGGTAAAAGCAATAAAAACCTTCAAAAGTTTTTTGGTACGTTTAATTTCGGCCACCCCCAAAAATTATTCTTTACTAAATTCCTCAAGCTCTAGCCCTTCATTTTTTTCCAAGGCCCAGCGAATGTTCCACTCGCTTGTGAAAATAAGAAGGTCGTTTTCCCTTACATCCTTTACCCATTTGGTGTCGGAAGTTAGGTTAAGGCTTTTAATATCAATTTCTTTATTTTTTATCCAACGAATATGCTGATAAGAAAGGGGTCTTCGGCGAATATCAACGTTGTATTCGTTTTTAAGGCGATGCTCTAAAACCTCAAACTGAAGCACACCAACAACGCCAACAATAACCCTTTCCATACCGCTGTCGGGTTCGTGGAATATCTGAATAGCACCCTCTTGGGCAATCTGTGTCATACCCTTTACAAATTGTTTTCTTTTAAGGGTATCTATTTGTTCAATTTCGGCAAAATGCTCGGGTGCAAAGGTGGGAATACCCTCAAACTCTATGCGCTTTTTATCGTCGCAAATTGTGTCGCCAATAGAAAAAATGCCCGGGTCAAAAACACCTATAATATCACCGGCATAGGCCTCTTCTATAATCTCTCTGTCCTGAGCCATCATTTGCTGGGGCTGAGAAAGCTTAAGCTTTTTTCCCCCTTGCAGATGGAAGTATTCTTTGCCCCTTTCAAATTTGCCTGAGCAAATTCGCATAAAGGCAATTCTATCTCTGTGTGCTTTGTTCATATTGGCCTGAATTTTAAAAACAAAGGCAGAAAAATGCTCATCAAAGGGGTCAATCTCAGTACCCTTTGCGGTGCGCTTTAAAGGGGAGGTTGTCATTTCTAAAAAGCTTTCAAGAAAAGGCTCAACACCGAAGTTTGTAAGGGCAGAGCCAAAGAAAACGGGGCTTAGCTTACCGCTTCTTACCTTTTCAATATCAAACTCAAAACTTGCTCCATCTAAAAGCTCAATCTGGTCTACAAGGTCCTTGCGCTGGTAGGGGCCTATAAGCTCGTCAAGCTTTTCGGTGTCGGTTATATCGCACTGAATGGCCTTAATTTTGTTTTGGCCTTTATGAAAATCGTTAAAGGTAAGTATTCTTCGTTTGTCGCGGTCAAAAACACCCTTAAAATCAACACCGCAGCCAATGGGCCAGTTAACAGGGTAGGTGCCAATGCCAAATTCGGTTTCAAGCTGGTCTAAAAGCTCAAATGGGTCTCTTGCCTCGCGGTCAAGCTTGTTGATGAATGTAAAAATAGGAATGTTGCGCATAGCACAAACCTTAAAAAGCTTTCTCGTCTGAGGCTCAATGCCCTTTGCGGCATCTATAACCATAACGGCGCTGTCGGCAGCCATAAGTGTACGGTAGGTATCTTCAGAGAAATCTTGGTGACCCGGGGTGTCAAGAATATTAATGCAAAAGCCGTTATATTCAAACTGCATAACCGAAGAGGTAATAGAAATACCACGCTGTTTTTCAAGCTCCATCCAGTCAGAAACGGCGTGACGGGCTGTTGCCTTACCCTTAACGCTACCCGCAAGCTGAATGGCACCGCCGTAAAGCAAAAACTTTTCTGTTAGTGTAGTTTTACCGGCGTCGGGGTGGGATATAATAGCAAAGGTTCGGCGACGGTTAATTTCGTGTTTTAAATCTGCCACAAACAATACATCCTTTATATAATTATCATACCAAATAATTTTAACACAATTTTTCCTATTATTCAATAATAAAATACCTAAAACAGGTGGGCCAGAGGAAAAAGTAATGCCATTTAAAATTTTTTATTAATTTAATGCGATAAACTGTTTACAAAAAAAAGATTTTGTGTTAAAATAAGTTGAATATTGAATGCTTTCAATAAGGAGGAGATAGGCTAATGAGTAGGCTTATTGCCGTTACATCGGGCAAGGGCGGGGTTGGAAAATCTACCGTTGCCCTTCATCTGGCCGCTTCTCTTTCACGGCAGGGAAACAGTGTTTTACTTGTTGACCTTGATGCCGGTATGCGTTGCTTAGATTTGCTTTTAGGCCTTTCAGATTCACTGGTTTTTGATCTGTCAGATGTTATAAAGGGCGAAAAAAACCTGGAAGAGGCTGTAATGCCCTCTAAGCTTTATCCCGGGGTTAGCCTTGTGGCCGCACCCCTTTCGGGCAAAATAAACCCTAACGGTTTAAAAGCCTTTTTAGAGTCCTTGCCCGAAAAATATGATTTTGTTATTTTAGATTTTCCAGCCGGTTGTGTGGACGAGCTTTATGAGGCTTTGCCCAAATATACCGAAGTATTAGTGGTATGTAATGCAGATGCCGTATCTGTAAGGGATGCAGGGCTTATGGGAAAAGATATTGAAAAGTTAAAGCCTTTGTCTATTAGGTTAGTTTTAAACCGGGCAGATATATCATATATGAAAAAAGGTTTCACAGCCAACATTGACGAAGTAATTGACCGCTCCGGTCTAAGGCTTATTGCAGTTATTCCCCAAAGCCCCGATATTTATTATGCGGCCTGTACAACCACTGCTTTACCAAACCGCACTAAGGCTCAAAGGGCATTTGAAAGGCTAGCCAGGCGAATACTCGGCTACGATATTCCGCTGAAATATAAAAAATTATAAAGAGAGGTTAAAAAAGAAATGAACATTGCAATCATTGCACACGACGCCAAAAAAGAACTGATGGTTCAGTTTTGCATTGCTTATTGTGGAGTGCTCAGCAGACACAACCTGTTTGCTACCGGCACCACAGGTAAGCTTGTTTCTGAAGCCACAGGTTTAGATATAGTTAAGTTTTTAAGCGGTACCCAGGGTGGCGCCCAGCAGATTGCTTCGCGCATTAGCTGTGATGAGGTTGACCTTGTTCTTCTTTTTCGCGACCCCTTAAATCCTAAACCCAGTGAACCCGATGAAAGGGTGCTTTTAAACCTTTGCGATGTACACAACATCCCGGTTGCTACCAATATTGCTACTGCAGAGGTTTTAATACACGGTCTTGAGCGTGGCGACCTTGACTGGCGCGATATTGTTCGACCAAATTAGGCAAAGAAATTAAACTATCTGGGCGGGTAGGAACTCTCGCCCAGAAATATTTTAACAAGATAGCTTGAAAAGAGGAAGTTATATGAAGCTTGATACTATGGCAGGATTAAAGCGCACTAACTATTGCGGCACCCTTACTACGGGTGATATTGGTAAAGAGGTTACTGTTTGCGGTTGGACTGCAAGACAGCGCGATTTAGGTCAGCTTATTTTTATAGATTTAAGGGACAGAACCGGCATTATTCAGTTAGCCTTTGACGATGCCACCGATAGGGGTATTTTTGAGAAGGCTTTTGCGGTTAGAAGTGAATATGTTTTAATGGCTAGGGGTCTTGTTCGCCGCCGTTCCTCTGTTAATACCGAAATTCCTACCGGTGAAATTGAAATTGAGGTTAAAGAGCTTAAGGTTTTAGGTAGGGCAGATACTACCCCCTTTGAAATTTTAGACGACACCTCGGTTAAAGAAGAGCTTCGCCTTAAATACCGTTATTTAGACCTTAGAAGACCCACATTACAGAATAATCTTATGCTTCGCCACAAGGTTACCAAGGTTACACGTGACTTTTTTGACAGCGAGGGATTTTTAGAAATTGAAACCCCAACCCTTATTAAATCCACCCCCGAGGGAGCGAGAGATTATCTTGTTCCTTCCCGTATTCATAAGGGGAGCTTTTATGCCCTTCCTCAGTCGCCACAGATGTATAAGCAGCTGCTTATGCTTTCGGGCTTCGACCGTTATATGCAAATTGCCCGTTGCTACCGCGATGAAGATTTAAGAGCCGACCGTCAGCCCGAATTCACCCAGGTAGACCTTGAAATGTCCTTTGTAGAGATGGACGATATTTTGGCCTTAGGTGAGCGATATATTAATTATCTCTTCAAAAACGTTTTGAATGTAGATATAAAGACACCTATTCGCCGTATGACCTATACTGAGGCTATGGAAAACTATGGCTCTGACAAGCCCGATGTTCGTTTTGATATGAAGCTTATTGATATATCAAAGACTGTTGAGGGCTGTGGCTTTTCTGTTTTTGCCGACACCGTTAAAAATGGCGGCACCGTTCGTGGTATAACCGCCAAGGGTGGGGCAAAGGTTTTAACCAGAAAAGAAATTGACAAGCTTACCGAGGCCGCTAAGGGTATTGGCGCAAAGGGTCTTGCCTTTATTCGTTGGGCAGAGGATGCCGAAGCCCCCACCTGTGCTTTTTCTAAGTTTTTAACCGAAGAAGAGTTTAAGTCAGTCTGTGCCGAGCTTAATGTTGAAAAGGGTGATGTCGCTCTTATTGTTGCCGACAAAAAGTGGGCGGTTCTTAGCGTGTTGGGTGCTTTAAGGCTTCAGGTTGCAAACAAGCTAGACATTATACCTGAGGGATATGAATTCCTTTGGATAACCGAATTTCCTTTCTTTGAATATAACGAGGAAACAGGGAACTGGGATGCTATGCACCACCCCTTTACTTCCCCCCTTGATGAATGTTTACAGTATTTAGATACTGCCCCTGAAAAGGTTTTCGCCAAGGCCTATGACCTTGTTTTAAATGGTGTTGAGCTTTCTTCGGGCTCTATTCGTATAAGCGACCCCGAGCTTCAGAAAAAAATGTTTGCTGCTTTGGGTCTTTCGGATGAGGAGGCCGCCGAAAAGTTTGGTTTCCTTGTAGACGCTTACCGTTACGGCGCACCCCCTCACGGTGGTTTTGGTATGGGACTGGACCGCCTTGTAATGCTTATGAGCGATAGTGAATCTATACGTGACGTTATTGCTTTCCCCAAGGTTGCCAACGCCAGTGAGCTTATGAGTGGCGCCCCTGGAACCGTAGACGAGCTTCAGCTTTCCGACCTTGCTATAGCCCTAGTGGAAAATAAAGAAGCCAAAACAGAAGAATAATTTATAAAGTTGCACTTTTCAAATTGGTGGAGGGTGCAACTTTTCTTTGTTAATTATTATTAGACCACCAAGGCGGCAAAAGTAATAAAAAAATATAAAAACTAATCAGATTATTTGCTCTACCCTATACTTGACGGAATTAGCAGTGTTGTGGTATAATATTACATTATTGTAGTTGATTGGAGTAATGAAAAATGGGAATGACAATTGCACAAAAAATTCTCGCCGCCCATTTGGTTGACGGAGAAATGAAACCCGGCTGTGATATTGGCCTTAAAATTGACCAGACCTTAACACAAGACGCAACCGGCACTATGGCCTATTTAGAGTTTGAGGCTATGGGTGTTGACAGGGTTAAAACCGAGCGCTCGGTTGCTTATATTGACCATAACACCCTGCAAACAGGTTTTGAAAATGCAGACGACCACCGCTTTATTCAGTCTATCTGTAAAAAGCACGGTATTTATTATTCTCACCCCGGAAACGGCATTTGCCACCAGATTCACCTTGAGCGTTTCTCTAAGCCGGGAAAAACCCTTATAGGCTCTGACTCTCACACCCCCACCTGCGGCGGTATGGGTATGCTTGCAATGGGTGCCGGTGGAATGGATGTTGCCGTTGCAATGGGTGGCGGTGCTTATTACATATCCACCCCCAAAATGCTTAGAGTAAACCTTGTAGGCAAGCTTCGTCCTTTTGTTTCTGCTAAGGACGTTATTTTAGAGGTTCTTCGTCAGCTTTCTGTTAAGGGTGGTGTTGGTTATATTGTAGAATATGCCGGCGAGGGCGTTAAAACCCTTTCTGTTCCTGAGAGAGCAACCATTACAAATATGGGCGCAGAGCTTGGTGCTTCTACCTCTATTTTTCCCTCCGACGAGGTTACAAGACAGTTTCTTATAGCTCAGGGAAGAGAAGAAGACTTCACCGAGCTTTCCAGTGACGAGGACGCAGTTTATGATAAAGAAATTACTGTTGATTTAAGCACATTAGAACCCTTAGCTGCAATGTCCCATTCCCCCGATAACGTTAAAAAGGTTAGCGAGATTGGCAAAATTAAGGTTGACCAGGTTCTGATTGGAAGCTGTACAAACTCTTCCCTTTTAGATATGTTAAAGGTTGCAGAGATTTTTGACGGCAAGACAGTTCACCCCGATGTTAGTGTTGGTATTGCCCCCGGTTCTAAGCAGGTGCTTTATATGCTTAGTCAGTGCGGTGCTTTAGCCAAACTCATTGCCGCAGGTGCCAGAATTTTAGAATGTGCTTGTGGCCCCTGTATTGGTATGGGACAGGCACCTAACTCTGCCGGTGTTTCCCTTAGAACCTTTAACCGTAACTTTGAAGGCCGCTCAGGTACTGCAGATGCAGGTGTTTACCTTGTAAGCCCCGAAACAGCAGCAGCCGCCGCCCTTACCGGTGTTATGACCGACCCTATGGAGCTTGAAGCCGACCTTACAGGCATTAAGCTTCCCGAAAAATTTGTTGTTAACGATAATTCTATTGACGCCCCTGCCCCTGTAGAGCAGGCTGATAGCGTAGAAATTCTTCGCGGCCCCAACATTAAGCCTTTCCCCAAGACCGAGCCTCTTGCTGATACAATTTCTGCAAAGGCAGTTTTAAAGGTAGGCGACAATATAACAACCGACCATATTATGCCTGCCGGTGCGAAAATTTTGCCTTTCCGTTCAAACATTCCTTACCTTGCAAACTTCTGCTTTACAAGGTGTGACGAGCAGTTCCCCGAAAACTGTAAAAAAGAGGGTAAGGGCATTATTATTGGCGGTGAAAACTATGGGCAAGGCTCCTCCCGTGAACATGCCGCTTTGGTTCCTTTACATCTTGGAATTAAGGCTGTAGTTGCTAAGAGCTTTGCAAGAATTCACGTTGCCAACCTTGTTAATGCAGGTATAGTTCCCCTTACCTTTAATAACCCTGACGATTATGACACCATTGACCAATTTGATGAGCTTGAATTGCCCGACATTCGAAAGGCAGTTGAAAGCGGCAGTGAGGTTGTTCTTGTTAATAAAACCAAAAACCAAAAATACACCCTTACAGCGGCTGTGTCAGAACGCTCGGCAGATATTTTGCTCTGCGGCGGACTTCTTCGTTATACCAAAGAAAATTCTAAGTAGGAGGAATTATAATGGCTGATAAAATTTTAATGACTACCCCCCTTGTTGAAATGGACGGGGACGAAATGACCAGAATTATCTGGAAAATGATAAAGGAAATTCTTTTAGAGCCCTATATTGACCTTAAAACTGAGTATTATGACCTTGGCCTTGTGCACAGAAACGAAACCGACGACCGCGTTACTGTAGAGTCGGCAGAGGCTACCAAAAAATACGGTGTTGCCGTTAAGTGTGCTACCATTACCCCCAATGCACAGAGAATGACCGAGTACAACCTTAAAGAAATGTGGAAATCTCCTAACGGAACTATCCGTGCAATTTTAGACGGTACTGTTTTCAGAAAGCCTATTCTGGTTAAGGGAATTGTGCCTTATATTCCTACCTGGACAAAGCCAATTACAATTGCCCGTCACGCTTACGGCGATATTTATAAAAATACTGAGCTTAGGGTTGAGGCTGGAAGCAAGGCCGAGCTTGTTGTAACCGATAAAAACGGTAAAGAAACCCGCGCCCTTATTCACCAGTTTAAGGACTCTGACGGAATTATTCAGGGTGTTCATAATATTGACGATTCTATTGCCTCTTTTGCAAGAGCTTGTTTTAACTATGCTTTAGATGCAAAAGAAGATTTGTGGTTCGCCTCTAAGGACACTATTTCTAAAACCTATGACCACCGCTTTAAGGATATTTTTGCCGAGATTTATGAGGCAGAATACAAAGAAAAATTTGAGGCCGTCGGTATTGAATATTTCTACACCCTTATTGACGATGTTATCGCCCGTGTTGTTCGCTCTAACGGTGGCTTTATTTGGGCCTGTAAAAACTATGACGGCGACGTTATGTCAGATATGCTTGCAACCGCTTTCGGCAGTCTTGGTCTTATGACCAGTGTACTTGTTTCTCCCGACGGAGTTTATGAGTACGAGGCCGCACACGGCACCGTTACAAGGCATTATTATAATTATCTTAAGGGTGAAAAGACCTCTACCAACCCCATTGCAACCATCTTCGCTTGGAGTGGAGCTTTGCGTAAGCGCGGTGAGTTAGACAATATTCCAGAGCTTATGGATTTTGCTGACAAGCTTGAAAAGGCTTCTATAAAGACCATGGAAGACGGAATAATGGATAAAAACCTTGCCCTTATTTCTACCCTTGAAAACAAAACTCCGGTCGATACCGAAACCTTCCTTCGCGAGATTAACAGCAGGCTTGAGGCACTTATGTAAGCAACCGGTAAAAAGCAAATCGAATTCAACTTGTTAAAGGAATGAATTTTTAATGAATCACCCTAGTGGAATATCAGAACTGGTTATTAACCGTCTTCCAAGATACTATCGCTTTTTGGGCGAAATTATGGGAGAGGGCAATGCAAGAATATCCTCAAGAGAGTTATCTGAAAGAATGGGACTTACTGCAAGTCAAATAAGGCAAGACCTTAATTGCTTCGGCGGGTTCGGTCAACAGGGCTATGGCTATAATATAGAACAGCTTCATTCTGAAATAGGTAAAATTTTAGGTCTTGACCAACCTAAAAAGGCAATATTAATAGGTGCAGGAAACCTTGGCCGCGCCATAGCTACCCATATGGCCTTTGAAAGCAGAGGTTTTCGCCTTATTGGTATTTTTGATAAAAAGGAAGCTCTTAAGGGACAAATAATTAAGGGTCTTCCTGTTAGAAGTGTTGAGGATTTAGATGATTTTTGCCGCGAGAATTTGCCCACCTGTGCCATACTTTGTATTCCAAAAGGTGAAGCAGAAGAGCTTTGCGGAACCCTCATTGCCAGAGGTATTGAAGGCTTTTGGAACTTTTCTCACTGTGACCTTACCCTTAAATATCCGGGAATTGTGGTTGAAAATGTTCACTTGGGCGATAGCCTTGCAAAGCTTTCGTATAACATAAAGAATAAATAGTAAGTAAGAAAAACCGCCATTGGAATTATTTGTTCCAATGGCGGTTTTTTTATTAACTTAGTTTATTTAACCTGGTCTACTGCTTTTAAGGCGCCCTTAATATCCTCTAAAATGTCTTCAACATCTTCAAGGCCTACAGAGAAGCGAATAAGACCGGGGTGAACACCGGCGGCAACCAACTGTTCGTCGGTAAGCTGACGGTGGGTTGCACTTGCAGGGTGAAGAACACAGGTGCGAATATCGGCAACGTGAACCTCATTTCGAGCAAGTTTTAAGCCGTCCATAAAGGCTACAGCCTTTTCCCTGCCACCCTTAATGGTAAGAGAAATAACACCTGCAGTGCCGTTTGGAAGATATTTTTCGGCAAGGTCGTGGTATTTATCAGACTCAAGACCGGGGTATGCAACATTTTCAAAATAGCCGCAATCCTCAAAGAATTTAGCTACGGTCATAGCGTTCTCACAGTACTGTTTCATTCTCATAGGAAGTGTTTCTATACCAAGGTTTAAAAGGAAAGAGGAATGAGCAGATGGGTAGCAGCCAAAATCTCTCATAAGCTGCATTCTTGCCTTAGCAATATAAGCGGCTTTCCCAAAGTCGCGAGTATAAACAACACCGTGGTATGATTCATCGGGGGTGCAAAAATCGGGGTAGTTGCCGTTTTCCCAATTAAAGTTACCGCCGTCTACAATAATGCCGCCTACCTGGAGTGCGTGTCCGTCCATATATTTTGTGGTGGAATGAACAACAATATCTGCACCGAAAGAAAGGGGTTTGCAAAGCACAGGGGTGGGGAAGGTATTATCTATAATAAGGGGCATATTGTGGCGGTGTGCCAAATTTGCAATACGCTCAATATCTAAAACTGCAAGTTTGGGGTTGGCAAGTGTTTCACCAAAAACACAACGGGTGTTAGGCTTTATAAGCTTTTCAATTTCTTCGTCCGCGTCATCGGGGTTAAAGAAAATACATTCAATACCAAACCTTTTAAGAGTTACCGCAAAAAGGTTTACGGTACCGCCATATATGGCCGAGCTACATAAAAAGCTTTCACCGGCAGAGCAAAGGTTTAATATGGAAAGAAGTGAGGCCGCCTGACCGGAGGAGGTGCACATAGCACCAACACCGCGCTCAAGCTCGGCAATTTTCTTTTCTACTGCGTCGGTTGTGGGGTTGGAAAAACGAGAATACATATGTGCAGTAGGCATATCAAAAAGGTCGCCTACCTCTTTTGTTGTGTTAAAGGCATAGGTTGTGCTTTGCACAATAGGCATTACACCGGGACCGCCGTTTTCAGGGGTATATCCCGAATGTAAACATTTAGTTGCATCTTTCATTATAGAACCTCCAAAATAATACTAATCGTTAGTTTTAAATTATACAGCAGTGTAATAAAATTGTCAATATTATAGGGACTAAAAGCTTTGACCGAAAAGTGACACTATTTCCTCCTTTTCCGCTAAATCTTCACAAAAGGCAGTAGCAGAGCCTGAAGCAATACCAAGCTCTAGGGCATATAAATAATCCTTAGTTTTCATATACCCTGCAATAAAACCGGCAACCATACTGTCACCTGCACCAACCGAGTTTATAACCTTGCCCGGTTTTGCCTCGGCCTTGTAAACATTTTCCTCAGTGATTAGTATTGCCCCATCTTTGCCTAAAGAAACCAAAACATTCTCTGCTCCTTGTTTTTGAAGCTCTTTGGCGCAAATAATTATCCCTTCATCGGTTTTAAGCTCTTTTCCAAACAGTGAAGAAAGTTCATCTTTGTTAGGCTTTATTAAAAAGGGATTGAATTTCAGACAGCTTGTGAGAAGCTCACCCTCGGCATCAACAACAAGGCGGATATTTTTATCTTTCAAAGGGGCTAAAATTCTTTGGTAAATATCTTTTGGCAGGGTGTTTGGTATACTTCCGGCAAGAACCAGAGTATCACCCTCTTTAAGGGCAGAAAGCTTTGAAATAAGAAGAGATATTTCTTCCTCATAAATTTCGGGGCCTGTACCGTTTATTTCGGTTTCGGTGCTTCCCTTAAGCTTAACATTTATACGGCTATTTCTGTTTTCGAGCCATACAAAATCGGTAATAATACCCTTTTCTTTAAGAAAGCTTTCAATTTCTTTGCCTGTAAAACCGCCTAAAAAACCCATAGCGGTTGTAGGAATGTTAAGAGTGTTTAGCACCCTAGAAACATTTATGCCCTTGCCGCCAATAAAAAGCTTTTCCTTTTTGCTTCGGTTGGTTTGCCCTAAAACAGGGTTTTGGGGCCACATTAAATAGTCTATTGCCGGGTTAAAGGTTACAGTATATATCATATTTTCCTCACAATGAATAAAAGGGGCTGCATTATATCAAGACAGCCCCTTTATTTTTATTTAAGTGTATCTAAAAAACGACAGGCCGCAATAGCCGCGACAGCACCGTCTGCAGTAGCGGTGGTTATTTGTCTTATCTGCTTGGTGCGGCAGTCACCCGCAGTAAATATTCCTTTAAAGCTTGTGCTTGGAAGGCAGTCTTCGCCCGAAGAAATATAACCTCTCTCGTCTAGGGCAACAACTGTTTTAAAGGGCTCGTTTTCGGGCTGTTGGCCAATGGCAACAAAAACACCGTCAACCTTAAGGGCTGTTTCTTCACCTGTTTCGGTATTTTTAAGACCAAGACCCTCAAATTTTGTTTCCCCGTTTATAGAGGTTACAACAGTTGAAAGAATAATTTCAATGTTATTTTTGTTTGAAACCTCGTTTACAAGGCGACCCTCACCTGTAAGAAAGCCAAGGTTCTGAACAATATAAACCTTTTCACAGCCGTCGCTAAGCAAAACGGCCTCTTGCAGGGCACTGTTTCCACCGCCTACAACGGCTACTGTTTTGCCCTTATAAAAGGCACCGTCGCAAACGGCACAAAAGGAAATGTTTTCACCAATAAAGCGGTCTTCGTTTGGAAGATTTAGGTGGCGGTGCTTAGAGCCAGAAGCAATAATAACGCTTTTGCCCTTATATTCGGCCGATTTTCCTTTAACTGTAAAATCGCCGTCAGAACCCTCAATGCCTATTGCCTCGTCAAGCTCAACATCGGCACCCTGAGCCATAACCTGTTCTAAAAGCTTTTCGGCAAACTCGTTACCGCTCATCACTGCAAAGCCGGGGTAATTTTCAACCCTCGGTGAGTAGGTTATCTGCCCACCGAAGGTTTCTTTCTCAATTACCAGTACCGACTTATCACTGCGGCAGGCGTAGAGGGCGGCGGTTAAACCCGCCGGACCCGCGCCGATAATGATAATATCGTACATAGTGATTATTTCTCCTATTTGGCCTATTATTTAGAAGCAACTACCTGTTCTGTAAAGGCCTTAATGTTAGAAAGGTTAACAAATTTCTGAACCTCACCGTTTGATACTACAACAAGTGTAGGTGCTTGGTGAATGTCATACTGTGCTACAAGCTCGGCATTGTCGTCTGCCATAACCTTTTCAAAGGCTATACCTGCCTTTTCAAGGAATGTGGCGGCCATTTTACAGTTGGGGCAGGTTGCGGTTGCAAAAAGAAGAACCTTGTCTTCACCGGCTGCAGTTACTACATCAGTGGTGTCAATTTTAACTTCGCGTTTAATTTCTCTGTCAAGCTTAGACTGTGCATAAACCTTTCTATCCTTGTATTCCTGTGACTTACCGTCATTCCAGTTCTGAACAGGACGGTAGTAACCGGTAATACGGCTATAAACCTCTGTGCGCTCACCACAGGTGGGGCAGGTGTAAACCTCGCCGGAGATATATCCGTGGCTTTTACATACAGAGTATGTTGGGGAAAGGGTGTAGTAGGGAAGCTTGTAATTCTGTGCAACCTTGCGAATAAGGTTTGCGGCAGCCTTCCAGTCGGGAAGCTTTTCGCCAAGGAAAGCGTGGAAAACAGTACCCGATGTGTAAAGGGTCTGAAGCTCGTCCTGAATGTCTAAAGCGTCGAAAATGTCGTCGGTAAAGTCAACAGGAAGGTGAGAAGAGTTGGTGTAGTAGGGGGTCTCATCCTTAGTGGGGTCAGAAGCAGTAATAATATCGGGGTAACGCTTAAGGTCGTGCTTAGCTAAGCGGTAGCTTGTAGACTCGGCAGGGGTTGCCTCAAGGTTGTAAAGGTCGCCATATTCTTCCTGATAGTCGGAAAGACGCTCACGCATATGGTTAAGAACCTCTTTAGAGAATTCCTGAGTTTCGGTGTGGGTCATATCTTTCTTTAACCAGTTAGCGTTAAGGCCAACCTCGTTCATACCAACAAGACCAATGGTAGAGAAGTGGTTGTCAAAGGTGCCAAGATAACGCTTGGTGTAGGGATAAAGTCCCTCGTTAAGAAGATTGGTAATAACCTTTCTCTTAATCTTAAGAGAACGAGCAGAAATATCCATCATACGGTCTAAGCGCTTATAGAAATCTGCTTTATCCTTTGCAAGGTAAGCAATTCTGGGAAGGTTAATGGTAACAACACCAACAGAACCGGTGCTTTCACCGCTTCCAAAGAAGCCGCCGGACTTCTTCCTAAGCTCACGAAGGTCAAGACGAAGTCTGCAGCACATACTACGAACATCGCTGGGCTCCATATCGCTGTTAATGTAGTTAGAGAAGTAAGGTGTGCCGTATTTAGAGGTCATTTCGAAAAGAAGCTTATTGTTTTCGGTTTCAGACCAGTCAAAATCGGCAGTGATGGAATAGGTAGGAATAGGATACTGGAAGCCTCGGCCGTTAGCATCGCCCTCAATCATTGTTTCGATGAAGGCCTTGTTAACCATATCCATTTCCTTTTTACAGTCCTTATATTTAAAGGGCATTTCTTTGCCGCCTACAATAGCGTTAAGCTCTGCAAGGTCGTTGGGAACGGTCCAGTCTAAGGTAATGTTAGAGAAAGGAGCCTGTGTACCCCAACGGGAGGGAGTGTTTACACCGTAAATGAAGGATTCAATGCATTTTTTAACCTGTTCATAATCCAGGTTATCGGCCTTAACGAAGGGAGCAAGATAGGTGTCAAAGGAGGAAAATGCCTGAGCACCTGCCCATTCGTTTTGCATAATGCCAAGGAAGTTTACCATCTGGTTACAAAGGGTTGCAAGGTGCTTTGCAGGGGCAGAGGTAATTTTTCCTGTAACACCGCCAAGACCCTCTTTAATAAGCTGTTTCAGTGACCAACCTGCACAGTAGCCGGTAAGCATTGAAAGGTCGTGAATGTGAATATCGGCATTGCGGTGGGCATTGGCAATTTCGTCGTCGTAAATTTCAGAAAGCCAGTAGTTTGCAGTAACAGCACCTGAGTTGCTGAGTATAAGACCGCCTACAGAGTATGTAACGGTTGAGTTTTCCTTAACGCGCCAGTCAGAAACCTTAACATAGCTGTCAACAATTTCTTTATAGTCTAAAATTGTGGAGTTCATATTGCGGAGCTTCTCACGCTGACGGCGGTAGAGAATGTAGGCTTTTGCTACATCGGCATAACCGGCCTGAACAAGAACCGACTCAACACTGTCCTGAATATCTTCAACTGCAATGTGGTGGTCTTTAATTTTGGGTTCAAAATCTGCGGTAACCTTAAGGGCCAAGAAATCAATAATATTCTGGTTGTATTCTTTTTCTTGGGCATCAAATGCGAGGGTAATTGCTTCAGAGATTTTAGCAAGATTAAAGTCAACTATCTTGCCGTCGCGCTTTAATACTGTATACATCTTGTATTTCTCCTTATAAATTTTTCTATATCTTGGGTCAGCGAGATTAAGTATAATACAAAATGTTGTGTTTGTCAAGTAAAAAAAGCACCAAATATTGGTGCTTTTTTTGACTTTTTACACAATATGTTGTGTTACTGGCCTCTAAGAGCGGCTGTTGGCACATCTTTTTCGAGCAACTTCACTAGTTTTTCCATTTCATTTTTGTCATATCCGTGCATACCATCCTTTATAAGGTCGCCGGAATCTACAAAACTTTGTAAAAAATATTTTTTTGCACCCGAAATCCATTTTCCAATAGCCACAATATCATGGGGTGTATGAAGTTCCTCAACCACAGTTGTACGAAACTCGTAATCAACACCGCTGTTTTTAAGAATATTAATGCTTTCCTCTATAGGGGCGAGGTTAAACTGCTCTATCCCAACTGTTTTTCCGTAAGACGACGGTGAATTTTTAATGTCCATAGCAACATAGTTTAAAAGGCCTTTTGCTATAAGGTTTTCCAGAACTTTTGGATTATAGCCGTTGGTGTCTAGCTTAACCTCATACCCTAAATCTTTTATTTTAATAATAAATTCTTCAAGGTCGGGCTGAAGAGTTGGTTCGCCGCCGGTAATACAAACCCCGTCTAAAATGCCCTGTCGCTTTTTTAGAAATTTAAAAAATTCCTCTTCAGAGCAAGAGGGATTTTCCTCAATATGTGTTACTAGTGAGGCGTTATGACAAAATGGACAGCGAAAATTACACCCCGCCGTAAAAACGGTACAGGCTGTTCTGCCGGGAAAATCTAAAAGGGTGAGCTTTTGAAGCCCCATTATTTTCATTTTCATCACCTATATATAGTTGTAGTTTTAAAGTTCTTTTGCAACATACTCCTGCATATTTTCTATAACCCTGGCACCGGGGTAGCAAATTTTATTATCACTCTTTAAAAGAAAAACAAGGTCGGACTGCTCAAACATTTTAATATCGTTATCGCCGTCGCCAAAGGCAGCTATGCCATTGCTTATACCAAAACGAGTTTTTATATATGCGGTGGCATTACCCTTGTTGGCTTCTTTATTGCAAAATTCAATATAGGTGCCGTCTTCATAGCAAAGGCGAAGACCAAGGCTTACGGCCCTTTCTTTAATATTTGAAATGGCAGAAGAGCCTAATTTATTCTTAATTATAACAAGCTTATAAATATCCTGATTAAAAAGGCCTTTTTGAAGTAATATGTTTTGTGTTATGGGCAAGGTTTTTTCTTTTAATGCCGCAAATGGAGCAGAGCCTAATTCTAATGCAAGGCTACCAAGGTCAAGTGCGGCTTCTCTGGGTATGGTGCATTTAAAAAGAAGACAGTTTTTATACATTATCTGGGCCCCGTCATTGCAAATAAAAACGGTTCTGTTTTCTATAGGCTTTAACATTTGACGAAGAGTATGATAAGGTCTTCCGCTGTTTACAGCAAAAATCAGCCCACAGTCGGTAAGCCTTTTAATTTTTATAACAAATTCTTCCTTAAGCTTACTGTCCTCTTTAGGAAACAAGGTTCCGTCAAAGTCAGAAAGTATCATTCTAAGCATAAAATCACCTTTAAGCAAACTTAAATAGTTTGTATTTATTATGCATTTTTCTGCTCGGTAGTCTGTGCCTGTTTTATACTAAGGGATATACGCTTTTTGGCAACGTCAACACCAATAACCATAACCTTAACAATATCCCCTACGGTTAAAACCTCGCTTGGGTGTTTAATAAAGCGGTTGCATATTTCAGAAATATGAACAAGGCCGTCTTGGTGAACACCAATATCTACAAAAACGCCAAAGTCAATAACGTTTCTAACAGTGCCGTCAAGAATCATACCGGCTTTGAGGTCGCTCATATCCATAATATCGCTTCGAAGCATAGGCTTAACAAGCTCTTCTCTGGGGTCGCGACCCGGCTTTTTAAGTTCTTTTGCAATATCGGTTACGGTTGGAATACCTGTGTCACAAAGCTGAGCCATTTTGTCTACCCCAAAATCCTCAAGTCTTTGCTCAATATCCTCTAAATTCCCGTCGGTTACATCTTCTTTAGAGTAGCCAAGCTCTTTTATCAAAATTTCGGCCGCTTTATAGCTTTCAGGGTGAACGCCGGTGTTGTCTAAAATATTTTTGCCGCCGGGTATGCGTAAAAATCCGGCGCATTGGGTGTAGGTTTTAGCGCCAAGTTTGGGAACCTTTAAAAGGGCCTTGCGGTCTTTAAAGGCACCGTTCTCTTCGCGGTGAAGAACAATGTTTTTTGCGGTTGAGGTGTTAAGCCCCGCAACCCTTGCAAGAAGACTGGGAGAGGCTGTGTTAAGGTCTACACCTACAGCGTTAACACAGTCTTCTACAACACCCGACAAGGTATCGTTCAAACGAGCCTCGGGCATATCGTGTTGGTACTGGCCGACCCCAATAGATTTTGGGTCTATTTTAACAAGCTCGGCAAGAGGGTCTTGAAGTCTTCGTGCAATAGAAACGGCACTGCGAAGAGAAACATCAAAATCCGGGAACTCTTCTGCACCAAGCTTAGATGCAGAGTAAACCGAGGCGCCGGCTTCATTTACCATCATATATTTAACGTTATCTAAGCCCTTTATAAGCTCAGATACAAAAATTTCAGATTCTTTAGAGGCGGTGCCGTTGCCAATAGCAATAACCGTAACACCGTGCTTTTTTATAAGGGCGGTGAGGGTTTTGGCTGCTTCTTCTTTCTTGTTATGTGGAGGTGTTGGGTAAACTACCGAGGTATCAAGCACTTTGCCTGTGCCGTCTACCACCGCAATTTTACAGCCTGTGCGGTAGGCGGGGTCAAAGCCAAGAGTAACCCTATCTTTAATAGGGGGTTGCATTAAGAGCGGCTTTAAGTTGCTTCCAAACATTTTAATGGCCTGTTCACTTGCCATATCGGTAAGGGTAGAACGGGCTTCTCTTTCTACAGAGGGAAATATAAGCCTTGTGTAGGCATCTTTTGCGGCGGACTCTAAAATAGCGTTATATTCGGGGTCCTTGCAGGTTGCTCTGGCAAAAAGAATTCTTAAGGCCTCGCCCTCGTCGATTTCAACCGAAACCTTTAAAAGCTTTTCTTTTTCACCGCGGTTAATTGCAAGAATACGGTGGCTTTGAATTTTTGAGATAGGTTCACAAAAGTCATAATAAATGCGGTAAACACTATCCTCTTCGGTGGCGGCATTAGAAATTATTTTTCCTCGCTTATTTGTAAGCTCTCTAAGTAAACGGCGAATATCGGCATTGTCTGAAAGTATTTCTGCTATTATATCAGATGCGCCCGAAATTGCCTCTTCGGCTGTTTCTACACCCTTTTCGGTGTCTATAAAATCCTCCGCCGCGGTAATGGGCAAACGGCCGTCACCACCGTTTAATATTAAAGTGGCAAGAGGCTCTAAGCCCTTTTCCTTGGCAATGGTGGCACGGGTACGGCGCTTTTGCTTATACGGGCGGTAAAGGTCTTCTACCTCAGCCAAGGTTTTTGCAGCTAAAATTTGCTCTTTAAGCTCATCAGTCAGCTTTTCCTGTTCGGCAATAGAAGAAATAACCTCTTCCTTGCGTTGCTCTAAATTGCGAAGATACTGCACACGGTCGGCCAGGGCTCTTATAAGCTGGTCGTCCATAGAACCGTGCATTTCTTTTCGGTAACGGGCAATAAAGGGAACGGTGTTTCCATCGTCTAAAAGATTAATAACATTCTCGGCATATTTAGGGCGAATGTTAAGTTCACTTGACACAATTTCAACAATGTTTTGCATTAGAATATTTTCACTCACTCTTACATATAATAATCGAGCAAACCTGAACCTTTAAATTAACTTTTAAATAATTTTGCATTTACTAAGGGTCTAGCTTGGCCACAATTATTAGTATAAACCAACAGCAAAATTTTGTCAAAGCAAATTTTATCATTCTTTCTGACAGTTTTTGCCCTTTAACAAATGCTAGTAACATATAAACCGTTGAAAACTGTATGTTTTTACATTCTAAGGTCGATTTTAAGTAAAAAAGTACTACATATTTATGCAAAATGCACAAATATCGGGGCTAAAATATTACGTGTTCATTTTAATTTTAACAACTTTTCGCCTTGTAATATTTTGGCAAGAATGTTATAATAAAGGAAGTGAATGTGTCTTGACACCTGGGCAAAGCTTTTATGACGGCTGGAACGATAATGTTTTCGACGATGCCTTTGAATTTTTTGGGGCTCACCCGGTAAAGAAGGACGGCAAAGAAAAAACCGTTTTCAGGGTATGGGCACCAAGCGCTGCCGCTGTTTCGGTTATTGGCGATTTTAACGGTTGGCAAAATAACGCCTGTTTAATGAAATGGTGTGGTCGTGGTATATGGGAGGCCACTGTTGACGGCTTTTATGAATATGATGCTTATAAGTTTGCCATAACCACTAAATGGGGCGAGGTTCTTCACAAGGCAGACCCCTTTGCTTTTCATACAGAAACGCCCCCTAAAACCGCTTCAAAGCTTTACCGTATAGAGGGCTATGAGTGGCAGGATAGTGATTGGCTGACAAAAAGAAAAGCCACCTCTCATTACAGCCAACCTATTAATATATATGAGGTTCATTTAGGCTCTTGGCAAAGGTTTTCAAACGGGCAGACTCTGGACTATATTACGGCGGCTCACCGCCTGGGCAATTATGCTAAAGAAATGGGTTACACTCATGTTGAGCTGCTTCCCATTACAGAGCACCCTTTTGATGGCTCTTGGGGGTATCAGGTTACAGGTTATTTTGCACCCACCTCTCGCTTTGGTTCGCCTAAAGATTTTATGTGTTTTGTAGATATTTTGCACCAAAACGGCATAGGTGCTATTTTAGATTGGGTTCCGGCCCATTTTCCAAAGGACGCCTTTGGACTTTTCAGGTTTGACGGCACCCCGCTTTATGAATATTCTGACCCCAGAAAAGGGGAACACAGGCAGTGGGGAACGGCAGTCTTTGATTACGGAAAAAACGAAATATTAAGCTTTCTTATTTCCAGCGCAAGGTTTTGGCTTGAAAAATATCATTTAGACGGTCTTAGGGTAGATGCAGTTGCTTCTATGCTTTATCTTGATTACGGACGACAGGGTAACGATTGGTGCCCCAATATTTACGGCGGTCACGAAAACCTTGAAGCGGTGGAATTTTTAAAAAGGCTAAGCCATCACCTTTTTGGGTTTGATGAAAGTATTTTGCTTATAGCAGAAGAGTCTACTGCCTGGCCGGGGGTTACAAGGCCAACTTATTTCGACGGTCTTGGCTTTAACTTTAAATGGAATATGGGCTGGATGAACGATATGCTTAGCTATATGTCACTAGACCCTCTTTGGCGAAAATACCATCAAAGGTATATTACCTTTTCTTTCTTCTATGCCTTTAGCGAAAATTATATATTACCTCTTTCCCACGACGAGGTGGTTCATGGCAAAGGTTCAATGATAGCCAAAATGCCGGGGGATTACCACCAAAAATTTATGGGACTGAGAGCGTTTTATGCATATATGATTGCCCACCCCGGAAAAAAGCTTCTTTTTATGGGGCAGGAGTTTGGCCAGTTTGATGAGTGGAAGTATAATGACTCTTTGCAGTGGAATCTTTTAGAGTTTGACTCACACCGAAGACTGCAAGGCTTTGTAAAGGCGCTTAACAGCTTTTATTTAAACAGTCCTCCCCTTTGGGAAAAGGATATTTCTTATGAGGGCTTTTGTTGGATATGCGGTGAGGATACAGAACAGAGTATAGTAGCTTTTCGCCGAAAGGGTGTGAGTGAGGAGCTTATTGTTATTTGCAATTTTGTTCCGGTAGGCCGAAGAAATTATAGATTAGGTTTGCCCTTTGAGGGTGAATACAGCTTGGTTTTTTCCAGTGACGATAAAAGCTTTGGCGGTTCTGATGGAGCCTTAAAAAAGGTTATAAGCAAAAAAATACCTTTTCACGGTTTAGAATATTCTGCTGAGTTTGAAATTCCACCTCTTTCGGTGGTGTTTTATAAATTAAATACCGGCATAGGAGGTTCACTCTTTGCTGATAAATAAAACCGGCTACGGTCGGCAAAAAATTGGAGATGAGGTCTTGAAAAAGAAAGAGTGTATTGCAATGTTACTTGCAGGTGGACAAGGAAGCCGTCTGGGTGTTCTAACACAGAATATTGCAAAGCCTGCCGTACCTTACGGCGGAAAGTATAGAATAATTGACTTTCCACTTTCAAACTGTATTAATTCGGGTATTGAAACAGTAGGTGTTTTAACCCAGTATCAGCCCTTAGAGCTTAATGGGTATATAGGCTCAGGCAAACCGTGGGATTTAGACCGCCATGACGGCGGCGTACATATTTTGCCACCTTACCAGCGAAGTGATGGTGCAGTGTGGTATAAGGGTACTGCTAATGCTATTTATCAGAATATACCTTTTATTGAGCGTTATGACCCCGAATATGTTGTAATTCTTTCGGGCGACCATATTTATAAAATGGATTATTCCGATATGCTTATAACCCATAAAGAAGCCGGCGCCGACTGTACTATAGCGGTTTTAGAGGTTCCCATGGAGGAGGCCTCCCGCTTTGGAATTATGAACGCAAACCCTGACGGAACCATTTATGAATTTGAAGAAAAACCCGCAAATCCCAAAAGCAACCTTGCCTCAATGGGAATTTACATATTTAATTGGCCGGTGCTTAAAAAATATCTTGAAGAGGACGAGAAAAACCCCAATTCTTCAAATGATTTTGGTAAAAATATTATCCCCAATATGCTTGGTGACGGCAAAAAGCTTGTTACCTATCGCTTTGCCGATTATTGGAAGGATGTTGGAACAATAGACTCCCTTTGGGAGGCAAACCTCGACCTGCTTAATCCTAAGGTTGAGCTTGATCTTTCCGACCCCAAGTGGAGAATTTATTCTGGAAATCCGTCTTCTCCCCCACAGTATATAAGCGAAACAGCAGAGGTTGAAAATTCCCTTATAACTGAGGGCTGTAATGTTTACGGCAAGGTAGATTTTTCAATTCTATTTAATAATGTAACTATTGAAGAGGGCGCCGTTGTGCGAGATTCTCTTATTATGCCGGGTGCAACCGTTAAAAAGGGTGCATCTGTGCAGTATTCTATAGTTGCAGAAAATGCTGTTATTGAAAGCGGTGCTAAGGTTGGTTGCCGCCCGGAGGAGACGGTACAGCTTGAAAACTGGGGTGTTGCCGTAGTGGGCGCAGACCTCACTGTAGGAAAGAATGCTACCGTTAGCGCTAAAGCAATGGTAAGAGAAAATGTTAAGGAGGGCGAAATAATATGAAGCAGGGAAGAGCATTGGGCATTGTTTTTGCCAACGTACATGACGACCTAGTTAAAGATTTAACCTCCAACCGCGCAGTAGCTTCTATTCCCTTTGGGGGAAGATACCGTATTATTGATTTTATACTTTCTAATTTTGTTAACGCCGGCATTAGCAAGGTTGGGCTTATTCCAAAATATAATTATCACTCTCTTATGGACCACTTGGGCTCTGGTAAGCCTTGGGATTTAGACAGAAAAAGCGGCGGTCTTTATATACTTCCGCCATATCTTCGCCCCGGAATGTCGCTAAACCCCGGCCATATTGAGTCTTTGTATTCTATTCGCAGTTATATTTCTCACAGCAAGGAAGAATACATTGTTCTTTGCGATAGTGATGTAGTGTGCAACTTCGATTTAAAGGATATGATAAAAAGCCACAAAAAAAGTGGTGCAGATATCACCATAGCATATAAAAACGGTCCTCTGCCCAAAAATAACAGAGATATTATGTCATTACAGCTTGAAGGTGAGCGCATAACCAAAATAAGCCTTCCCGACCAAGCAGGAAAGATTTGTAATTTTAGTTTAGATATTGTTATTATGAACCGTCTTGCCCTTTTAGAGATGATTTCTAAGGCAGTTGAGGAAAATGCCACCCATATGTGGCGTGACCTGTTTTTACCCCGTGTTTCAAGTCTTAACATTTTTGGTTATGAGGTTACAGCCCCTGCCTGGGTAATAGACAGCCCCGAAACCTATGCAAATGCCAACTTCGCTTTGCTTGACCCCGAAATAAGAAAAGAAGTTTTTGCCCCCCAAAGGCCGGTATATACAAAGGTACGCGATGACGTACCGGCAAAATATGGGCTTAATTCCAAGGTTACAAATAGCCTTATCGCAGACGGTTGTGTGGTTGAGGGTACTGTTAAAAACAGCATTCTTTTCAGGGGTGTTAAGGTAGCACCCGGTGCAGTTGTTGAAAACTGTATTATAATGCAGGATAATGTTATAGGCGAAAATGTTAATATGAAATATGTTATCAGCGATAAAAATGTTACGGTGCAAAATAACCGTCAGCTTTGTGGTGCTGAAACACAGTTTATGTACATAAGAAAGTCGGCCAAAGTTTAATTAGGAGAAAAATTATGAAAGTTTTATTTGCGGCAAGTGAAGCCTATCCATTTGCTATGTCTGGGGGACTTGCAGATGTTGCAGGTGCCTTGCCTAAGGCATTGCGCAAAAGGTTTGTAGGTTGTAGAGTGGTGCTTCCTCTTTACGAAACGGTAAGCGAAGAACTACGACAGAATATGAAGTTTATCACCAGCATAACCGTTCCGGTTGCCTGGCGAAGACAATATTGCGGTATTTTTGAGGCGCATGTTGACGGAGTAATATATTACCTTTTAGATAATCAATATTATTTTAAAAGGAAAGAGCTTTACGGTCATTATGACGATGCAGAAAGATATGCATTTTTCTCTCGCGCTGTTTTAGAAATAATACCTTATATTGATTTTATTCCCGACGTTATTCATTGTAACGATTGGCAGACTGCAATGATTCCTGTTTACAAGACACTTTTTTACGGCGATAATATATATAAGGATATTAAAACTGTATTTACCATTCACAATATTCAGTATCAGGGAAAATACGGCAAAGAGCTTATGGGCGATGTTTTGGGTGTGCCGGAGGATAAGGCTTCCCTTGTTGAATATTCCGGATGTGTTAATCTTATGAAGGGCGCTATTGAATGTGCTGACAAGGTTACTACGGTTAGCCAAACCTACGCCAAAGAAATTTTAGACCCCTGGTTCTCTCACGGGTTGGATTCTATTTTAAGAGAACGTCAAAGTAAGCTTTGCGGTATTGTAAACGGCATTGACATTGAGGTTTATAACCCAGAAACCGACCCCCTTATAGATGCTCATTTTTCTGCTGACGAGCCAGACGGGAAAAAAGAGGCCAAAAGGCTTTTGCAACAACGCGCCGGTCTTCCGGTAAAAGAAGATGTTCCCGTTATTGGTATAGTCAGCCGTCTTGTAGGTCATAAGGGGCTTGACCTTGTTAAGTGTGTTTTTGAGGATATTATAGCAGAAGATGTTCAGTTTGTTATCCTTGGCTCAGGTGAGTGGGAGTTTGAAACCTTCTTCCACGAAATGGCCGGAAAATACCCAGAAAAGGTGTCACTAAGGCTGGGCTTTATTCCTGAACTTGCCCATAAAATATATGCCGGCGCCGATATTTTCTTAATGCCGTCTAAGAGTGAGCCTTGCGGACTTGCCCAAATGGTTGCTCTGCGTTACGGCACACTGCCTATTGTTCGCGAAACAGGTGGCCTTAAGGACACCATTACAGATAGCGGCGACGGTGAGGGCAACGGCTTTACCTTTGCTACATATAATGCACATGATATGAAGGATGCCGTTAACCGCGCTCTTAATGCATTTTCGGATAAAGAGGGCTTCAAGCAGCTTGTTCTTAGGGCTATGAAGTGTGACAATAGTTGGAAACGCTCGGCGGGAGAATATCTTAAGATTTATAAAGAAATTACTGCAAACTAAAGCTGCCGCCCCGTTCCGGGGCGGTTTTTTAGGTTTAAAAATTTTCTATAAAAAGATTCAAATTTAGTCTTGTAATGTAAGAAAGTGTTTAGTATAATGAACTCATAAATTGCCCATTGGAATTTATGGGTAAAAATGGGAGGGGCTTTTATGAAGAATCTTTATGTAAACAACACAAAAATTGTAACAGAGGGCTTTAGGGGAATAAACTTTATTCATCAGTTGTATGAATATATGCCCGACAAGCTTGGCCGAGTTTTCACTGAGGCACAGGTGGAGAAGGAAATTGAGACCCTTAAAAAAATGGGCGTTAAAATGATAAGAAGCTTTTACGGCAGTTCTCTTTCCTGGGACAGAGATAAAAAGTGCCACGATTTTGAAAATGAACATATGCAGGCTTTTTATAAATCCTGTAAACTTATGCAGGATGCAGGTATAGAGGTTGGTATTACACCTCTCTGGCATTTTGGGGGAATTTTAAAAGCGGTTCCTTACGAAAGTCAGTATCCTAGGGTCGACCTTGGTTATAACGGCTGTGTTGTAGAAGGCGACCTCGAGGCAACCGCTAAAAACTTTGAAAAGTTTATGGAAGAATCGGTTTTGGCTTTTGAGCGCCACGGTATTCATAATATTAAATATCTCTACTGCTTTACCGAGTGCAATAATATGTTTAACGGTCGAAATAGAGAAGCAAAATTAGAAGCAAAGCTTCCTATAGTAGAAAGGCGCGAATATGACTGCATTTACCCCATTTTCGACCGAATTATAAAGGCGATCGACCAAGGCCTTAAAAACGCAGGTAAGAGAGAGCAGTATAAAATTGTTGCCCCTTGTGATAACTGGCGCGCTGATGATGGAAGTGAGCCATATTCTCTACTTGTTAAATACTGTGTAGATAACCTTTCAGAATATGTTGATATTATAGGTTCCCATAACGGCTATGACCGTTCCGATGAATTTACCAACCCTAATTTTTACACACTTCCTGTTCCCAAGCTTACTAACCCCAAGGAAGAGGCCGAAAAGGCGGGCAAGGAATATTGGGCTGATGAATTTAATGTTGCTTTACATAGCGTTTATTCCTATCAACGTCACGAAGAAACCGACGGCGACCCAATGCGAGGCGTTGCCTTTGGCGCTCTCATTAACTCTATTATGAATATGGGTTATGTTCATAATATGCTTGTGTGGGCACTTTACGGTCAACAGTGGCCCGACCACACCAATACAGGTGGCGAGTTTAAAGACGGTGTTCACGTTTTAGGCTATTTGCAGAATATTATGGATACCGAAATGCCCCACCCCGCTTGGTATTCTGTTGCAATGCTTACACGCTATGTTTCCTCGGGTGACACCTATGACTGTAAGGTAGACGATAATATTTTTGTTTCGGCTATTAAGAGAGATGACGGCGAATTTACAGTTGTTGTTACAAACTATAATGATGAGCCAACCGATTTCACCGTTAATTTCGAAAAGGCTTTAGGGGGCAAGACCCTTTACAGATATGTTTACGACCCCAAAACAGTAGTTTGTACCGAAGAGCTTGAAATGATAAAGAGCGACAAGACCATTGAGGGCGTTGAAGAGGGCTTCTCTGATAGCTTTTCCGGTTACGGCGTTGCTGTTTATACTACCGAAAAGGCTTAAACCCGCTTAGCCTTTATATAAATAAGAGCTTCATTAAAATTAATGCAGATAATCTCACTTTCAGTTCAAGTTGGGATTGTCTGCATTTTTTAATAAAGCATTATTTTAAGTATTTTTTTAAAAATCATAATTTAGAAAACAAGAGAAAACAAGAGAAAATAGAAGAAAAAACGAGTATTGACGGTATAAATTAAAAAACTTTAAAAAATGTGTTGACAACTGTATTTGTTTGTGGTATTATAATCGGGCTGAAAAAACTTATAGGAGGAACTAAGAATGTCTACTTTTATGGCAAAATCGGCTGACATCCAGCGTAAATGGTACGTTATTGATGCTGCCGGCAAACCTCTCGGCCGCGTTGCAGTTAAGGCTGCAGACCTTTTAAGAGGAAAGGTTAAGCCCGAGTTTACTCCCCACGTTGACTGTGGAGATCATGTTATCATCATCAATGCCGAACAGGCAGTTCTTACCGGCAAAAAGCTGGATAAGAAATACTATCGTCGTCACACCGGTTATATCGGCGGTCTTAAGGAAGTTCAATATAAAACCCTTATGGCTACCCGTCCTGAGTTGGCTATGACCTTGGCAGTTAAGGGTATGGTTCCCGATACTACCATTGGCCGCAAGGCTATGACCCGTCTTCGTGTTTACAAGGGCAGCGCACACAATCACGCAGCTCAGAAGCCCGAAGCTTGGGAATTTTAATAGGAGGGTGTAGTAATTATGTTTGAAGGAAAACCTTATTTCTATGGCACCGGCAGACGTAAAAGCTCGGTTGCCCGTGTACGTGTTTACAGCGGTACAGGTAAAATAACAATCAACGACCGCGATATTGACGATTATTTTGGTCTTGAAACCTTAAAGCTCATTGTTCGTCAGCCTTTAAATCTTACTGCAACCGAAGGCAAGTTTGATATTGTTTGCCGTGTTGCAGGCGGCGGTGTTACCGGTCAGGCAGGCGCTATCCGTCACGGCCTTTCCCGTGCACTTTTACAGTTTGATGAAGAGCTTCGTCCTACACTTAAGAAGGCCGGTCTTCTCACTCGTGACCCGAGAATGAAAGAACGTAAGAAGTACGGTCTTAAAGGCGCCCGTCGTGCACCTCAGTTCTCAAAGAGATAATCTTATATTTTTCGAAGATTACAAAAACCCCGAAACCATCTTTGGTTTAGGGGTTTTCTTTTTGCCTTGTTTTTTGCTTTGGTGCGAATTTGGCGTAACACTTTATCAAATGATACTAAACACAAATTTCACTTGCATTTTTCTTCTATATGGCATATAATAATTATAGAGATATACTATTTAATCAAAAAATTGTAAATGTAAAATTTGCTATTGATTTTTTGGTTTAAATGGTGTATAATAAAGATGAACCTATTATAGGTTTCAATTATTTACTGTGACCGTATATATCAGTAACCATAAAAAGAAGGTACGGGTTCACATTATTTCCGCTACCCGATATGCGGCTAATAAAAGGTCGGGGTTCACATTATGTCCCCTATCATATGTAGGGGACTTTTTATGTACATAGAAGGATAAAATGCAAATAGGAAATTTATATTTTGTTAAAGATGAATTTTATGAAAGATTTAAAGATTATGGTTTGTTGGAAAATAAAATAATCGTAAATGGTAAAGAGCACAATAGACCTTGTTGTTACTTGTTTAAGTTTAAAGAAGATAATGAAGACATATATTGGTTAATTCCTATTTCTTCACAAGTAACAAAGTATGAAGAACAGTATCAACATTCAATGGAGAAATATGGGATGTGTGATAATATCAGTTTTGGTTATGTGCTTGGTGAAAGATGTGCGTTTTTACCTCAAAATTTATTTCCAGTAACAAAAGAGTATATAAACAATGTTTATATTGATAAGAACACTAACAGACCAATTAACGTTTCTGCTGATTTAATGGCTGAATTAAATGCAAAAGCAAGAAAGAAAATACGCTATAATCGAATGGGCAAGAAATTGGGGTTGAGCAACGCATTGGGAATATATGAAGAATTGAGGAAAGACATATAACAATAAAGGCGCCTTTGGGTGTCTTATTGTTATACAAAAAATTATAGCACCCAGAAGGGTGCTATTTTGATAAGAATTATGTATAGGAATTTTAACGAGAGGATTTGTATTGCTATAACATCAATTTGACGAGCTGAATAGGCGTTAAGTGTAGTGCAAGTTGGTGCAAATTTGGTGCAAAACTTTATGAAACAACACAAACTTTTTGCAACGATATTCAATTTTGGCAATATAAAACACCACAATATATATGATTTTCAACGATATTACACGATATAAACGGTACACCGAAAACTCAAAGAGATAATCTTATATTTTTCGAAGATTACAAAAACCCCGAAACCAGCTTTGGTTTAGGGGTTTTCTTTTTGTCTTATTTTTTGATTTTAGGCAAGTCATCCACCTCACCTCAACAGGGGAGGTGGGTTTTGCGAAGCAAAAGCCGGAGGGGTGGAATTTGAAGTAAGAAGTGCTTTAGTGTCAAACAAAATCTATTATCCGTTATCTATTATCTCGGCGAGTTAAACTCGACGTTTTTCTTCCTATGTTTTTTCCGACTTTTTGGTCGCTAGGTAAAGGTTGAATTAACTACTATTTTATACGAAATTGGATAAAAATCCACGCGTTTTCTCCCTTTCCGTCATTTCTTCGGCTCTGCCTCTAAATGCCACCTCCCCCGTCCGGGGGAGGTGAATGAGCTAGTGCTGTTTTATCACCTTTTCTTTAATCTAACCACCCAACAATACATCGTCATAAGCTTCAAAATAAAAGTTAAATTTTTAACATATTACAGTAAGTTCCATTGACTTTTTCACTTCGCCATGCTATAATAATTAAAATTATTATAGATAATTGCGCTCAAAATCGGGTGTTGAGTAAACGGCCCCGGTTTTTTGTAGCATTTCGGTTGAATTTAGCTGTTTAAATTGATAAAATTTTCCCCGCTTATTTCAGCCCTGAAAGGAAGGACAAATTAAAGATGAATAGCAAAACAATGGGGTATATTCTTAAAAGAATACTCCTGGCGGTTGTTACAATATGGGTTGTTATTACCGTAACATTTTTCGTAATGCATGCCGTTCCCGGCGGCCCCTTCGCCAGTGAAAAGGCATTGGACCCAGCTGTTGAGGCCGCTCTTATGGAAAAATTCGGCTTGGATAAACCGGTGGGTGAGCAGTACATAACCTACCTTAAGGATATTGTTACCGAGTTTGATTTTGGCCCCTCTCTTAAAAAAGACGGACGAATGGTTATTGATATTATAGGCGATGGACTTAAAACCTCTGCAGTGCTTGGTGTGTGGGCGGCCGTTATTGCTTTGATTTTTGGCGTTGTTTTGGGCTCGGTTGCGGCTCTTAGAAGAAACAAGCTTATTGACCGCGTAATTATGGTTATGACAACGGCCTTTGTTTCAATGCCTTCATTCATAATGGGTTCGTTGCTTCTTATTTTGTTTTGTATGACACTTAACCTGCTTCCGGCTAACGGAACTACTGCGGCGGGTCTGGTGCTTCCAATAATAACACTTTCCCTTTCACCAATGTCTAACATAACCCGTCTTACCCGTTCTTCAATGTTAGATGTTTTAGGTCAGGATTATATTCGCACCGCAAGGGCAAAGGGTGTTTCTAAAACCAAAATTGTTTTTGGCCACGCTCTTAAAAATGCCCTTATTCCCGTTATTACCTATTTTGGACCTATGCTTGCATACATTGTTACCGGTTCTTTGGTAGTTGAGCAAATTTTTGCCGTTCCCGGTATTGGTCGTGCTTTTGTTAACAGCATTACAAACCGCGACTACCCCCTTATTATGGGTACAACAATTGTTCTTGCAATTTTAATTGTTGTTATGAACCTTATAAGCGATATACTTTATAAGGTAGTAGACCCAAGAATTAATTTGGAATAACAAAGCATAGGAGACGAAATAAGATGAAAAAATTCCCCTTAAGCCTTCATCTTGATACAGATGCATTTCTTCCTGCATCTGACAAAGAGAAGGAATATATGGTTCAAATGCGTCCCTCTACCACCTTTTTTAAGGACGGTGTAAGGCGACTGCTTAAAAACAAGGTAGCTACTGTCAGCTTCTTTATAATTGTTTTTATTACACTTTCGTGTATTATTCTTCCTGTTGTTTGGCCTTATGAATATGACGACCAGCTTGGTATTTCTCTTGGTAAGCCGGTTGACCCTTCATATGCCAACCTGGCACCCTTTGAATACGGCGCAACCGAACAGGCAAAAATTGACGCCGGAGAAAAGGTGTTCCCTCACATTTTCGGTACCGACTCGGCAGGACGAGATTATTTTATTCGCGTAGTTTACGGTACCAGAATTTCTCTTGCCGTTGGCTTTTTTGCCAGTCTTATAGTTTTAGTTATTGGTATGACGGTCGGCTCAATTTCGGGTTATTGCGGTGGCAAGGTGGATATTGTAATAATGAGAATAGTTGACGTTATTTATTCTCTGCCCGATATGCTTATGGTTATTCTTTTGGCCGCCGCACTCAAGCAGTCAGGTCTTAATGAAGCAATCAAGGGCACCGTTTTAGAAGATATTGGCTCTAACATTATTAGTTTGTTTATTGTTTTTGGTCTGCTTTATTGGGTTTCAATGTCCCGTCTTATTCGTGGACAGATTTTATCCCTCAGAGAGCAGGAATACGTTCTCGCCGCCCGTACAAGCGGTGCTAAGGGTAGCAGAATTATAAAGAAACATTTAATGCCCAACTGTATTGGTGTTGTTATTGTTTCAACTGCTCTTCAAATTCCCTCTGCAATTTTCACAGAGAGCTATCTTTCCTTCTTAGGCCTTGGTGTTAATGCGCCTATGCCTTCATTGGGTTCCTTGGCTTCTGATGCACTTAATGGTATTTCTTCATATTCTTACAGACTTATTATTCCGGCAATTGTAATTTCGCTTATCGTTTTGTCTCTTAACCTTTTCGGCGACGGTCTGCGCGATGCATTTGACCCCAAGCTTAACAGTTAAGGGAGGTAATTTAAAATGGCTTTATTAGAAGTTAAAGACCTTCGCACCTCCTTTTTCACCGATGCAGGCGAGGTTAAGGCCGTAAACGGCGTTTCCTTTAACCTGGAAAGGGGAAAGGTTTTAGGCATTGTAGGTGAATCCGGCTCGGGCAAATCGGTTACAGCCTATTCTATTTTACAAATTCTTGCCCCCACAGGTAAGGTTGTGGGCGGTTCGGTTAAATTAGACGGACAAGAGCTTATAGGTGCCGGTGAAAATGTAATGAAAGATGTTAGAGGTAATAAAATCTCTATCATTTTCCAGGACCCTATGACCTCACTTAACCCCACATATACCATAGGCCACCAGCTTATGGAGGCTATTTTGCTTCACACAAACCGCAATAAAAAAGAGGCTTGGGACCGTGCGGTAGAAATGTTAAGGCTTGTTAATGTTAACGAGCCTGAGAAAAGAATGAAGCAGTACCCACATGAATTTTCCGGCGGTATGCGACAGAGGGTTGTTATTGCAATGGCCCTTGCTTGTGAGCCCGATATTCTTATTGCTGACGAGCCTACTACGGCTCTTGATGTTACCATTCAGGCACAGATATTAGATCTTATGACCTCTCTTCAAAAAGAGCTGGGAATGGCAATTATTATGATTACTCACGACCTTGGCGTTGTGGCTCAGCTTTGTGATGAGGTTGTTGTTATGTATGCCGGTTCTATTTGTGAACAGGGCACTGCAGATGAGATTTTCTATAATCCCCGTCATGAATATACAAAGGGCCTTTTAAGGTCTATTCCTACTGCTGATAATACAGGTGAACGCTTACAGCCTATTACCGGTACCCCTATTGACCTGCTTAATATGCCTAAGGGTTGCCCATTCGCCCCCCGCTGTGATGCGGCAATGAAGGTTTGTATTCACCACAGGGCAGAGCCGATGGATATTAATGAAAACCACCGTGCGACCTGTTGGATGAACGTAAAAAAAGCAGTTGATGACGGTGAAATTTCTTTAGAAGCAGGAGGCAATGAAAATGAGCAATGATAAAAAAGCTATGCCTCTTGTTGAGGTTAAAGACCTTAAGCAATATTTCAATATTAGCACAGGTATGTTTAAGTCCAAGCCATTAAAGGCTGTTGATGGTGTTTCTTTTTCAATTAACCGTAAGGAAACCTTAGGCTTGGTTGGTGAATCGGGTTGTGGAAAAACCACCGTAGGCCGAACACTGTTAAACCTTTATAAGCCAACCGCAGGTGAAATTTGGTACGACGGTAAACAAATTGTCACCAAGCAGGATATTACTAATTTTCGCCAAAAGGCAACAATGGTTTTCCAAGACCCATATTCATCACTTAACCCAAGAATGACGGTAGCCGACATTATCGGTGAACCGTTAGATATTCATAATCTTTATTCTTCTAAGGAAGAGAGAAGAGAAAAAATACTTCAATTTATGGATTATGTTGGCCTTAACAGCGAACATGCTTCCCGCTACGCTCACGAATTTTCGGGTGGACAAAGACAGCGTATCGGCATTGCACGCTCCTTGGCCGTTGACCCCGAGTTTATTGTTTGTGACGAGCCTGTTTCGGCACTTGACGTTTCTATTCAGGCTCAGGTTATAAATATGTTTGAAGAGCTTCAAGATAAGTTGGGTCTTACCTATTTGTTTATTGCTCACGACCTTCTTGTTGTTCGTCATATAAGTGACAGAATTGCTGTAATGTATCTTGGAAAGATTGTAGAAATGGCCGATGCTAACGAAATTTATGAGCATCCGCTGCACCCTTATTCTAAGGCACTTATGTCGGCTGTTCCGGTTCCCGACCCAAATATTGCCAGGGCTAATAAGAGAATAACCCTCGAGGGCGATATTCCAAGCCCCCTCAATGCCCCTTCGGGTTGCCCGTTCAGAACCCGTTGCCCCCACGCAACCGAGCAATGCGCAGCCCAAGTACCTGAATTTAAAGAGGTATCTAAGGGTCATTTCGTTGCCTGTCACAGAGTGGCAGAAATTAATTAAGGTTTTTATATCGGCTCTTTCGGGAGTGCAGGTAGAGTCGGTAATTTAAACAATATATGAAAGGATTGATTTTATGAAAAAGATTCTTTGCTTGGCACTGGCTGTTGTAATGCTTCTTTGTGCAACAGGCTGTGCAAAGGGCGGCAAGTCTGCTACCCCTACCCTTAACTACATTTACAACACTAACGATGCTCACAAGGCTATTGCAGAATATGTTCAGTCTGCTTATGCTAATGTTGGCATCACAATGAACCTTGAAAACCAGGAATGGAACACCTTCCTTAACACCCGTAAGAACGGCGAATATGCTGTTGCCCGTAACGGTTGGATTGCCGACTACAACGATCCTATCTGCTTCCTCGATATGTGGACCAGCGGCTCCGGTAACAACGACGTTCAGTTTGGTAAGGGCGCTCACAAAGACCTTAAAATGTACAGCATTGACCTTACTAAGTTTGGTGGCGACAAGGTAGAAAAGGGCACATGGGCAGAAACCTATGATGTTCTTATCTCTAAGATTAAGACTACTACCGATGCAGCTGCTCGTTATGAGCTTATGCACATGGCAGAAGATATGCTTATGGCTACCGGTTGTCTTACCCCCATTTACTACTACACCGACCTTTATATGATCGATGATACTGTAAAGGGCTTCTTCTCTAACCCCCTTGGCTACAAGTATTTTATGAATACTACAGTTGACGGCAAAACCGACAACATCAATGTATGTCTTGCTTCTGAGCCTGACACTCTTGACCCCGCTCTCAACTCTGCAGTAGACGGCGCAACTATGCTTGCTCACCTCTTCTCAGGTCTTGCAAAGTGGGCTCAGGTTGACGGCAAACTCACCATCGTTGCTGATGCTGCTAAAGAACTTGTTAAGGGCGTTACCAATGATGACGGTACCGTTACCTACACATACACTCTCCGCGACGGCCTTAAGTGGTCCAATGGCGACGAGTTAAAGGCTTCTGACTTCGAAAAGGCTTGGAAACGTGCCGCTTCTACCGAGCTTGGCGCAGACTATGGCTACATGTTTGAGGTTATTAAGGGCTACGGCACAGATGAAGACCTTGCTGTTACCGCTGACGATGCTGCTAAGACCATCACTGTTACTCTTGCAAACTCCATCTCTTACTGGGATGAGCTTCTTGCATTCCCCACCTACTTCCCTGTACATAGCTCTGCTTTAAACAGCGACAAGTGGGCTACCGAAGCTAACACCTATATCTGCAATGGTCCTTATGTAATAGATTCTTGGGCACATGACAGCCTTATCACCCTTAAGAAGAATACTAACTACATTGACGCCGCTAAGGTTTCTATGGAAAAAATCAGCTGCTATCTCTCTGATGACGCCAACAATATGCTTACCAACTTCAAGAAGGGCGACTGGCAGCTTATTGATGACGTTCCCACAAACGAAATTGCTAACCTCAAGAAGGATTTCGCAGACGAGTTTGTTGTAGCAGGCCAGATTGGTACCTACTACATCTGCTGGAACGTAAACTTTGACCTCCTTCCCGAATCTGACCTCGATGCAGTTGCTAAGGAAGAGGCTCAGCAGGAAATTCGTCAGGCTATGGGTCTTCTCTTAGACAGAAATTACATTGTTAATTCTGTTTCTCAGGGCGGTGAAATCCCTGCTTCTACATTCGTTGCTATGGGTATGACCGACGCTGACGGCTCCGAGTTCTACAAGAATTCTAACAAGGCTGCAGGTAACAACTATGTTGGTTACTTCGATGCTTCTACCGAAGCTTACGAGGGCAACGTTAACAAGGCAGTTGAAATCCTCAGCAAATACTACGAGCTCGATATTGCTAAATAAGAAACCCTTAAAGGCTGTCTTACCGTTGCACTCAGTAAGGCATAAAGGCTTTTAAGCTAAACTAATAACCCCACCGTTTCGCCAAAAGGCGAAGCGGTGGGGTTTTCGTAAAAAAACAGACAAATTACAACATACAACAAAATAGCCCTAAGACCAAACGGTCTTAGGGCGTTTATTTTGTGTTAAACTCGCAACAGGCTTAAGCCTTGTTTAAACGGGTAACAAGCTGAGACTTTTTACGGGCAACTGCATTGCGGTGAAGAATACCTTTAGCGGCAGCCTGGTCTAACTTCTTAACAGCAACCTTAACGGTTTCTTTAGCGTCGGCAGCATTAGAATCAATAGCTGCATCAGCCTTCTTAATAGCTGTTTTTAAAGCAGAACGATAAGCCTTGTTACGCTGATAATTTGCTTCGCTTATAAGAACGCGTTTCTTAGCAGACTTAATATTAGGCATAGTGCCACCTCCTTAATAAATTTCGACGTAAAGATATAATACCACTTATTGCACCATTTTGCAAGAGTTTTTTTAAAAATTCCCTAAAAAAGCAATATTTTTTACTTTTGTATAAAAATATGAGGTTGGTTAAGACTAAAAATATATTATTTTGAATAAAGAAGAGTGATACTATGCAACAAAGAACCGACCTTGCTTTGGAAAATAAGGAAATGCATCACAGTTTGCCGAATGGAGTCACCTGTAAAGAAGAAAAACAGGGTGAGGCCACTGTTACGGTTATAGATATTATAAACGAAGAGGGTCAAAAGGCTTTGGGGCGAGAAATAGGAAAATATATTACCGTTGAGGTTCCGTCCTTTTCAGATAATGTTCATTCTGAAGAGTTGCTTAATACGGTTATAGGTCAGTTAAACCTTTTGTTGCCTAAGGGGGAAAGCATTTTAGTTGTAGGGCTTGGTAACCGAAATATAACCCCCGATGCTTTAGGACCCTTGGCCTGTGACAGCATTTTAGCTACAAGGCATATTGAAAAAGAGCTGACGCGCTCTGCCGGAATTGAAAAAATTAATAGTATTTCGGTGTTGGTGCCGGGGGTTTTGGGTCAAACAGGAATAGAGGCTTTCAATATTATTAAAGGGGTTGTGGAAGAAATTTCACCCTCGGCGATTATTGTTATAGATGCTTTAGCCTCTCTTAATGTGTCCAGGCTTGGGTGCACTCTTCAAATGAGCAACACCGGAATAGAGCCTGGGGCAGGGGTAGGAAATGCGCGGTTTGAAATAAGTGAAAAAACACTTGGAGTTCCGGTTATTGCAATGGGCGTTCCAACCGTTGTAGATGCCACAAATTTAGTTCGCGACCTTGTTGGTGATGGAGCCGATTTGAAAACCGACGGCCGTCAAATGATTGTAACACCAAGGGAAATAGATTTGCTCATAGACCGCGCGGCAACGCTTATAAGCGAGGTAATAAACTTTGCGTTAAACCCCAATATAAACCGTAGCTTAATTAAAAGTATTATCGCATAAAAAAACGCCTCCTTTCATATTATTAATGAAAGGGGCGAGGGTAATGGATTTTTTAAAAAAAGGTTTTTATATGTTAAGCCTGGCATTACTGTCTGCCGCCTCTGTATATTGCCTTATAATTTTTTCAAGCCCCATTTCCTCAACGGCTAAGGCGCCGCAAACGACCTCAAAGGTTACTAATACCCAAAGCACACAATCGGCTTCAAATATAGAGAACGCCGAAGAGCCTCCACCCCAAAGCAGTAATCAGGCCAGCAACTCCCAGGTTGCAGTAGAAACGGCTCAAAAAAATCAGGCTAAGGGCAAAATAACAACAAAATCTATAACCTATGCAGATGGCAATGTGAAATACAATAACGTGTCTTTAAAAAACAATACTTCTATTAAAATTAACCTTAAAGAAGAGCTAGCAGCCGGTCTAAACCTCAAACTCACCGATACAAAAGAGCCTCAAGTGCTAATAATGCACACCCACACCACCGAGTGTTATATGTCAGAGGAAAGGGATTATTACGTTGAATCCGACCTCACCCGCACCACCGACAAGTCTAAAAACATTACCGCGGTGGGGCAGGTTCTCGCTTCCGGTCTGGAGGCCAAGGGCATAGGTGTTGTTCATGCTACCGAAACTCACGACTACCCCGAATATACGGGGAGCTATAACCGTTCTGCAAAGACGGTGCAAAAATATTTAGAAAAATATCCAACAATAAAGGTGGTAATAGACCTTCATAGAGATGCAATTATGGACTCTTCGGGAAACAAAACCGCCCTTTGCACCAAAATTGGCACCGACTCTGCGGCTCAGCTTATGCTTGTGGCCGGGTGCGAGGCGGGTGATGTAACGGGTTACCCGAATTGGAGAGAGAATTTCCACCTGGCTTTAAAGCTCCAGCAGACAATGGAGGTTATGTATACGGGTCTTGCAAGACCTATGTTATTTACTGAAAGAAAATATAACCAGCACCTTACAAGCGGTTCAATTTTAATAGAGTGCGGAACAGATGCTAACACTTTACAGCAGGCAAAATATTCTGCCACCCTGTTAGCAGATTGCCTTGCCGCTACCTTAAAAATGTTAAAGGATTAAAAATGAAAAAACAGAAAAAATTTAATAGATATTGGTTCTTCCGTTCTTTTTTTATTTCTTTTGTTTTCTTTTTGTGCGCCGAAATTTTAATTTTAGGAATAGGCTATGGCTATGCGATAATGGAAACAAATCTTAAGGGTGAAAAAATAAGCCTTATAGAAAGGCAGGACCAACAAATAAAAATATTAGGACATACAGTAAACTAATAAATCCGTCGGGGCACCGACGGATTTATTAGTTTAGAAAATTATAAAAGCTTTTACTTAAAAAAGTTTTGGGTTGTATTTTGCATTCTGCTTTCTACCGTGGTTATAAAGCTTTCGGTTGTTAAGACCAAAAACTCTTCCTGTTGTTTCTCCGGGGTTTACAGCCTCGGTGGCTTCACAAATTTCAAAAACAGTTGCATCCATAAGGTCAAGCTCACTCAGTAGCTCGGCTTCTAAAAATTGGGGAAGAACGGCGGCGCCAAATTCGGGGTCCCCGTGGTGGGAAAGCATCATATGTGAAAGAAGCATAGGAGCCTCAGAGGTAATATTAAGCTTTTCTGCAGTTTTTTCAACCAGAATAGCGCCACCGGCCAGGTGCCCAACCAAATTACCCTTTGTGCTATATCCGGTTACCAAACCTGCCTTGTTAAGCTCGAACTCCTCTAGCTTTCCAATATCGTGCAAAATGGCACCGCCCAAAAGAAGGTCTTTATCAACAAAAGGATAAACATTGCAAATGCTTTGGGCAAGGCGAACTATTGAAAGGGTGTGGCACAAAAGACCGCCCCTTATGGCGTGGTGCATTTTAAAGGCTGCAGGCCAATAAAGCATAGCATCTTTTTTAGCTTTTAATATGTCGGTCACTATTAACTTAACGTCAGAATCTTCAAAGGAGTTTGCAATATCAAAGAGTGTGTTCCACATATCCTCTCCGTCAAACTCGGCCGAGGGAACAAAATCGTTAATGTTAATATTGTCTTCCGCTATTACGGGGCGGATACGCTCAATTCGAAACTGGTCTACATTATTATATTTAGAAACGGTACCTCTAAGCTTTACAATAACTCCGGGGTCATAAGTGCCGTGAACCGCCTCGTTATAGTCCCAAAGCTTGGCATTCATTTCTCCGGTTTTGTTTGCTATGGTGGCGTCTAGGTATGAACCACCCTTAGAAGAGGTTTTCTTGTCCACCGTTTTAAGCATTACAAAGCAATCGACTGCGCCGTTTGGAGCAATATTATCAAATTTCATAACAATCTCCTTGTTTTCTAATAAATATTCTTACCGTGGTTTAAAACCTTGGTATAAGCCGTTTTATACATTATAATATATAGGTGTGAAAATTTCAATTAACTATATATACATTTTTCAATTTTTCAATCCTTGCAAATCACATTTGAATAAGAAAGAAATAACTGGCAATAATATGTGAGGTTTATTTTAGAAGCCTCGCTTTGTCTAAAATAAACAAAATATCCCTTTTTCGATTGTGGTGATAATAGCATAAAAACCCACTATATTGCGGTCAAAAAAGTTTTTTAAAAATTTTTTGAAAAATGCAAAAAAAGTGCTTGACAAAAGGGGAAGAATTTGTTATTATAATTGGGCGCCCTTGAGAGAGGGCAGCGAGATGAACCTTGAAAATTAAACAACGATAGAAGAAAAGGACCCGACAATTCAAGTTGAAAGAAACTTGGTAA